>JAQUMN010000003.1:110253-167282 GCA_028718125.1 Kiritimatiellia bacterium
TTTAAACAATAAAAATTATATCCAGACTGGTTTGTCGCGGACTTTCCGCCGGAGGCGGATCCGCCTCCGGCGGAAAAATCCGATGGCCTTAACGGCCGTATGGGTTCGACTCCCATCCCAGGCATGCACCATAAAAATGCTTGCGGAAAGAGGAGGGACAAGGATCGGCTGCGCGGACTTCCCTAAACTTTCCGATTCAATTCCAGCAGGTGAAACCCGGACACGGGATGCCGGGCGCGCACCGCGGTGAACCCGGTTAATTCCAAGATCACAATTTCCGCGATCAAGTAGGTTCGGATCCCCTTGCGAATACAGCCGACCAGCGCTTTCTGCTTGCGCCCCATGGCGGCATGCAGATGGAGCTCTGGTCCCTGCTCGCCCGGAAACAGGGTGCCCACCCCCAGGATTTCATGGCCAGCGGCAAAGGACTGCACCATGACCGCGGGATTTCTTGTTGTCTTTTTCGGGCCGACCACCAGCCGTCCATCGCGGGCGCCGCCGACCAGCAGCACCAGGGCGGATTTAATCCGGCGCCGGCGGGCAAGGTTTTCGATGCAGTCCGGCAAACGCTCGCCCTCTTCCAGGCGGACGGTAAACACGCGTTTGATTTTACCTTCAGCCACTTGCATGCTGAATCTCCTGTCAATCCAGATTACGGGCTTCGAGTTCTGCTTCCTCCCACCCGAGGGAATGGCCAAGCTCGTGCAGAAGGGTCTTGCGAATTTCCTTCCGGAACGGCCGTTCCTCGCCACCCACCGCGTCCCGGATGTTTTCGAGGAATAAAATGATTTGGGCCGGCAAGGGGATTGAGCCGGGTTCATCCAGCGATGACGGTCCCAGGAAGAGACCCAGGGTGTCCTCTTCAATGCCGTCTGCGATGAACGCCCGGCTCGGCCGCTTTTCGAACACAATCGGCACGGCTTCCGCCCGGTTCTTCACATCCTGCGGCAAGGCCTTGAGCACGGCGGCGACTTCATCCGTCCCCACTTCCAGCATCCATTTCCACATTGGCGTCATATAATCGGCAAAGCAGCATGTTACTTGTCAGGTGGATAAACTATAGGCTGTTGGGCTGCAGGTGTCGATAGCTGCAATATGGTTACCTGGATTTTGCACGAACGTCAGCGTTGCGGCAACACTTTTCAACCTGCCCGCGCCACCGCGTTCCATGAAACAATGTCCTTGCGCTAATGATAATAAAATTGCCACAATCCGGCGGGCAGCATAATATCCAGCCAATTGGTTAGGATTATTAAGGCAACCGGTCGTTATCATCAAGAATGAAACGCCGCACGGAGCCGGGAGACCGGAATCCCTTCACGCCCAAAAGCGAAGCGATCTTCAATGGAAACTCCGATTACAACCGTGGCCGAATTGGAAGACCGCCTCAGCCAACCTACGGCCGGCGCCGTTGAGGCGTTGCGCGGACATCCCGGTGACATCGCGGTACTCGGCATCGGCGGCAAGATGGGATTGACATTAGCACGGATGGCGCGCCGCGTTATGGACCATCTTGGCCGGAAGGACCGTGTGTTGGGAATGGCGCGGTTTTCGACACCGGGCTTGCCGGCCGAGTTGGAACGGAACGGCATCGTGCCGATAAAGTGTGATTTGCTCAACCGGGCAGCTGTGCAAAACCTCCCGGATGCCACAAACGTGATTTTCATGGCAGGCCTGAAGTTCGGGACGACCAGCGGGCCAGAGATGACGTGGGCAATGAACACAGTGGCGCCGGCCCTGGTGGCGGAGCGGTATGCCCGGTCGCGGATCGTGGTGTTTTCGACCGGTTGCGTCTATCCGTTCGCGCCGGTCACCGGCGGCGGGTCGCGCGAGGAAGACGAGCTCGGCCCGCCGGGCGATTATGCGAATTCGTGCGTGGGCCGGGAACGCGTGTTCACATATTTTTCCAGGAAGCACGGGACGCCGGTGGCGATCGACCGATTGTATTACGCGATTGATCTGCGCTACGGTGTGCTGCAAAACATTGCCGAAAAGGTCTGGCGGAACGAGCCGGTCGATGTAACGAACGGCTACTTCAACTGCATCTGGCAGCAGGAGGCCAATGCGCACGCGCTCCAGTGCCTGGCCCACGCAGCCAGTCCGCCTTGGATCGTCAATGCGACGGGGCCGGAAATATTGTCGGTGCGCAAGATTGCGACCCGACTGGGCGAGTTGCTGGAACGAAAGGTAATGATCACCGGACAAGAAGCGCCCACGGCGTGGATAGCCAATACGGGCAAAGCCCAGCGGGTCTTCGGGCCGCTGGCTGTCGGCGTCGAGCAGATGCTCCTGTGGACGGCGCATTGGGTGAAACAGGGCGGTGTATCGCTGAATAAACCAACTCATTTCGAGGTGCGCGATGGCAAATTTTAATTTTAAGGCGCGGTTGCGCGAAGGAATCGCCATCCCGGCGCATCCGCTGGCATTGAACCGTAACCGGAAACTCGACGAGCGCCGGCAGCGGGCGCTGTCGCGATATTACATTGCGGCGGGCGCAGGCGGAATGGCGGTCGGGGTGCACACGACCCAGTTTGCGATTCGCCGGCCGAAGATCGGGTTGTTCAAGCCCGTGCTGGCATTGGCGGCGGAGGAGATGAGCCGGGGCCGGCAAAATCTGGTGCGGATTGCCGGCATTTGCGGGAAGACGAAACAGGCCGTGGCCGAGGCGGAGACCATCCGTGATCTCGGTTATCACGCAGGACTGCTGAGCCTGGCGGCATGGCGCGAAGCGCACGAAAAAAAGCTGTTGGCGCACTGCCGCGCAGTGGCCGACGTCATCCCCCTGATCGGTTTTTATCTGCAGCCCGCGGCCGGCGGGCAGTTGTTGCCCTTCTCTTTCTGGCGAAAATTTGCCGAGATCGAAAACGTCGTGGCAATCAAGATCGCGCCGTTCAACCGGTACAAAACCATCGACGTCGTCCGCGCCGTCATAGAATCTGGTCGTGACGATATTGCGCTCTACACCGGCAACGACGACAACATCGTGGTGGATTTGCTCACGCCGTACCGGTTCAACGGCCGGGAACGGCGCATCGTCGGCGGGCTGCTCGGCCAATGGTCGGTGTGGACCCGACGGGCGGTGGAGCTGCTGAAGAAATGCCGCATGCAGCCGGCTTCGCCAAACCTGCTGCGGCTGGCAATCGAGGTCACCGACAGCAACGCTGCATTCTTCGACACCGCCAACGGGTTTGCCGGCTGCATAGCCGGGCTGCATGAGGTGTTGCGCCGGCAGGGGCTGCTGGAGGGGGTATGGTGCCTCGACCCGCGCGAGACCTTCGGTCCCGGGCAGCAAGCCGAGATCGATCGCGTGTATCACGCCTACCCCCATCTCAACGATGACGCGTTTATTGCCGCCCATCGCGACGAATGGCTGCGATGATGCCACCAGGCTTAGGCAACGGAATTGTTACCACGGCCGATTGAACTATTTTACCCCCATGGGAAACGACCCCGCCATCATTATCTGCCGCGAGGGCTTCGAGGATATCCTGCGGGACGAAATGACCGCCAAAGGCGCTTTTCCCGAACCGGCCGGATCGAACCAGCCGATCATCACTCCCGGCGCCGGCTTGCTCGTGGTCAACGCCCCCGCTGGAACGGCCGGAGCTGATCGGGTTTCCGCGCCTTTTATTTTTGAGCAACAACGGCTGGAAGCCGCGCTCTGGTTGGAAGACCAGCCCTTGAAAGCCATGGCGCGCGCAATCGTGGTCCGGCTCCTGCCGGCGATATCCAGCCGGACTCAGCCCTGGACCCTGCATGCGTTTGCATCCAACCCCAACGGCGCCCAGCCGTTAACCCAGCGGGCGGAGCATGTGCGTCAAGCCTTGCTCGATTTTTGTGCGGACCGGTTTACGGTAGTTTTCCGGCGCTACCGGGAGCCGGAGGCTTTTGCCGCCACCGATGCGTTCCTGGTCCTGCAAATATGCGTCACGCCCGGCGGCCTATGGGGCGCCGTCATGCCGTCCCACCGGCTCAGCGATACGCGGCCGGGGGGCGTGCATCGCATGCGGTTCGACAATAAGGCGCCGTCGCGCTCATATTTAAAAATCGAAGAGGTCTTTGAACGCATGGGCGCGACGCCCGCGCCCGGCCAACGCGTGGTGGACCTCGGCGCGGCGCCGGGCGGCTGGAGTTATGCCTTCCTCAAGCGGGGCTGCCGCGTGCTGGCGGTGGACAACGGCCCCTTGAAACTCCAGGGCCTGGGAGCCGCCGGCGGGAACCTGACACACCTGCGTGAAAACGGCATCACCTTCACGCCACCGCCCGCCTGGCTGCCGCTGGACTGGATGGTCAGCGACATGCTGATTCCGCCCGGCCAAACGCTGGGCATGATCCGTAAATGGATGGAGCATGGCTGGATGCGCCGCTTTGTCTTCAATATCAAGCTTCCGCAACAGCAGCCTTATCCGGTCTTGAAAACCATCGAGGAATACTTGCACCGCCAGACGGGGATCACGTTTGCCATCCGCCAGCTTTATCACGACCGGCGCGAGGTGACGGTGTTTGGCAAGCTGGGTTGACGCGTTATCCGGTCAAGGGCAACGCCGAAATGAATGTGCGGAGGCAGGGAACGAGATCGGCGGGTGTTTTCAGCAGGTGGTCGGGACGGATCTTCTCCAGGCGGGCGAGACCGTGCCAGCCCCACGCAACACCCACAGAGATGACGCCGGCTTCGCGGGCTTCCAGGATGTCACCGGTCGTATCGCCCACATAGATTGCCGGAACGTTCGGATGGCGGCTGGAAACCCCGCGGATTTTACGAACCTTACTGGTATCCTTGTCGGCCCCCAGCACCTCCCGGTACAGGCTCAGGTTGTGGGCGTCCAGAAACTCCTGAACCACCCGGCTGTCGTTGGAGGAGATCACATAAATATCCGCGAATTCAGCCGCCTCCCGCAGGGCTTCCGGGATACCCTTGAAAAAGGAGTATTTTCCCGATTTCATTTTCAGCCGTTCGGCCATGCCGCGATAGACCGCGTGCCGCAGCTTTCCAGTCAGCCCGACTTTGGCCATGCCATCGTAGAAGTTGATGTCAAACAGGTTCAGGAAATCGTCGCGGGTGCGGACCTGGTGGCAACCGTGCTCGTGACAGGCATCGAGAAAAGCGTCAATAAAATAATCGAGGGAATCGACGAGAACGCCGTCATAGTCGAATAACACGAGGGGTCGCATGGTAGCATGTTCCTATTTGGCGCGGTAAAGCGCAGCCTTGATCTTAAAACGCCCCTTACCCCGGTTCCGCGGGGATTTTCAGATGCAGGGCGTGGGGTTCCACCCGGACCCGGAACCGGTCGCTGGTCGGCATTTCTTCGCCGTCATACTGCGCCGCCTCGGGGCGGCACAAATGCACTTCGATCCGCTGGCCACGGGCATAGGCGGAAACCTTGTTTACCCGTTCGGCCATTTCCTGGATGCGGCGCGGCTGATTGCGGAACGAGAGAAAATATTTAGCCAGATAGTCCGTGTGGCCAGTGAACACCACCACGTCGAGCAAGCCGTCATTGGCGTATGCATCAGGGCAAATGACGAATTCGCCCCCATAGTTGCGGGTATTATTGATGACCAGGTTTATGATTGGACCCGTATACCATGGCCGGCCGTCAATCGCAATCTCCGCATTCAGCGGCTTCTGCCGCCAGAACCGCGCGCCCACGCACCAGGTATAGAGCAGGTTTCCCTTGATGAGACGGCGCATGACCGGCACATGGGCGACTTCCTGCTTGCGGCGGTTGTGTTCCCGGAGAATGTGAGAATCCAAGCCCACCGTCAGGGCATTCACAAAATAGACGCCGTCGAGACAGCCCAAATCCAGCCAGTAATCCGCGCCGTAGCGAATGGCAGCCACGGCACGGCGCAGATCGCCGACGAAAAAATCGTCGCGGGCGGTAAGGCCGAAGGACTTGGCCATGTCGTTGCCCGTGCCCAGGGGCATCAACACATACGGAGGCAGCACTTGGTCCGCATGGGCGGCGCGATAGCGCATCATACCGTTGATCGCCGCCGAATGGGTGCCGTCACCGCCGATGCCGGCGATGGCGGCATATTTCTGCGGGCCGTTCTGTTCCAGCCGCCGACAAACCTGCAAATCGGGAGTCAGGTCTTGCTCGGCCAGTAATTCATAGGAGATCTGGAACGACTCCAGCAACGCGACGATTTTCGGCCAGCGTTGCAGGGCAATCCCGCTGCCGGCCGTAGGGTTGAGCACACAGAGAATATGGGGTGACGCTTGCATGGAGGAATCCACGCCCTCATATACGCGGCTACACGGATTGAAATTCCTATGCATTGAATTAGGTTAGGAACGGCAACTGTTTCACCTCTCCCTCGGGAGAGGTCGATCCCGCGTTGTGGGATCGGGTGAGGGGCAACCGCCAGACACCCCTCACCCAACCCTCTCCCAAGGGCGAGGGAACAACTTTAAAAAATTCGATACGTGCATCTATTCTGCGGCCTTCACCGCGTTCCAGTGCTCGTCCAACTCCGCAAGGGTGCATTGCGACAATTCGCGGCCCGCCTGATGGACCCGTTGTTCCACCGCCTGGACGCGTTTGGCAAACTTATCCACCGCGCGTTGCAGGACTTCCTCGGCATTCAAGCCCTGGAACCGGCTCAAGTTTACCACCGCAAACAGCAGGTCGCCCAGCTCTTCGTCGATCTGCTTCGCGTTGCCCGCGGCCAGAGCCTGCTTGACTTCCGCCAGCTCCTCGTCAATTTTTGCCACGACGTCGTGGACCTTGGTCCAATCGAAGCCCACCCGCGCCAGGCGCTTCTGGAGATGGTGGGCTTTGTGCAGGGCCGGCAGATGGCGCGGCATATCGCCTATCAGGGAGGACGACTCGCCGGAACGCTTGTCGCCACCGCCGGCGTCTTTTTTTTCCTGGACCTTGATGGCCTCCCAGTTTTTCAGCACTTCCTGGGACCCGGACACGCGCGTGTCACCGAATACGTGCGGGTGCCGGCGGATCAGTTTGGCGCAGATACGATCGACCACGTCCGCGAAGGCAAACTGGCCCTGCTCCCGGCGGATCTGCGCCTGGAACACCACCTGTAGGAGCAGATCGCCAAGCTCATCGGCATGCTTATCCACCCGCCCGGAATCAATGGCGTCAATGACCTCGTAGCTTTCCTCGACCAGGTACTGCTTCAGCGATTCCAGGGTTTGCTCGCGATCCCAGGGGCAGCCGCCCTCGGCGCGCATCTTCGCCATGATATCGAGCAGGTTCTGGAGAGTATAGGTGGACATGGCAAGAAATGTAGAATGCAGAATGAAAAATGCGGAATTTAGGCTCTTGATATTGCTTCTGACCCGTCGGTTCGCTCAATGGCATGCGTACGTATCCAACGACATTTCTGACACCAGCCAATGGTGTAAGCTGTCCCAACGGCATGCTTGCGGATTCCATACTTACCCCATGGTTCCGTCAGTCCGCATTTTCTACATCGCACTTGCCAACCTGGTGCTCGTTCTTCCGGATTCATCACATTTTCCTTCACCCACAGCCTACGGTCTACAGCCTTCAGCCTTTCATCTTATCCGCCAGTTTGCGCGAGATGCGCATGGCGCAGAAATCGGCGCCGCACATGGTGCAATGATCCTTCGCCTCCGCAAGGTCGGGGGAAGTCTTGCGAAAACGCTCGCGGGCGTGCTCGCCATCCAGCGCCAGGTTGAACTGGCAATTCCAATCGAACTTGGTCCGGGCGCGCGTCATGGCATCATCCCAGTCGCGTGCGCCGGGCAGGTTGCGGGCGACGTCGGCGGCATGCGCCGCAATCCGGTAGGCTACCAGGCCCTCGCGGACCTCCGCTTCCGTCGGGAGCCCCAGGTGTTCCGCCGGGGTCACGTAACAGAGGAGCGACGCGCCATAATAGGCCGCCGCCGTGGCTCCGATGCAGGAGGTGATGTGATCATATCCCGGGGCCACATCGGTCACCACCGGCCCCAGCACGTAAAAGGGGGCGCCGGCGCATACGCGGATTTCGCGCTCGACGTTCATTTGAATCTGGCCGAAGGGCACATGGCCCGGGCCCTCCACCATGACCTGCACGCCCCGCCGGCGGCAGCGCTCAACGAGCTCGCCCAGGGTATCAAGTTCCGCAAACTGGGCGGCATCGCTTGCGTCGGCCTGGCAACCCGGCCGCAGGCCGTCGCCCAGCGAGACTGTGACATCGTGCGCTTTGCAGATATCGAGCACCTTGTCCCAGCGGGTGTAGAGCGGATTTTCCTGGCCCCGTTCCACCATCCAGGATGCCAGGATCGCGCCGCCCCGGCTGACAATGCCCGCCAGCCGCTTCATGGCCAGGGGGACATGCGCCTTGAGCAGCCCCGCATGCAGGGTCATAAAATCCACGCCGGTCGCGGCCTGCTCGGCGATGACATCGAGCAGAACGTCAGGATCGAACGCCTCAACCGACCCACCCGTCCGGGAGACGGCTTCATAAATTGGGACCGTGCCAAAAGGAACCGGGCATTGCGCCAGCATGGCTTGCCGCAAGGGAGCCAGGTTTGTTCCAACGCTCAGGTCCATAACGCAATCGGCGCCCGCAGTCAGGGCTGTTTTTAGCTTGGCCAATTCGGTCTTGTTATCGGAACTTGCGGCGGAACGCCCGATATTGGCGTTAACCTTGGTGCGGAATAGGCGGCCCACAATCTGGGGGGCCAAACACGCATGCGCAGGATTTGCCGGCAGAACGGCGCGGCCGGCCGCGAGCTCCGCCACCACCTGCTCGATGGATACCCGCTCAGTCCGGGATACGGCCTGCATGGCGGAAGTCACCGAGCCTACGCGCGCGAGCTCAAGTTGGGTCTGCATGGAAACCTCTTCCGTGATTACTCTGCGAATCTAAATACATTTTTCCGCCCCGGCGGATCCGCACAGGCGGAACCGCGGATGACACTGATTTTAATTTTCAAGGCGGGCTTTCGCCCGCAACCGATTTTTTAGCCCTGGCTGATCCGCTTCAGGCGGAAACCACGAAACAGCAAATAAATTTGTATATTTTGTCAATGCAAACAGAATCTGAGCCTATCCATTTCGTATCCTGTGTTCCGTGGTTAATCTCCTTGTTTTTGATAGCGGTTTCTCATGTATATGGCACTAATTTATGATTTCAATCAGAAATCAGAAGCTACGCTCGGAATGACAACAAAGACGGACACTCTTGTCCAAAATAATAATATCAGAATGCTTGAAATCGTTGATAACACAGCAATATCTTGACGTTGTCGATTGACAAGACCTAATCCTCTCCCTTGGGAGAGGAACGTGGTGAGGGGGCGCATTTGCCGGCATTCCCCTCACCCTAACCCTCTCCCAAGGGAGAGGGAATGTTGTTTTGGACACCAATGAAAGACGGATTGTCCGCCATAGGCGGATCCGCCTCCGGCGGAAAATTCCTATGCATTCAATTATGATATCCGTGCCATCCGTGGAATCAGCGGCGAGTAGTTGCCATCTACTTTAATTGCCGGAACGAGCACGAATGCAAGAGCGCCTGTAACTCCTTGGCATGCACATCCTTCAGCTCCTCGACCACTTGGTCGGCGCCGCCGAAGTCCTGGAAGGCGGTAAATTCGTCGGGAACCACGATACACCGCAGGCCGGCTTCAATCGCCGCATTGCAGGCCAAGGCGCTATCGGCCAGGGCCACACAGCGACGCGCCGGGACAGCGATGGCATTGCAGGTCATGAGCCAGCATTTCGGGGTGGGCAAAGTCACGTCAGTTTTATGCATGACTTGCAGGCGGATCCGCTCCTGGAGGCCGAGCTGAGCGAGCAAAGCCTGGGCCTGTTCATCTGGCAGAAACGTGAAGGCCCCGATTTTGATATTGTGCTTGTCCGCATCCGTCAGCAGGGCATCGAGCGCGGCATTTAATTTAACCGCGGGCCGGGAAATCTCGCGAAGAAACAGTTCCTTAACCTCGTGCGCCAGCTTGTCCGCCGACAGGGATTTCTTGTCCACCGTCGCGAGCAAACGACCCAGTCCCTGCGCCAGCGGAGCCGACAGGCCATACCGCGACCACAATACGGGGGTCAGGGCAACCTGCTTTTCCTTAAGGACTTTCTGGCAGGCCTCGAACAGGATGCGTTGCCCGGGGACCGCCATTTTTTCCAGTTCGAACAAAAGTCCGGTGAACAAGGGCTGTGGCGCGATTTTCTTCCGTGTTTCTTCTATCTGCGTAGCCATAATAGTCACACTCCATTCTGTTCGTGGCAGGTTGGCAATCCGGTTGGTTCTCGGTTTGGCACTATATGTTTCCCGGCGGCTCACGTCAAGCATTTTGGATTAAGGACAAATAACTTGACTTGGCAGGCATGAGTTGATATTTTGGATTTTTACGCGTTTGGAATGCACTGACAGAACAGGATATGCCATGAGCAGCAACGAACTTTTGGCGGTTATCGAAAACATGGAGAAAGAGCGCGGTATCGACCGCGAATTTCTGATCCAGATGGTTGAGGCGGCGCTGATTTCGGCCTCTAAAAAGAGCGCGGGGCCGGCCCGGAACCTGCGCGTAGAAATCGATCGCAAGACCCTGAGCATCAAGACCTACACCCAGGTCGAGGTGGTCGAGCATGTCGCCTCCAAAAACAACCAGATATCGCTGGCCGATGCCCGCCGCATCAAGCCGGACGCCCAGCTGGGGGACTTTGTGGAAACGGAAATCGTTGCCAAGGACTTCGGCCGGATCGCGGCCCAGACCGCCAAGCAAGCCATTATCCAGCGCATCCGCCAGGCTGAGAAGGAAATTGTTGTCAAGGAATACAAGGACCGCCTGGGAGACATCGTCAGCGGCTCGATCATCCGCGTGGAACGGGGCGACGTAATCATTGATTTGGGACGCGTGGAAGCGATCATGCCGCTGCGGGAACGGGTGCCCACGGAGGAATATCAGATCGGCGACCGGCTGCGCGCCTATGTGCTCAGCGTCGAGGACCACGTCAGCGGCCATCATATCGTGCTGTCGCGCAGTCACCCTGATTTTGTGAAGCGGCTGTTCGCGCTGGAAATTTCCGAAATCGCCGACAAAACGGTGGAAATCAAGGGGATTGCCCGCGAGGCGGGCTACCGCACGAAGATTGCCGTCCTCAGCCATGACGAAAAAGTGGACCCGGTAGGCGCCTGTGTCGGCATGAAAGGCATGCGGGTTAAGAATATCGTCCGGGAATTGCTGGGTGAAAAGATTGATATTGTGCGCTGGAGCCCGGACATCAAGACCTATGCGACCAACGCGCTTAACCCGGCCAAGCTAAACAAGGTGGTGGTGGATGCGGCCACCGCCAAGATCACCGTCATCGTAGATGCCGACCAGTTATCTCTGGCCATCGGCAAACGGGGCCAGAATGCCCGGCTTACATCCAAGCTCCTGGGCTGGAAAATCGATATCCAGAAGGACAAGGACGATGTCAGCTTTGACGAAAAAGTGGCCATGGCCGTTGAAGAGCTCACGCATTTAAAGGGCATGGAACAGAGCACCGCGGAGAAGCTGGTGCACGCGGGCTTCCTGACCTTGGAAGGCATCGTGGAAGCCGACATCAGCGATCTGATTGAGACCACCGGATTAGATGAAGCCACCATGGGCGCCATTAAAGAGGCGGCGGCCGCCGCCGTGGCGAAAATTGCGGAGCAGAAACCCAAAACTGACGAATAAGGCACTATGCGTGTTTACGATTTAGCCCGCGCTTTAAATGTTTCCAACAAGGAATTACTGGCCAAGCTGGCGGCGGCCGGTCATCCCGTCAAAAGTCCCTCCAGCTCCATCAGCGACGAGGCCATCCATCTGATTCGAAGCCAGTTTCCAAAAGCGGCGGCCGCGGCGAAAGCGCATCCGGCGCCGGTTCCACCACCTTCGGCAGATAGATCATCCAAACCGCCCGAAAAGCCGGCCGCCAGGCCGGCGCCATTAGCGGGTAAACCGGCGCCAAAAGCGCCCGCGCCGCCGGTTGAAAAACCAACGGCAAAGCCGGCGCCGGAACCTGCGGCCAAACATATTTCCAAGCCGTCCCATCCGGCGGCGCCCAAGCGGGTTGAGAAGCCGGCGAGTTCCGCCATGGCCGGATCCGCCTCTGGCGGGAAGCCCGCCCCGGCCCCAATCCCGGTCCCGGCTCCGTCCAAGAGCAAGATTATTACCGTGCGCGGGGCGATTATCGTCCGGGAACTGGCGGAGCAAATCGGCATCAAGCCCAACCAGCTTATAATCGAGCTGATGGCCATGAACGTGTTAGCCTCGATTAACGAGCGCATTGACCTGAAGGTCGCGCAACAGATTGCCGAAAAGCACGGCGCGCTCCTGGAACATGAGAAGAAGCCGGTGGATCAAAAGCCGCCGGTAAGCAAAGAGCAGGATGAGCCCGAAGCAGAGGACCGTCCGGAAGACTTGGAGCCCCGTCCGCCGGTGGTGACCTTCCTCGGCCACATTGATCATGGCAAGACTTCCTTGCTGGACCGCATCCGCAACACTGCGGTTGCCAAAAAAGAAGCGGGCGGCATCACCCAGCACGTGGGCGCCTATACCATCGAATACCATAATAAAAAAATTACGTTTCTGGACACGCCCGGCCACGCCGCCTTTACCGGCATGCGGGCGCGCGGCGCCAATCTGACGGATATCGCCGTCATCGTCATTGCCGCCGATGACGGCATCATGCCCCAGACCGAGGAAGCCATCAAGCACGCGCAGGCGGCCAAAACCACCATAATTGTGGCAATCAACAAGATGGACCTGCCCGCCGCCGACCCCGACCAGGTCAAACGCCAGTTGCAGGGCATCGGCTTGTCCCCGGAAGACTGGGGCGGAACCATCATCTGCGTGCCGGTCAGCGCCGCAACCGGCAAGGGCATTGACCATCTGCTGGAAATGATTTTATTGCAGGCCGAAATGCTGGAACTCAAAGCCAACCCGAAGGGGCGCGCGCACGGCTTTGTCATTGAGGCGCAACTGGAGCCGGGCATGGGACCCACCGCCAACCTGATGATCACGCGCGGCACCCTGCACATCGGGGACATAATCATGGCCGGTCCTTACTGGGGCCGTGTCAAGGCGCTGATCAACGATCACGGCATCAAAGTGCGGACGGCCTTGCCCTCCTCGCCGGTCAAATGCATGGGCCTTTCGGGCGTACCGCAGGCCGGCGAGGCGTTTCTGGTGTACAACAGCGACCGCGTGGCGCGTGAACTGGCCGAACGCCGGAATGACGAACAGCAAGCGGCACGAATGTTTGTGCCCAAAAAAGCCTCGCTGGACACCATGAGCGAACAGCTGAAGCAAAATCAGCGGCTGGAGCTGAAGCTGATTTTGAAATGCGACACGCAAGGCTCGCTGGAAGCCATCCAGAAGGTGCTGAACGAAATTAAAAGCGAAAAAGTATCCATCGGGATCGTAATGGATGGCGTGGGCAACATCAACGAAAACGACGTTCTGCTGGCCAGCGCCTCGGATGCGATCGTGATCGGGTTCAACGTCAGCAAGGAAGAAAGGGTCTCCCGGGCGCAGAAGGCCGAAGGCGTCGAAATCCGGCTCTACAGCATTATTTATCAGATTGCGGACGAAATCAGGGCGGCCATGGGCGGAATGCTGGCGCCCGAGTTGCGCGATAAATTAATCGGCCGGGCGGAAGTCCGCCAGGTCTTCCCGATTTCCAAGGCCGGCAACGTCGCCGGCTGCCTGATTATCCAAGGCCGGGTCCATAGCCGCTGCAAGACCCGCGTAAAACGCGCCGGCGACCTGCTGTATGAAGGATCGATTCAGACCTTGAAGCGTTTTCAGGATGAAGTCAGCGAAGCGCGCGAAGGTCAGGAATGCGGTATCCGCCTGAATAATTTTGCGGACGTGGCGGTGGCGGATATTCTGGAATTTTTTGAAGTCGAAAAAATCCCGCAGAAGCTGTAATTCTGTCCCTGGGAAAGGTGTTCGGTGTTCAGTTTTCAGCGTTCAGAAATGGCGAGCCACAGAGCACCGAACACGCCGAGGATCCCCAAACCCCTAACACGGAACACCTTGTATGAGCGTCGACCGAATAACCCGTGTCAATGAATTGCTCAAACGCGAAATCGGCGACCTGCTGTTCAAGGTAATGCACGCGGATGAGTTTGACCTGGCCTCCGTGACGATCACGCGCGTTGCGACCGCCAAGGATCTGCGGGAAGCGCGCGTGTATGTCTCGATCCTGGGCCACGAGGCGGAACGGCCGCACATGCTGGCGCTCCTGAGCCGGCGCCACGGCGAGTTCCAGCGCCGGATCAACAAGGATATTACGCTTAAATACACTCCGCGCCTGACATTTGAACTGGACACATCGGTGGAAGAAGGGGACCACGTGCTGGCAATCCTCGCAAAACTGGAAACATCAACCCCCGCGTCTTAGTGCCTTCCACCCCTGGTACCAAACAAGAAAACATCAATAATGACCACGCTAACAAAATTCCAAAATCCAGGTTTCAAATTCCAAGGAAATGCAATCAATCAAGGCAAAATAAAAAACCGGAAAGAAAACCAGGGTTTATTTTGTTTTCACTAGGATTTGTCTATTCCTTGGAATTCGGATTTTGGAACTTGGAATTTATCAGGTGCGGGCACAGCCCGCATTAGTAGGCCGGCAAATCGTGCAACGGATAGAACCACATGTCACACACCCCTACCCACGCCAGCAACTATTTCGGCCTGGCACAGGCCGACGGCCTGTTGCTGGTGGATAAACCCGCGCGCCTCACCTCGCATGACGTGGTGGACCGGATTCGCCGGCAGTTCCATTTCGACAAGGTCGGCCATGCCGGCACCCTGGATCCCCAGGCTACCGGCCTGTTGATTCTCATGATCGGGCGCGCTACCAAGCTGGCCAATGCTCTGTTGGCCGGCGACAAAACCTACGAAGGCACCTTGCGGCTCGGTATCACCACGGACACCCAGGATGCCGATGGCCGGACCATCAGCGAGGCCGATTACAGTCACGTCACTCGCGAGCAGATGGAAGCGGAGATCAGGAAGATGACGGGCGATTTCATGCAGATGCCGCCCATGGTTTCCGCCGCCAAGAAAAACGGGGTGCCGCTTTACAAGCTGGCGCGCCAGGGCAAAACAGTGGAACGCGCGGCCAAGCTGGTGCATGTCTATGAATTCATCCTGTTGGATTTCACGCCGCCGCGGGCAACCTTTTTTCTGCGTTGTTCGAAGGGTTTTTATGTGCGCACGTTGTGTAACGACCTGGGCGCGGCCTTCGGCTGTGGCGCGCATCTGGAGCAGTTGCGCCGCACCCAGATCGGCGAGTTCAACCTGGCGCAAGCCGCGCGTCTGGAAGATCTTCTGCGTCTGGACCGTAACCAGCTGCTGGAAAAGCTCATCCCGCTGACCCGCGTCAACCTGCAACCCGCGCGCATTTCATGAAACTGGGCTCCAAACTCGCATGTTTGCGCACCCAGCGCCGCCCTGTTTGGCTGGCGGCCGGTTTTTTTGACGGCGTGCACCGTGGCCATCAGGCCATTATCCGGAAAATAGTCAGCGCCGCACGCCGTAAACGGGGCGCCGCCTGGGTCATGACCTTCGATACGCACCCCCTCAAAGTCCTGGATCCGAAGACGGCCCCCCGGCTATTGACTTCGACCGCGCACAAGCTCCGACTGTTGGAGGCCCTGGGAGTGCAGGGGTGCGTCGTGATTCATTTTACGCGGGCACTGGCCCGGCAGGAACCGGAGGCTTTCGTCGCCCTGCTGAAGCGCTCGGCGCCGGTATTGCGCCAGATCGTCATCGGCCGGAACTGGACGTTCGGCCGCCAGGGGCGCGGCAACCCGGCCATGTTGAGGGCCATGGCGCCTCGCTTTGGATTCAAGGTCACGGTCATTCCACCGGTGCGATGGCACGGTTCGATGGTTTCCAGCACGCGGATTCGCGCCGCCGTGCTGGCCGGCCGCCTCGAGCAGGCCGCCGGCATGCTGGGCCGGCCATTCAGCCTGCTGGGCACAGTCATTCCCGGCCGCGGACTTGGCCGCAAGCTGGGCTTTCCCACGGCCAACCTGGATCCGCACAACGAGGTGACCCCTCCGGACGGTGTGTATATCGTCCGGGCGCGCTGGAACGGCACCGACTATCCGGGAATCGTCAATCTGGGTGTCCGGCCGACGGTCGAGCGCCTTCGCCCACGTAAATCGTCAGACATTGGGCGTTCGGCGTTGGATGTTGGGCGTTGGACATTTGCTTCTCCTTCTCCCCTCCGTCGGACGCCATCCGTGCTTGAATTGCACCTCTTCGGCCCGCACCGCAACCTGTATGGGAAAGCCATTGAAGTCACATTCCTGAAAAAACTCCGCCGTGAGCGGGTCTTCCCGTCCCTGGAGGCGCTGCAACGCCAGATAAGGAAAGATATTGAGCGGGCGAAACAATTTCATGGCTTGAATATCCCGTAGACGCCTGTAATTTTTCTTTTTTACCCCCTTTACAACCCGCGGGCGAATGGATATACTTTGCGCGAAACAAACAAAAAACAATGGAAACGCTATGGCATTATCAACCAAAGACGAAATCAAGAAAGAGTTTCAGCACCACGAAAAAGACAGTGGTTCGGCTGGTGTTCAGGTGGCCCTGTTGTCCCTGCGAATCAATAAGCTGACGGACCACCTCAAGGCCAACAAGAAGGACCAAAGTTCCCGCTATGGGCTGATCAAGATGGTCAGCGCTCGTCGTAAACTGCTGGATTACTTGGCGCGCACCGACAAGGCCGGTTACCAATCCGTTATTGAGCGCCTGAAATTAAGGCGTTAAGGATTAGCCACCCCATTTGGCCAAATGCGGGCTAAGTCAATCCACGCCGGAACCCCCGGATCGTTGGATCGTAAAGTCCCGCCCGCATGGGACTCATGTAGCCGTGGCGGTGACGCCGTGGCTGCCGGAGGAATCCACGCCCTCACGGGCGCGGCTACTTGGATTGAGGATCAGCAGGCGCTCGCTGTCAGGAATACCGCCACAACCAAGGAAAAATCATGAAAAACGCATCGTTTGTAGAAGTCAATGTCGGCAACAAAATTTTGCGCATCGAAACCGGTTTGCTGGCCCAACAGGCCCAGGGCGCGGTCACCGTGCAATCAGGCGAAACCATCCTCTTCTCGGCCGTCACGGCCGCAAACGCCCCCCGGGAGGGTTTTGATTATTTTCCGCTACAGGTCGAATACCGCGAAAAATATTACGCCGCCGGCAAATTTCCCGGCGGTTTTTTCAAGCGCGAAGCGCGCCCTTCCGAAAAGGAAGTTCTCACGGCCAGGCTCACCGACCGGCCCATCCGGGCCCTGTTCCAGAAGGGCTTCCGCAATGAAGTGCAGATCAACAATATGCTGCTTTCGGCCGACGGCGAAACCGACGCCGATATTCTCAGCATCGTGGCCTCCAGCGCGGCGCTGACGCTTTCGGACCTGCCCTTTTACGGACCGATCGCCGGCGTGCGCGTGGGCCGCGTGAACGGCGCCTGGGTGCTGAACCCAACGCACAGCGAACGCGCCAACAGCGACCTGGACCTCATTTATGCCTGCACGCGCGATTTGCCCATAATGATCGAGGGCGACGCCAAGGAAATTTCGGAAGCGGACCTGCTGACGGCCATGAAAACAGCCCACGCGGCCTGCGTTGCCATTATTGACGCCCAGTTGGCCCTGCGACGCAAGCTCGGGCTCCCGGACAAGGTTGTCGCCGACCTGGTCGAGGACCAGACGTTGATCACCGCGGCGCGCAAGCTGGCCGGAACCGAGCTTGCCGAAGTCCTGTGCATAGCGAGCAAGCAGGAACGCCGGACGCGCATGAACGCGATTTGCGAGATGCTTAAGACAAAACTCGCGGAACAAATCCCGGAAATGACCGACGAGCAGTTTCGCGCCATGTTTGACGAGCTGGAAATCGAAACCGTGCGCGCCAACGTCCTTAACTCGAGCCGCCGCATCGGTGGGCGCGCCTTCGACGCCATCCGGACATTGACCGCGGATGTCGGCCTGCTTCCACGCGCGCATGGATCGGCCCTTTTCAGCCGCGGCGAGACGCAGGCCCTGGGCACCGTAACCCTGGGCAGCAAGGGTGACATTCAGAAACTGGACGCCATCACGGGCGGGCCGGCGGAAAAGAAATTCATGTTGCACTATAATTTCCCGCCCTACTGCGTCGGCGAAGTCGGCCGGTTAGGTTCAACCGGGCGGCGCGAGCAGGGCCACGGCGCGCTGGCGGAACGCTCGCTGGATGCGGTGATGCCTCATGATTATCCCTATACCGTCCGCCTGGTTTCGGACATCATGGGCTCCAACGGATCGAGCTCCATGGCCAGCGTGTGCGTCGGCACCCTGGCGCTCATGGATGCGGGCGTGCCCATTCGCCAGCCTGTGGCCGGCATTTCCGTAGGGCTGTTCACCGGCGGGAGCCGTGCCGTGCTGGTCACCGACATTATCGGCGAGGAAGATCATTGCGGGGACATGGATTTTAAGGTCGCCGGCACGCGTCAGGGCATTACCGGGTTCCAGGTGGATTTGAAAATCCGCGGGCTTGACTGGGAACTGGTGGCGCAGGCGTTTGAAAAGGCCCGCGTTGCCCGTCTGCAGATTCTGGACTTCATGGCGACGATCCTGGAGAAGCCGCGCAATGAAATGTCCCCCTACGCGCCGCGTGTTTCGGTCGTCAAGATCAATCCCGAAAAGATCGGCGCGCTGATTGGACCCGGCGGCAAGAACATCCGCCGCATCACGGACATGACGGACACCCAGATCGATATCGAGGATGACGGCACGGTCAGCATCTTCAGCGCCAACCAGGCCTCGATGGATATGGCCCTGCGCGAAGTCAGCCTGGTCTCGGCTGAGGCCGAGGAAGGCGTGATCTATAACGGCACGGTGACGGGCATCAAGGAATTCGGCGCCTTCGTGGAAATTTTCCCGGGACGCGACGGCCTGGTGCACATCAGCGAACTGGCCGATTTCCGCGTGAATTCCGTGGAAGATATCTGTAAGATAGGCGACCAGATGTGGGTCAAGTGCATCGGCGTGGATGAGCGCGGAAAAATCCGCCTGAGCCGCCGCGCCGCCATGCAGGAAAAAGGGCTGACGGACAAGAAATGAAGCAGGCTGAGGGCTGAAGGCTGTGGACCGCAGGCTTTAAGCTGTTAACCCGCGGTCGACAGTCCACGGCCCACGGTCGCAACACTGTCATGGAGGTTGCAGGCTATGAACACCGACTGCATCTTCTGCAAGATCGTGGCGGGCCAATTGCCATGCTGCAAGGTGTATGAAGACACCGACACGCTGGCCTTCATGGATATCGGCCCGATTGTCCCCGGCCACACGCTGGTCATTCCCAGGATGCATGTTGATCCCCTCATGGCGGCGCCCCCGGAAGTTTTGCAAAAACTGATCGTCGTGGTGCAGAAAATTGCGCGGGCCCAACTCAAGGCTTTCAAGGCCGACGGGATCAACGTAATCCAGTCCAATGGCCGGGCGGCCGGTCAGTTAGTGCCCCATCTGCATTTTCACGTGATTCCCCGGTTTGCCGCCGACGGCCACCACTGGAACTGGATCCCGCGCCCTTATGCAAAGAGCGAAGAAATGGGAGCCCTGGCGGAGAAGATCAGGGGGGCCCTGGAATGAAGAGGGGCAGACACCTTACGACGGACACCAGACCGGAGGGCGAACAGTAAAAATATGGCGCAACTTTGCCGTTCTATTGAACGGCTGCTACAACGATCTGGTGTAGCCGCGGTTCGTAAGAACCGCTACGGATGGTCATGCCATGGCACATCCGCATAAGGCGAAAAATTCCCACATACATCAAATCTTATGCCAACAGTCACCTTTACAGAAGCCGTGGCGCAGATCCTAAAGGAAGATCCCCGCTACGCCCCGGAGGCTTATCCATTTATCCGGGAAGCGCTGGATTTTGCCACCCAGTCGCTGAAAAAGCCGTCGGAAGGCCCGGGACGTCATGTGACCGCCGCCGAATTGCTGGAAGGCATTCGCCAGTACGCGCTCAAGGAATACGGCCCCATGGCCATGACGGTCCTGAACTCCTGGGGCATACGGCAATGCGCGGACTTCGGCCAGATCGTGTTCAACCTGGTTAACAAGGAATTCCTGGGGAAAACCGAAGAGGATTCCGTGCGCGATTTCGACCATGGATATGATTTCGAAACCGTCTTCCGCGCTCCTTTCGAACCGGATGAAAGCAATGCCGAATGATGGTATGACAAACGGAATGAAAATACTGCGTGCCTGGTTATTCGTTCTTCGTTCTTCGTTCGATTCATCGTCCGTTTTCCGGCGTCTGTCATACGGCGTCGGGCTTCTGGCATCAGTCTTCTGTCTCTCCGCTTCCGGCGCCGCGCCGGCGGAGGACGCCCTCAATCAGATCGCCGCCGGCGTTAACCGGTTCGTGCTGGACAACGGCCTGACCTTGCTCACGCGCGAGGATGCCAGCGCGCCCGTTGTGTCCATCCAAATCTGGGTCGGCGCCGGCGCCGTGCACGAGCAGGAATTTGTGGGCGGGGGCCTTTCGCACCTGATCGAACACATGATTTTCAAGGGGACTCCGCAGCGCCCGCCGGGCAACATCAGCCGGGCCATTAACGACCTGGGCGGCACGATTAACGCCTACACCTCCCTGGATCGCACGGTTTTCTTGGTGGATATCCCGTCCGCGCACTGGTCAAAAGGCCTGACCGTGCTGGCTGACGCCGTAATGAACGCCTCCTTCCCGGAAGAAGAATGGCGGCGCGAGAAAGACGTTATCCTCCGCGAAATGGCCATGGGCAAGGACAACCCGGAACGGCGAATCTCCGAACTGCTGTGCCAGACGGCCTATCGCATGCATCCTTACCGGGCGCCCGTAATCGGCTACGAGGATATTTTTAAAACATTGACCCGCGCCGACCTGCTTGCTTTTTTCCGCCGCCATTACATGCCCAACAATATGATCGTGGCCATCGTGGGGGATGTGCGCGTTGACGACGTCCGCGCCGAGGTCCGGAAACAATTTGACGGCTATCCACGCCGCGCTTATCCGGGGATAGTCCTCCCCGCCGAGCCGGAGCAAATCGGCCTGCGCACCGCCCGCCAGGCGGGCGCCTGGAGCGTTGCGCGCCTGGAATGGGCCTGGCACACCGTGCCCTTGAGCCATCCCGATGCGCCCGCCCTGGATATGCTGGCGGCCATCGTCGGCCAGGGGCGCAGTTCGTGCCTGGTCCGCGCAATCAAGGAAAACAAGAAGCTGGTCTCCCAGATTGACGCCTGGTCGTTCACCCCCCGCGAGGCCGGACTTTTCGGCATCAGCGCCGTGTTCGACCCGACCAACGAACCCGCGCTCACCCGGGCGCTGGAAGTGGAAATTGAGCGCTTTGCTGCCGCGCCGTTCAGCCCGGAGGAAATCGAAAAAGCGCGCCGGCAGATGCTGACCGGGACGCTCTGCGCATTCCAGACGATGCACGGCCAGGCCGACCAATTCGCCTCGGGCGAATTTTATGCCGGCACGCCCGCCTTTTTCCAGGTCTACTTGCGGCGTTTGCGCGGCGTCACTCCCGCCACCCTGACCGCCGTTGTGCGCCACTATCTGACGCCGGATAACTTGACCAGGGCGGCGCTTGTGCCGGAAGAGAAGCAAACGCTCGGTGCCCAACGTTTACCCGCCAAAGGCGGCGCCGAAGGCGACCAGGGCCCAACATCGGACGTCGAAGGTCGAAAGTCAGAAGTCAGAGATCAGAGGTCAGCGGCCAGCAATCAGCAAACATCCAATATCCAACTCGCCACAGGCGAGCAAGCACTTGTCCGCCTTACGGCGGATCGAACATCGAACGCCAAAGGTCTGAAATCAGCAATCAGCAATCCGCAATCCGCAATTCTTAGTAACGGACTGGTCCTGCTGACGCGCGAAGACCATAAACTGCCTTTTGTTGATTTCCGGGTAGCCTGCGGCGGGGGACTTTTATTTGAAAATGAAAGCAATAACGGCATTTCATCACTGGCGGCGGAACTGTTGACGCGCGGCACCACGCGGCGTTCGGCCGAGGAAATTGCAGCCAAAGTGGAATCCCGCGGCGGAAATTTTTCGGCGTTTGCGGGGCAAAACAGCTTCGGCCTGAAGATGTTCTGTCTCAAGGAAGATGCCGGCGATTTTATGGATCTGCTGGCCGATTGTTTGCTGCAACCCGTATTTGCGGCGGATGAAATCGCCAAGCAAAAGGCGGTTCAACTGGCCGCGATCAAGCAACAGCGCGAAGCGCCTATGTTCCTTGCCCAGGAAGCCCTGCGCCAGGTCCTTTTCCCGGACCATCCTTATCGCTTCAGCCCGGAGGGCACGAGCGCCTCGGTCCAGGCGTTGTCCCGCGAGGCCTTGCGGGACTATCATGCCAAAATGGTGGTAAGCGGCAACACCGTGCTGGCCATCTTTGGCGACATCACTCCCGAGGACGCCCGCGCCCTGGCCGAGCGGTTCCTGGGCCGGTTTCCCGCCGGAATGCGTCCGGCAGTGGAACACAAGGCAAGCCAACCGGATTTGCCTAGACAAGTTGTGCAAACGGTTCCCAAAGAGCAGACTATTATACTGACCGGGTTTCCGGGCATCGATTTGAAAGATCCCCGCCGTGATGCGCTGGATATTTTGCGGGAAGCCATGAACGGGCTGTCTTCCGATCTCATGAAGCATATTCGGGATGAGCAAGGCCTGGTATATTACACCGGCGTCCTGCAGAGACCGGGTTTGGAACCGGGATTCCTGGCCCTTTATGCGGGCACGCATACGGGCGCATTGGACCGTGTCCAGGGACTGATGCAGGAGGAAGTCCGGCGGGTAACAACCCGGGGTTTGCGCACCGAGGAGTTCGAGAGAGCGCGCGCACAGCTCATCGCCGATCATCAGCAAAGCCTGCAACTGAGCGGGGAAATAGCCCTTGAATGCGCCCTTGACGAATTGTACGGCCTGGGCTATGGCTACAGTTTTACGCTGGAGCAGCGCCTGCAGGCGCTGACGCCGGAAGATGTTCGAAAAGCCGCGGCATCATTGCTGACACCGGAAAAAACCGTTAATATTATCGTCATGCCGGAAGCCAGATGAGCGGAATTTTGCCCGCGAAACACGCGAAAGAAACGCTAACAGGAACTTTTTATTTTCATGAAAAGATTAGGAAACAAATTAATTGCGATTATCCCTATAATTATTTAGCGTCGTTTCGCGTGTTTCGCGGGCAAAGTCTTATTCCTGAAAACAATCGGGTGTTCGAGGATTTTCCGAATTTTGTTCTGGCAAAGACTTGAATGGGGTGGCGTCCGCCTGCTACGGGGAGCGATCTTATTTCGGGCGAGCGTTACGCACGCCCGATGTAGTGTGGTTCGAATTCGGTTGCCGCCGAAGGCGGATTCGCAAAAGCAAGGTCAGCTTGGGACGGATGCGGGCGCGCGGCGCGCCGCGCTATACTCGTGTATGCGCAAGCGCCGGAAGCCCGCAGACGGCTCAAGATCGCCGCCGCGTTTTGCGAACCAAATTCGAAACACTCGAAGCATAAAACAGACGAAGAAGTAGACAATTATCATAGGAGGCATTCCATGAACGAATCCAAGTCCGATATCAACAAGATGCTCTTCATGCACCTGGTCTCGATGCTGGCAATGTCGGCAATTCAGCAGATGGGCAAGCTGGTGGACCCAGCCACCGGCAAGGCGGAAACGAACCTGGACGCCGCCCAGGCCACAATCGACATGCTGGACATGCTGGAGCTCAAGACACGCGGCAATCTGGACGCCGAAGAGACCAAGCTGATCAAAGACACGCTGATGAGCCTGAAGATGAATTATGTGGAAAGCCAGGATCTAAAGACAGACGCCCGACGACAGACGACGGACGACAGACCGGAGAAGGCGGAAGCCGGAGGCCAGACGCCAGACGCCGGACACCAGACGGCGGAAAAGAAAGGTCAGAAAGAAGAAAGCGGCCAGAAGTCAGCAAGCGCGGATGACGGCAAGACGCCGAAGTATCACAAGAAGTATGAATAAAAATCAGCTAAACAGACAAGCACCCGTCATTTGCCGGGCCGGCGTCTGGTGTCTTGGCTTCCGGTGTCTGTTCGTACGATCCTACGGCCCCGCCACGGCGGCCACATCGGCTTCGTTGCCGGCATCCTCGATGAACGTGGCATTCATGGCGCGACCGGATAACGTAGTCGCGTTAATCAATGTTCCTTGCAGAACGCCGACCAGCGTCACATTGTATCCCTGCGAAACGCCCGTGGCGCTGAACTGGGCCACCACCGGACCGGATGTCGGCAAAATAACATCAGGCGCATAGGGATCGACTATCATACCGCCCGTGGTCCGCACGGTGCCTATGGTGCCTTCATACATGGTCCCGTTACTATCCGTGATCTGAACCTTATTGCCCGTCTGATACACCACAAACGAATAAATGGCATTCCCGTGGTTGCCCTGGGAAGGATTGGCCGACGAGCTTGAGTATTGATAAGTTCCCAGAAGTTCGGTGCCGTTGGCCAGCGGGGCCGGGAAGGTCAATGCCCAGGCGTGGGTGCTGTAATTGAACGTGCCGGTGGAACCATCCGCCGGAGTGACCGCGAGCGAAACCGTGTCGGCCGTGGTGCTGACCGAGTCCGTGAACCGGTAGCCGCCGATGGTGAAAATGGTCAGCGACCCGCGCACGGGCCTATGCCCGGTCTGTCCGTTGAACGCCGTGTTTGTGCCGGTTCCCGTGCCCAGGTGCTCGTCCGAAACCGTATTGGTGACGGTGACCGCGTTGGTGGAGCCGAACGAGCGCACCAGTATGCCGTTATCCTCGGCCTTATAGGAGCCGCTGAAGTCCACCCAGTTGCCGGAGTCATCCCAGGAATTGACCCCGCTGCCGGCAGTCCATTCGCAACCGGTAAAGGCAAGCGCGCAACAGGTTAGGCCGATAAGCTGCAAAAATATTTTCATTAGGGCTCCTATTTGCTAATGCAGGATCCAGCGTTTTTAACTTTCATTCGACATTACTTTAGAATCTGCCTTTAAGAATCGGCGAAGAGCCCGGCCCGCCGAAGCCGCCCGCGTAACTGGCGCCGCTCCAGCAGTAGATGTACCACGCACCGGTATTCGTGTCGTAAATGGCCAAGTCCGTGCGGCCATCGCCATCGTAATCGCCAGGCACCGGCACGCACCCGGCCCAGCCAAAGCCGCCTTGAGCAGATTGCCCGGTCGTGGTGTATATTATCCAGCCCCCGGTGGATTCGTTGAACAGGCAGTAATCACTGCGGCCATCGCCGTCGTAGTCGCCCGGCACGGGCATCCACCCCGGCCCGCCCAACCCGCCGCTGGAAACGGACCAAGTCCCGTAATACTTATGCGCACACCCAATCATCCAGTTACCCGTTGCGGGCGCATACAAGGCATAGTCCACGGCGCCATCACCGTTGTAGTCGCCCGGCACCGGTATCATCCCGGGCGCGCCGAAACTGCGGACATCCAGACGGCCGGACCAGAGGTTGTAAATATACCAGTAGCTGCTATCGGTATCGTATACGCCCAGCTCCGTGTGGCCGTCGCCATCGTAATCGCCCTGCACCGGCACCATGGAAGCGTCGCCGAACCCGCCGGCCACGGGTTGCCGGCCGCTCTGCGTAAAGTAGATGGTCCAGAGGCCCTTGTCGTAGAACGAGAAATCGGTGCGGCCGTCGCCGTCATAATCGCCCACCATCGGCAGGGAGAGTCCGTCGCCGTCATAATCGCCCGCCATCGGAGTTTGCGCGCTCCCGAAGGGACATTCGAAGTAGCCGACGTTCATGGTAAACACGCGCCAGATTCCGGCGTTATAGTCGTAGATCCCGATGTCACTGCGGCCATCGCCGTCGTAGTCGCCCGGGCTGGCCCATGCATCCGTGCAAAGCGGACGGTAGGTCGGATAGGTTTCCGGATCACCCGAATCGTAGCGCAGCGGATCGGTGTGGTAGCGCAATAGTTCGGCGCCGTCGGAGTAGCCGTCGCCATCCGTGTCGCGCATATTGGGGTTAAGCTCCGAGCCGACCGAAGTTATGCGCCGGGCAAACCCGAACACGGCGCCGTTATAATGCGACTCGAACCCATCGGACAAGCCATCGCCATCCGTATCCCAGGAGGACGGATTCTGGTTGACGCCGTCCTTGATATATTCCTCAAGGTTGGTTTCGCCGTCGCCGTCGAAATCCATTTCGCCGGTCTGGTTCAGGTTGCCGAAATAGGCCATTTCCCAGGCATCGGGCAAGTCGTCATTATCGGTGTCCCTGTCGCGGATAATAATGTTGGCGCCATTGACAACCTGGGCGCCGGTGAGATTCACCACGCCGGGCTGGTAGAAATTATCCTGGTCGCGGTAGAAGCCGAACGACGACCAGTAATCCAACCTGCCGCTGGGACCCGTGCCGCCGACGGGAGAAACGTCCAGGAAGGCGCGCACATAATAGTTGCCTTGTTGCAAGCCGTACAGGGTATAGGAGCATTTAACCACGCTGGCGCTGGCAGGCGGAGTCAGCGTCATGCGCGCCGCGGGCTTGCCGCTAAAACCGCGATTATCGAAGGCTTCCACGATAATCCTTGTGGCCGGCACCTTGCCGAAGTAATAGATATCGCCGGAAACCGAGTACGAATAGGTAGCGGACAAATTAACCGTAAAGGTCGACCAATCCGACAAGGCGCTTTCGCTCCGTGGATTCCAGCCGGCGACGCGCCAACGATAAACCCCGTTAGGCAAATCGTTCAAATACATGGGCAACTCGTCGCGGAAATACCCGTCGTTATCCCGATAGGGCACCGGGTAATATGTATCCAAAACAGAATTGTAACTGCCATTCGCTGCGCGTCGTTCAATCTGCAAACGATAGCGCGTGGAATAGAAATCCATATTCCAGGCGAGCGCACCACGCGCATAATAAAAATTGCCGCCGAGCGGAGATATGAGCGTGGGTTTGGTCGGCGAGGACGGCCAATTGACCGCAAAAACGCCATGGCGATCCGCCGGCAAGCCCAAGGCATACCATCGGTAAGTGCCGGCAGCCAGCCCGTATATTCCGGCCATCTGGAAATCCCATTCGCCAAATGAAGGGCCGGTTTTCCATTTATCCAATACCGTCGGAGCCCCGGATTGGCTAATCTTGCTGAAAACCAGGTGATACAGCGCGTCCCATGAGGCGGAAGTTGTATTGTCCGACAAAACAGCGCGGCTATACCCCGGCTGGTTATCGGATATCCCCACCCGGAAGCCGCTGCAGGGTGTGGCATTCATATAGAAGAACTGGCCCGGGTCTTCGCCCTGGCCGGCGGGCTCGGTAGAATAGGTTTCGCCGACGTTATTTCCGGTCCAGGAATTATCGTTGTTAAGGTCCAGATATCCAAACAGCCTGAATGCACCTTCATGCAAACCCGTCAGACTGAAATTACCCAGGGCATCACACGCTACCTGGCCGGCGGCATGGTTAAGGGGTGTAATCATATTCGTGCTCGGCAATCCCCGGACACGCGCCGTGGTCAGCGCCACGAAGTTCGTGCCGTAATAATGCACCGTTCCCGAAACCGCCGGCGTAGGATAACTCGACGAACTGGAGGGATCGGTGCCGCCAATGAACTCCTGGTAGTTGCTCCAGCCATCGCCATCCAAGTCCAGGTTGGCATCGTCCTTCTGGGGATCGAGGCCATACTGGTCTTCCCAGACATCCGGCATGCCGTCGCCATCGGTATACATTTCGCCATAGGTGCGGGAATACACACCGCGCGGGTAATCGTAATCGCCGACGCCGGTGCCGTAGGTTTCGGAATTGAGCGGATCGGTGCCGGCCTGGTATTCGGCAAAGTTGCTCAAGCCGTCATGGTCCGGATCGCCCCACTTGCCGTTATCACCGGTGTCGTCTTCGGGATTGAGCCCGTAAAGCTGCTCCCACCAGTCCGGCAAGCAGTCGCCATCGGAATCGGTCGCATCGGGATTGCCGGGGTCCAAACCAGTAAGCCACGAGTTGGTGGCCACCGAGCGCGCGCCCAGGAACAGATAAAAATCCGTCAGTATAGGAGTTTTATCTTGTCGACCTCCCGTATTTTGTGCGCCATACGGATTGGCTGGGTTCTTATAATCGTCGGGCAGGAACGAGCTGCTGTTGGTCAGGGCATTCGTGTGCACAAAGTCGTCAAATGGGGGCACACGCGCCACATGGTCCGCATGGTTCTGGGCATAAGCAATGTAATTATACGACCCGTTGACACCCGTATAGACTGTTGAACGATTCACGCAGTCGCGCCACCAAGTGATGGTTGGATGGAGTTTCATGCTTGTATCCAGAACCGTCATATAGTTCGGCGCCACGGGCTCGTCGAGAACGCCGTCGCTGTTGCGATGATAGGGATCGGGCACATCGTCGAATGTGCAATAGACAAACAAAGGCAAACTGGCGACCTCATCCCGGGATAGGCGTCGGCCCTTGTTGGCAATGATCTCGGCTTGCGAACGCGGGCCATTCCACACGCGCACTTCGTCAATACAGCCATCAAAAAAACTCCGCGGCGCATATGAATTGTAACCGGCAGAAGGATTTGTTTCCTCCGCGCCAATAATGACGGAGCTGGCTCGATATACCAGAGTAGATCCGGCAAGGCCTTCAATACCATTATCAGGGGTTTCGCCCGCGTGAATCGACATGCTATTCTCGCCATTCACATAAATCATCAGGTTCGTTCCATCATATACGCCGGCAATGTGGGTCCAATTCGTTCCGGGTTGAATCTGATGGCTCATGGAAGCCTTGGCCTGGTAAACACCGCGCATGGCGCCGCGGCCATTATATGTGATAAACGGCAGTCCGTTCACAATCCCCAGCTTGAAATTGGCACTGAGCGGACCGTCCGGATCGGGACACAGCGATGCCCGTTCAATAATGATCTGCTCACCCGCACGCAGCGGATTATCCGGCTTGATCCAGGCCTCCGCACAGAACTTCGTCAAGTAACTTTCCGAACCAATCCCCCATGCAGCCATAGTGCGGGCAAAATCGTTTGTACCGTTGAGCAGGAGCACTCGATTGCGGATCGGATTACGGGGATCCAGCGGATCGTCGCCCGTTTCCCCGACTGAGGAGTTGAGTTCGCCATAATCGCCACGACCGTCATGGTCGGTATCGAATCCCTCGCTCCCTTCAAATGGAAAGGCCGAGTTATCGAAATTATCCGCGAATCCACCGGAATGCATGGATCCACCATAATGATAGACCGAGGTAACTCCTGCAAAGGTATATTCAAAGGTATATCCACTATAATAATTGCGACTGACAAAACTGTTCTCGTCAAACATATCGGTGCGCCAGAACGGGCTCGGATCCGTGTGGTAATACGAAAGATCGCTGTTGTAAGAATACTCATTCTGATTGGGAAGACCATCGGCATCCAAATCCGTCAGGATCAAGCCGCTATTGAACGGGCCAACCATGTTTGTCACATTATCTGCGCGGTCCATAAGGTTAGTTGTTCCCAAGTAATCGACAAGCTGACTCAGGGAGGTGAATGGCACTCCCGGCGTTCCGACTTGAAAATTATGCGCATCGGCGTTATTGCCGGCATCCAACGGGGCGAGTGAACGTTGCCACCAATATCTTTTAGGCCTGATTGGATCATCGGGGTTGACCGGTATCATAAGACTGAGTACGCCCTTGCACGGATTCAAGCCATGATATACTTCCCAGAAATCGTCCATGCCATCCCAATCCGAATCATTATCATTGGCCAAGGTAGTATGATATTCAACGTAGCCCAATGCGACGGCCGCCGGGTAGTTGGCGCGGAGATCAGCGAGGTTCGTGGAAACATTATTAGCAAACATAAAACTCGGGCAAGTGAGGAAATCGGGGGGAATAAACGGCTGCCCATCGCTTTTGACTTGCGGATCCCAGGCCATGCAGGGCCGGCACATGAAATTGATATTTGTATTATTCCAGCGGGCATCACAATACATAAATTCCGGAACGGCGCCTGTGAGATACTCCCGCCAATTGGGCAGGCCATCGCCATCGAGATCGGCTTCGGCATCGTTGGTGATTGCACTCGAGCCGGCGTACAATTCCCAACCGTCGGGCAACATATCGTTATCGGTATCGAACGAATCCGGGTTCAACGCGCCCTTCTCGGCATTATCGGTTACCCCGTCCCAATCGGTATCCATGGGGTGCGGGTCGTTCGGTGACGGCGCAAGGAGCACACCGGGATCGGTCGGCCAGAACTTATTTGCCCAGGTGCCGCCGCAATTACGCAGCGGATGCGTGGAATTGGCCCATTCATCGCGATTAACGAGTTTGTCGCCATCACCATCTCCTATGGCATCGCCAGCGTAATTGGGATTCAAACCGACATAAAGCTCCCAGCCATCCGGCATTTCGTCGCCTATTCCAACGTCTTCGGAATCCTGAAAGTCCGGGCGCGTATAACTGTTGCGGTTGGTCACCGAAACGTCGTTATTTGTAACCATTAGCCCACCGGCATTCCACGACAACCGGCCCAGGTAATCTCCACTCAGATATTCCTGGTAGGTAATATAAGCGGCGGTATTTGGCGCGGCTTCCGGCTCATTGGTCCCGGCGGCCACCATGTTCGTCCAGGCAGTTTTTGGGCTAAAACTGCAGACCCCGGGTCCCGGGGTGGCAGGCGCCATCACATAAACCGCATCGTGCTTGACGGGCGGATTGATGATTGCAATGTCGCCGGCCGAATAATTTCCACTGTTGTCCACATCAACCCAGACCGGATAGCTCTGCTGGAAGTCGCCTAAATTGGTCGCCGTGCCGTAATAGACCGTATTTGTATAGTTGGTCCCGGTTTGACGGTTGGCCAGCGCCGCCGTGGCCTTGATGATGGTGTCTTGGTAAAGATCGAAGACATTGGAGCCATTATTGATATATTTATCTTCCCAGACGCCGGACGGACTATGTATCACCCCAACGAAGCACACCGCATTGGTGAACGCCGTCCCCGCCATCCCGGCGGTCAGCACGAACTGATTGGCAACCGTGGCATAAAAATCTCCGTCCGGATTCCTATCCCAGTTCGCAGAATCGAGCGCATTACTGACCGCCGAAGGCGTAATCATGTTGACTTCCCAATAGTCATCCATCCCGTCGCCATCGGTGTCGCAATGGGTTGGATCGGTGCCTTCTTTGAACTCAGTATTATCGGACCGAAGATCTTTGTCGGTATCATCATCTATCAATAATGGGATCAGAGGTGAAATCTCTACCCACGTGAACCCGGCACTGTTGGTAACCCCCTGCACAAGGGATTCCGCTGAGCGCCAATACCAGAAATAATATTTCCAACCGTCCGACACTTCGTCATTCTGCGTATCATAAGCCTTTGGATCAGTGCCAGGATCGTCGCCGGTCCCGTATAAACCGTCCAGTCCACGGCACTCGTAAATATTGTAGAACGGATCGCCCGTGGCATAGCCGAAGTTGTTAACCGTGTACTGGTAGGAAGGCATTCCCGGCTCTATCAGGCGATCATGATCTAAGGGATATGCGGCAGCGCCATTCTCGTTTATTAACGTCAGGTTTCCCTCGGTTCGCGCCCCCATGGGTGGGGTCGCGCTCCATTTTGGAATGAAATCGCCGTCCGGGTTACCCTGGGCGCCATTATCGCCCTTTATAGACATCGGATCGAGACCGTTATCCCGTTCCCACTGATCCGGCAAGCCATCCCCATCAATATCACCGACATTGTCGTTCGTGTTCCATGCACGGCTGAAATATAACTGGATATTCCGGTTGCGATCCATGGACCCGGTAATAGGATTTACTAATGCCCCTGGTGTCATCGCAGCGATATCACCGGCCCATTTAAAAAAGAAGCTCTTATATCCCGTATTTGTGGCTGGGATCGCCGTGATTGTAATTTCCCGACTTGGTTCCGTGCTGAAATACCAAGACTCAATGCCGTCAAAAACCCCCGCGTTGGTCGGTGATATGACCACGGTTCCCGTCCCCAGACCATTCAGATTAGTATCCGATATCGTAATGACATGCACCGTCAATCGCCAGCCGTATCCATAATTTCCTACAAAGGTCGTAGTCGCCAAAGAACTGTTGGTTTGTGTTTCGGTTGGCGGAACCGGCGGGTCATAACCAACGACCGCTCTCCAATGGATGGTATAAAGCCCCACTGGCGCATTGGTTAGCGTAGCGACACCGATTCCGCTCAACGCACTACTGCTGTAAGTCGCAAAATCCATCGGATATGTGGTAAATTCCCACGATATGTTCGTTGGCGATGTCTCCGAATTCGTTACTATAATCGTCCCCACGTTCCGCGTATATGTGCCGACAACCGTCGGAGTCAGAGCGCCGGTGATATTGATGGTGTTGCTGGCCGGCTTGGTGTAACCGAATACGTCATTGAAGCTGATTGCATAACTGCCCGTAGGAATGGAAGCCAGATCCTGGGAGTTTGTGTACATTGCCTTGTACGCACTACTGTTTGTGAAGTCGGTAAATTGCGCAATCTGCCAGGTGGATGTGGAGCCATCGGTTATGCCGGCAATGACTACGGAAAGAGAGTTCGTGTAGGGCAGATAGGTTTTTGTCAGGGTCAGGTTGGTAGTGGATGAAAACGAATCCCTGGTCGGCTGATACCAGTCCTTGATACGCAGATAATCCACATAATGCGAAATATGAGTGCTCACGCTCTTGGAGTCCGTGCGTAAACGCCACGTACCGTCGCTATCCACCTGCCACCGGGCACCGGCGCTCGCCGCGGCATCATCCTGTAAATCCACCATCAGCGTGAAGTTATCATTGGGTAAATACGTGACCGAAAACGTCAGGTCCGGGCTGGAAACCGTGCTGGCCTGCGTAGTGCTGGCCGGCGTGGCATAGCCCGCCAGCGCTCCCCATGTGGTCGTGTACATGCCCACCGGGGCATTAGTCAGCACGGCGTTGTTCGTACCGCTTAAAGCGCTGCTGCTGTAAGTCGCAAAATCCGCCGGAGCCGTGATCGTCCACCAGCCATTAGTCGGGGAAACATTGGTGACCGTGATCGTACCGCACACCCGCGCGTATGTCCCTGTAATGCTATTGGTCACCGGACTGTCCCCGGTAATATTGGTGGTCACCGAAGAAGGCGAGGTATATCCGGTCAGGTTCGAAAACGCTATTGTATACTGGCCGGTCGGTATCGGCACAAGGTCGTAATTGCCGGCAAATGGCGACACGCTATAGGCGCTCGAATTGGTCCACTCCGAGGGGCTCGTCACATTCCAATAAACGGGCGAAGGCATGCCGGCAGGTCCCGCAACCGTCACCGAGAGTGTGTTGGTGTATGGGATATATAAGTTGGTATTCCAGCTATCGTTGGTAAGGTTAAGACTAATGGCGTTTGGAACATAATAGTTGATCATCGTTAAAAAATTAATGACAAGATAAGGCCCGTTATTGGGAACATTTTGTCCGCTGATGTTTGTAGTCGCGTTAGGAAGAATCCCCCATCGCGCATTAGCCTGAATAAGGGTATGTCGTGTGTTATAATTAATTCCAGCCGGATAATCGCTTCCGGCATAATTAGTAACGACATCCAGAACCCATACATTAGTAAAGTCCGCAAAGGCAGCTCGTGGAACGAATACCAAGAGAGCGATTGCCCCAAAGAGCGCGCTAAATTTACGGAGCTTGGCCAATTTATAATTCATAACAATGACCAAATGCAAAAGGAGTTAAAGACACCACTCCCCTAGCCCAAAATGATTCTTATACTTCAACGACGGAGTATAGCACCATCGATTGAATATAAGCAACTATTTTTTTAGGGTTTTTCAATTTTTCTTTCGCCTGAAAAACGGCCCTTTACCCAGTCGTCTCGCGCAACGCGTGACAAGAAGTCTGCCTGCCCCGCTTTTAGCGGGGTCGTCTGTCCTCCACCAGCTCTCCTTCGGGCGTTAAGCTGTCTTGAGCACGCCGGCTCTTTAATTTAGGCAACGATCCGCATCGCAGCGCGTAGTGCGCCTCCCACAAGATAGACATGTTTTGGCGGGAGGGGCGCCAACCCCAATTTCAGAATTCGATCGCCATGCCGGAAGACAAAAATCATTCTTGGGTTGTGGACATAGCCGGCGCTGATTACATCAATTGTAAATACGCTTGCCGTTAACAGTATGATAATAGCCGTAACTATCCCTAACCCTACCGAATGGATCAACAAGACGGTAAAGTTGCCGGACTGGTACAAGCGCCGATTTCCGGATGGCCAGTGGTCTTCCTTGAGGCGCTCAAACAGGCATCAGACATAATCACAAATGGCGGCTCTCCGTGTCGGGCAATAAAGGCGGACAGGGTGTCATATTTTATGCCCTCGGCCATAAAACCGCCATCGGCGCAAGAATATAGCACCAGCGGCACGGGCGGGCGGTTCCGCCGTTGCAATTCGGCCAATAGATGTTCGATTCTGCTTTTTCGGGTAGAGCTCATTTTTTAGGCTCCTTTCTGTTTTGAGAGTTCGCGTTCGATGGCACCCAGGCGATCATCCAGCGTAGAAATTTCAATTGCACGGAGCAACACGCCAGCCAGCATTCCCACGGCGGAACCAATCCTGCGATCCAAACGGCCCGTTTGGACGTTCTTAATTGTATTCGACAATAACTTGCAAACATCAGCCGGGCTCTTAAATTCTGCCGGCGACATGCCAACATCTTCAAGTAAAAGCAATGCTGTCTGTCGACTTCGCAGCAGGCCGCCGCGTTGCCTTGACAGGGTGCGCTCGGTCGCGCGAGCAGGATCATGATTAAAACACACCCCATTCAATTGCGGCCTCATCTTGCAAGGTGTTCCATCGGCCTGTATTTCTTGACAAGTATCCATATTCAGCCTCCTATCTATAGTTTTTGGTTTATCATCCGTTGCATACATGGTTTTTATTTTACCATCTCGTACCTTCTTGTTTTTGTTAGGGACCCGGTTTTAAAACCCGTTTATCTTGATTATTCCTCTCGCATAGCACCGTTGCAATTAGCGGTGCGCAATGTGTCCTTCGTCTCAGCTCAGGCAGTCAGGAGTCAGAATCCAGAATAAAATACGCAAGAATCAGCCATTGAAGACCGCAAGGGAATTCCGCCAAGACCCTGCGTTTATCGCCTGTTCTCTTCGTATTCTCTTGGCCCATACGGGGTTCCTTATTCTGACTACTGACTTCTGAATTCTGGCTCCTGCAGAGCAGTTACTGTCCTCCCACCTATAGCCACAATTTAAACCTGGATACAGGACTTGTCATGATCCTGATACGCCTGGCATTAACGTAATCGCATCCACCGTTGCCTGATGTTGTACCGCCGGTCCACCGCCGCCGGTCGCGGAGCCGGACCTAGTGGCATTATGGCCTCCTACATATAGCGCCGTTGTCAACGTGCTGCCGGACATTGCGCGATTCATAGCACGTCTGGCATTTACGTTATTGCTCGTCAATTCGCTTGTTTTGCGAATTGAACCTTAAACGGATCTGTTCCGCGCGGTTGTCAAGAATACATGCCTCCTACCTATAGCCAGAATGTCAACCTCTTGAAGACGGACGACAGACCCTTCTTCGCTCGGGGAGCTACGCAGGGCAAGCGCCAGATGACGGACCTGAACGGAAGGCGGAGGACTGACCGGAAGTGTGTTCGAATTCGGTTCTAAAAGGGCCGCGGTGATTCTGGCCTGTCTGCGGGCTTCTGGCGCGAGGGATAACCACGAGGTTAATCCCCAGCGCCACGCACCCCCATCCAAGCCAGACTAACCTTGCCTTTTCGAAGTCCGCTCCCGCCGTCGCTACGAGCTATGGCGGGCAGGCCGCGAACACCCGAATTCGACACACGGTGCCATCGGGCAAAGCCCGATATTTACCGGAGCGAGAATGTCAACCAAGGGAAACTAGCCGCAGAACGGCAGACACCAGACGACGGACCGGAAGGCGGGAGACGGCAGAGCGGAGAGCGTGGGCGCGATCAATGCCAACAAGTTCTTATTCTTTAAAATAAGGGCAGATTCTGTGCGTCCTGACCCTGTGCGTCCTAGTCGGCCACGGCATCATGCTTAGCGCGCCCTATACCCCACCCGGTTCTGGAAATAAACCCGCGTGGAATAGAGTTTTGAGTTGCGGGAGACAAATTTATCCTGCTCCGTCGGGTTGCTTTGCAGCGTCCTGGCTCGCATCATATCGTCGCCACTTAGCATTTCCAGGGCTATATCTATGCATAATGGCAATTCGGTCAGCTTGTCCACGTAATGTGTAAAATAATTGCCATTAACCAAGTCGGTTTCATTAGTATACACGTAAAAATACAGTTTCCAGACATTTGTTATCAACATGTCACCACTACTGGCATAGCTATCCCAAGAAGGATTATTAACTAAAGCATAGCAATCCAATGGAACCGGTGTTTTAACTATTCGTTTGCATTTTAACGTTTTGTCCGAATTATCAAACATAAAATAAACACCCCGAACAGCCCTTTCATGTGTTGATGCGTCCGGATCATTCGCCAAAGCCAGAAAACGTATGTCATCAATTTGCTTCTGCCAAAATTGCATATTGTTTACCCCGGCGCTGCCAGCCCTAATAATCGGACCGGCTACGGCGCAGGACAGCTCGCGGGCCATAAAGTCCATGGCGGCGCGTGCGGCGGTGTTCATGTCGGCCTTCTGAGTGCCGATGTTCCAGGCGGCGGAACTGCTCTGGAAAATATTGGCGACCATCAGCACAAGAACCGCCAGGACCGTCATGGCCACGAGGACCTCGATCAATGTGAAACCAGACGACGGCCGACGGAGACGACGCTGAGAAGCAAACGTTGATTTGTTTGCCATAGCCCTGATCTCTTTAAGAGTGGCCATATTTGCTTTAATCTCCCAACCATGTAATATTGCGCTTGAACATTTCGCCCGTGTAAGGATCACGCCAGACAATTACTACTGCTCTTTGTTTTACCGGATTACTCGGAATATTCCCGCCGGAAGCCACCTGGGCCTCGATGATAATCGCGAACATATTCTGGCGCAGACTTAATAATCCAATATTATGCCCAATAAGGGATTCTTTCTCTAACTCCGTGGCTGGATACGGAAACTTGCTGTCATCTGGCCCAAAGTTGAAGTCCGATAAAGTCCTGACCAATTGGGAATAATTTGTGGAAGATCCTTCAGCCATTTTTCGAGCCATTATTTCAGCCATTTCCTTTGTCAACTTTGCTGGCGACAAGCAGTTATTAGGTGGCGAGACTAACGGAGGCTGAGGGTTGGCAGGAATGTTATTGGCTGCATCCTTATAACTTGTTGCCAGTTTAAAACTATCATGATCCTGATAGATCACATAATACAATTTATTAGCACCATACAAATATATTGGCATACCAGTAAAATAATATCTATCCAAAGGATATTCAGGCCGATGCGTAAGCGTAAAAATATCTCCGGATCTTGTATAATAATTCTTTATTGAGGTATCATTAAAATCACCAACACACGCCCCGCTTAGCACCGTAGCAAGGCAGTTTATGTTGCTTGCATTCGGATTAAAAAGACCATATTTTTTCGCAGTAACAAAGTCAGAATTTTCATTTTCAATATCTACGGCAAAAACATCCAGCAATTGATTCGTGTTGTGTCCGTAAAAGGTCAGATTTGTCCATAGTTCGATTTTCGCGGGATCGGTTGGATGATAAGAATAAATCAAGCGTCCCAGTTCAGTAACGGATTTTAACTGTGCATTTTCAACGCACATATATGGATCGCCAGCGCGCGTCTGGCCATCAAGATAACTTAACGTCCAATAATTTACGTCGCCCAAACTGTCGGTCAAATTGTCGCCCACATCTCTGATATACGTAGCCGGCGGCAAGACCGGGGTGGTCGTAAATATCCTCGTTTTAGGATCATAAGTTTGGATGGTATATGGCGACGGCGGCTCCGTCATAACCGCTGACACCCTAACTGTTGTGCCAGGAGGATAAGGATAAGCTCGTGCAGTTTTTAATTTCTTATCTGAACCATCTACATAATATTGATCCAATACTGCTTTTATACAATTATTCCCCTTGCCCTGAGAGTTAAACGTAATTAGCTGACCCGCCCCATTTCGTAATGTAATAACCCCATTCGCTTTGGAGCCTATCCTGCATATTTGTCCAGCAACCAGCGGCGGAATAGTACTTGGCAACGAACCGCCAATCACAGACACCGGATCTTCAACTGAAAAACTCCGACCTGCTGTCTCATCAGATAAGGTCAGGAAAGTGCTGCCCGCTGGATTTACAAACGATTGGACAATATATCTCCAATATTTATCATTGCCTATATCCCAGTTATATCGCGGTTCCAGGCATTCCAAATCTCTGACATCTTCAACATAGTCGCCCTGAACATCTGACGGCGATAGGCGAAAGCTTGCTGTTAAATTGTCTATTTCGTCAACAGGTGAACCGCTCGCTGTGTCTGTGACTTTTGCTTTAATTGTGTAATCAAGCTGAAGATAATCAATTTTCTTATCAATTAAATCCGCCGCATTTATTGAAGCGGGAATTGGAACTGGCCTAATGATGACCGGTCCGTCAGTATACAAAGGCAGAGATAATCCTGACGCTGATGCTCCCGACCAGATTAGCGGAGAAAATTCTACCGGCTGGACGGCACCACCAGGAGCAGACATGTCGGATATAATCACAGGATTGCAAACAATCGTGTACTCAAAAGTGAATTCCCCGTCTGACGGTCTACTAACAAATGGCCACCATATTTCAAAAGCTATATTTCCCTCGTAACGATACCTTCTTGTTGTTATTGGAGCCAGAGGCGTGGCATCCGATTTCACAGTCGTAGTCAATTTATGATAAAACTTGATCTCATTTATCATTGGGACTTTTTCATTGGATGGAAGCCTTAAGTCTGGTAACGTTGTACCATTTAAATTATTGGGTATATTGTCCACATCCACATAATCAATCAGGCTCCGATATAAGCCTTCCCTATATTCTTCTTCCTTAATTCCAGCCATATAGAAGGCATTTGTAATAGCCGGTTTTCGGTCGATCAACTCACCGGCATCGCCAGCCAGATTGACCGGCGCAAAGTAATTAAGCATATCCGTATTCCACTTTTCAGTAGGGGAATATGAATAAACAAACAAATCGTCTGGCCGGGCTTCCAATGCAGCTAATTCGCGAACAGTTTCGTAGCGAATGTAATCCGTTCTATGCTGAAGAAACTCGGCTTTACGGGTTGTTCCAATCTCAGGCAGATTCTCAATGGCGATTTCTTCCGTATTGGTGCCAAAAAGCCTTTCCATGGTGGCCGATCCAATCATATTGGCGTCCAATAGGCCGGAACAATTAGCCACAAGATAACGGTATTTTCCCATAAAAATGTTTTCGTTTGTATTAACTGCGGCTGTAACATCCACATATGTATTAGTAACGGCTTGACATGCAGCTGTAGAAACGCCCGCATACAATGACATTGGAATGTAATTAGTCACTTCTCCCGAGAGTATTGTTAAATACAAACGACTAGAACCGGAACCACCTGACAATGCAATTGGTGTTGGAGGAGAAGCCAGTGCGTTATCAATGGTTGTTGCCAGCTCGATCCTATTAGGACTGATGTTAATGACATAATAAGGCGCTTTTTCTTTGAGAGGAGAAGGAAGAATGCTATTTTGAGTTTTAGTAAATGTAATGCAATCGCCGGAACGATATCGATTGCCAATAATGACTTGGTTGAGAGCCGTATCAAATGTGACAAGATCGTATTTCGCAGCAATTGATTGCGATGCATTAGTCGTGTATGAAGCAAAGCCAGGCCAAGGAGGCGCAAGAAAGCCACGTTTCTTCAAATATCCATTTATATTAAATGGCTCAACATTTAGGCAATCTCCGAAAACAGCCTTATTAAAGGATTCAGCTAACTGAATTATATCTGACTCGACAACACGCACGTAATAAACTGCCCCGTCTGTCGTGTATGCAGGAGAATAATATGTTACGGCGTCGCCGGTTTTGAACTTGCATTTTTTGTTCAGTGTTATTGTTTTATTAACACGGTCTTGACTCATAATTCGATGAACAGGAATCATATAATGAATTGGCTTTAGATTAAGCGTTCCCGCCACGGGGATTATCGCCGTACCCTGCAATGCGTTATCATAACTATTTGCCAGTTTAATATGGGTTTGATCAATGGGGATTACATAATACGTTGCATCATTGCCCGTCAAATAAATCGGCGTTCCACGATAATAAAGGCGCATTCCTGATGTTTTTAAACTGCCTGCATCAAGAATAACAGTTTCTGATGGCGCAATGGTATCAGGCAGTTTTCCTTCCGTGGTTAACATAACGTTCCGTAAACGGACATCTGTCCCTTCAGAATAAGAAATCTCATATGGCCGGTTTATACTAATAGGATCAGGGAATGTGTCCGAGGTTTCAAACACCACCAAATCATTCAACTCCCATGTTCCACCGCCCATGACAGTTATTTTCGGATTAACATCACGGCCGACCACTATACGATCCGGCAGGCAAAGGTTGTTTTGTATATCAGCCATTGCCCGCGCAATTCCCACATGCACCAACTGGCGGGCGCGGACACTATCGGCATAATTCCCGGCCGCCATGCGCTCCGTGCGCATCGCGATGGCAAACGCCACCGCCAAAATCAGCATCACCGAGAGAATCCCTAGGACCATGACCAGGGCAATGCCGGAATTATGTTTTTTTATTTCCATATCGGTGACCGTTAATTCTATAAATCTTCCCCGCTTGCGCCATGCTGTTTGAGGAATTCAATCACATCTTTATGACCATCGCCCACCGCGGAGTTTATTGGCGTCATGCCGACAGTGTCTTTTGCGTTTACGTTTGCCCCTGCACTAACCAGGGTTTCAACCACTTCCAAATATCCTTTGTCTGCGGCGACATGCAGCGGCGTCCAGCCGGTAATACGACTTGCGACGTTTACATCTGCGCCTTTGCTGATAAGGAATACAACCACATCTTGTTTGCCGTTGAACGCGGAGTAAATCAGCGGTGTCCAGTCATTATCGTCCTTGATATTCACATCCGCGCCTTTTTGCAGATGCCTTTTTACATCGGCAAGGTCGCCCTTGGCCGCCGCCTCGTGTATGGTTTTACAAGTCAGCCTGTTGCAGCCGGTGAAACCCACCATAACCAGCACTGTCCCTATGGACAAAAGAACAGCCCTTGAGTGAATGATTGTCATGATATCCTTTGTTTAGTTGATTGAATTTTATCTTGAATATTTTTACACCGATTCTTAGATCATGCTCACCGGGCAAGGTGTTTGACTGCCACACCTATGCTAATACTTGCGAATGATATATCCTTTTCCTGCACACATTTTACATACTGAGATCATCTCTCTTCCGTGGACCATACCAACGATCCTTCCCATTCCTTGACATGCAGCACATACTTCCGCGCCAGCGGGGAGAATAATTGCACGCCCACCGGTTTGATTACAAAGGATGCATGAGGACTTATAGGTGCCATCTCCCGTATATCCTAATCCCCCGCACCGCCTACAGCGGATTTTAACCACATTTTTCGGTGCAGGTGCAGGCACTGGTGCAGGTGCTGATGTTGACGCAAGTACAGGTCGGGGTGGTGATGTTGGAGTGGGAGTTGGAGTTGGCTCCACCGACAGCCACTTTGAATGCCAGCGGTGCAGGGCGCTCGACACGCCGGACTGAATGTTCTGCAAATTCATGCAGAATCCGGTAGCACTGGACTTAACGTTCCGCCAATCTACGTTTTCCCGCGCCCAGAACCCAGCCGCGCCGACGACCAGCAATATAAGCACCCAAACGGCCGAACGTATAAACGACTGCCACCGCAAAGACGGCGGAGGGCGCATCATACCGGTGGTTGGCTCCGGTAGTTTGACGCTACAGTTCCGGCAATGAATGGATGCGGCTCCGTTTTCGGCTCCACATTTTGGGCAGACTCTGATCATAATTAGATCCATTGGCTCGGCCCAACTTTTCGAGCCTGAGCCAAAGCGAGAGTTAGTACCTCGGAATCAATTATTTATGGCATCACCTGTAAAAACAAAAAAGGCGCGGACTCCAAACTCGCGTCTCGTCCGAGGTACCTGCAAGCACCCTTTTAGAAACACAAGACAAGGAGCCGCGCCCCTATAGGCGCGTTCCCGTCAGTGTCGTTTCTAAAAGTCGAAAGTTGCAGGTTTTCAGACGAAACGATTACTGCGTTAACGCTAAATTATTTTATCAGATATTTGAGCTTGTCACCTCCGCCTTGTTATTTGCGGCACCATGCCAACTGTTAAAATTATAGAGCCTTTACCCGCCGAAAGACAATCTAAAAATTAGGTACTAGAAAGCGGGCATCGTCAAGAATTATGTGTAAAATTATCTAAGAGCGGCAAGTTGGATATTCATCCTGGGGAAAGCTCAGGTGAAAGCGCAGGGTCACCCATTAAAGGCCCCGTCAAGAGAAAATAATCCCGCTCCAGTTTCCGGTCATGGAAACTGCCTTGCTTTGACGCTAACGCCGACGTTGCCGGCAACCCTTTTTGCGGCGGTCTTTTCAATCGTATGATTCAAACGGCCAAACCCGCCTGAGACGGGCCAACCATTTTGCTCAGTCATCCATCAGGATTAAGGCGCGACCCAGCCCGATTCGGATCTGGCTGGACACCCCTATCAGCTTGCGCTGAATCCAGAAAAACGTCCGTGCCGTGTTCGTGGAAAGCGCAGGGTCACCCTTAGATTAAAGAACGACGAATAAGGGTCACGTCTCGACATGCGACAAATAGATATTGACGATGGCAATTCGAGAGAGTAAAAGAGAACATGGTGAGACCACTACGAATAGATATAGCGGACGGATGGTACCACATTACGAATCGCGGCATCGATCGGCAACAAATATTCGATGACGATCGGGATTGCGGGCATTTTCTTGAATTGCTTGGCGAGATGAACGAGCGGTATGCGATTCGGATTCACGCGTATGTTCTGATGGGGAACCATTATCATCTCTTAATCCAGACGCCGGGAGCGAATGCGAGCAGGGCCATCCAATGGCTGAATGTGTCGTATAGCTTGTGGTATAACTGTCGGCACAATCGAGTTGGGCCGTTGTTTCAGGGACGGTTCAAGAGCGTTTTAATAGAGGGCGAAGGTGCATGGGTATTGGAGGCGTTGTTTTATCTACATTTAAATCCAGTGCGCGTGAGTGGGTTGGGCCTGGATAAAGCCGGGCGACGATTGGAGGGGCGGGGATTACAAGCGGCGGAACCTGAGCAGGTGCAAGCGCGCATGAAGCAGTTGCGTGGTTATCCCTGGAGTTCATATCGGGCGTATGCGGGGTACGGGGCGAAGCCGGAATGGCTGGAGACTGGGGATCTGCTGAGGCGGAGCGGGGGTCAGAAACGGCTGCGCCGACGAATAGAAGGCTATGTCAAGCAGGGGCTGAAGGAAGACGAGGCGACGGCTCTAAAGGCGCGGCTATTGCTTGGTAGTCGGGCATTTGTTGAGGCAATGAAGCGGCGAGTAAAAAGGTGAGCAAGGAACAGCCGGAGCGTAAGATATTACAGCAAAATATTTCGTTCGATCGAATAGTGGCGGCAGTGGAAACGCTGCGAGGAATGAAGTGGGGACAATTTTGCGACAAACATGGAGATGAAGGTCGAGATATGGTGTTGTATCTATCGCGCCGACGCAGTGGGATGACGCTGCGGGAGATAGGAGAAAGAGCAGGGGGATTGGATTACAAGACAATCGGGAAGGCCACTGAGCGATTCTGCCATCGGCTTAAAACGGATGCCGTGTTGCACGCGAAAACACAGAAGTGCTTGTACCAATTGTCGCATGTCGAGACGTGACCCTCTTGCTCTACCTTATGCTCTAATAATAGACGGCTCTGGCCAACTTATTGGCCAGAATGGCATTGCCCTTGAACTTTCCATGCTTGGCTTCAAGCTGCTGACAATAACTCCTGATCATGGAATGACTGCGTTTGGCCAGTACGGCGGCTTCACCAAATGCCCAGCGCAAATACGGATTACCCAGTTTGGCGCCTCTGGTTCCTTTGATTTTGCCAGCACTGGCAACAGAACCTTTCACCAAACGGCAGTAACTGGAGAAGTCCTTAACGGATGGAAAGCGTTCGGTAGTATCCAACTCGTACAGGATGGTTAGACCCAGGATGTTGCCGATGCCTGGAACTGATTGAATAATAGCGAACTCCTTCCATGAATCGCGCTTGGTGATCTTCAGCAGTTGAGTCTCAAGTTTGTCTATCATTTCATCATAGGCTTTGATCATGTACAGATCAGCATGGGCGGATGCCTGATGAAAGGGGTTGTCGCTATAAGCAGTCATTAACCGTTCTTCCCAGGGTCCTCGGTCGACCGGCGTATGTTTTACCGGTTCCATGCCTTCGGCCAGTTGATTCATGGCCATATGCGTCAGGAGTGCTGCTCGCTTCCAGACATAACTTGTGCGCTGTCTCAATAGCCCGCGTATGGGTCGTTTGGCGGCGGGATAGACGTAGGAAGGCGGAACGAGGTTGGAGCGCAAGAGATGTGCAATCTTCTCTGAATCGATCCGGTCATTCTTGTTCTTCCCTCCATGAATGGCCTTCATGTAGAGCGCGTGGGCGAGGACAAACGTCATGCCGGCCTCTTCACAGGCATCGGCCAGCCAGTACCAGTTGAACGTGCACTCGCAGCAAACGGTCAGGCTGTGCCGGTAAGGCGCCACCTTCTTGAGGAAATAGCCGAAGTCATTGCCCTTGATATTCGTGTGAACCAGTTTCTGGCCTTCATGATCGACCAGGCACATGTACATCTCCCGGCTGTGTAGATCGATTCCGCAGTTGAATTCTGTCGTCGATGTGTAATACTTCATCTGGGCTCCTCCTTTGTCTCGAAACTTGTGTTTGGCGACACAATGCTCTATGATCTCGATCCAGAGCGAGGAGCCTCCTTTCAATGCCCCCGCCTGTGGTTTAAGCATAGCATGCGTAACTAAGGGCTTAGAGGAGTATCCAACGGGTCGAAACTATTGGCGGCCCTTGGCCGCCAAAGTTTCACCCGCCCCGTTGGCCACCCGAACGCCATTATTTAGACACAACAATTATTTGGTAAGATAAAAATGGATGGGACCGTCATAGTCATAGCGCTTATGAGCGTGGCTTATCTCTTTCTGGCGATTTCTTCCGTCGTCAGAGTTATAGGCGCAATCTTCTCTCCCCGTTTGCGTGTGAAAGTAAAAAAACATCCCGTTCTGCACATCGTCTGGTTATTTGTCGGTCTTATTCTTCCTTTGCTTTTCACTGTAAATCTTGCTCGCATCAAAATCAGAATGCACAGCCTGCAAGTGGCAGACCACGCTTTAATACTTGCGGCCTGCCGCCAAGCTGTTGAGCATCGGTGTGAATATAGGAACGACAAAGATCAATGGGGCGCTCTCCACGAGGATACTGTCCTGATTCTCGCCCCACTTCCCCTTGAAATACCGGAGCCTCTTCGGAAACTCAATCCGATTCACTTGATCATAAATGAAGATCAAATCAACATTAGTATGCCTTTACCCTTTTGCCGAATTGGACTGAAAGCCTTCAAGTCAGGCGCAGAGGAATACGGCACATTCAAGTACATCGATGGCCTCTGGTTTTGGAATGGCCGGTTCGAGTCGATAGAAATGGAAAATCGAGTCCGTCGGATAAAGAGTAAAGACTGACTCGGCCAATCGGCTCGCCGGGACTGACCCGTAAAGGTCAGCCCCGGCTGCCACACCACCCGGCGTGCGGGTCCGCACCGGGCGGTTCCGAACAGCCTTCGCCAACGGCTTCGGCCGTCGCGTCAGACACGGGCCATCGGCCCGTAATGAAGAGTAATCCATAACGTACGCATGTCGGGGACTCCTTGTTCTTGCAGCCAGCGGTTCGTAAGGGCGCGTTGGACGATGCTGTTACCGCTCATCCGCCAGTACCCTTTGCGGCTTCGCGTGGCCATGTGAACTTCCTCGCGGGGAATGCCCAGCGAGAGTAGATGGCGTCGGCGCGTCCGGGGCCGTTTCCATTGCTTCCAGTAGTACAACCGCACTCTTCGCCGGACCCACTCCTCCAGTTCCAGCAACCCCGTGTAGGTGTGGCTGATTCCGAAGTAATTGAGCCAGCCGGTGACATATCGGAACAGTTCGTCAATGACGTCCTGCACCCGGTGTCCCCGGTTGCGTCGGGTGATTTCACGCACCCGTTGCTTGAAGCGTGCATAGGCCTTTACCGTCCATTCCGCTCTTCCTCGTGTACCGATCTGGAAACCCAGAAAGGCGCACCGCTTGAGCGGAGCGGCTTGGCTTTTGGCCCGGTTGACTACCAGTTTGAGCCGACCCTCCACGAATCTCGTCAGGCTTGCCATCACTCGTTCGGCCGCCTTCGCGCTCCGCACCATGACCAGAAAGTCGTCGGCATATCGAGCGAACCGATGCCCGCGGCGTTCGAGTTCCTTGTCCAGCGGATCGAGCGTGATATTGGCCAACAACGGCGACAGTGGCCCGCCCTGCGGCACTCCCTGAGGCGTTGCCTCACGGGAACCATCGGGCATCACCACCCCGGCGGTGAGGTAGCGACGGATTAGACCCAGCACCTTGCGGTCTTGGATCTTTTCGCGCAGTTGCCCCATCAGACGGTCATGGTTGACGGTATCGAAGAAGGACTTCAGGTCGCAGTCCACCGCATAGCGGCGTCCCTCTTTCCAGCAGGCTTCTACTTCCCGCACCGCCTGATGGGCGTTACGGTTTTCGCGGAAACCATAGCTGGAACGGCTGAATCCGCTCTCGAAGAGCGGCGTCAGCACTTGTGCCAAGGCTTGCTGAATCACCCGATCCAGCACGGTCGGCACGCCCAGCGGGCGCTGTCGCCCGTCGGGTTTGGGAATGAACACCCGGCGCACGGGCGCCGGACGGTACGTTCCCGTCATGAGCGCGGAGCGTATCCTCGGCCAGTGTTCCCGGCAAAACGCCGGGAATGCCTCGACGGTCATCCCGTCAATGCCCGGAGCTCCCGCGTTGGCCTTAACTCTTCGCCAGGCTGTTTGCAGGTTCTCCGCAGCTAAGACTTGCTCCATCATGGTCTACTCCTGAACGCTCCTATGCTTCCCACTGTGGCGGCTCTCATCGCTCCCTCGCCATTCGGCTTCATCAGGCACGATGTCCTCCACAGGGTTGGAGTGTTCCTGTTCGGTTTGGCCCTTCCCGACATCGAGTCTTCCGGTTTATTCCCGGCTCGCTGCTCGGTACTATGGCCTCTGCTGACTCCCCGCCGGATTGCTCCTGCGGGGTCTCCCCAGGTAAGAACGCGTTGCTTCCCGGCACGACCGCCGCATTTACCTCCGCGACTGAACCCGCGACTTTGTTGTGTGGTGCCAACTCGTCGCATCGCGTCGGCCTTGATATGCGGTTCTTGTCAATCGGCCTGCCGATTTCCCCTCGCCTTCCTTCCTCCAATCGGTTACCCTCTCAGAGTTGGCTCTGGGTGGTAGTTGTTTCATGTTTCCATGAATGGTCCTCCTACAAGGGACTTTCACCCTATTTACAACGCGCCCATGCTGGGCGCACACCAAGTGTCGGAGGCTATCGCCCCGCAAGGCGGGGCTCAGCCTCAACACTAACGTTCCGCTAAAAAAAGATGGGCGCTATAAACCAAAGTAAGAGACCAAACCAATCGCCAATATTATTTTGGCTGGGTGGATTATTCTTCCTCGGATGCAGCATATTTGGTTTTATAATCGGTTTGCAGGGGGTGACATGGTTTAAATGGGAGAGTTGTGGTGGCGGCATACCAGTGGAGCCTTGGCAGAGCATCGGCTTGGGTTTCATTGAAGTTCTTATGGGAACATGGCTGCTCAATATCGCTGTCAACAGAACAAGATTGAAAATGAAAAGCAAATCGCAGAACAACGGCGTCGAACCTACTCGGTGACCCGTTGCGGGTCACCTCAAGTTCATGCCGGGCGTTGGGGTAGAAGGCGCCACGAATCAGGCATTTGATGCTGCGATAGCGTCCAGAATCAGCTTTTTCCGGTCTTCAGGTACACCGGTCAGGCGATCGAGGATGTCAACTCCGGCCCTCTGGATTTCCTTGCGGGCGGCAGGCTTTAGACTCTTGACTGTTAACGCCCGCGACCATACCATCGCTTCGTTACGTAGGGGTGTATCCTCTGCGCGAAGTAGGCTCGATAACCTGTTTGGGGCGCAGATGAATCATACGAAGCGAAAACGTGACAACGAAGACTGTATGGGATAAGGTACAAGTATGCCTATCAATGCAGACAAACCGCAGTTGTGGAAGGCCGATGTCGAAAGGTCTATCGACTTCTACAACGATTGGTTTCTCCGTTTTGCGCCAGAGACCTACCGAGCACAGCGGCGGATCACCACGGAGGCTGTGCTAGATGCCTTTGGCAAGACCGCCGATCTGACTCGCATTATCCCGAAGGTCCTCTATGCCGCTCCTGGTCTACTTCCTATCCTGCGAATGGTTACGGCACCTCCCCTAGCGCGTGACCGCCTCATGGGTTTGGCCCACGTAAGCAAGGCGCTCATTGACTCACTTGAAGGGAAGGCGAACAAACCGCCAAGACTGCCGAAGCGGATGCCGGAGAAGGTGCTTCTTGAGAACCTTCAGAAACTATGCGATGTCTTGGCCGAATTGATTGACGACGACTTGATAACGTGGGTTGCGACCAAGGAAAAACCAACCAAGAAGGACTTGGCCCGTGCCGCAACCGTGATCGCGGATAGAATGTGTGGAGCATACTCCGATCCGATTATCCGTAACGCACAGGAGAGACGGCAACTGGCAACACTTGGCCGCTGGCTTCGCAGGAACGGCTATAGGGAGATAAGCACCAAGGAAGGCAAAGACTCCTATGCCATGCCGCTTGGGACGTTCGCCTTCCGTCTGTCTCTGCCGGCGGGCGATAAGAAGTCATCGGTCAATATTCCGATTGACTGCGTTGTTAAGCCGCTGAGCACCGCCACAAACGATATGCCAATACTCATAGAGGCAAAGTCTGCAGGCGATGCGACCAACACAAATAAACGCAGAAAAGAAGAGGCCCAGAAACTGCACCAGTTGAAGAGACGATACGGTAATGACATAACGTTTCTGCTTTACCTGTGCGGGTATTTCGAGCCGGGCTACCTGGGATACGAGGCGGCAGAGGGAATTGATTGGGTTTGGGAACACCGCACACGGGATTTTGCGCCAATACTTGTGCCTGAAGGTAAAAAAAAAGCCCAAACGGTGAGAGAAGGCGCGGCAATCTACGGCGTCGATAGGAACGAAACGCAGGAAGATAATCGAGCCGACGCTCAACTGGCAGCCGATGCATCCAAGAGCGCGGAGGAGCGCAACCGTCTGGGACAGTTCTCGACGCCCTTCCCTGTTGCATCTCACATGGTCGCCCACGCGCTGAAGGCGCTGCCAAACGATGCGCCAGTTACATTTCTGGAACCGGCTCTTGGATCCGGAGTGTTTTACAGTGCGCTTCTGCGGCAAGCGGCGGCGACGCAAATATCCAGCGCTACCGGCTGCGAGATCGATCCAGTCTATAGCGATATTGCTAAAGCTATTTGGTCACCTTCCGGTCTGCGGGTTCTGGACTGTGATTTCGTTGCGTTCGCGTCCGAACCAAGCAATTTTGGCAGATTCTCGCTCATTTGCACAAACCCCCCTTACGTCAGGCACCATCACCTTCAAGCCGAGCAGAAGGTAGCCTTTCAGTCTCTGGTGATGCAACGCCTTGGCCTGCAAGTGAGCGGACTATCAGGACTATATGTCTACTTCGTGCTTTTGGCTGACGCGGTCTTGGCCGACGGCGCAGTTGCCTCATGGCTTCTTCCTGCGGAATTCCTCTACGTCAACTACGGCAGGGTTCTTCGCGATTACCTCACGTCCCGAGTGACACTGCTTTCGATTCACCATTTCAATCCTGACGATGTCCAGTTCGATGACGCTCTCGTTTCCTCCTGCATTGTCACCTATCGAAAGGCGCAACCACCAAGCACGTCAAATTGCGCGATCTCGTACGGCGACTATCTTGATCCTCAGGAGCAGCGGACCATACCGACTTCGGAACTTCGGGGGTTGAACAAGTGGACAATGTCGCATTTCGATAACAGTGGCTCGTCATCCGACGCACCACGCCTCAAGGATTTGTTTTCCGTGAGACGCGGAATCGCCACCGGCGCGAACGACTTCTTCATTATTGACAGCGACGCCGTCGCCCAATACGACATCCCAAGCATATTCTTGAAGCCCATCCTGCCAAGTCCCCGCTATCTCCGTGAACCGATTATCCGTGCCACCGTCGATGGATTGCCAGATGTGCCCGGCTTTCGCTACCTACTGGACTGCCATCTTCCCCCAGACGAAGTGCGGCGGCAATACCCCGGTTTGTGGCGATACCTTGAAGAGGGCATGACAAGGGGTATTCCTGATGGATATCTCTGCGCACAGAAAGAGGTCTGGTACTATCAAGAAAGAAGGGAGCCGGCTCCCTTTCTGGCCTCGTACATGGGCAGGTCCACCGTAAATCGAGAATGCCCGATCCGGTTCTTCGTGAACCTCTCAGACGCCATTGTCACCAACGTGTTTTTGAATCTGTATCCAACTTCCAAACTCACTGCCTGCCTAGACACTGACAAGGAACGCCTGATCGAACTTGGCGTGGCGCTAAACAACGTTCCAGCGGAGTGCATTCTCCATGCCGGTCGCGCCTATGGGGGAGGATTGCACAAGATCGAACCAAAGGAATTGCTTGAGGTGCATTTGGTGGCTGCTCCTGCTTGGGTGGGTGACGCGCTGACGAGGCAACTTGTTCAAATATGAAAAGGCCCCAATCGACTCGCCGGATGACCCCGTGAGGGCCATCCCGGCTGCCTCATTACCCGGCGTGCGGGTCCGCACCGGGCGCGGTTTCTCAGCGTATCAACGCTGACGTTCCTCGGCACTGGGCAAGGCATCTGATGCCGCGATAGCATCAAGAATCAGCTTTTTGCGGTCTTCAGGTACACCGGTCAACCGGTCGAGGACGTCAACACCGGCCCGCTGGATTTCCTTGCGCGCGGCGGGGGGCAGGTCTAGTTTGCCGAGCTCAAGCAACGTGCTCATTTCCGCCGCCGCGTCGCGCACATTGAAGCTCTTGCCATATACGGGCTGATAGACTGCAAAGGTGTTGCCCGGCGCCAGAACCACTGACCATAACATGCTATTCGTATCAATCGTAGCTCTTACCTGAAAATCGCAGACCAGTGGTTCGTAATCATACGTCGGGTTTGCCATGTGCCGCCGTAGAACAGGTGCCGGCGTAGTTCCGGCCGTTCGAGGTGGTCCTGCCATGCAACAGTCTGCTTGGGTGTGAGTGTGAGCATCCATATATGGCCGGAATGTCAACCATCTGGAAGCGCACGTGGAGTGTTGAGCGTAGAGCGTGGGAGGACCGGCAGTGTGATCGAATTCGGTTCGAAAAGGGCCACGGTGATTCTGGCCTGTCTACGGGCTTCTGGCACGGGGGATAACCACGAGGTTAATCCCCGGCGCCACGCACCCCCATCCAAGCCAGACTAACCTTGCCTTTTCGAAGTCCGCTCCTCAGACAACCGAATTCGACACACGGTGCCATCGGGCAAAGCCCGATAACTGACGAAGCGCCGAGTTTGCCATGCTGAAGCCTGGGCATTAGGCCATGTGATAGCCAGGGATATTTTAGCGTTAATGGTGTTGGGGAAAACAAATCCTTCGAAATCCGCCGGCGGGTTGCTTTGGTGTGAGTGTGAGCATCCACCAATAGCCAGAATGTCAACCGGAGGGAAGATAGACGCCAGACGACGGATGACAGCCAACTGCACGCCGAAGACACTACGAACCTGCTCTCCTTTGCAAATGCACCAATTAAATCATGCCGCGCAGAACGCTGGAGAGAAGGATTGTCACCATTTGTCAATGGTTGAGAGCCCTGCTTAGCCGGTTCCTATTGTGCGGAAGTTGGGATGCGATGATTGCCATGGACGTTGCAAATAGCATTGCTTCCGATCGGATTGATCTTGTAGTCGCAGGCAGACCCGGCGGCGGTCACGTTGGTCAAGTTCGAACCCGCCGCGCATACCGGAAAACCACTGAGAAACTTACCTCCGACGAGATTACTGAAGGCCTCCGTATCGGACGCCCACGCCCAGCCCTTAGTCTTGCCCATAGCCGTAGCGAACTCGTCCTTGGCTGACTCGATACAGCGAAGGTTGTTGATGCACGAACCCTGAGTTTGCGTGTCTGTCAGTTTTCTCATATTCGACTTTTTACCGATATAAAAACACCACGCCACCTGCTTGGGCATTAAATCGCTGCCTTGATTATACATGACTGCATAATGCTGATTAGCACCGAACGGTTGCCGTGGGGTTAACGAATACAAATCCTGTCCCAACGGCTTGACCATCATTTCGACAGGCCTATTGTCGGCGTCCATCACGGCTAGCTTGGTGGGCTTGATGTCAGGATGGTACAGCACCAAGTTAGCATTCGGATCGTTGGCGAAAACCATTTTGCTCGTCATCTCATCTTCGTTGGCATTTCCCAGATCCTTAATAGAGATAAGTTCTTGCTGCCCTTCTTTGGACACCAAGTAGAATCCATAATGATCCGGAGATTTAGCCATCGATGGACTCGAAACGATCATGAGGACTCCGGCCACCAACAACAGCTTGCCAACCCATTTTGTGTTATACATAAGTTCCCTCATTCGTGGTTACGCTGCCTTCCCCATTGTCTGGTTAGTTGGAATTCCTCCACGGCTTTCTTGTTCTTGCTGTCTTCCTTTGCCTTCTCTCACTTCTCGTCTCTCTCCGCCTTCCTAAACTTCTACGGCGGGATCGGCTCCGAATCATCTTCTATGGCTGGTGTGTATAATATACTGCATCACTCGTCGGAGCTCTAACAGCCTTTCATGCTGTCTTCCCTCTATTCTCGCATTTCGGGGCATGATTCTAATCTTCCGAACCCCTGGAATGTCCATTGTCAAGGGCGGCCCAAATTCCCAGACCAATTCATACGATCATATCCTTCTAACCTTTTTTCCCTCTGGAATTCCCGTCAGTGCGACCACTCTCTTTCTGAAGTCTAAATCTCCTATTAACCAACACTGGAGCGCATCTGTCGTTTACTCATTTGAAGGCAAACACGGAGACGTTTCCTACCGTCGCTCAATGATCACCCGTTGAGGGGCGCCGGGCAATTCCTTGAACTTCACAAAGAACGTCATGCCGGACAAGGCCACACCATTATTATTGCGCGTGGCCGGATTTGCAGTGTACGCCTGCCCGTGCTCCCAGTCCCGGTTGGTCAGCACAATCCGCTGCCGGTAGGAATCGTCAAAGGTGAGCGTGTTGCCGTCGTCCGATAAATGGACTTTATAGCGCGTGTTGAGAGTCTGTGCACCGCGTCCGAAGAACGGCACCTCTTTGGTTTCGCCCTTTATGATTTCGAATGTGAGGGGTTCGTACGGGTAGTGTTTGCCCGCAAATTCCATCGTGCCGCCCTCAACGTTGACCTTGACTATATCCCTATACTGGGCGTTGGCACGGATGATGTTAAGGCGATCCTGTTCCGCTTGCGCCTGTTGCGCCTTCGCACGTTCGGCTTCGATGCGTTCAGCCTCAGCCTGTTTGGCTTTCTCCGCATCAATGGCGTATTGCTTAGCCTGATAATCCGCCTGCTGCGCCGGAGTCAAGGCCTGCCACTGCTGCCTCGTCACACCCATCGGGTACTGGACGCAGGAACATAACCCCAACAACAATAAAGATAAACCGATCGACATGCAGTGATGTTTTTTCATTTATCTAATTTCCATTCATTAGGGTCCATAACTCGCACTGATAAGAAATCGCTTTCCTGGCGGCACGGCATCCTCCTATTGAAAACTTCGCTCTCTGGAATGTGAATGTTGTGAATATTGAGAAACCGCTGTATCTCAATTCTCTTAGCTTCAAGAGGAAACGGCCATTTCGAATGTACTAGAACCCCTCCGTCGCTTTCTTGTTTTTGCTGTTTTCCTTTGCCTTCTTGTCTGCAGCAATCTTGTCAATATATGCTTGATATTCGTCGGATATAAAGCATACCGAATTCTCTACGACTGAGACCCGTAAGACTGCGCCTTTTCTTGTAGGAGGCCTGTCAGGCCCTGCTTTTGTCCATTTCTGCCCCTCTGAATTGGCATCTAAGAGTCGTTCGCCGCCTGCATCGAGAGCGGCCGTACTATCGAACCAATATTTTATCATACCGATCACGTTGGTCCCCGATTTGCTGGTAAAATAAGTTGCTTCAATTGCAATATCATTCTTTCTGTAGGTCCTTGTTTCCCGTGAAACATACACTGGATCTCCGTATCGCTGCCGGGCCTCTGCCTCTGTCTCCCCCAACCTTGCCCATGCACTGCTTGTGAGCATTACGGCGACCATAAAGCAAATTGTGTGTTTCATAGTTTTCCTTAAATCAGCAAGTTTGCCTTGCGGTCTGTCCAGGCTTTATTCGTCATAATTTTAAAAGTTACACAACACTCCGCGCAAACTCAACACTTTCCCTCTGACACACTTGACCTTTGGATCACACGGGACTTTGGGGGCTGCAGGTATCAGCCGCCTGGTTCGCCGTTCCTTTGTCTTTTATCCTCATGATTGCAAGGATAACACCTGCTATCGCAGCGAGGCATACCAGCCAGAAACCAATTGGGTATTCAATGGTGATGGGCATGCCGGAGGCTTCTTTCGTGATTTCGGCATCCATTCGAGTCTTCATTACGAACATAGATATAACCGCGATACCCCCTGCGATTGCTGCCGAAACAGACATAGCACGTTTGGGCGACGCACAAAAACCAATTCCGACCGCCAGCGCAAGCAGTGTTACAATAGCAAACGGCTCCGGAGGAATCTTCTTTGTCTCTCCCCCCATCGGCTCTTTCATTTCCGAACCCGTGACCAACTGAACTCCTGTAAACTGCATTGCCTTCTTACCGTCACAGGATATCTGGACAAATGGCAACACGAAACACATAATCCCCAAGGCAAACGGTGTGATACGAACTCCCGTGGATTTCCGGTTCATCTCTTATCTCCTTTTTATTTGCTAACGAATAACGTTTAATTCAGTATGCCGCTAGCATACAACGGTGGCCGAGGTAGGACAAGAGCAAAGCGGGCGGCAGTATGTCACCACGTGATTCTTACATCGCGGACGTTGCGGACGCGAGGTGCAAACGCGAAGCGCATGTCGCGTCGAGGCGCGACCCTATCGCTCTCGCCTGGGTGACACGCTCTCGCCTGAGCGTAGCGCTCCTGCGGAGCCTGGAGAACGGCTCCTACACGACCGCATCGTCCGGTGTCTGGCCTCCGTCGTCCGGCGTCTGTCCCCCGATCTGCAAAACCTCCACCGGGCATTCGGGAATGGCGGCGAGGAACAGCCGGCCATACCACTTGCTCACAATCCGCGAATCAAGAATCGCAATGATGCCCTCATCCGTGCCGGTCCGGATCAGCCGCCCCACGCCCTGCCGGAATTTAAGGATCGCTTCCGGCAGTGAATACTCCCTGAACGGATCGCCGCCCTGCTCCTTGATCCGTTCCATGCGGGCCTTGATCACGGGCTCGTCGGGCACGGCAAACGGCAGGCGCACGATGATGACGTTGCTCAACGCCGCGCCGCGCACGTCCACGCCCATCCAGAAACTGTCCAGCCCGAACAGGACTGCGGAATTGCCGATTTTCGATTCGCGATCGCCAATTGCCGACCCGCCTGCATCGGCTATGCCGGAAGCATTGCGGGAAGGTTGCAGAACTCCGCCCTCTGGTACTTGGTGTCCTCCGTCTGGTGTCTGGCGTCTGGCGTCTGGTGTCCGGCAGCCTCCGTCATGCGCCCGCCGGAACCGGTCCAGCATTATATGTCGGGAAAGCCCTGTTCCCTGTACCAGGGGGATTATGCCCTCATCCTCAAAAAAAGACTCCAGGTCCCGCGCCACTGCCTTCATCATTTCGGCATTGGTGAAGAGCGCGAAGGCCCGGCCTTGCGTTTTTTTTACAAAATACCGGATGGCCCGGGAGGCTGCGGCGGTAAAAGCTTTTTTATCGTTGGGATCGGGCATGTCGCCGGCAATATAGACGTGCATCTGGCGCGTATAATTAAACGGCGAGCCTACCACCAGTTCCCGGCATTGCGTGGCGCCGACTCTTTGCCTGAAATAAGCCAAAGGCGAAGCGCCGGCAGAATTGCCGATTTTCGACCCGCCTGCATCGGCTGTGCCGGAAGCACTGCGGGCAGGTTTTCGATTTTCGATTGCTGACTTTTGAATTCTGACGTCGGTTATCTGACGTCTGTCGTCTGCCGTCTGTCGTCCGTCGTCCGTCATCCGGCCCCCCGCCACTGCGAGCGTCGCCGAGGTCAGGATCACGGAGGAGTAGGCCTCGAACAGGGTTTTTTCCAGGATCGGCGCCACCGCAATCGGCGCGGAATACAGCACCCACTGCCGGCGGCGCGCTCCTTCGCATGCCACCCAGTAGACATGATTATCGGCCGTCTGCTTCAGAAACATGTCCAGGGCAGCGCTCATATCCAGTCCGCGCCGGACAATGGCGTTCAACTCGGCTTGAAGATCGGCATCTTGCATAGCTTCGGCCAGGCGCTTGACCGCGCGCGCTATTTTTTCCTGGCGAGCCCCGAGGAGCGTTGCAAACACCAGCGGCGCGCCGACAATGCGCCGGGTATCCTTTTCCTCCAGATGCGCCCATTGTTTGACTTCCAGAAAAAAATGCTCGACTTCCTCCCACATCCGGGATGCCTCGTGGGCGAGTTCGCTTTCCTTCAGCAGCGCCAGCAGGCCCTTGCCGGTCTCGGGGGTATAGAGGCGCCGGAGCCAGTGCTCGAAGGCGCCCTGGGACAGCCTCAGCCCCAAATGTTCGCTGGCCGTATCTTCCAGGCAGTGGGCCTCGTCCAGCACGAGGGT
>JAQUMN010000004.1 GCA_028718125.1 Kiritimatiellia bacterium
TTATAATAAATGACCCATTATAGAGTGCGAATGGAAGCATGACATGCCTCAGGATCGAAAACCAGCGACCGCCACGTCAGTCGCTTCTTGACAAGCCTTCTCATGGAAGGCGGCTAACGCCGCAACTTTGACAAAATGATTGGCCACAAAAAGGCACAAGATTTACAAATATGATAAATCAAAACGCTGTTTTGTGCTTTTTGTGCATCTTTGTGGCAACTTTGTCATGCCGTAGGCAGATCCGCCTAAGGCGGAAAATTCCCCTGCATCAAGTTACCCCTTTGCGCTTTCAGGACTTTGCGGTATATTTCAAAACAAGCAAGTTTGAATTCCGAAGCGGGAGAAAGCGCCATGACCGATGCCCCCATAGCCAGCCTGCAGAACCCGCGCGTGAAAGAGGTGGTCAAGCTCCGCCAGCGCTCACACCGCGATGCGCAGGACCTGTTTATCGTGGAAGGCTATCGGGAACTCAGGCGCGCCCTGGATAACGGCCGCCGGCCGGCCGCCCTGTTCGTTTGCGAGGCGCTCTTCCTCGGCAAGAACGAGCCTACCCTGATCGAGCAATGCCGGCAAGCCGGCGCTGAAATTGTGCCATGCACGCCGCCGGTCTTTCAAAAAATCGCTTATCGCGAGCGGCCGGAGGGACTGCTGGCCCTGCTCCCGCAGGTCCACCTGGCACTGGCAGACCTGAAACTCCCGGAACAACCGCTTCTCATTGTGGCCGAAGCTATTGAAAAGCCGGGCAACCTGGGGACCATCCTCCGTTCAGCGGATGCCGCCGGCGCCGCGGCCGTGATCGTCTGCGACCAGTGCACGGATATCCACAATCCCAACGTCGTGCGCGCCAGCACCGGGGCTCTCTTCTCCCTGCCCGTCGTGGAAACTTCATCCGCGGAGGCGCTGGCCTGGTTGCGCCTTAATAACATTCAGATCCTGGCGGCCAGCCCGCATGCGGAAAAAGATTATACGGACGCGGATTTGCGGCCGGGGACGGCCATCGTTGTCGGCGCCGAACAATACGGGCTCAGCAGCTTGTGGATGAAAGAGGCCGACACGAAAGTTCGCATCCTCATGCATGGTCAGGCCGATTCACTTAACGTGGCCACGGCCACAACGATCCTCATGTTTGAAGCTGTGCGGCAACGCCGGAGGTAGGGCCGACGATAGACGGCTGAGCCAGACACCAGACGACAGACGCCGGACACCAGACCGGAAAAGAAGAAAGATAAATGACGGAGGACAGAACGACAGACATCGGGATTTTTTCTAACCTCTTACGTCTGCCTTGCTGCTACTTGGCCGGCGGCATGTTTGAGGCGACCCCAACGGCGTTGGTTACGGCGGCTTTGGCTGCAGCGGCTTTGGCTGCCTTGGCTGCGGCGACCTTCTCAGCGGCCTCCTTTTTAGCAGCTTCGGCGGCCGCTTTTTTGAGGGCATTGGAGCGCGCCACTTCTTGCGCCGCCAGCATGGGGAGCTCATAGCGATATCGCGTGCCGGCCGAAAGATACTTCCAGGGCGCGGTATATTTATTCTTTTCCCCTTGGATCACCAGGCCATCCGGTGTCGCTTCCTGCATCGTCCCCTCAATAACCGTGCCGTTCGCCATGCGCAATGGCACATCCGAAGAATCCTCGGCAGCCAGAACATTGAGGCACAGCACTGTGACTGACAGCATCACGCACAGCCATGGCTGGAGATAGATCTTCATAACGGCTAATAAATCGCCCATAATTGTGCTTTTGTCAAGCGAATATCCACGCTAATCGTAATGTCGTAATGTCTCAGTTATAGAGAGGCGTCAATCCCGCCCCTGTGACGGAGGGGTTACCGCGAATCTGAGTAGAATGTCAATATTGGCTTGCTTCCAAATCTTAATCAGGGCTATGGTCCTGTAGTTGTTTACCTGACAGGATTGACACACCATGGCATCACATAAGACCGGATTTTCCCTGCTTGCGGTTTTTTTGCTCACGGGCTGTTCCAGCATCGTGACCTACCGCACCTTTGATCAACCCCGGCCGCCGGACTAGGTCGCCGTGCTTTGGATTCCCATCAACCTGGAACCGCTGGAGATTGACGGGAAAAAGACGGGGCCGCACTTTATTCCGGTCAGCGATCGCTACAAGATCGAGTTGCTTCCTGGCGCGCATGCATTCGTAGTACGTTATTCGGGCCTGGCCGGCGGACCATCCACCGAGCAGGAAGAAATGATCAATTCCCCGCCGGTCACGGTGGCCCTCGAAGCCGCCCAGGGCCACACCTATCGCTTGACCTATGCGCGGGCCGATATTGATCGCCTGTTCGCCAGGCAATTGACCAACATCACGATCCAAGTGGAGGACATCACGGCCAACCAGGCGCTCGTCAAGCAGTTGAATCGGGGCTGGCAGACACGCAACGTTGTGCTTCATGAGCCCACCGGGAAAGCGGCTTTGGCTCCAGCACCAAAGCCTGTGGCATCGACAGCGCCGGCATCGTCCGCGCCCACACAACTATCGGTGCCGACCAGGACTGGTGATCCTGCCGTCGTTGAGCAATTGAAACACTGGTGGCAGCAAGCGGACGAGACCGAACGCGGCGAATTTTTGAAATGGACGGTCCGGCAGAAATAGCAGGCTTGCAATCCTTGCGGTGACGACCATGAGGCCGGCCGCACCTTCCTTCATACTTGCGGTTAGAACCGACGTTTCGATTGATCTAGGGCAGATTCGTCCGCCTATGGGCCTGCCATCCGAAGCTCTTAATTTTATCGGCCCGGCTTCGTTCTAAAGCCATCGGGGGCGTTCATTTGGATTCACTATTTTGGGGTTTTCTCATCCATTTTTGCGTGCCTTCTGGCCTTTGTTTTCAAAATCTTTCACGTCCACACTAAAAAAACATTTTTTTTATTCTACGACGACCAGTAGTTGATTTATAAAATTTCTCTTTCCGCCGCGCTTCAATTAATGTTTCAAATGGCTCCGTATGAATAATATTACAAGGACGATAAGGGCTCGAAGATTTTACGCGACCCGCATTATGCACTGCTAAACGTTCATTAACATCTTCAGCAACACCCGTGTATGTTCTTGTTCCTGCGTTATTGAGCAGAATGTAAACGCAATACATATTCATTACCTTATGGCGGATCCGCCTCCTCCAAAATTGCAAAGTGATTTTGGAGGGCGAGATCTCGCAAAATTTTGCTATGCAAAATTTGGCGGAGGGAGAGGGATTTGAATTCGCCTGTGGCGAACAAGCCCCCTTGCGGGCGCAGCTTTATCCGCCGGAGGCGGACCCCGGACAGGGACAGGTTTGTGTAAGCCATTTTCGGCCTTGTCCCGACTTCAAATACTTTTCACGGATTCGTGCCTGCGAATGTGTGGCGTATTGCTCCGTATGGACTATCGCGAATTCGCCGATTTGACGAGCATACGTATTGCCCGAGCGATGTTCGCGTAATCGCCGTAATAGATCATTCGTTATTCCAACATAACGACGTCCAGAGCGAACACCCTGAAGAACATATACCGTGATCATGGAGTTTTTTACCCGGCAGGGAAATTCTGCTGCGTGGCGGAGGGAGAGGGATTTGAACCCCCGGACCCCGTAAGAGGTCACATGATTTCGAGTCATGCGCGTTAAACCAGGCTCTGCCATCCCTCCGTTGCTAAAAACCATCGAAGCTGCCGTCACATGATTTTCACGTCATCCCGGCGGCTGCCGGGCTAAGTGAGACTCTGCCTGCCCTGAGTACAGTCGAAGGGCCATCCCTCCAAAATTACTACCTCACAAACCTGAGTAAAGATAAGCGAATGGGGAGAGAAGTCAAGGCGGATACCACAGACAGATTTTGGATTTAGGGTTGGATTTAGGGATCATCAAATATTGGCTTGATAATACAAAGACCTTGGCTTAGTGTCTAAACGTAGCAACCGCAGACCAACAACAAGGGAGGGGAAAGATGAAACGGATTTTAACTGCATTATTGGCCGCGAGCACGGGACTCCTCTGGATGACCTCCACCGGCCAGGCGCAGGAACAGGAAAGAAATAACCAGATCGGCATCGGCGTGCATTACTGGACAACCGTTAAAAACATTGACGTGAATGATATTGACAAAAACGGTTTCTCATACCTGGCCATGTATCAGTACCACTACGGGTGGGTCGGTATCGAAGCCGACTTGGAATGGTTTCAAAGCGGCTTCGGCGGCTCCAGCAAGGACGTCTATCAGCCGCAGGCCTATCTCATTTTAGGTAAAGTTATTTATGCGGCCGCGGGCATCGGCGGGTATTTCTCGGACGGCAAATTAGCCGACAAGCCCTTTTACGCGTTCCGCGTCGGCCTGGATATTCCGCTGTTGCCCATCCTGCACCTGGATATTAACGCCAATTACCGGTTTGAAAACTGGGATGACCTCAGTGCCGAGGGCACAAGCATTGACACCGACACCATTACGCTCGGCGCTGCCGCGCGGCTGGCATTCTGACGTGGGCCTTGCCCGCAACCAAAACATGCTTTTTCCCCGGCAGTGTGATCGAATTCGGTTCGACAAAGGCGGCAGCGATCTTGGCCGCCTGCGGGCCGTTTCGACAGGCTCAAGGTCTCGAGCAAAGTCGAGAGATTTGCCGCGTTTGCATGGAATTAAGTCCTATGCTCCGAGCGGCGCACTCACATTCGGCCCAAGCTTGCCTTGCTTTTTCGAATCCGCCTCCGACGGAAACCGAATTCGACTCACGGCGGCATTAGGCTCCCGGCTCCGCCGGAGCGCTTCGCCGAGGCGAGTCGCTCCGAGCTACGCCCGATATATCGCTGACGCGAAAATCAGCCTTGGCTGGTTCTCTAATCGTACTTTGACCACCGCGCGCGACCTTATGCCTCAACCTGTATTTAACAACTTATGGAATTTACCGCATAACCATTTTTTTATTTATCACAGTTCCGGATGGATAAAGTATTAACATCAGGACCCTATGCGTCCACGCAAAACAATACAATCATGGAGGGCTCAAGCCAAACTATGCCAGCAATATTGATACAGGCGCCGGTCAGCGTTCGCTCCGCAGGCAACAAGCCTAAAAGCATTGATGAATTCATCGGCCACGCCGGTTCCAAGACCGGGGCGGTCAGCATCGCCCGCATGCGCAGTCCGGGCGGCTGGAGCGAGCCGGGCCAGACACCGGAATTCGACGAATACACGGTCGTCTTTAAGGGTCACCTGCGGGTCAAGACGCGCACTGGCGCCATTGACGTCAAGGCCGGCCAGGCCGTGATTGTGCCGAAAGGCGAGTGGGTTCAATACAGCACGCCTGCGCCGGAAGGCGCGGAATACATGGCCGTATGCCTGCCGGCCTTCGGACCGGATATTGTGCACCGTGACGCTGAAGAAAGCACGTCGAGCGTGGAGCGTAAAGCGTGAAGCGGCCGGCGGATTATAGTCTACAGTCCACGGCCTACAGCCCGCAGCCCGTCTTCTGCATTTGCTTCAGCCACTTGATCCACGCGGCCATCCCCCGGCCCGTTTGAGCCGAAACCTCGAATACCGGCGTGGCGGCATTGACCTGACGCAGGTAAGCCCGGCAGGCCTTGAGATTAAACGGCAGGTGCGGGAGCAAATCCACTTTAGTCAGCGCCACGGCCTTGGCCTCCCGGAAAAGCGTCGGATATTTTACCGGCTTATCCTCTCCCTCCGTCACGCTCAATACGGCCACCTTGGCATGTTCGCCGATATCGAATTCCGCCGGGCATACCAGGTTGCCGACATTCTCAACCACCACCAAGTCGAGATTCCTGAGCGGCAGGTCGCGGAGCGCATAATGCACCAGCTTGGCCTCCAAATGGCAGGCGCCGTCGGTCAGCAACTGGCTTACCCGACATCCCAGCCGGGCCAGGCGCTCGGCATCATGCGTGGTTTCGACGTCACCCTCCAACACGGCAAACCGGCATGTTCGGAAGAGCGCATGCACAGTTTTTTCCAGCAGGCGGGTTTTTCCCGCGCCGGGAGAGCCGATCAGGTTGAGCATGACCACATGGCGCTTTTTGAGCAGGGCGCGCGTTCTGGCCGCCCACTGGTCGTTGGCGCCCATCAGGTTCCGATAGATTTTAATGTTTAGTTTGGGCATTGGGTATTACCGTCACTTTCCGTCAGCTGAATTAGGCAATTTTACGGGTGTTCGGCTTTTGCATTTTCGCTTTTGCTGAGCTTTCTCATCAACGGCTGCGTACTGCACCGGATGGATCCGCCATCCTCGTTGTGTCGCGCAAAGGAAATAGCATAAACGGTGATACCCAAGGCTTCCAGCGCTTTCTTGACTGACTTGCCATTGAAATGGTCATTGACACCCAAAATGTAATGCCCTTCATCAAGCGGCAACCCGTTCGCGGTAAGGTGTCGCGTTTCATCCCGAGTCACTTCAATTCGTTTCCAACCCTTGAAATAGGAGGGGATGCCGTCGAGAAAGACCTCCGGGCAAACAATCATTACCCCGGCACGCGGTACGGACAACGCCACATCCAAATGCAGGATATCCTCCGGAAGACGCACGCGTTCAACATTATACCCCTGCGGCTCAAGATAAGATTTCAGCCATGCGTAGCCTAACTCGCTGGACCCCGTGGCACGATTCATCGATGTGCCGACAAATATTTTTTTGCCGAGCACCACCACATCGCCCCCTTCCAATACGGGAAACCCCGTTTTGTCGAATTGCCCGTTTTGGATCATGCCGGAATAATCCACCCCGGGCATGGCAACCCAATGGGCACCCGATCCCATAACTCTTTCCATCAACAGGCGACGTAACCCAAGAATATCGCATCGGCGGTAAAGCGATCCCATTGTATTTTCGATAACGTTATTTCCGATCACCAGGATGGGATCGCGCGTATACTGCTGAGAGACACCGGCCAATCGAATAAACTCCTCTCCGAAGTTTCTAACCACCCTTTCCCTTGTCAGCACCTCCGGCCTCCACACTTTTACGCTGTGCTCATTAAGAATAGAAATCAGCGCATTATTTTCCTTTTCCATCTCGTCATATTTACCAATAGAAACAGAGTCTTTTCCAGACAGCTCCATGGCCTTTGCCACTTCCGTTTCAGGCAGTATCTTAAGGGCTTCCTGGGCCCACTTGGCCACAGAAAGATCGGGGTAGATAGTGAACGGCACACCCACAATTGCTTCTTTCAGATCCCCGTATTCATAATCCACAAATATTTCATTCATCGATGCCTCCACGACGTTACTTCCAGCGATACTTGTGATGCCCGCCAAAGCCAAGACAATTAATGAACGGGTTGCATACTGCATCTTCTTCCTCCCATGTGTCGCGCAACCGATTGATGACAGCATAATTCGGGAATGTCTGTAGAGGCAAAAAAGGGGCGGAGAAGTCCGATTGAGCCCCGCCAAGATATCTGAAGAGTTGGTCATAGGCACCTCCACATTTCTGTATCAGGCAACATGAGGTTGACGGTATTGTCATAAAGCGGGCGTTCATGGACGGAGATAATTGGGATTTCCATTATCGGAAAGGGCCTTTGGTTTTGTAGACACAACATCTTGCAACACCGTATATAACTGAATTGACATAGGAAGAAAACAATCCATGTCATACGGCAAAAACACCGTGGGCTTTAATAAATTCAAGGAGCTTCTTTATTCCCGATCGCCTGACAATCATCGAGTAGGCCCCGTATCTCGCTCCAATTTTTCGCAAATTCAAACTGATCTTTTGGTTGCACTTTAAACATGACGGATCGGCCGGGGAATAATTCGGCCTGATGGCATAGGCCATACAAGGCACATAATTATCCTGTTGATTCTTGGTGTCGACATCGGTAAACAGCACATCCCACTTGTCCTTACCCACCAGGCCGTCCAATTCATCGATCAAATCACTCAGCCGATGCGGATTTTGAATTATCTGGATATCATCCTCCATAACCCAAATTGTCGAATAGCCTGAATCATAAGCATCCTGAAGAACTGAAAGATGACTAAGCATACACCCCAGGGCTCCGCGTGAAAATCCATGGCAGAAATAAGTTTGACCTGCCCGCTGCATAATCTCGCTTCGTGCATCTGCCGCTCCTCCTCCTAAAAAGAAGTTTCCAAGGTAGTTCGGTTCCATATAACTTTCAAATTTCACCCCCACATCATTGATGACCTCTAACGGCAGCTCCCAGCCATTAACAGCGGAAAACCGATACGGATGGATTTCATACACATCCAATTGTTCTTTGGACTGAGCAAACTTCTCCGGCCTTTGATCCAGGTTGATGAGATAGATAAAATCAATGTTCCTCATCTTGCAATCGTCTGGTTTATCTTCAATGCTCCGCAAGTGTTTGCCTACCCTTTCGCCAGAATTACAGGATATCTCATCCTTCCGCTTCCCGCTCCAGACGGGCAGCATCCGCCTTCTGCTCCGTCGGGGCTCCTCATCAAAGACTACACTCGGAGGATTTGGACCATGGGCTTTAATCGAATTAAAGCCAAGCCGTGAAAACAATTCGAAGATGTTCAGCTTGGTCATGGTCAACGATTTTACGGACTGTTCGTTCCCGGGATTGGAAGATCGTCATTTTTAATTTTATAAAAAACCTGCGTTTCATCTTGTTGTCGCTTGGCGTTATTCCTTGAATCGTTTAAGAACCCCGGTCCCGGCGTCCCCTTTCCCATCACAATGGCGCCTACCACAAGGATCGCCGGCGCCGCATCAAGCACCACCGTCACCGGAACGGCAAACATTCTTATCGAATAATCGCCCAGTTTCCGCAGGGAACTTTTTCCAACGTAATAGACCTTAGCCTGATCATCTTTGTAATATTTCACATGCTTGTCTTGTAAAACACGCTCGTTAACATTGGTTTGCGGCACTCGGATATATGCATTCGGCTCCGTTGCATTCCATAATTGCGTGGTGGTGCTGTATAAGCACGACGAAAGTAACAATGCCGAAAAGACGTTTCAGATAATCTTAACATCAATCCGGACCCCGCCAGAGTTGCTGCGTTAGATTTTAATGTTCAGCCTGATCACGGCTGTTCCACCTCAATGCTGTCCAGATACAGTTCTCTGCCCCCGGTAATTTCGATGTCACCGGACTTGCACCGGCCGCAGGCAAACAGAGCGTCGCGGATTTCACCGCGCCAATGACACTGGCGGCATTCGGCCGTGATCGGCACATTGCGGACACTTAATACCGACCCGGACGCCGCCGTATCTTTCGTCAACACCTCGTAGGCAAAGGTCAGCGTGGCGGGCACGAGCTGATGCAGGCGCCCGGCCACAATCCGCGCGCGGACCAGGCGCGAGGGCTGAACTTTTTTCAATTCCGCCAGCACGGCCTGAACGATCGTTTGGGTTATCGAGAATTCATGCACGCGGCGCACTATACCACTGGCCGGCCATTTCACAAAGCGCGAAGCGCGATTTTTTTCATTCACAAACACTTGAACGCCGGCAGGCGGTGCCCTATCATAGCAGCCTAATGCCAAGCAAGCTATTCCATGGATTGGGGATCGGCCTCTCTGCCGCAGCATTGGCCCTGGGCTTGTGGGCCTTTGGCGCACTGGACAAGTTCGAAGCCAAAACTTGGGACTGGCGCGTCAAAATTATGGCAAAGCCCGGTCCATTCACCGGCAAAATCCGCCTGATTTTCATCGACCAGCAAAGCCTCGACTGGGTCAACAAGGAAATGGCCCTGCGCTGGCCCTGGCCCCGCGAAGTTTATCGCCCTATCCTCGAATTCTGCCGCCGCCAGGGCGCCAAGGCTGTCGCCTTTGACATGCTTTATACAGAACCCTCTTCCTACGGCGTGGATGACGATAACGCCTTCGGCGCGGCGATCGCCCAGACCACGGGCTTTGTCAATACCATCTTCCTCGGCCGTGAAACCGGGCAGACAACAACGTGGCCGACAAACATACCTGTTTCTCCCGTAAGAATTCAGAATCTGCAGCCCTGGCTGGCCGCCGGCAGCCACAAGCACCTTGTTATGCCGCAGGCTATTTTCCCGATCCCGGAGGTCGCTACTAACGCCACCCTGCTGGGCAATGTCGAAGCCCGGCCCGATTCCGATGCCATATTCCGCCGCCTGCCCCTATTTGCCGTGTTTGACGGCCAAGTTGTGCCAACGCTGGGCCTGGCCGCTTATCTGGCCGCGGCCGCAAACGAAACACTATCGCTCGAACCTTACTGGCTGAACCTTGGTTCGCGGCGCATTCCGCTTGATCGTCGTGGCAAAACGATCCTGCATTTTCGCGGGCCGTCCGCTACCCATCAGCGCTTCAGCGCGGCGGCGGTGATCCAGTCCGAATTGAAACTCCAGGCCGGCGAAATACCACCCATCACGGACACCAAGGCCTTTAAGGACTGTTATGTGTTTGTAGGGTGCAATGCCCCGGGGCTCCTGGACCTGCGGCCGGCGCCGGTTAGCCGCATCTATACCGGCGTGGAATTGCATGCCACCCTGCTTGACAACCTGTTGGCCATTGATCCTCTCCGTAACATGCCCTGGCCGGTGACGGTCGTCCTGACGCTCCTGCTGGGTTTGTTTTGGGGCGTAGCAACCCTGTATTGTCGCAATGCCCGCGACACGACCATTGCTTTTGTGGCGGCCTTGCCCATTCCCGCAATCCTGTCCGTGGCTGCTTATACCCAGGGGTTCTGGCTGCCATTCCTGGTCCTGGAAACGGCAACGGCTTTAGCCCTCGTGAGCGCCGTGCTGGCGAACTATGCCACAGAGGGCCGGCAGAAGCGGTTTATCCGCGGCGCCTTCAAGCAGTACCTGAGCGAGGACGTGATCGAACAGATTGTCCAGCATCCCGAACGCCTGCAGCTGGGCGGCGAACAGCGCACACTCTCGATTCTATTTTCCGACTTGCAGGGCTTCACCACAATTTCCGAAGGCCTCAACCCCCAGGAGCTGACCGCTCTGCTCAACGAGTATCTGACCGCGATGACGGACATCATCCAGGACGAAGGCGGTACGGTGGACAAATATGAAGGCGATGCGATCATCGCCTTCTGGAACGCGCCACTGGCGCAGGATGATCACGCCGCGCGCGCCGTGCGCACGGCCCTGCGTTGCCAGGCGGCGCTGGCTGAAATGCGCCCCGCAATACATGCGCGCGTCGGCAAAGACCTGTTCATGCGCATCGGGCTTAACACAGGGCCGGTGGTGGTGGGCAACATGGGTTCGCGCAACCGGTTCAACTACACAATCCTGGGCGACGCCGCCAACCTGGCCTCGCGACTGGAGGGGATCAACAAGCAATTCGGCACCTATACCATGATCTCGGAAACCACCCATGCCGGCATGGGCCAGGCCTTTGCCGCACGCGAGATATCGCGCGTGGCCGTGGTCGGCCGCAAAACACCGGTGAGAGTATTCGAGCCCATGCTTCCGGAAACCTGGGCGGCACACGCCGGCGACCTCGCCCAATTCGCAAAGGGATTGAGCGCGTTTTACGAAGGCCGATTTGCCGAGGCCATTGCAAGCTTTGACCCGCTCCGGGAAAAGGACCCGCCCGCTGGCGCCTACTGGCGAAAGTGCCGGGCCCTGCAGGCCGAACCGCCGGCGGCATGGGAGGGCGTCTGGGTCATGACCGAAAAATAGTTGCGTTCCGAATACGCTGCCGACATAATGACTGATCAGAAGTATAAATTCCGGATTCCGGCTCCTTGTGCGTCGTTACGAAATTGCATGGAATTATATTTATGCTCTTCACCCCCACGGCCATTAAGGATGTGTTAGTCATCGAAACCAAGGTGTTTGAAGATCCCCGCGGTTTTTTCATGGAAACTTACCGGCGAGACGTCTTTGCAGCGCAAGGCATTAACGTGGATTTTGTCCAGATTAATCATTCCCAATCCATACGGCACACTCTGCGCGGACTGCATTACCAGGTCGGGCATCCGCAGGGCAAGCTTGTGCGTGTCCTGCGGGGCGAAGTCCTGGACGTGGCGGTGGATATCCGGTTCGGCTCGCCGACCTTCGGCCGCTGGATAAGCGAAGTCCTGTCCGCCCGCAACAAAAAACAGCTTTACGTGCCGGTCGGGTTCGCCCACGGATTTTGCGTGATCAGCGCGGAGGCCGAATTTCTTTATTATTGCACGGATTATTACCATCCGCAGGGTGAAAAAGGGATCATCTGGAACGACCCGGACCTGGCCATTCCCTGGCCGGCGCCGGAACCGCTGTTGTCGGCAAAGGATCGGCGCAACCCGCGTTTCCGCGACATCGAGCGCGACTTTACTTATGAAGAACGCAGGCCGTAGACCGTGGGCTATGGGCCTTAAGACGGACGACAGACGATGGAGGCGGAGAAGAAAAGTAAACGCCCTACATCGAACGTCCAGCGCCGAATTAAAAGCAAAGAACAAAGAACTGATTACGCCTTAACAAACGGGGGTGCAATATGAATCTCAAGGGCATAGTCCTTGCGGGCGGGACGGGATCGCGGTTGATGCCGCTGACCAAGGTCACGAACAAGCATCTTCTGCCGGTCGGGCATAAGCCCATGATTTATTGCCCGATCGAAAAGCTGATCGGCGCAGGCATCGAAGAGATTCTGATCGTGACCGGCACCGAGCACATGGGCGACATGGTTACCTTGCTTGGTTCCGGCCACGATTTTCACTGCCGTTTCACTTATAAGGTTCAGGACAAAGCCGGCGGCATCGCCCAGGCCTTGAGCCTGGCCGAGAATTTTGCGCACGGCGCTCCCATCGCGGTCATCCTGGGCGACAACATTTTCGAGGACGCCTTGCGCCCGTATACCGACGCCTTCCGCGCCCAGCAAAAGGGCGCCCGGATCATCGGCAAGGAAGTCAGCGATCCGGAGCGCTTTGGCGTGGCAGAAGTCGCCGGCGACCGCGTGCTGGCAATCGAGGAAAAACCCAAAAAACCGAAATCAAATATCGCCGTAACGGGGATCTATTTTTATGATGCACAGGTTTTCGACATTATCCGCGCCTGTCAGCCCAGCGCCCGCGGCGAGCTGGAAATCACTGACGTGAACAATGCCTATATCCGACGCGGCGAATTGCGTTTTGACCGCATGGCCGGCTGGTGGAGCGACGCCGGCACATTCCAGTCGCTCGCGCACGTTAACAGCCTGGTCGTGCAGCGCCCGCCGAAGGTGTGATGTCTTATCAGGTCGTCAACCAGGCTTACGCCGGAGCGCTACACCCAGGCAAGAGGCGGCAACTGTAACGGATGCCCCAATTGAGTGGTGGTTATATGAACAATTCGGGATTAAATTATGGCCGACTGCATTACCATTCTGGGCGGGCGCGGCATGCTGGGCTCGGATCTGGCGCCGGTTTTAGTTCAGGCCGGATATAGCGTTCGCATCCTGGACTTGCCGGAGTTTGACCTGACTCGCGCCGACCACCTCGCGCGCGCCCTAAACGGCGCGCAGGTTGTCGTCAACTGCGCAGCCTTTACAAACGTGGACCAGGCCGAGAAACGGTTCGATACCGCCATGGCGGTGAACGGCCGGGCAGTGGGTGCATTAGGCGCGGCGGCCAAGGAACGCGGCGTTTTCGTCGTCCACATTTCCACTGATTTTGTTTTCGACGGCCGGCAAACACGGCCTTACGTCGAGACCGATCCTCCCAACCCGCTAAACACTTATGGCCGGTCAAAGCTGGAAGGCGAGCAGGCGCTCCGGGATTCCGCCTGCGCGCACGTTATTTTGCGCGTGCAATGGAGTTACGGGAACCATGGCAAGAATTTTATCAGCAAGATTCGCGAGCGCGCCCTGACTGGCAAGGAATTGAAGGTGGTCGAGGACCAGGTTGGCGCACCGACATGGACGGCGGACATGGCCCGGGCCATTACCGTCCTGATCCGCGACCGGCGCACGGGGCTTTATCATTTTGCCAACGCCGGTTACGCCTCGCGTTTTGAGGTGGCTGTTTTTATCACGACACAGCTTAACCTGCCGGTCAGGATCATGCCTTGCGTCAGCGAGGCGTTTCCAACCCCCACCCTTCGGCCGAAAAATTCATGGTTCAATACAGCTAAAATTCAGGTAATTTTGGATGCTCCCATCCGTTCCTGGCAAAATGCCCTGGCAGATTTTTTGGCAACACCTCCTTAATATTCCCATATTCTCAATTATGACAGCGCGATGTGCTGATACGGCGGTGTTCGCACCCGAAAAGATGCACGCGGAGATATCGCCTTGCGTTCAACGATATCGGGCTCAAAATTGAACCTTATCCCTTTAATACGTATTTTTACTCTTTTTACCTAAAGTCTAGGGCACCCCATGATTATCGCCAGAACTGCGTCAAGAACGGTCTCGCGGAAGCTCTCCCTCCTTCGTCTGGCAACTGCCGGACTATGGCGGGCAGGCTACCCCTCCACGAATGCCAATTTTTTCGCGATATTGGAGGGCGAAGCGCCTGCGACGCCGCTGGTTTCAGCATGGATGACGCAGCCCTGTGATTAATGCCAGTGTCAGTGTGTTGGTATAGTTATTGCTCTTGTATAGTCTGTCTGGTATACGTAATAATCATCACGGTAAATCCGGGCATGAGTAGGAACGATCATGAATAGATATTTATCAATTATAATATGCGTCATGATGGTTGGCCTATGGAGTGCTCAACCTTGTGAGGCCAGACAGCAAAAGGTTTTTAATGATTTCGATGGCGATGGCAAAACCGACATAGCAATTTACTTCCCGGCCTCGGGGTTATGGCAGGTCTTTCTGGTCGGCAGCTTGACGATCACGAATGTCACCACTTGGTCTGGCCCGAACTACCTGCCCGCACCCGGTGATTACGATGGCGACGGCAAAACCGACTTTATGGTTTTCAATTCGGCCATTGGCGGCTGGTACGGCAAGCTCAGCCGTACCGACACCTTTGTGGGCGGCGGGTTCGGCCCTCCGGGCTCATGGCCAGTGTCAGCCGATTACGATGGCGACGACTCCACCGATTTGGCTGTCTATGAACCTTTGACCGGCATATGGTGGGCTGCCTCTTTAACCAAGGGATGGGCAGGCGGGGTCCAGTGGGGGGTGTTGGGCGATTTCCGATCCTGGGAAGACCCGCAAACATACACGGTTCTGCCGATGCCATTTGATTTCAACCAGGACGGCACAGACGATTTTGCCGTATATTACCGGGGATGGTCCATGGAAGATTCCGGCTGGTATATCTTGTATCTCACCGGGGCATCGACATATTACAATTGGGGCTCTTCGGGTTCCTTGCCCGTGCCGGGCAACTACCAAGCGGCAAGGGGCAACGCGCCCCAAGGCGTCTGCGTATATAAAATCACAACAGCAGAATGGGATATTCCCTATCGCTACCACTTCCATGTGGGCACATATGGACAAACCCTCCCGGTTCCCGCGGGTGATTATGATGGCAACGGATACGATGACAATACCGTGTATAATTACGTCACCGGCGAGTGGATCATTATCTACAATACGGGCGGCGGCGATGTGGATGGCCGGGTAATGATTGGCGGCGGTTTTGGCGGCTCGACCGCGGTGCCAGCCAATATTTATTCCACCATCTACAAGCTGGCCCGGTATTCACCCCAACCGTGGTAAATATTGACGCTCAAAAGCTAAATTACGTTTGTTACAGGCTACCGTCCGGAGCCACTCTTTATCAATCAGCATTGGTCGTTATCTCGGATCAGATTCCGATTAGTCACGTTTGATAAGAATGTCTGTTTATGGGCCATCGATTTTTTTGTGCCGCCACGCTTGTTTTTTCCTTGTTTTCCGGCGCGTCCCTGGCCGCTTCGGCTCCGCCAAACGAAGGCGGAACGAACGCCGATTTCCACGCCGTTGTTTGCCAGGCCTATGCCGATCTGCTAAATCGCGTTCCTGACAAAGACGGTTTGGCTGTATTTGTCAGGCGCATGTCCGATTTCGGACTGACCGAACAAGAATTGCGCGAGGAAATATTCAACAGCCGGGAGTACCGCAACCGCACGTTTATCCATGGCGCATTTGCCGACAACGGCGATATTCCGGACATCCATTGGCCGACGTCATATCCGGATATCAAACCAGCTTTGTGGACATCGCGAATAACGAATGGATGCTCTACCGGAAGTTACGTCTCTGCTGCATTTGAGGCGCCCCGCCGGTTATTCTTTTATTTCGCGGGTTATCCCGGCGAACCATCCAACCGGATAACGCTTTGCGATATAACCACGCACAAGGAACTTGAATTTCGCCCCGCTTATAAACCGGGCGCGATGTGGCGGCTGGCGAAGTGGCAACCGGGCACGAACTGGACCGGTCGCATGGTCCGCCTGATCGCCACGGACAACTCAGTCTTGCCGGATCACGGATGGCTTGGCATCAGCGCCCCCCTCTTGAATCATAAACCGAATCAGTGGCATGCCTTCATGATCCGGGCGTTTTATGTCGCGGGATTATGTTGCCTGCATTTTCTCCTGTTCCTGCTGCCAGGCCTGGCCCTGGCTTTGTTAATCCCGCCCAAATTCATGCAGAAATCCTGCCGGTTGTTGACCGCGACCTTGATCTTGTCCGGCGCCTGGGGATATGTCGCCTTTTGGGTATACTTTACCGATTGCTTTGCCGGCAAGCTGTTTTCGGGCACGAGCGTTGTCATGGTCCTTTTTGCCCTGATAAAAAATCGCCGCCGACTCCTCACGGGATCCATGGCCAGAGAACTATTATGGCCAGCAGCGATCGTTGCCAGTGTCAGCATATTTGTCTTGTCGCTGGGGTTTTTATACGGGGGGACCAAAGAGCCATTGGTAACCTCAGCAACCCGGTTCTCCCATGCACTGCCCGTCGATCAGTACCTGCCTATTTGGGGTGCGGCAAAAATATATTCCGGAAGTTCAATTTTGGCAAAAAACACGGACGCATGGCGCTTTAGCGATCGGCCGCCATTACAGACCGGCATTGTGCTGTTGCAATCGCCTTTATTCATGCATTCGAAGTGTGGCAACCGCAATCTGGATTATTTGTGTCTGGCGGTTTCCCTGCAGTGTCTGTCATTGGCAGGGTTGTGGATTCTTATCCGGAAGTTAAAAGCAGGGAGCCTTGTTGTCTTTGGAGTTTTTTCCTTTATCGTCTTTTCGCCCACGTTCATCGTTAATTCTTTTTTCGTCTGGCCTAAATTGCTGGCGGTTCCATTTTTGTTTATTGTGACCGCGGAACTGTTGTTTCAGGACCGTTGTGAAGACCGGGGAGATGACTGCATAACCGGGCTGATTATCGGCAGCAGCGCCGCCGTATCCATGCTGGCACACGGTGGTAGTATTTTCGGCTTGATTGGCATCGCGTTGGCAACGCTTCTCCTGCGTCGAATGCCTTCCATGCGGACCATTCTGTATGCATTGGTTATTTTTGTCGTTGCCATGCTGTCGTGGATGATCTTTCAGAAAGCGTTTGATCCGCCGGGCGATGGGTTAATCAAAATGCATATAGGCGGCTCCCTGACGCCGTGGGATGGCCGCACCTTACTTGCTACCATCGTCGATTCTTATTCGGGCCTGTCGTTCGCGCAGATCATAAAAATGAAGTTGATCAACCTTGCATACACCGTCAACTATGTCCCCGCCCACATGCCGCCGCTATCCTCTACAAACTTGTCCTCAGTCTTGTATTGGGTCCGACAAGTTTTGTTCTTCTGGCTGATCCCATCGCTCGGTCCGCTTGTTCTTACACTACCCGGCCTTGTCCTGTTTGCACCATTTCGCCGTGCCGGCACACCGGTTTCGTCGGCTGGGTTTAAATGCCTGCTCGTTGCCTGCGCCACGACGGCGACCTGGTGCCTGGTAATGTTTCAAGGCACATGTATCCATCAGGGGACGCTGTTCAATCCGCTTGTTCTGACGGCGGGACTGGCCCTGGTTTGTTTCTGGCTTTCGCGCGGACTGGGGAGCGGGCTTTTGGCATTGCAGATGGGTATGTTTGCCGTTCTGTATGTGCCGCTTTCCCGGCTATATGTTCACTGGCACAATACAACATGGTACTATGATCTCGACGCTGGAATGTGTGTCATGATGGTCCTGGCCCTGGGCGCATATATTGCCTTGCTACGCAAAGCACCATGCTAATGGAGGACCGGTTTTTCTCTCCATCAGGATGGTTTGACAGCCCGGGCATACACTTCGGCATAGGCTTCCAGCATGGGCGCGAGCGCAAAATCGACACGGCCGCGCTTCTGCGCGCTGGCTTGGCGAGCGGCATAATTGTCCATCAGCCTTTTAATCGACGCGCACAGGTCATCCGGCGTGAGGCTGGGCACAACTTCTCCGCACTGCGCTTTCGCCACGTAATCAGCCATAGGGATGCATCCGCTGACCAGCGCCGGTTTGCCGGCGGATAGCGATTCCATCAGGGAATGGGGATAGGCCTTGACTTGTCTTTCCGTTTCCGCCAGGACCACCGTGGCGTGGACACGCGCCAGCACACGGTTGACGTCAACAGGCGCATTGATGATTTCCACGCGATGGCTCATTCCGCGCCGCGCAATATGACGCTGAAGCTCGCTTAGCAGGAGCCCGCGCCACAGGAACACCAGGCGCAGAGGTAAGGACCCGGCAACATCCAGAAGCAGGTCTATGCCCTTGGTCTGGAACTGACGGCGAATCCAGGGCGCTGAACCCACCAGCAGGATCAGCTCGTTCCGGAGCGGAACAGACACGGGGCTGAATCGCTCCACGGCAATACCCGGCCGGATGATCCGGTAACGTTCCGGACACAACGCCTGGAGCACGGCTTCGTCCCGCGGGCTGCAGGAAACGATCGTGTGGATGGCCTTCAGCCAATCGGCACGCCCGCGGATCATCAGCGGCCCTACGCCGGTCACAGCCGAATAAATCAACGGCTTATGAAGAGCATGCAACCAGGGGAACGGATATAGCGTTGCGTAATACAAATGGTGCAGGTCCACCGAAGGCTCCCGCCGACGCAGGGCGCGGCGCTGGTGAAAGCCGTAAAGCAACTTTGGGAATGTCCGGCTGGGGCGGCGCAGCGGATAAAGCTGAAGGCATTCGCCGCCAAATCGCCGGCGCAGGGCCTCGATTTCCTGGAAGACGGCATCCGTGCCCGCGATAGGCGGGGATGGCGAGGTAAGATGATAAAGGATATTCATATTGTAACTGCTCAGCGAATCCAAAGACATTTTTCCCGCACCGGCGAATCCGCACAGACAGAACCACGCATATCACGGACCTGCCCGCAGTGTTACATAGCAGGCGGGTTACACTGATAAGGATCCGATCGTCTAACTGTTCGGTTGTATGACCATCCTTCTATTATCCGTGCTGTTCGTGTAATCAGTGGTGAGTAGTTATCATTTTTTCCGCTGCCACCAGGTTCGCGCCAATTCCCGCAGGGGCGGCTCAGACATAGCCGGCGCAAGCAATTGCTCTACCTGCGCCAGCGTCAGTTTCAAGTTTGATTGAATAGCCCGGCGCTCCCGCGCCAGATGCGGCAGGACCGGCAGGACCGCGAAATATCCGGCCAGCGCGGCCAGCGGCCGCCGGTAGGCGATTAAAAAATAAATCTGGCCGTAAAGCAGGGATCCCGCATGCCGCATCAGCAGGCGCGCGGGCAAGTTTTTCAGAAGCAAAAGAACCCGGTTGCGAGTCATGAGGCGCACATAGCGGGCCTGCGGCAGCCCGCTCCCGTGACCTTGATGCAGGACTTCCGCCGCCGGTACAAATAAATAGCGATAGCCGCGCAAACGCCCGCGCAGGCCCAGATCCACATCCTCAAGGTAGGCAAAAAAATGCTCGTCAAATCCGCCTAATTCTTCCAAAAATGATTTCCGGTACAATGCGGCGCCGGCGCAGGGTGAAAATATTTCTTCGCTCCTTTCAAAGTCCGTTGCGCTCCGGCCGTGGCCACGCTTGGCAGCGACACCCTGCCACGAGAGGCTGTCACCGCAATCATCAGCCACAGCGGGGTCCGCCATGGAGAGCATTTTTGACGCCAGGCCGCCGACATCCGGATCGCTCTCGTCCATCGCCCGCACCAGGTTCAGAAGCCAGTCCGGACGAGGGCATGTATCCATGTTCAGGAGCGCCACATATCCGGAGCGGCTGGCGCAGATACCGGCATTCACGGCAGCGGCAAACCCGCGGTTGCACTCCCAGGCGATCAAGGTCGCCTGCGGCGCATGCCTCGCCACCAGCGCGCGGCTGTTGTCGGTCGAGCCATTGTCCACCACGATCACGGCAAAATCACGAAACGATTGCGCCGCCAGGGCTTCGAGGCATGCCGCCAGCCAGGCGGCCCCGTTCCAGACCGGAATAACAACGGTTACTTTTGGAATCATGTATGTCCAAAACAATCAACCACGGATCGAATTAGGCCTTCGGCAACTTTCTCTTTTGTTCGTCCGATTCTTTTTCAAGCGACGGGATTTCTCCACTTTAATTTCGGGAAGCGTCTAAAGTCGGTGTCCGTTGAAATCAATTCGCAGCCGTGTTCAATGGCCATCGCCGCCAAGTGCGCATCGGTCACAAGATTGGCTACGGCCTGGCCATCGACCAGCAGTTGTTGAAGAATAATCCAATGTCGCTCGGTCGGATAAACGAGGCGAGTACAGGGTTGGTCGAGCCAACCCTGCACGCGCGCGATGGCCTGCCCCAGTGACATGGGGCGCTCAAAAACACGCGGATTCGTGCTTATACGGATGAACGCACAAAGGACGGTCCAGCACAGGCAGACGGGCGAGTTGCCGGACAATTGTGCATCCCACCATTTACGCGCGGCATCATGACGCGGGTTGAGCTGATCTTCGGCATACAAGAGGATATTGGCATCGACAAGGATCACCGGAAATCTTCCCCCTCCACTTGCGCAAGAAGTTCCTGGATATTGTCCAGATTTCTTCCAGTCCTCAAGCCCATTTTGTGAGGTTTGGTGTGATAGGGTCGCATTTTTGCGGGCGCCTCCACGGTTTCCAGGCCGGCGCGGAGCGCCTCATTGACAACTTTGCGGAAGGGCGCGTGCAGCCGTGCGGCAACAGATTTCGCCCTGTCGAGCACATCGTCTTCTATGGTCAGGGTTGTTCTCATGCTGGATTCATAGCATCTTTATGCGTGATGTCAAGGCATCAAGCGCCAAACAATTCATTTCGATTCCCGAATCGCCCGGCCAGGCCATCGCCCAGGGCGCGCCAGGCCGCGCGCGCTTCCGCCGGGCGGCCGAGCGCCAGCGAGCGTATCGTCATCGCCAGGGCGACGGCGCTCCAGAGGCAAGCATACCGCGCCCGTTGTGACGGATAAAATTTACGGATGTATAGGAACCGGTTGCGAAGCGTGTAATAACGATAGAGCGTGGAGCGCGCGCCGCCGCCGGGTTCATGCGTTGCCAAGGCGCGCGAACAAATCGCACTGGCATGACCCTGAACGCCGGCCCGGCGGCAGAAATCGGCCATCTCCCCGCTAAAAAAATAATCCTCATCGAACAGCCCCACGGTCCGGAATACTTCAGCCCGAACAAGAGCAACGGTGCCCGGCACGTAATCCACGTCCAGGAGCCGGTGCGCCGCCATCAGCGCGGAAAGATCGGCCGCTTTTTCCTCGTGGCGTGTCCCGATATGCCGCGCAATATCGCGTCCGCCGGCGGTAAAGACCTGCTTTTGGTCGCGCCGCTCGTCCAGGAGCGGGCCTACGATCCCAAAGCGCGGATACGCATCGAGTTCCGCCAGCAGGTGCTGAACCTGATCCTCGCTGATGGCTGCGTCGTTGTTCAACAGGAGCACGCAATCCCGATCACGCCGCTCAGACGGGTATCGGGACAGGATTTGCCGCAGGGCCATATTATTGCCGCCCGCGAAGCCCAGGTTGATATCGCTGGCCAGGACATGGGCAGCAGGGCATTGCTTCGGGATCAAGTCCCGGCTGCCGTCCTGCGAGGCGTTGTCCACGACCCAGATATCGGGCGCAATCTGCTTCCAAGCGGCCACGGCCTCGACACAGCGCATGGTGGCCGCCGCCTGGTTCCAGTTCAGAATGACCACGGCTAAGTTCATGGGTGCTTGTCCGGCACCTGCTCATTCAGGGCTTTCTCTTCCCAGTAGTAGCGATGCAGACTGCAGGCGCGGGCCAGCCACAGAGGCATGCGGCCGGCAAAATGACTGCACAGCACTCCTGCCGCCTTGGCCAGCGTGTACAGGCAATAGTAGGGAACATACAATGGATGATGCCGCATCATATAACTTATTTCCTGCCGCAGATAGCGCCGGCCCATGGCAGCGCTGACCTTGAGATCATGCGCGGGAAAAATAAGCGTCAACGAATACACGCTGTCGAAATAGCGCCGGAACGCCGTGCCGAGTGAATAGCGATGCGAGTGCACGACCACGGATGAGGGTTGATAAACTATCGTATAACCCGCCGCAATCAGGTCGCGGGCAAATTGCTGGTCCTCGCTCATGATGAGCGTTTCGTCGAATGGGTGGCGCAGGAGGATTTCGCGGCGCACGGCGGCGCTGACGTTTGAAAAAAACACGTCCGCCAGGGTCGGCGAGCGACCTGCGGGCTGTTCGCGCCTCATCGGCGGGCCGGGCGGGAAATGGTATTGCAGAAAAAACTGTTCCGTGGGCGGCGCGTTCGGCTGCGGCACTTGGCGGGAATATACGGCCGCCACCTGTTGGTCGGCCAATGGCTCAAGCAGGGATGCCAGCCAGTGACGATCCGCGGGCAAGGCGTCCTGGGTCATTAGCACGATGATCTCGCCCTCCGCCTCCCGCGCGCCGAGATTACGTGCACGGCCGTGCGAAAACCGGGATAGCGGCACAACACGCACATTAGCCTGCGCCAGAGCAATCTGGCGCGTGTTGTCGGTAGACAGCGAATCCACCAGGATAATTTCTTCCGGCGGTGCCGGTTGCTGGGCCGCCAATGCTTCCAGGAGCGCGGGAAGCGAGGCTGCGGCATTCAGCACCGGAATAACCACTGATATTTTCAATAATCACCTCCGGCCAGTAGAAAAAATGCAGAATACAGAATGGATGATGAAGAAACGGTTGGAAATAATTCTGCATTCTACATTCATTATTCCACATTTCTTCAAGTATCCGTAATGCCCGTGTTTTCGGATTGCGGCGGCAGTTGGTCAATATGCCGCGGCAGGGCCATAATGCTGAACAGGAACGAGGCCGCGCCGATCTGCACGCCGTTGACCAGGCAGATCAGGGCGAAAAAAAGCAGGCGCTGTTGATTCAGCGCGCCGAACCCGCTGGCCACCCACTGCGCAAGAACCCAGAACGTGAACACCAGTCCCGTGCCGATCACCAGGGCCGACACAACACAGGCCTTTTCAAAGGTGAACCGGCGGTAGACCCAGGCAACTATCGCGTCCTCCTGCAAACCGGAGAGATGGCCGTAGGCCTTGGCCAGGAACCCGATGGTGATAACCTGGATGCTAAGAATGTTCAGCACGCCGCCGACCAACATGCAGTGGATATCCACCAGGCGCCCATCGATGATCAGCGGGCCAAACGCAAGCGGCAGGGAGATAATCAGGCCGATAATCCACCCCACCACCCCCGGCGCCAGGAGCAGGAGCGTCGGGCTGTGCAGAATCATGAAGCGCAGGTGGCGCCAGCCATCCCGGAACGACTGTAATTTGGATTCCCCCACCCGCGGCCGGTAGGTGATATCCCGCTCGGTGATCCGCAGATTACAGCGGATGGCGCGCACAACCATCTCGCTGGCAAATTCCATGCCGGTCGTAACGCAATGCAAACGGCGATAGGCGCTGCAGGTAATGGCCCGCATACCGCAGTGCGCATCATGCACGGTGTTGCTGTGAAAGAGAAATCGGAGCGTGTTAGACAGCAACGGATTACCGATATACCGGTGGAGCCCGGGCATGGCGCCGGGTTGAATATCGTTCATCCGGTTGCCCATCACAAAATCCGCCTCGCCCTTCAGTAGGGGCGCCACCAGCTCGTTCAGCATGGAAAGGTCATAGGATAAATCGGCGTCGCCCATGACGATAATATCATAGCGGGCGTTTTCAAATCCTTTGCGCAGGGCAAAGCCATAACCGCGGCGCGGTTCCCTCAGGACACGGGCCCCGTGTTCACGGGCCACCTGAACGGAACGGTCAGTGGAACCATTATCCACCACGACGATATCCTCCGGCAGGGCCAGCTTGGCAATCCCCTGGCGCGCACTTTCGATGACCTGGCCCAGTGAGGCATCTTCGTTCAGGCAGGGAAGGATGACCGATATACCCCGAGACTCATTACCCATGACCTTTATTCCTCGCTCTCATCGGATTCGTCAACCACAATTGTCTCGGTATATGGCATCATCACGGGCTGCATCGGAATTTGCTGGTCCCCCTGGCTTGGACTGGTCTGCATTTGCGGGGACATGGCGGCAGGTTGAGCAACCGGCTGGCCAACCGCGGCTGCCCCACCACCCTGATCGGGCGCCTGGATGGGAGTAAACGGATTGGGATTTTCCTGCCCGGCGGCGCCCGTTGCGCTTACCGGCTTAAACGGAGAGGGCTGCGGCCGGAAGGGCGAGACAAACGGCATTGTCATGTTGGTGTTAGGTTTGAAAAATGATTCAAGACTCCTGGACTGGAACGCCGTGTTGGTGGTCAAACGCTGGAAAGGCGAAGTGCCCCGCCTTTTTATATCCGAGAAAAACGGTTTGCGGCTGCTGCCGCTTTGATCAATCAAACCGAAAGGCGTGGCGGCGGATTCCGCAGCCAGGTTTTTACCGGGCATTACAAACGTTGGCAGCCCCGGCGCACCCGCCACGGCTGGAGCCGCATTCTTATCCGGATGGAGCTTGATCACCGCGGTTTCACCGCCCCTTTTCAGCATCGCCTCTTCCTCGTCGTAATTCACCGAGACCAACTGCATGCCGCCGATTTCCTGGCCAATGTTCAGATAGATGTGTTTGTTGGCTTTCTTGTCCAGGATGCCCAGCTGGATTTTATCGCCATCGTCAATAATGGCCTTCATTTCATAGTCCTTGGCAAAGGATTCACCCACCGCCTGGCCATCGCCGGCGGCTCCGGGCAGCACAATGGGCGCCACTTCACCGAACGGTTTCCGGTCAAGGATAACCTGGTAGCGGCTGAAATCCGTCGTTGTGGCAGCTTGCGCCGTCATGACGGCTCCCCACCAGACAATAGCGGCATTCAGGCAGCAGCGTATGGTTCCCGGCTGTTTCATGGCAATGCTTCCTTGACCCCAAAAAGATTGGATTGGAAATTCAACATAGTTATCATATCATGTGCTGTTATTTTAGCAATGGTTAATCCGCAAGAGCGTCGTGATGAAAGAGTTAACACTATGAAATTATTGGTTACCGGCGGGGCGGGGTTCATCGGCAGTAATTTTATCCACTATATGCTGGCCGAATACCCGGACTTGGAAATCGTCAATTTCGATGCTCTGACCTATGCCGGCAACCTGGAGAACCTGGCGGCGGTCGAGCGAAACCCGCGCTACACATTTGTCAAAGGCGACATTGTCGTGGAAGCGGATGTTGCGGCGGCGTTTCAGGCGCACGCCGTGGACGCCGTGGTGCATTTCGCAGCCGAGAGCCATGTGGACCGCAGCCTGCTGTTGGGGCCGGAGGGGCCGGAGGCCTTTATTCGCACTAATATCCTAGGCACCCAACACCTGCTGGACGCCTGCCGCGCCCACCACGTCCGGCGATTTGTGCATGTTTCTACGGACGAGGTGTATGGGAGCCTGGAATCGGAAGGCCGGTTTACCGAAAGAACGCCCATCCAGCCGAATAATCCCTACTCGGCCTCCAAGGCAGGTTCCGACTTCATGGTGCGCGCAGCTCACAATTCTCACGGCCTGGATGCCGTGATCACGCGCTGTTCCAATAATTTCGGGCCCTACCAGTTTCCCGAAAAACTGATCCCGCTGATGATTGCCAACGCCCTGGAAAACAAGCCCCTGCCGGTTTATGGCGACGGCCGGCAGGTGCGCGACTGGATTTATGTGCGCGACCATTGCCGGGGCATTGATTGCGTTTTACGCCAGGGAAAGGCCGGCGAAGTTTATAATATCGGCGGCATGCACGACGTCCCCAACCTGGAGGTGGTGCAACTGATCCTCAAGCTGCTGAACAAACCCGCCTCCCTGATCCAGCACGTCACGGATCGGCCCGGCCATGACCGGCGCTATGCCATTGATTCCACCAAGATCGAAACGAAGCTAGGCTGGCGCCGGCAGTTCGATTTCGAGACCGCCCTGCGCGCCACCGTGGACTGGTACCTTCAGCACCGAGCCTGGTGGGAACGCATTCGCAACGGGGCCTACCGGAAATATTACGAAACCATGTATGGCAACCGCTGAATGCTGCCTGCATCCCGCCGGCAAAATTAAAAAGCCACTTTTCGCAGGCTTATCCTATCGCAAGAGTAGTCTCTTCACCATTAAACCTTTCTTCTACAAAGAGCGAAAAGTCCAACTCCCAGGATGGCGCCAGCCAGGTTGGCCAGCATGTCTCCCCATGAACAGGCGCGCTGAATCCAAATCAAGCTACCCTGCAAGCCTTCCATCAGGACGCCGTAGGCCGTAGCTATCAGCACAATCCCAACCATCCATGTCGTCGGCCGATTTTGCATTTGCTTATGCAACGCCCAGCCCAACATTATCGCCCAGCCTCCATACATCAGGGCATGCAGAACTTTATCCTGCTGCGGAAAAAGCTCCGGCGTCTCAGTCAGGGCGCCGGCAGGCATAATGGATAAACCCAGCATGCCCGCCGCATAGAGCCAGCAAATCAACCAACGATGCTTTGAAGTGATGCTCATTGCGAACTCTCGCCAAAGTGAACACCTGCTCTCATGAAAATGAACGGGGGAGTCAAAAGCGCATGGACCGTTCGCGCCAGCATGTCCATGCCCACAGACTCAACGCGGCCACCAGGATTACGAAGGCCGCCGCCGTTATATAATTCCATCCCTTGACCGCCCATACCAGTCCAAGCGTTGCCAGCCCGATATAAAGGCCTGAAACCTGACCATGGGAAAGCCCGCTGATGACCAACCTTTGATACAGATGTGACCGATGCGCCACCCATACCTTTTCGCCGCGGTACAATCGCCTGAAAAACGTAAACACCGTATCAAAGATAAACGGCCAGATTAACGCTATCCCTGCCAGGACGAATATCGGATCAGACTGTGAGGCCAGGATCGTCAACGCGGCAAAAGAAAACCCGAGAAACGCGCTGCCCACATCGCCCATAAATATACGGGCCGGTGGCCAGTTATGCCCCAGAAAACCAATACTGGCGGCCGCGATCAAAAGCCCCATGATGCCCACCATCGGCTGCCCGCCGATCCATCCCAGGATGGCCCAGCCCGCCCCCGCAACCACAGCCTGCCCGCCGGCAATGCCATCAATCCCATCCATGAAATTATAGGCATTGGTCAACCCCACGATCCATACCAGCGTCAGGGGAAACCCAAGCCAACCCAGAGGCAAATCCATTCCAAACGGTATAGCGATCTTCCGGATGATCCCAATCCCTGTCATGGCAACACAGGCACCCAAGCCATGCACAAGCAAACGAACCCAGAATGGCACCGGGCGCATATCATCCCGCCAGCTGACACCGGCAATCAGCAACGCTCCCAACGTCAAGGCCGCCATGGCTCGCTGCGAAAATGCCGGATTGTTCAGAGTAACGATCCATGCCACAACCAGAACCACAACAACAATGGCCAGGCCGCCGCCCCGCGGCGTCGGCCGCGTATGAGAACTGCGTTCATTCGGCACATCCAGCATTCGCGCCCGACCGGCCCAGCGCCGGATTATGGCAACCCCCAGAGAGGCTGCAACCACGGCCATTAAGGCAAGCGCGCCCATGTAAATGAAGGTGTTCATTGTTCATCAACGGACAGCATAGACTGTAATCCGATCCTGGGACCATATTTTCCGGAACTTTTCCGGATGAGATTCAAGATAATGTTGTGCTTCAAGGGAATAATAGCGACTGGCTTTAGGAACCGCATCTTCCGGCCAGTGTTTGGTGATTTTTCCCGTGATACTTAAACCACCATCGCGTCGATTTATAATAATCATTCCGCGGTTGCGGAGCTTTTCCCAAGCGTATGGTTCCGGCGGCTCATTTTCCGGATTCGACGAGTTCAGCCATTTGGTATGCCAATAAGCGTTTTTTGGAGAATAGAACGGAAGGAAACCGGAAGTCCAACTGTCCGTCAATATCACCTTGCTTTCATACTGTGCAATGATTTTTCCCAGATCATCGAACAAATGATAGTCGTTTCCGGCAGGAATGTTCCGCAAAGTATAAACTTTATTGTAGGGCGCATAAATACCGGCCGCATTTATCGGGAAGATTAGTCCAACCAGGCCGGCGAGAACCAGAAGACATCCGACGTAATTAATCCAGGATAACCTTGGCCAAATCGGAGAAACGCTAGTCGCTGGAGCCGAGCGCATCCTGTGAAACCATTCCTGCGCCTTACCTGAAAAATAGATAAACAAAAAACCACCGATGAATGGCAGGGGAATTATATAGTGAAACCGATACAAGGTGGAAACCTGTCCCATCCTTGCCATCATATCAACCATCAGCGGATTAAAGGCCGTCAAAAACGGCATCAGCATGCCGGCTATCAGGTAAGGGCATTTGATAAACTGCCGAAACATGAATATAAACAGCAGCGATACAAACACCCCCCAGCATCCAACCGTCTGATAAAAAATAAAGAGCAGGCACACAGCCAGCCGAAAAAAGATGTTCTGGGGCAGATTGATCACAAATTTATTAAAAATGACCGGTTCAAGCGGGATACCGGCGGGGGGCATGCTGGCGGCAATCCAGGCCCCCGGCCTGAAATATCTGATTGCGATAAACCCGGCCAGAAACACAAGCAGCAGAAAAACGGCTAACCCCAGGTTTTTCCATTCGCTGACTGTCCATTGGTTCCCGCTAAGAATTTGTCCGGTACAGCCATTCGGACAAAGCAATGCGGTCCGGCGATTACGATAATTCGCAAGCTTACACCAAAGAATTCTTGCGGATGCCACAAGACTCAACGCCCATGTCATAAAAAAAATAAACAATGACTCTTGCGTATGAATCGAACCGGTCACAAGCAACAAGATCGGCGCAATCCAGAGAACATGCCCCCACCAGCGATTGGACCGCAACCAGACCATGATGAGGGCCATGGCCGCGAGAAAGAGGACATAATTAAGCATGGTTGGCGCAAACGCGTAATAACGAATATAGGCGAACACCATATTTCCCATGGTGGCGGCGGCAAACAGGGAGGAAACGGCCGCCATCATCATTTTTTTGGGCGTGCTGATCCGCAGACCGGCAAAAATAAACAGACCGAAATAATAGATTGCCAGAAGAAAAACCAGGACATTGGCGAAGGTCAAGCCGTGGATGGATTCCATCAGCGGCAGACTGGAAATATGGCAGAGCCAGGCATGAATAAAATACCAGTTGGAACCTGCGCCGGGAATCAACAGATGCCCGATGAATTGCGAGTCGAATGGCAAAGCGCCATTATCTATGAAGCCTAATTTCTGGGATTGGAATCTCCGCACGTGCTCCCACACATCCGAAGGGATCTCAAGATAAGGACCGGCATAGGCCAGGTAGCCGCAAACGACCCCGGCCAAGGCAAGGGGGACTGCCAGTCGTGACAGGCATAGGCGGGAATTAAAAAAACAGTGGATTAAATCAGGACGGTGCGGTGCGCGAGAAATTTTATTGCTCCTATATAGAAACGCTTTAGTAACGGCTAAAAACGCCAAAAGCATCCACTCCCACCGAACCCAGGCGGACCAGCGCGAAATCGGCAGGGAATAATATTCAAACGGCAAAAGCGTAAGGACAAGGATGGAATAGGAGAGCGCGAAGGAAAGGAGAAAACGGAATTTTTTAATCCTCAGAATAACCGTGATAAAAAAACCCGGCAGGAAAAAAAGGGCGATAAACAACTCGAGATAAATAATCTGGGGAGAAAACATCATGGTGCGATCCCATATTTCCACCAGTAAAGAAGCGTTCTAATCATTTAAACCACGCAATAACTATTTTCGCATCGGCGCCAACATGGCAATCCATTGTAGCAACTGGTCCAGCAGGCGTTCCCGATCAAAATACTGTTTATAATAGGTTCGGCCGCACAGACCCATATTCCGAAGCGCATCCGCAGGTAATTGAGACATCCGCAGGATGGCATTCGCCAAGGCATTTGCGTCGCCCGCCGGAACGGCAATACCGGCGCCGGCTTCTTCAATCACCCGGACTCCTTCCCCATCCAAAGCCGCCACGACAGGTTTTGCGCAGGCCAGATACGATTGGATTTTACCCGGGATGGTCAATGCGAAAATCGGCTCCTTGCGCAGCGTGACCAGTAAAACATCCGCTAAAGCGAAATAACGCGGCATGGCTTCAAGGGGAAAACGACCCAACAAATGAACCTGTCCGCTCAAACACCGGCTCTTTACCTGGTCGTCAACCCAAGCCCGCCTACGACCATCACCTAAAATAATCCAATGAATATCCGGATAGGGCTTAAGTTTTTCCGCCGCTGTTAAGATCGTTTCGAAATCCTGAGCCGCGCCTATGTTGCCGGCAAAAATAACGCGGAACCCGTTTGGCAACTGGACCCGTTCCGGCGCTTCCAGCGGCACAGCCGTTGGTTGATATAATATTTCAGCACTGTTGGGAAAATATAAAAGCTTATCGGCCTGCACACCCTTTGATTGAATCGAGTCCGCGAAGGAGCGCGATTGAATTAATATCCGATCGCAGCGTTTATAGATGTAGCGTACTAGCCGGTCCACCCACCCTATGACCCGTTGCGAATGAATTGCACCCGTTGCGGATAGACTTTCCGGCCAAAGGTCCAGAACCCATAACATAATCGGGGTGTGTTTTAAAAACCGAAGTAATAACGCCGGTATGGCCACGGTAATCGGCGAGGTTTGATAGACGAAAATGACATCATATTTTTCCCGACAGAGCCATGGCGCCAGCAAACTGGCCAAGAATGCAAAAGAAAAATAATTGAGTGCCAGCCGCAGCCCCTTGCCGCTTCCACGTGGCAGGAGCGGGACACGTCTGATTGTGACACCGTGGTAATCTTCGCGAGCACACGCAAAGAAACTATATCCTGGAAAGAATGCCCCGCCGGGATAATTTGGCTTGCCGGTAAGTATGGTAACCCGATGACCTCGTTCCTTCAAGCCAAGCGCAAGATCGTTGATCCGGAATTCCTCCGGCCAAAAATATTGGGTGACAATCAGAACATGCATGTTATTGCCGCCACACAACCCGATTCACATAATCGGTATAACTCAAAATGATGCGCGCCACTTTTTCCGCCAAATTCGGCGCATTATAATCGCTCACCATGCGCAGAGTCCGTTCTTCGCCCCGTTTCTGATTTTCCAATAGCTTAAGTCCCTCCTGAATGCGCGGCCATTGCAGGCCCACCATCATGACGGCCCCCTCCTCCATCCCTTCCGGCCGTTCATGGGCCTCCCTTATATTCAAGGCGGGAAAGTTCAGGATCGAGGATTCCTCCGTGATGGTGCCGCTATCTGAAAAAACCGTTTTCGCATGCATCTGCAGATTAACATAATCGCAAAAACCAAAGGGCGGCATCAGTTCTACACTCGCGGGTAATTTTATTTTCTCGCTCTCTATTTTTTTGCGGGTGCGCGGATGGGTGGACACAATTACACGCAATCCCGTCTTCTCCGCCAAAGAGACCAGGAGATTAATCAGCCCGGAAAATTGTTCGGGCGAATCGATATTTTCCTCGCGATGGGCGCTGACCGTAAAATACCCGCCAGTCTCCAGGCGCAGGCGCTTCAAGACATTCGAGGCATTGATTTTCGGCAGATAATAATGCAACACCTCGTACATCGGACTGCCGGTCTTAATCACCCGATCCGGCGGCAACCCCTCGCGCAAGAGATACTCGCGCGCAATGGACGAATAGCACAGATTAACGTCGCTGATATGGTCAACAATCCGGCGGTTGATTTCCTCCGGCACGCGCTGGTCAAAACACCGGTTGCCGGCTTCCATGTGAAAGACAGGTATCTTCCGGCGCTTTGCCGCGATAGCGGACAGACAGCTGTTGGTATCGCCCAGAATTAAGGCCGCATCCGGCTTAACATCTCTAAGCACCGCATCGGACCTGGCAATGATGAGTCCCATGGTATCCGCCGCCGTCTTGCCGGCCGCTTCCAGGAAATAATCCGGCTTGCGGATTCCCAGGTCTTCAAAAAACACCTGGTTTAATTCGTAGTCATAATTCTGTCCGGTATGGATAACGACCTGTTCGGTGTAATTATCCAAAACTGCCATTACCCTTGAAAGGCGGATAATCTCGGGCCGCGTGCCGATAATGGTTGCAATTTTCATGTTTAAGAATCCTTTTTTTCAGGCTCCGAACCATAATTCGCGGGTATAATATTACAAAAGATGGCGTCTATGAGCGACACCGTTTATTTATTTTGACAGGATTAACCGGATTTCATGACGATCATAGATAACCTGATCCTATGGCAATCCCGTTAATCCTGTCCAACATTCTATCCAAGTAATCCATGTTACTGGGCAATCATTTTTCTGGAATAACCGGCATACCAATGGTGTCAAGCCGGGAGGGATTAAACACCTCCGGCGACCAGAACAAGGTAACTAATTCGCTCCCGCCGACATTTTCGATGGAGTGCGTGTAACCCGGCGGAATATCCACCACTCTTAAATCCCGGCCGTTGACGCGATATTCAATAACAGCCCCGTCCTGCACCGGCCTGAACCGAATTATCGCTTCGCCTTCAACAACCAGGAATTTTTCCGCTTTCGTATGATGATAATGGTTGCCGCGCGTAATGCCGGGATGCGTCCGCGATATGAATATCTGGCCGAACGGGTGCGATTTTACAAACTCAACCAGACATCCCCGCGGATCGCGCTTCTGCTCCAGGTCATAGCCAAAATCGGCGGTATCCAGATAAGTCAGAAACGTGCCGTAAAGTTTGCGCGCGAATTCCCCGCTGAAATCGGGTAGATACAGCGATCTCCGCATTTCCCGGAAAGATCGAATGAGTTCGGCTAATCCGCCCAAGTTAACCTTGTAGACCGGCTCGATTTCCCGATACGCAACGCCCGAGGGCATACCTGATTCAAGCTGCCGTAAAAAGTCCTGCACGACGTCATCAATGTAAATCAGCTCAATTTCCCGGTTCGGATCCGAAATCGTCACCGGCCGATCATGGGCAATATTGTGGCAAAAGGTTGCTACCACGGAATTATAATTCGGGCGGCACCATTTTCCGAAAACGTTTTTCAAGCGATAGATGACCACACGCGCACCACTGCGTTCGGCATAGGCCAAAACCGCATCTTCCGCTTTGCGCTTGCTGACGCCATAAGGATTATCCAATACGACTTGGACCGAGGAAGACATCACCAGGGGCACCGCTCGCTTCAACTTTAACAGCTGACGGCAAATATGGGTCGTAAAATCGGCATTGCCGATCTGGAATTCGCGCTCATTTTCCGGACGATTGATCCCGGCCAGGTGAAAAATGAAGTCGGACGTCGCCAGGGCATTCGCCAAATCGTTTGCCGTGCTGTCAATATCTATGGGCAACAGGGTGTAATCGGATCGGCGCTCCAATAACGTGCCGGCCAGATTTTGCCCTATGAACCCCTTGGCCCCGGTAACGAGCACCGTTTTCATGAAGACCGCCTCTCCAACTCCGCTTTCACGTACGGCAAATGCTGCAGCAATGCTTCCAGTTCTTTAAGCGTCAATTGACGGGTATTGTGGGAATTATAGTCCTCCAGCCGGGAAACCTTCACCTCGCCTTCGGTAAAGAAAGTGCTGTAGTTCAAGTCCCGATTGTCCGCCTTTATTCGATAATAATTACCGCAATCCTCCGCCTTGGCCATTTCCTCTCTCGTCAACAGCGTCTCATACAGTTTTTCTCCATGCCGGGTGCCGATCACCTTGATAGGATTATCCGCCTTGAACAGATGTTTCAGCGCCTGGGCCAGGGCGCCGATAGTTGCGGCAGGAGCTTTCTGGATGAAAATGTCGCCGGGCGTGGCGTGTTGAAACGCGTAAATGACGAGATCCACGGCGTCATCAATGGACATCATGAAGCGCGTCATGTTCGGATCGGTGACGGTCAAGGGCTTGCCTTCCTTGATCAGCTTGATGAACAACGGGATCACCGATCCCCGCGAAGCCATGACATTCCCATACCGGGTTCCACACATGATCGTGCCCAAAGGTCCGGCAACCCGGGACTTGGCCACCATGAGTTTCTCCATGAGCGCCTTGGTCATCCCCATGGCATTGATCGGATACACCGCCTTGTCGGTGCTCAGCACCACCACCTTCTTGACGCCATTATCCATGGCAGCCGACAAGACATTTTCGGCTCCCAGCGCATTGGTCCTTAATGCTTCCAGCGGATAAAATTCGCAGGACGGCACTTGTTTCAGGGCGGCGGCGTGGAAAATAAAATCAACCCCTTTCACAGCATCGCTGATACTATCCCTATTGCGGACATCGCCGATATAACACTTGATCTTGGGATTGCGATATTCCAGTCGGATGTCTTCCTGTTTTTTCTCGTCGCGGCTGAAAATCCGGATTTCGCGGATATCCGTCGCCAGGAAACGACGCAGAACCGCATTGCCGAAAGTACCCGTGCCGCCGGTAATTAAGAGTGTTTTATCTTTGAACATAATGCCCTTAGGTAATGTATTTTAAATGCGCTTCAAGCACCCGCTTGCACAGCAACCACACTTTTACGGGAACAACAATTCTGTAGCCGCTCGTCCTTTGCACGGCCAATCTGGTCGCTATCGGCGGGAACATGTCATGCGCGGTAACCCGCGTGAACCGATGCCGATCGTGCATGCAAGGGTATGGCCCTTCACTAATCTCCGTGTTTTTTTTATTGCCTAAGGCAATAGCAGGGCGAATTTCGTTTGAAAAAGCCGCGGCGATTTCGACGCATCTGCCCCGTTGCCGCGCTTGCGCATACGCCAGTATTGCGCTACGCGCGGCGCCAGCGGCATCTGAGCCAAACTGGCCTTGTTTTTTCAAACCCCTCGAAAAGCGCGGGGAACGAAATTCGCCCTACGTTACCATGCCGCCCATTCCCGCGTTCACAGCCTCTTTACCTTCAAAGCCTCTGATCCCGTGGGCTTCGATCCCGGTCATCTGTTTCTTCGTCAATAAAATAACCCGCGCTAAATATGGAATAACCAAGAGTATAGATTAACCGCCGCGTGAAAGTCAATTCCGGCGCGACGTCCCGAATTGATGAATATGGAGGCTTGCCCGCCCATATCGCAAAAATACGTCTTGCACGCCCAATGCCTTCGAATGCACGACCGGCCCCTAAGGAAATTAAGGAATTCCCAGGAGTTCACGATATATTGAGAGATATTTTTTAACGATGGAATCCCATGTGAAGGACTGCTGTACATACTGCTGCAGCCGGCTTCCCATCATTGTGAGTTCATTCGGGTGCGACAAGATATTCCGCAGCCCCTCGCTTATGCCTTCCTCGCTTGCCGATACGACCCGGCCCCCGCCGATATCGGCAATATCGTTGAAGCCGCACTGGTCGGTAATTAATACCGGGGTAGCAGCAGCCCCTGCCTCCAAAACGACGATGGACATCGCTTCGGAACGCGACGGGATAACCAGCAAATCAGCCGCATGATAGGCCAGCGATTTCTGTGCTCCGCCGAGATAGCCGACAAAGTGCACGCGGCTTCCGGCATTTTCCCGCTTAACAATTTCCTCCAAGTCGCTCAATATCCCTCCATCCGGCCCGGCCAACACCAAATGATGCGGGATTTTGTCTTTGAGCGCACAGAAAGCACGCAAGAGGATATCGGGCCCCTTAATCGGATTTAAGCGTCCGACAAACAAAATGAAGGGCGCATCTGGAATGCCATGCGCGCGTCGGAAAGCAGCATCTTCCTTGACGAGATAATCTTCGGGGCAAACGCCGTTTGGAATAACGGCAATCGCCTCTGGTTGAACGCCATAGTTCTTAAAGTGAGCAAACTCATTTTGGGCGATAGCGATGCATCTGCTGGCGTTACGAATTATGTTTTTGCCAATCAGCAAATTATAGATTTTTTTAATAACCCTAGATCGTCCGAAAATAGGGAGCGCTCCTGCCGGACACACCACATAGGGCTTCTTTTGGCAGCGGGCACAGCAGTAGACCAGTGCATTGAGAAAGGTCCAATGGCTCATGAGATGAATGATATCGCTGTCCCCCACAATCTGATTGATGGCAGCGAGGGAAAATCGGGGCAACCCAAAGCGTTTAAGCCAGCAAGGCAGGGCGACCACTTTCACGCCAACCATTGCATTGATGCGCTCCCGGGTCAATCCGACATCGAGCGTCAAAACAGTGCAGTTTTGGCCATCACGGGCCAGGAACCGGCTCATCTGAAATGTTCGCTCGGCCGTCCCTCCGCCACGGATCGGGTCGAGCAAAATGTCAACGTTTAGTATCTTCATTGGGCTGCGCGCGATCGTGTATGATTTTGTTTATGGCCCCTGTGATTCCAAGCGTAAATTTGAATCCTTCGGCAATAAGCCGCGCCGAAGAATATTTTATGTCGCCACGATTCCCCACGCCACGCCGCAGCCTTCTAATCAAATACGGCACGGTCAAGGGCAGATGCGCCATGGGCGTGGCAGGCACCCCAGCGCGCCCAGCGGCCAGCGCATGGTAAAGCGTCCACAAGCCGGCAACGGTATTGATTGGATCGTCATCGCAGGATACAAAAAAAATTCGCGGCTTTTGCACCGGCCGATCTATAAAATAAATGGCGGCATCCGCGACGTCTTCGGCGTGCACGATATGCGCGCATTCGCCGCCTTTGACAAACGCCTTCAGCCTGTTTGGCAGCGACCCATTGACCGGCATGCTCAATGCGCCAAGCCGTTCTTCATCGATAACATTAGTCGGCCGCAGAATCACCGTGTTGCACCCCGCAATCTCGCTAAGCGCGATTTGTTCGGCCTGCCATTTACTCCTTTCGTAAGCGTTTTGAGGGTTACAGGGCGTGGTCTCATCAACCAAAAGTTCTGTAGTGTTTCCAATCACGCCGGCACTGCTAATGTGGCAGAAGTATTTAACGCGATTTTGCCTGATCAATTGCGCGATATGTTCGGTGCCTTTGACATTAACGGCGGTCATTTGCGAGGCATTGTTGAGTTCGGCGGCACAATGAAACAGCATGTCAGCGCCGTTGACAAAGTGATTAAGCGCCACTTCGTCGGATAATCCCGCTTTGAATATCTGTGTCTTGGGATTGACGTAGCGACTGCGACTCAGGGCGCGCACCAGATAGCCGCGCGCCAGCAAGCGCGCAACAATACGGCGGCCGATCATGCCGGAAGCGCCCGTCACACAAGCGGTCAATGGTTTGCTGGATGTCACATTCATCCCGTTTTCCATATTCAAGCTGGCGCCATCGGGCCGGTCTTAAATGATGGGGCCGAATGCTTGGCCAATAACGCTTTACTTACAGCCAAAAAACGGTCGGCGGCCACTTGCGGCGACCATTCTTCGGCAATAGTGCGTTGACCCGCCAGGGTTAACCTGCGGCGCAACGATTCATCGGTGCTTAATTGGACCAGCAGGTTTCCCAGTTTTCGATAGTCTCCCGGTACAAACAATAGCCCGTTCCTACCGTGGCGGAGAATGATTCTGGATGACCCGGCGTCCTCGCTGGCGACGACGGCGCATCCCTCGGACATGGCTTCATTCAGCACGGCCCCCCAACCTTCTCCGCCGTTGCTGGGCAGTACATATACATGCGCGCTACGCATTTGATTACGGACATGGACTGTCGTCATGCTGGAGTGAAAATCTATATTGCCGGCGACCTCAAGTTTTTGGGCCAACCTTTCTAGTTCTTTCAAGCAGGGTCCGTCTCCGATCAACGTCAAACGTGCCTGGACGTTGTTCTGTAGTAGTAAAGCAAACGCCCTAATCAACGTGTCTACGCGTTTCCAAGGTAGCATTCGTCCTGCCCATAGAATCCGCAACGCCCCGTTGCGTTCGCGGCATGCCGGCAATGGGGCGGGTACGGTCGTAAAATAGCCCCAATTCCACGTTCTCCCGTAAAACGATGCTAGGCGGCGCATATCGGTGGCCGCATACCTGCCTATGGGCAAAAAATGAAACCAAGGCAATTGTGCCAGACGACAGAAGCGCGCCGCCATCCAAGCAAAGCGCGGATACAATAACCGCGCTCTGCCGAGCGGCGGCTTCCACCATCGTTCGGACATATAGAAAGTGAGCTTTTTACGGCCCACGCGATCAGCCAGCCTAGGGACATTTAAGTAGCCGGAAATCACCACGTCGGCCTCATCCCACCAATGTTCAAATTGTAATCGGTGATTTGCATTTTCACCGGCGCATAGGATCCAGGACGCCGCCTCATTTTTCCTCCAGCCCCGCTTCTGCATTTCGACGGTCATTGGCTGGGTGACCGCAAGACGGAAATTGCTGTCGCCCACAGCCGCAGCCAGTTGCCTGGCAAGGGGCATTTGGTGAGGGCTGATAAAATTGGTTATATGAAGAATACGCACAAAATTATCCTTGGACCAGTTACATCGTTAAATCATAGTCTCTGAAACGGCGGCAACCAGTAACCTGCAGAATTATTTCCGCCCATCCATCAAATCATGGTTTTCCTTGGCGCAGGCACGAGTTTTCGTCTTAAATCAATGTGCCAAACGGAATCATTAGCATCCCACAGGATGCTCGGACCGTAGACTGTGGACCGTGGACTGTAGGAAAACACGCGAAAAACGAGCAATAATCAGCCGGACGCAAAAACCATAGTTCCGGTTTTGTGTATCTGCATTTGGCCTGTTCGAACCTACGGACTACACCTACAGTCTACAGCCCTTGGCGGCCCTATGGGACGCCAGTGAAACGGAATCATGATCCAGCATCCTTCCATGCTTCTCGATATCGCTTGCTTACGGGCCCTGGCGATGAACTGCAAATATACCACATTTCCGCACCCAAAAGTTACTTTCCCGCGCAATAGCGAGCAGCATCGATAAAACCCTGGGCCATTCTTGCCACGTTATATTTGTCATTGATTATCTGCTTTATGTTAACGGAAAGAGTATCGCGAAACGCAGGATCGTGAACCAACCTGAGAATGGCGGCCGCGAAAGTGTCCGCGTCCCCTTCCGGACACCATAGGCCCGTCTTGCCTTCTTCAACAATTTCCTGCTCGGGCAAGTGCATATTTGGAATGTCGCCGAGGATTAGGGGCGTCCCATACACGGCGGCATGTTGGATTGCCAATCCGGCGGCAGCCGGCAGCACCATGGCCGAACTTGCCATTAAATATCGCGCCAGAACTCGCTCGTCATAAACCTCTTCCGTAAACAGGATAACGGCGCCGAGTAGGTTGCGGTCGCGAGCATGCTGTTCAAGCGCGCCACGTTGCGGTCCGTCTCCGATGAGTATGCCGACTACTCGGGAATCCTGCGAATGTGCCGCTGCCACGGCATCGATGAACACGGATGGTTGCTTAACAGGGATCAGCCGTCCCAAATAAACCACGAGCCTTTTGCCGGCCAGTCCCTTGACGCGCAAAAATTCAGTGATATCTTCCTGATTGATCGTGTCGCGAATCTTAATCTGTTGGTTCGTGTCCAGTGCATTGTATGCGACAAAGAGTTTCCGTGCAGGAATACCGTGGTCCATCCAATACTGTTTGCCGCCTTCCGAATAATATACAGCGGCCGAAGCAAGATGGGTTAGCAACCATCGGAGAGTATTACGGAATTTGCTTGGCGGGCGGGACATTCCTTGCCCCCAGATGCATACGGGGACGCGCACACATCGCGCCAGCAGGCAACATAACCAGACATCCAACCCAAGAATATCGTTAGGGAGGATCAACACATTGTACTTGTGCCGAAGCAGCGCCCAGACGGCCCCGCAGCGATAACTGATGAAATTACGGGTGCCTGGGACATGAATTGCAAAACACCTGATTGGGTGGAACGTGTAAGATCGCGTTGCTGGTTCCCGGATAAAACTTCCTGCGGGAGGCGATCCGCCCAGAAAGGTGAACTCCAGATGTGCATCCTGGGATAAATGGGTGAGTACTGCGTCCCGATACGTTGGATAAAAGCTGCAAAATACGCCCACTTTAATTTTATGAAGCATCGTTTCCTGCAGACTGGCGCCTATCGTCTTGTTTATATGCGCGGCATGGGCAAGCAGTGCGCAGAACTTTTTTCGTCCTGATGTAATATCATGGTGGCGTTCTATACAGGCCCTGGCATTTGACCTCAACAGGCGCATCCGCTCGCCGCCGGCGAGTATCTCCTTCAAGGCATCCTTGAGTTTCGCCACACTTCGCTCGGCCACCACCAAGCCCCAGCCTTCACGCAAGGCGTAATCTACGGTTCCACTGTACGGCGGACCATACACAAGCACAGGACATTGACTCATCATGTACAAATGCGATTTGCTTGAGATCGAGTATTCGATTGCCTGATGAACCTCGGTAAATGATTCTGGGAGCAACAGTAACGTGGCCTCCGCGAGCGCGGCGGGCAGTTGATCATGCGCCGGCAAAGGGGAAAACCGCACCTCCGGCAGCTGCAGCAAACTCGCCGGCATGTCCTTGGGAATGCCGGAGGAATAAACAATAATTTCAAAGGATCCGGCCAACTCGGGTATTTGGCGCGCCGCCTGAAGCACGTCTTGAATCGCTTCGTAGCGGCGATGCCCCAGACTGCCGGTATAAACAATTTTATACAACCGGCCCGTAGGCACAATAGGTTGCAAAAATCGAGCCGGATCATCGAGATGATACGTTGCTTCAAATGGCACATCATACCGCCGCTGGTATTCACGTTGCATCTTGGCACCGAACGCAAAACGGGCCTTCGCGTAATGGATCAACTCGCGGGCACGCCGGCGCAACAACCATCCAACCGGTGTGCGGGCATAGGTGCCCCGCGGCCAATCATCCGTGGTCTGGAAGCAAACAGGAATTTTGAACCGCCGGGCAATAAGCAGCGGCAACGTGGCAAAGCCCAACGAGTAGCCCTGGCAATACACCAAGTCCGGCTTGAAGCCTTCAACAAACTGCAATAACGATCCGGAGAGGCGGACGCGAAATATAACCTCCCACCATCCTGATCCAATCACCCAATCACCCAAATACTTCTTGATCATCCTGACTTGGCATCCCCACCACCCTGCCGGCTTGACGGCGACCTGCTCATTGACGGCACTCATTGCGACCATGTCCAACACACCGCCGCGCAGTCGCCTAAACAAACGGCCGCAGACACGGTCGCCGACAGCTAACTTATAATAATGCCCACAAAACTCGCCATGCCCCGCCGGATCTCCGGCGGCGTGGATCTGCGCCAGCCGATCCTTCGGCCAGTCGCCGAACTGGGCGCGGATAAGCAAATTGCCAGGGTCTTCAGCCTTGACCTTGGTCATCAGGACCATCAGGACGCGGGGATATTGATCTTTGATCATCATTTGCATGATTTTCGATTGCTAACGCTTCTCCCCGCCTGCCGACAAATTTTTGTTTGGAATCCTTTTCGAACGGGGTTTAGTAACAAGATGCAAATAAATATGACCAGGAATTCACTGGACGTAATCTTGCTGCTGAAAATAGATGTAAAGAAAAATATGATTAGAAATATTACTACAAACAGGGATGTAATGTTATTTTGTCTTACATAGGTTGCATAGTGCCAGGCAAGAAAATAGATAAATAATCCGGGCACCAAGACAACTCCCAAGTATCCGAAATCATAATATAGCGGGTATAAGCTTGTGTAAAATGCATTAGCCACAAATGAATGTCCGTTCCGATCATCACCCAACCAAACATAGCTTTGCCAGTGTTCTCCAAATTTATCAATTATTGGACTCACATTGATTCCGAAGCGGCGTAGGGCCATGCAGGCGATTCTGTCCGGATAAGAAAACAATGTAAGACGACCGAACGATGTTTCTTTGTGCAATATTGACGCAGCGTCAGAGAATTCGTAATCAAACAAGTAAAATCCAAACACATGATAAGACACGAGCTGCCTAATTGTATTCTCGATAACATCCGCAGTGAACTCGGCGGCCTGCAATCTCTGCCTCGAAATAACTGCCAACACAAATATTGCCGCAAACACGAACGCCAACAATGTGATACGCGACATGTGCTTAATTCTCTTTACAAAGATGACCGCCAAGGCTGTGGCCAATATAAAGCAATACAAATGAAAACGACCCGATCCCTGAAAACTAGCGGCTACGGATAATACAAAGCCAGACAGAAGAAATTTGCACTTGTTGTAGTATATACCGGCAATAGGGAGAGCAATAACTCCAAACAACACGAGCGGCGACAGAACTAAATCCGCGGCAACTTGAAGATAATAACTTCCATAAAGCAAACTGGAATAGTCGCCTGTAGCAAATGATAATGCTCTGAATTCGGACCCGTACACTCCCTGTAATTTGTATCCAACGAAGCCAAGCCAGAGCGATAACAAAAAAATCAGAATGGATATCGTAATCCATAAGGTACTATGCCGGACCAATATCTTGGGAAGCGGGAAGGTCGCCGTACATGGTGATGATTGGAAAAAAATGCCAAAACCAAGAATTGAATAGATAAACAGAAGAAAAATCAGATGAGTTCCAAGATGAATTCCTTCACCAATTATCACGACATTCGAAAGAAGCAAAAAAACACTCCACCAAGCGCAAATCAAAAAAATCGGATGTTTGAGTGACCTAAAAATTCGTTTCGACAGAAAAACAACGGTGAGACACGAAATGATGTCAAGGCCTAGTATCGCTATATTCATATCATCGAATAACATTCTATTATAACGGCTGGCCGCAACGCCGCCGGTTAAATTCTATCTATTTGCACACGACCAAGAACAAGCGATCAGGATCGCCCCATCAGAGGCGCAGCTTGCCAAAACACGACCGGATGACCACAAACATCCTCGCATCATTTTTTCAGTTTACCACAAAATTACACCCGCCGCCCTGGCAGGCCGGACAACCCCAGCCAACATCATGGCAACATGCATCGTGCAACGATCGTTAAAAACAAAACTGGTTAATTTTTTTGCAATATTTGACGATATATTTCCAATTGGCGTTGAACAATCTTCTGGCGGTCGTTGCGGACTGCGGCAATTTTACGCGATTCCCGCGAAAGCTGTAGTGCCAAGGCCTTGTTAGTCAAAACACGCTCCAGTTGGTGTGCACACATCACCGTATCCCCGGGCTGAAAAAAAAGGCAGGAATTATCGTCCTTCCCGAGCGAAGGCGTGCCTCCGGCATACGCCACAACTGCCGGCGCACCGATTTGCATCGCTTCCGCGAAGGCCACACAATAGGTTTCAATAAAAGTGGGGATGACTACGGCAGCGGCGTTCTGCAACTCCATGACGATATTCTCGGCATTGAGCGGTCCAAGCCAGTCCACAGCACTGACAAGGTCCAGTTGGTGGATCATTCGGTTGACCCAGCGTATATAGCCGTCCTGACGGATTCCCGCGCGCTGGTGGGCACCTGCAATCCGCAAGCGCGCATCGGAAATTCGCTTTCTCAACAACGCCAGCGCCCGGACCGCCACATGTAGCCCCTTGAACGGGGCGGTGTAAGCCGCAGTACAAAAGATAGCAGGCTGGCTGGGTGGTTGCCAAGCATTCGCATCATAGAAGGGCTGCCGCAGGACCAGATCAACCGAGAATAGGCGGGCCTCCGGGTTGATGGCCCTAACCTGCGCGGCCCCCCAGGAGCTTTGCGCATCTATGAACCGGTGGCCACGGATCATTTCTTCTTCGCGCAAACCCCGGCGCGCGAAATCGCGTCGATCCGCGTACATCGTCCGACGTTTAAGCAGTTCCTTAATTCCGACACAGCGCAACTGTTCTGACAACGTCAGGCCGCCATAGAACACTTTGGCAATCTGGCCACTCAATCCCTGTAGCAACAGCAGCGACGGATATGTCAGCAGGCCCCGCGCGGACAGCAACCCATAAAATGTTTCAGTTCCCCAAATATGAACTAAGTCAGGCGAAAATTCGTTTACTGCCGCAAGGATGGCCTGGACCAGTGAGGCCGGCGGCAGACCGTCACTGCCTATCGAGGTTCCGGCGGGGATAAGCCACTGTTTAACTTGACGATAATCGCTTCTGGTAAACTGCCTTACCGGGCCAGGGGCAATGATTCCCAGTTCAACGTCTTTTGAACCCAGCAGTGCATGGGCCATGGCTCCCAGCCAAGTGCCGGTTCCAGTGGCGTCTGAATCACTCAACGGGCAGTTACAAAACCAAAACACTTTCATCTGTTCCTCCAGCCAGCGCTGTTATTTCCCGCCACTGTTGTCCCATACTGAAAATCATTCGAGAGGACGTTCATAAGCCGGATGGTTTCCTGGCGATAACAATGATCGAATCAGAAAACCAACGGGATTGGCGGCCACATATACCTGCCAACAGACTAATCAGTTTATTAACAATGCGCGTGATTAGTCGTACAATAAAATTGCGGCGATCGAATTCTTCCAACCATACCGAGGTCGATGGGTAATATTCCACTTGAATATCCTGCAGGCCAAGAGTTGACAAGGTCTTTCTGAGTAGCTTCGGGTTCATGACCTTTAAATTATGTATAGCAAGAGTTGCTGGATCAAATATTTTTTGGACCAGGCCATTCACACCCTTAAAATTGGGCAGTGTTATCAACAATATCCCACCTGGCCGCATAAACTTAAGGTGGGCGCGCAACACCTGTTCTAAGTCGGTAAAATGTTCGACAAAGCCAAATGAACAAACGAAATCATAATTTTCTTTGGACTCGTAAGAAAAAACATCCGCTTCAATAATCTTTATATCTCCGTTTCCCAGGCCGTTAGCTTTGAACAATTCTATAACAATATTTTGGTCTATGACATAATCAAGCAGAGTAACATCCATGTTGCAGTATTTTTTTAAATAGACACTAAAGCTCCCGGGAAATCCACCCAACTCGATAGATTTACCGGAACAGCCCACCGCAGACACAGTTTTTTTGAGTATATCATAATAAACAAAGGTCTCCGGGATCAGACGTACAAGATCATGCTTTTTCCAATGATTAATCCAATCCTGCCTTGTTGATAATTTGATGTTGCTCATGCTTCTAAACCTTGTTTAAATATATGACATTTAGCACGATTTTTATTCAGCCAGCGGCTCTTTGCCAAGCTGAAGGAAATGGCCAAGCGATTAAGAAGATTGCCATTCTGGAAATTTCGGACACGTTTGATGATGATAGGGTTCAATCGGACGTCGGCGTCAAAGACGGCCTTGTCGACCGTAGTGTCGGACTGTACGCGATATTTGTTATTCTTATCCGTTCCAGAATGTAACCCGCTGCCGTCAAGGCCAATGTTAATGGTTTTGGAAATGCGGGGATAGACCGTATACACGTCGTGGCTGAATTGGTGGAATGCCATGCGCACATCGGGAGCCTGCACTTGCCCCCGGGAGTCGTTCCTCAGGATTTGCATCATATAGCCGCCGGTCGAAATAACTTTTTTATATAATTTTCTATCCCTCATGGCGACGGCATAGCGGTCTTTGGCGCCAAAATCAACCTTCTCCCAGCGGTCTTTCCAAGTGCCAAAACCCCACGGGCAGTTTGACGGAAGAAAAAACACATCAGCCTTGAAATCTTTTGGGAACTTGATGGGAAACGTGTAGGCCGTGATGGAAAAAACTTTCTTGTCGGCCACATAAAAATTCAGGCCATCGTTCATGTAGTCAAGAAAGTTTCGGGAGGCGACAACATCGTCCTCCAAGAAAATGAATCGCCCGTGTTCGCTTAAGACTTGTTGCGTGACGACCAAAAAAGAATGGTACGCACCGTAATTTTCTCCCCGAAAAATCAAGTGCACTTTTTTGAACCCAGTGATGGACTGTGCGTAGGCCCGCACTTGGTTTATCTTCAGCGTGTGTTCGGGTTTCCCCGGCGCATCGGACACCACATACAGTTCGCTGTCGCTGGCCAGGGCATTGCGCTGCAGCGCCTCGATGCACTGTTGAAAGTGCTGAAGACGATCATATACGGTCACAATGATGGGAGCATTGGTCATTAGCATAATTCCTTTTGGTTCGGAATTTAACCCGCCTGTGTTGGCAGACGGAAAAACAACTGCCTGACTGCCGGTAATTTTTCATGCAACATTACCAGCATGTAAGCGAGGGATTTTACCTTAAATATGTGACTTAGAATGGCATACCCGATAATTCCCAAAACAATTTGGCTAACCAGCAACACAAGCGAGTGTTCCAGAAAGAGGGAAAGCGGAAGGATAATGATACCCATTCCCAAAGCACACCCGAATGCGGGTAAAATGTCTCGCATTTGTTCCCCAACGGAATAATCCAAAAACCGATCAATAATCCAAGGATAACAGACAAGACACATCAATACGGAGTGCGCGGCTTGTCCAATGACAACGGCCATGATTCCGTAAGGAAGGGTCGCAAATAGTATGGCGAGCGCGCAACCCTTATTGAAGATTTCCATCTTCATATAAACGTCGCTTCTTCCTATGGCGTTTATTGCCTGTACATTTAAGCCGAGGATCGGCCAAAACGCCACTGTTAGGCACGAGATTTGAAGATAAAGGACGGAGGCAAGCCATTTTTCGGTCAGCAGAACAATGATCATGGGTTTTGCCACCACGGCCAATCCGACGAGCATGGGAAAAAGAATGAATGTGCTGGTCGAAATCGAACGGCGCAGAATCCCCTTCATTTGAATTTTATCATGCTGACACGACGCAAGTGCGGGAAAGATGACACCATCAATGGTGCCACACACGCTAACCACAATAGTTGACGGGAAAAGGAATCCCCGCGAGAAAAAGCTAAGGATAGAAAGGGAAAAACATTTTCCGATTAACAGGGTGCTCAGGTTGTTATAAAATTCCGTGATGATTCGCGAGATCAGATATTTTGATCCGAATTTAAAGAGCGCTTTGGCAGACTGTACCGAGAACATAATCCTGGGTCGCCACGACACGGCAAGCCACAGCAAGATCGCGGTGGCAATCACTCCGGTAAGTTGCGAATAGACCAGACTCCATACTCCAAAACCAGCGTAGGCCGAGGTGACGCCGACGGTGCTCGCCAAAAGCAAAGAAATCAGGCTCACCCGCAAGGAGAGCTTGAACTTCATCTCGCGGTTCATGACCGCCTGTTGGATGCCGGAGAAAACACCAATAATCAGACTGAGCGCCGCCAGCCGCAAGACTCTGGTCAAGACTTCTTCTTTGTAGAACGTCGCGACCAAAGGCGCACCGAAAAAGCAAATCAGATAGGCGACCAGCGCGATCGCCAGGTTGAGGTAGAACGCAGAATTATAATCATGGTCGTCAATCTCCTTTTTCTGGATCAGCGCCATCCCGAATCCGCTATCCACAAAGAGGTTTGCAAACCCGATAAAAACAAAAACAATCGCGATGGTGCCGAAATCTTTTACCGGCAGCAAGCGCGCCAAGATGATGGCAATGACGAACTGGATTGCCTGCGTGCCAATCCGTTCCATTCCGCGCCAAACAAGCCCGGAAATTACTTTTTGTTTTAATGATTGCGACATGTGATACGCAAACAGGTGTGCGGTCACCGCTATTGAGAAACGAAATTAGCGACGCCGCACATCATTAATTATTAATACCTTTAGGGCCCTGTCATTAGGGGTCCCTTACGAAAATGACTCACCAAACGCTCCCTCAGTGTTCCATAAATCCACGCCAGCAACACCCACACCCCAGCCGCGTAGATGGCAGCCAGAACCTGAGGATAAATCGAATAAAATGTTTGCCCTCCGCCCGAATACATCAACAGTGGCAGAGCTGATAAAGGCAGGCAAAAGACAATCAGTTTTATGTTCCTCCAATGCCTTAAAATAATCAACACAACCACTGTTGGCAGTAGCAACCAACCACTTAGAGGTATGTCCACCCAATGTGCTCCCAAGCCCAGACGTACAGGCGTTATTTCCGTTAATATTCGCCGTGCCCGGCGAAGCAAGATATTAAAATACCATATTGGGGCAGACCGAATATCGGCAAAAATTTTTTCGCGCAGGATTCTGCCATATTCGGGCCCCTCACAGATGTATCTTGGATACACGCCATCGTAAAAATAGTTAGACGTCTCGGTGCCGGCGTACGCATAATCTTTAGGAAGCACTCCCTGTCGTTTCATAATGGGCATGGCATATCTAAAAGCATTGCAGTCGCCCCAAGCATATCCCTTCGCTTCGCCAAAATCACCTAACCCCATCCAGATCATATGCCAGAAGACATGGTGGGAATCCCTAGGCCCCGTGTAAGGAATACCTCCATGCGCCTTGACCACAGAAACCGCGCGCCAATACTTCATTTCCCAATAGTGCCCCCACCCGGCTGAAACAAGCAGAAAGGCAAACAAGCATACCAGACAAAGCGCTGCTTTCGCCTTCAAATGAATGTCGGCATAGAACACATAGGCGACCAAAACACCCGCCATGCCGATCATAACCTCGACACGCACCTCCCGCATGGTCGAGAAAAAAATCCCCGTGAAAACAGGCAAAGACCATAAATAGAATGCATGAACTTTCCTGTCGAAAATAAGGGGAAGATGCAGGGCCAAAGCCCAAATGGTAACTGATATTGTCAATCCGACAACCTGGCCCGATCCATATCCCAAGTTTGAATAGACTTCATAAAGCTGAAAGGGATGCGATCCCAGAAAAGCCACTAAAAGGACACCCATTGTGAATTGTTTAGCATACCAGGCAGCGATCAGCATCGCCACTAATCCCAGCGTAAAGAACCAGAAGTTGGCCCAGAAAATGGTGATTCCAATAGATGTGCCTTTTATAATAGCTTCAGGGAGAAAGAGCCAGATTTTGCCAAGATCCCCTGATCGAAATGCGTAGGACGATTCCATGCGCAGGCTTGAGCCATGATCTCGAAGGACGGATTCTGCCCCCGCCCGGCTATCCAATTGAACGGATGGCGACGAATAGAAAACTGGGAAAAGACCCAGATGGTAATAAAAGTAAAGGCATCTTCCCTGTGTAAAAAGTCCGGCAATATCACCCGAGCAATAAGATTTGTCTAATTTTGAAGCCGAAATGAAAAAAATGTTCTGCCATAAAACAGTCAGTACGCATATGATCACAAGTGTGCCAACGCTCGGCGACCACGATCTGGCTGAACCGGATATAGCCCGACTAAACTCGACTACTTGATGCAAGCTATTTTTCCATTTCACAAGCTATAAGGAATTCCTTTCGAGGCGGTTTGTATGCCGTGCCTGAAGGTTAATCGCTCGTTGCATAGGACAAACATTAATAGTCACGCTTGCATTTACCCAACCATTAAAACCGAAACGCCTTCACCGTCTCAATGATCTGCGCCACATCTGATTCGCTCAAGCTAGGATGCAAGGGCAAACTCAAGGCTTCTTCATTCAACTGCTCGCATACAGGCAACTTGGCATTTGATTTGTAAATCGGGTTTAGATGCAGCGGATGATAACGCAAGGTGGTGTAAATACCTTGATTATACATGTATTTAGCAAACCGGTCGCGTCGGCTGTTCGAGACACGAATACAGTAAGTGAAATACGAATGCTGTTCATTGGGCGCCGCATTCATGGGACACACCAGCCAGCCCAATTCAGAGAATTCGCGCTGGTACAATTCCCAGATCTGCCTGCGGCGCGCCTGGTTCTGATCGAGTTTGCGCAACTGGGCCAAGGCCACCGACGCCGTAATGTCGTTAGGCAAAAAACGTGGGAAGAAATCTATTATATTGTATTCCCACCAGCGGTCTTTGTTTGCTGATGCTTCAAAACCGGATTTACCAATACCGCAATAGCGAAGTGTACGTGTCCTAGCCACCAACTCAGGATCTTGTGCCGTCAATCCGCCTGCATCCGGAGTCGCGAGGTTCTTGACCGCATCAAAGCTATAGATGCCGACTGAGCCGATGGCGCCGCATGATTTACCATTCAATTTGGAGTCCACCGCATGAGCGGCGTCCTCAATAACGGGCAGCCCAAAGCCGAGAATCGGCTCCATGTGTACCGGTTTACCGGCATAATGCACCACCATAATCGCACCTGTTTTGGGCGTAATATGCGGCTCAATTGTCTCCGACATGACATTATGAGTATCTAAATCCACATCACAAAATACTGGCACACATCCACACAACACAACCGCGTGCGCGCACGAAATCCACGTAAAGGATGGCAAGATCACTTCCGTCCCCGGCGGAAGATTCAGCAGCTTTACCGCCATATAAAGGCTGTTTGAACCGCTATCCAGCATCGCAAAATCGGTTAACCCTAACCGGCGAGTAAATTCTTCTTCAAATTTTTTCACCTTGGGACCAATACCCATCCACTGCCGCTCCAGGCTGGCACGAACCTCGTCGATTTCTTCCTGGCCGACTTTGGAACCAAATACGCTTATCATAATAGCACTCCTTTTTTATGGTTACGTCCGCCGGAAGGGGATAGGCAGGGTCATGTTGCACTTGAAGCAGATGGGGATTGCCCGCGTACACGTCATTGTTACATATTCATCGTTGGCGGCTATCCGTGCGAAGCCATTCCGCTCGTACCAGGCGATGGCGGGGTTGGTTTGCAGCACACGGACGCATACCGGGATCACCGGGTAAAGAAGTTGACTGAAGGCAACGGTGGCACATAGTGCCTGCGACATGATCCCCTTGCCACCGAACTGCTTGTCCCCCAAAATGACGTTGTAGACGTCTGCCGTGTCCTGGAACAGCCGAATGCCGATGCAACCCACTTTCCGATTTTCCACCTCGATGATAAACATGTGGTCATGCATCTCTTGCGACCAGCGCTGGTACCATGCCTGCTGTTGCTCTAAGGTGATGATCTTCTTGTAAAAGAAGAACTGACGGTGCTCGTTTTTCCAACCCCGCAGCAGTTCAATGTCGTCCGCACCGATCGTCCGCATTAAAAACGGGATCGACTGATCGGCGTATAGCGTGGCAATGGGTTTCATTTGAGCCTATTCTATGGGCGGGACTAGGAGGACTCATTGGGCACTCGAAGCCCTCGAATTAATATTTAACGAACTTTCTCTTGCTTGTAGCCCATCCTTCGCTAATAAGCGAAACAGGGCACCATCCTAACAATTCTGTTCGTTCAGTCGAGATAGCCCGCCATAAACAGGGGCATGGCGCTGATGGCATCGTCCCACGATCTATAAAGCAATCAGCAGGGAACATGCATTAGAATTTTCGGCTCCCGAAGGACATTGGTCCCCTCCGGATCGACTTGGATAAGGATAAACGCTTCGCTCAATAAGTCAACATATTCAACAGCCTTGTATCGCGTAATTCCCAGATTCTTGCGGGGGAGGGCAAAGGGGTCCGGGAATCTTGGCGTTTCTCATTTCAGACTCCAAACTCCGAATGATATTTTTCCTGAAATTCAAGAAACAACTCATTTCCATAGGAAAGGAGCAATAAAGGGTCGCCATCGCCAAGAATTCAGGGTCACCCATGAAAGGACTCAGGATCACTCAAATCACGGCTTATCGAATGCCCCGCCGAAGTCCTATCCTGGAAAACTGGCGAGCAATTCCTCGGGACCGAGAACCTTTAGGGTTGCATGCCGAAAGTCTTGTTGATTTCGTGTAACAACGACTTCGGCCCCCGCCAGCCTGCCGGCTTGATCGAGAACCGCATCCTCGAAGTCCTCGAGTTTGCTCTTGAGAGCTCCTTCCAACACGGAGCGGTTGACGGCTGCAATCTCGAACAGTTCCATCAACTTCTGCAAGGCTTGACGGGCAAAGGGACGAGGCATGGCTTGCGTTAAAAGATAGTCGATCGTCGTGAGGGTGGTTGCGCACAAGAGCCCTTCGATCCTCGAATGCTCAACCAAACCAAACACTTCGGCGGATGCGCCGACAAATGGCCGCCGTGCGAGGAGCACATCGAGCACGACGTTGGTATCTACCAGAACCCTCACGAGTATTTCTCCCGCAGATGCTTCCGGTAATCAGACTTCGGAACGCCCCGCCCTTTCAGAATGCCGACGAGCGAAGCCGTGACGGGGGGGAGTTCCGGCGCTTTTCGACGTCCTGATGCCAGGGAGTCGAAGAACTCTCCTACTATTTGAGAAACCGACTTGCCTCGCTGGCTCGCCTCCCTTTTGGCCGTCCGAATCAGCGCCGCGTCCATGCGTAATGTAAGTTTTGTATTCATGCCGTATAAGTTATTGCAATCTGTACGTCTTGTCAATCCCGTCTTATACCCAAAAACTTCATCGTTTCTTTACCGGTCGTCCCACGGCGGCATGAATTGCTGAAACCATATAAGCGAGCATCTGCTTCGTCATGCCCGGATATACGCCGATCCAGAAGGTATCCCGCATAATCCTGTCCGTATTGGTCAGTTCACCGACAATCCTGTAACCTCGGCCTTCTTTGCGCATTTCGTCGAAACATGGGTGCTTGGTCAAATTACCGGCAAAGAGCATCCGGGTTTGGACGCCTTTCGATTCCAGATGATTCACGATCTGATCCCGCCTGATACCGGCGTTTTCTTTCACCGTCAGGAGAAAACCAAACCAGCTCGGATCGGAGTTCTCCGCCGGCTGCGGAAGCGTGAAAATATCGGTCAGGTCGGCCAGGCCGCCGCGCAGTAACTGCCAGTTCCGTTTGCGCGCAGCAATAAAACCGGGCAGTTTTTCCAGCTGGGCGCATCCCACGGCCGCCTGCATATCGGTGACTTTCAAATTGTATCCGAAATGCGAATAAACATATTTGTGATCGTAGCCGGCGGGAAGTTCGCCGAACTGCTGACCGAACCGGCGGCCGCAGGTATTGTCATGGCCGGAAGCGCACCAGCAATCGCGGCCCCAATCCCGGAACGACTTCACCAGCCGATCGAGCGTGAGGTCGTGGGTGTAGACCGCCCCACCCTCGCCCATGGTCATATGATGCGGCGGATAAAAACTGGAAGTTCCGATGTCGCCCACGGTCCCGGTATATCGCCATGTATTGTTCAGCTTGTATTTTGAACCGAGCGAGTCGCAGTTATCCTCAATTAGCCAAAGCTGGTGCTTGTCGCAGAATGCCCGTACGCGCTTGAGATCGAAGGGATTGCCGAGCGTATGCGCAAGCATGACGGCCTTGGTTTTTGCGGATAACGCCCTGTCCAGCCGCGCGCAGTCAATGTTATATGACGGCAGTTCCACATCCATAAAAACAGGAATCGCACCGTACTGGATAATCGGCGCCACCGTCGTGGGAAAACCGGCGGCTACCGTAATAACCTCATCGCCACGTCGGATGCGCTTACCCCCCAGCTTGGGCGAAGTCAGCGCCATGAATGCCAGGAGGTTGGCCGACGACCCCGAATTCACTACCGAACAATGCTTGACTCCAAGAAAACCGGCAAATTCTTTCTCGAACCGCTCCGCATAACGGCCGGTGGTCAGCCAGAAGTCGAGGGAAGAATCAACCAGGTTGATGATTTCCTTCTCGTCGAACACCCGTCCCGCGTAGGAAATTCGGTCGCCGGCAGAAAATTTTTTCTTCTTGTGCTTGATTGCATAATGCTTTACTGCCGCCATAATTACACGCTCACGCAACACCTTTTCAAGAAACGCTTCCGAGACCGACGCGATCTTTTTGCCAACGATCTTCCTGTCGAGCGGATAACATTTATCCATATGCAGGATGGATCCGGCAGGAAGCGCTCCCGAAACAACCGCATCGCCCGCCACGATTATAGTTTTGCCGCTTGCTCGGTTCCGTTTCGGGGTCACAATCAGAAACTCGATATCCTGATCTTTATCCGGCTCGCCGATAGCCAGTCCCCGTTGCGTTTTATGCGCCGGCGACTTGCCGGACGGCATTTTGATCTCGAATATTTTTCCTCTATAGATCACGCCTGTCACCCTTATCCGGAGATGATTTTGCCCGCGAAACACGCTAAATAACGCGAAACGGATTACTTTGTGTAACTTTCAGATTATCATTTCGTATTCGCCAGCCGCTCCCATTCCAGTTTGGGATAATGCCCGAAATTCACAAGTAACCCCAGTTTGAAACCTGTCGCACAGAGATAATTTATCACCTGCGCTCGATGCTCATCTGTTAATTGGGAAACCGCTTTTATTTCAACAACAATTTTCTCATAGCAAATGAAATCTGGCTCATAGGCGTGCTTGAGTTGATATCCCTTGTATGTCAGTGTCAACGACTTCTGCGGGCTAAAAGCAATTTTCTGCAACATCAATTCAATTCCCAGGCATTCTTGATAAACCGGCTCAAGAAATCCGCATCCTTTGTCTTTATAGACCTCAAAACAGGCGCCCATAATCTTAAATGCTTCTTCCTTATAAATCAGCCCATCCATTTTCGCGTCCTGTTAGCGTGTTTCGCGGGCAAATCCGGTAATTCAGCTTTCCATCTTTTCTTCAGCATATTCCTTTATCTGACGCAAGCAAACGCTTCGAACGTCTGCATGACCCTGGTAGGCTTTGGCCCATTCAACGGTCTTTTGAATCGCCTTCTCCAGGTTCCATTTTGGATGCCAGCCCAGTTCTGCCCTGGCCTTGGACCAATCCAGCTTTAGAAAATGCGCCTCGTGCGGATGTTCGCCCCGATCCACGTCAAAGGAAGCCTTCCGCCCCCACTCCGCACATAGTTTTTTTACAATCCATTCCACGGGTCGGGCATCGTCATCGTGCGGCCCGAAATTCCAGGCGCTCGCAAAACGCGATCCTTCTTCAACCAGCCCTTGAGCCAGCCGGAGGTAGCCGGCGAGCGGCTCCAGGACATGCTGCCACGGCCTGACGGCCAGGGGATTTCTGACGACGATTTTTTCGCCCTTTAACAACGCCCGAATGCAGTCGGGGACAAGCCGGTCAATGGCCCAATCGCCGCCGCCGATGACGTTACCTGCCCGCGCAGTGGCCAACGCCACTCCATGGCGATCAAACTTTTCCGGATTAAAAAAGGACGTGCGATAGGCGGCGGTGACGATTTCCGAACACGCCTTGCTACTGGAATAGGGATCGTATCCTCCCAAAGGTTCGCTCTCCCGGTATCCCCTCTGCCATTCCCTGTTCTCATAACATTTGTCGGTGGTCACATTTACGACAGCTTTCACGCCTTTGCACTCGCGCACGGCATCCAATAGATTCACCGTGCCCATGACGTTGATGGCATAGGTTTCGGCTGGATGCTTGTAGGATTCACGCACCAGCGGCTGGGCGGCCATGTGGATGATGATTTCCGGAGAGGCCGACTTCAATGCCCGCGCCAGCGCCACCGGATCCTGGATATCGGCAATCACGCTGACAACCAGCTTGTCTATGCCACATAAGTCATACAAGCTCGGATCCGTAGGCGGAGAAAGCGCGTAACCCGTCACACGGGCACCCAGCGCATGGAGCCAGAGCGATAGCCAGGAGCCTTTGAACCCGGTATGCCCGGTCACCAACACCCGCTTGCCGCGATAGAAATCGGTTATGGCGTTCATACATCAAGTTTAAGTGACAGGTTTAAGTTCAAGTGGAAGTTTTCTTAAGCGATTGAATCAAACCAAACAACATCTTAGAGATCTGTGTAGACTCGCAGGCCAACTCTGCGGCTATGTTCTCGGTCAGGTAACCCAAATCAGCCGCGATCATCAGTTGGGTGCGCAATTCGCCTGCCGAACCTTTTGCGTAACCTATGAATTGGACAAATTCCTTACGAGTAATACGTTCTGCTCCTTCGGCAATATTAGACGGTATAGACACAGCTGCACGGGTGATTTGATCGCGGAAGCCATAATCCTTGCAGGCTTGTAGCGCGCGATAAACACCTACCGCCAGCACTCGGCTACGTTGCCAAACATCCAAATCTTCGAAGCTCTTACTCACCGGTAGTCCTTAAACTTGCTGCTTGCAACTTCAACCACGCCTTGCGCTCACCATACTTTCCATGGCGCTTTGTCTTCCTGCCACAAATGGTTCAAAAGACGTTTGTCGCGCAGCGTATCCATGCATTGCCAGAAACGATCGTGGCGATAGGCCACAAGCTGGCGATCTTTGGCCAGGCGTTCAAGCGCATCAATTTCCAGAATGCTGCTGTCGTCCTTCAGATATTTAAACATCGCCGGCTCAAAAACCATGAAACCGCCGTTGATCCAGCCCTCGCCAATCTGGGGTTTTTCAATGAACTTCGCAACGCGGTTGCCGTCCAACACAATCCCGCCGAAGCGGGAGGGCGGACGCACTGCCGAAACAGTGCCGATACATCCATGCGCCCGATGGAGCTTAAGCAAGGCGCGGATGTCAATGTTGGCCACGCCATCGCCGTAAGTCAGCATAAAGGTCTCGTTCTTAAGCAAAGGCGCCAGGCGCTTCACGCGGCCGCCGGTCTGGGTATCCTGGCCGGTATCAATCAGGTGCACGATCCACTTTTCAGTACACGTTTTCCGTTTTTTTACCCGGTCGCCGGCCAGATCAACGGTCAGGTCGCTGCTCATGTTGCGGTAGTCACAAAAATAGCGCTTGATCACCTCGCCCTTGTAGCCCAATGCGACAAAAAACTCCCTGGCCCCATAATGTGCATAGTTCTTCATGATATGCCACAGGATCGGCTTCCCGCCGATTTCAATCATCGGCTTGGGTTTGAGTTCGGTTTCTTCAGCCAGACGCGTTCCCAGTCCACCCGCCAAAATGACGACTTTTGTCATGACCTGATTCCTTTAAACTCAGTTTGCCGCAAAGGCCTGAATTGGATTTAAATAATGATAGGATAATCAAGACGTTGTCGCAATTCAATTTCTCGATAACCAAAAGCGATGCCGGCGCTTGCCGCCCGGCAATGAATCCTTTATTCTAACCTCCGTGAATATCGAATCCTTGGCGCCGGTCATGCGGATCCTTAAGCGGGAATACGAAACAAAACGGACGCCGATTGTGGATCTGATCCAGGCGCAAACCGACGATCCGTTTCATGTCCTGGTGGCGACGATCCTGAGCGCGCGCACGCTGGACCAGACCACGGCAGCGGCTTGCCGCAAGCTCTTCAGGATGGTCCGCAACCTGGAAGGCCTCCAGCGTATACCGCGCTTGCGGCTGGAACGCCTGATCTACCCGGTCGGGTTTTATCATACCAAGGCCAAGCTTCTGAAACGTCTGCCCGACGCCGTGGCAAAGCACTTTTCCGGAGTCATTCCCGACACCGTGGAGGAACTCATCAAATTGCCGGGCGTCGGCCGCAAGACCGCCAACCTCGTGGTGGCCGTGGCCTTCAACAAGCCGGCCATATGCGTGGATATCCATGTGCACCGGATCAGCAATCGCTGGGGTCTTATCCGCACACGCACACCCCTGGAAACAGAGATGGTTTTACGCCGTCGGTTACCCGTGAAATACTGGCAGGTTTTCAACTCCTACCTGGTGTCCTTCGGCCAGAGCGTGTGCAGGCCGGTGCGCCCACATTGCGGCACATGTCCGATTTACGCGCAATGCAAGCGTGTGGGCGTAAAAAACGGCATTGACATACATTCCGATAAAATTCAGCATGAATAACTCGTTTGAGTAAGCGATCGGATCAGGAGGAAACCGGATATGCCCCACGCTATTCTTTCGAAGGAACGAGTTCTGACGACCTTTGCCAATCAGGCGACGGATCGCGTGCCGATCAATTACTTGGCCAATCCCGGCATTCACCAGCGGCTTATGGCGCATTTTAAGCTCAAGGCCGGTGATAATGAGGGCCTGAATAAGGCGCTTGGCGTGGATTTTAGAGGCGTGGGAGCGCAATACGTGGGACCGAAACTGCATCCCGATCTGCCGGGACGGCAGGTATCTCTCTGGGGTGTCAGGACACGTTGGATTGAAAATGAAAGTGGCGGCTACTGGGATTTTTGCGACTTTCCGCTCCAGGAGGCCGACGAGGAGGCTGTGGCCGCCTGGCCCATGCCCTCGCCGGATGATTTCGATTATTCCGTTGTGCTTGAAGATTGCCGGCGATATGAGGGTTATGCCCTGCATGTCGGGGGCGCGGGACTTGGCGACATTATCAACGGCAACGGGTTTCTGCGCGGCACGGAGCAAACCCTGGTGGACCTGGTGACGGACGATCCGGCCGGTTTACTGCTCGCCGCCCGCAGAACGGAAATCAACCTGGAGATAACGCGTCGCACCCTTGAGGCGGCCAAGGGTCGTATCGCCTTCCTATGGATGGGGGAAGACCTGGGCACGCAGCGGTCTCCGATCATCAGCCTTGATCTCTATCGCAAGCATATTCGTCCGCTTCATCAGAAATTCATTGATCTGGCCAAATCTTATCGTCTGCCGGTCATGATCCACTGTTGCGGTTCCAGCAGTTGGGCCTTTGAGGATTTTATCGCTATGGGGATTAACGTCGTTGACACCCTTCAACCGGAAGCCAAGGACATGGCGCCGGCCTACCTTAAAAAAACGTTTGGCGGCCGTTTGGCGTTTCACGGATGCATTTCCACGGCGGGGACGGTGGCTTTCGGGACAGTGGCAAACGTGGTGAAATCCTGCCGCGAGACACTGAAAATCATGATGCCCGGCGGCGGCTATTGTTTTGCGCCCACGCACTGCCTGCAGGATAATTCTCCGACCGCCAACGTGGTGGCCATGTATGCAACGGCCGCAACCTTCGGTCGTTATTGATCCGGGTGCAGGATAGATGTTCGTTTAAAATCAGGCTCCGTAACGGGGCAATTTTTACACCACCTGGTGATCCCGACTTCTTGGAAAGTCGGGACGGGTCTACAGTCTTTTTTTGTAGGCCGGGCCCCGACCCGGCGGGATTCTCCACCGCAGGCTGACCCGCCTCCCGCCGTCACCAAGGCTATGGCGGGCAAGCTGGCGGAAAATTCCTATACCTAAATTTAGCGCGATTACGACATGACCATGAACGCGGATTTTACGTTTGCCGGTCAAATAGGTTGCCGGGGTTGAGCAGGCCGGCGGGATCGAAGACGCGCTTGACGGCGCGCATGGCGGCAATCCCATCCTCGCCATACATCAGGCGCAGGAAAGGTTTCTTCAGTTTGCCGATGCCGTGCTCGCCGGAAACCGTGCCGCCCCAGGCCAGCGCTTTGCGCGCCAATTCCAGATAAAGCTCTTTGCCCCTGGCATACTCATCCAGGTCGCGCGGCAGAATATTGACGTGGACATGGTTATTGCCGATGTGACCGAACATCACGTAGTCCAGCTTGGCGACATCGAGCAGTGCCCGGTAGGCAGCCATCATCTTCAACAGGGCATCGTCGGGCACGGCAAAATCGGTGCCCAGCTTGGTTAAACCGGGAACTTTCTGGGCCCGCTCGCCGATGCGCTGGTTGATTGTTTCCGGCAAGGCATGCCGGAACGCTTTGAGCCGCTCGGTTTCCTCCGGGGTGGTGGCCGTCCAGGCGCTGTCCGAACGGCTGCCGCAGTCGTCCAGTAAAGCCAGCAATGCCTCGGCGGCTTTCTCCAGCATGCGCTCCGATGTCGCCAACTCGATATATACAGCGGTTGCTGCGTCGGAAGGCAATGCCGGAATAGGAGAAGATGTCCCGACTTTCCGTTTCTGGTCCCGGAGCAGATCGAGGGCATGGCTGTCGAAATACTCCAAGGCCAGCGGACGACTCGGCAGGTCGGGAGGTTCGCTCCCCGTCGCACCGCCGCGCGCGCGCCGCACAAATGCCAGCGCAGCCGATTCTGATGGGAAAAAGCCGATGACGCCCAACACCATTTCCGGGGCCGGGATCAGCCGGATTTCGATCTCCGTGAAAATGCCGAGCGTCCCCTCGGAACCGATGAACAAATCCAGCAGATCCATGCCGGGTTGCGCAAAATAACCGGCCGCGTTTTTGACGGATGGCATGGCGTACCCGGGGATCGCACCTTCCCGGATAACGCCGCCCGGCAAAGCCAGCCGGAAACGACCGCGTTCATCCGCACGACAGTCGCCGCGTCGCAAGTCAAGAATTGATCCATCCGCGAGAGCAATCCGCAGGCGATTGATGTAATTCCGCGTGGAACCGTAAAACAAAGTACGGGCGCCGGAAGCATTGCACCCGGTCATTCCGCCGAGGGTGGCCGACCGTTCCGTGGGATCAGGCGAAAACATCCAGGCGCCCGACTGGCGCAACGCTTCCAGCGCTTGACGGTCTTCGGCCGGCCAGTTCGCTTCATCCGGGAACGTCTTTTTCTCCAGGGCCTTGTCGAGCGCTTCGAGCGTCACCCCCGGCTGACAGCGCAAGCAAAAATGGTTTTGGCCGGCATCGCGGCGCAGGCCAAGGAGCCGATTCATTTTGTCGAGACTGACCAGCCAGCCGCCTTCCGGCACGGCCCCGCCGGTAATCCCGGTCCGTGCGCCGGACAGGGTCACAGTTGCCTTGGCCTGATCCGCGGCCCGCAGGAGGGCTACCAGCTCCAGTTCCGTCCGCGGAAAGAAAATCCGCTCCGCGCGGCCGCCCAGGCGGGATTCATCGGTCAGATAGCTTGCGGCGCAATCCGGGGTCTGCTCCGGCGGGAGACGGCTATCCATCCCGGCGGCTTCGATGCAGATGGCTGTAAGGATATGATTCATGACAAACGCGGAAATCAATGACTTTTATCTGGCTATATTATCTTGGTTCTTTATCCGCCTTTGGCGGATGTGACCGCGTTGCGCCTTGGGTTGGGTGAGTCTGCGAAACCCTGCGGAACAGAATGCGTTAAATTGGCTCGGCGGCCAGGCGTCGCCGGCGGCGCTATACTCGTGTATGCGCCGTCCGGCGAGAACACCGCCGCCGAGCCAAGATCACACATCCGGTCTCCGCACCCAAGGCGAAACGCATCATTGCATAAAATCTTCGGCTAGATATCACCGCCACAACCAGACCAACGATTCAGGCAGGATCGCCCCGCCATGCTGGCCGTTGTGTTCGCCGTCGCCATAATCCAGACGATAGTCGTATCCCGCGAAGTTCAACGCCGCCGCCATTTCCAGATTCGCCAGCGGCCAATGGCCCCACCCCACATCCAGGTCGTTGGATCCGGCCTGGAGAAAAATGCGGATCGGCTTGCGCGTGGTTTTGCGGATCAAGGTCGGGTACACATGCCCGCCACGGATGTTGGCAAAACTGCCCACGTGGCTGAGCACTTTGCCGAAGGCGTCCGGCCGCTCCCACGCCACCGTCCAGGAACAGATCCCCCCGGAACTCATGCCGCAGATGGCCCGCCCTTCGGGGCTCGAGGTCAACCGATGCGTTTGACTGACGGCCGGCAGGATCTCCTCCAGCAGAAAACGAGCGTACTGGTCGCTGAGCGTGTCGTATTCGATGCTGCGCTGGCTGCCGTCATGACCCGGCGGCGGCGGGGCGCCCGGCACTGTTCCGGGGTCGATAAAAATGCCGATGGTAACGGGCATTTCCTTTTTGTGGATCAAGTTGTCGAAAACAACCGGAACGCGCAAATTGCCGTCTTCGCTGACATAGCCGCCGCCGTCCTGAAAGACCATGACGCAGGCCGGGGAATCGGCCTTGTATTGCGCCGGGACATATACCCAGAAGTTCCGTTCCGTCCCGGGGAAGATTGAACTTCGCCATTCGTGTTTGGTAACGCTACCGCGAGGCACCCCTGGCTGGCGCTGGGAATCAGCGCCCAGAACGAACGGCCCGGGCTTGGGCACGGGTATTACAAATTTCTCCGGCATGATGATTCCCCAAGTGGTTACCGATTCGGCGCTAAGGCAGTAATATTGCCGCGAGATTCGATTCTATGTCAAGGACACTCTTCCGTTTGTCGGGACGGCGAACACGGCTGCATCATCTATGCTGAAACCAGCGGCGTCGCAGTCCCGATACCCGCCCACGGCGTGACCGGGACGCCCTCCAATATCGAAAAAAATTGGCATTCATGGAGGGGCAGCCTGCCCGCCATAGTCCGGCAGTTGCCGAACGAAGGAGGGAGCTCCTGCGAGACCGTTCTTGACACAGCCAGGGGCAGCGAGTGAAAAAAAGAGATTCCGCATGTTCATTCTGCCAGGCGGGATGCACGGAGCTGTCCGCAGGCGGCATCCACTCCGCCGCCCTTGGATATGCGCAGGGTAACATTCAGCCGCTCGCGCTCAAGTATATTGAGAAACTCGCGGATAACCGGCGCCGTGGGCGCACGCCCTTCAAATTCCGCCACGGTGCTCAGCGGAATCAGGTTCACCCGCGCATGGATCGGGCGCAGGATGCGTACCAGCTCACGAGCCTGTTCGGGCGAATCATTGACGCCCTGGATCAACGTATATTCGAAGGTGATCAGCCGACCGGTCTGCTCGGCGTAGGCGCGGCAGGCTTCCAATAAGTCGCCCAACGGGTATTTGCGGTTGACCGGCAGGAGGCGCGAGCGCAGGGCATCGTCCGGCGCGTGCAGGGAGATCGAGAGTTCCACCTGCAGGCCTTCCTGCGCCAGACGCTGAATGCCGGGAATAATCCCGCAGGTGCTGATGGTTATCCGGCGCGCGCCGAGGCTTAAGCCCTCGGGATCGTTAATGATCCGGACGGCCGCCAGGACGGCATCGTAATTATCCAGCGGCTCGCCCATGCCCATGAAGACAAGATTCGAAGGTGTTGCCCCCAGGCTTCGGGCGGCGACGATCACCTGCCCTACGACCTCGCCCGCCTCCAGGTTGCGCCGGAACCCGGCTTTGCCGCTGGCGCAGAAAGCGCAGTTGAATTTGCAGCCCACCTGGCTGGAAACGCACAGCGTCGTGCGGCCCCGTGCCGGGATCAGGACTTCCTCCACCCAGTCGCCGTCCTGCAAGGCTATCAGGAACTTGGTGGTGGTTCCAACGCCCGCTTCGCTTTGGGTGCGGGCGATCGTGGCCGAAGCCAGGGCCAGGCGCCGGGCAAGCGCCTGCCGCAGGGAAAGGGGAATATTTTTCATTTCAGACCAATCGGCTGCGAACCGGTGATAGAGCCAATCCCTGATTTGCCGGGCACGGTAGGCGGGTTGGCCCAGTTCGCGGCAAATCTCCGCGACCTGTTCGCTGGTCAGGCCGTGAATAAGAGGCAACGCGTTCATAAGCTGAATTTAAGATCCCATGGCGGCAACGTGCAAAAAGTCGCCTTCAACGGCAATTAATGTCACGAGTTCGATATTGACTACGCATGACGAATGCCTACCATATTTCAACATCTGGATTCCGATATCGGCCAATTTGGCCGATCAAACATTCAATATCAAGTTATCAGATCAAAAGGACCTGTCAATTAGTGGTTCCCGCAATCAGGCCGCCACGGGAACATCGGGATTCGAATGGGCCAAAATTATGGAGGTTATAAAAGCATGAATTCCCAAATTTTAGGATTGCGAGTAGCAAGCGTCCTTTTCGGGTTGATGGCAATAGCGCAATTATCGCGGGTTTTGATACGCCCCGCAATACGCGTGGCTGACCATCTAATGCCACTATGGCCAAGCGTGCTGGCTTTCGTTATCTTGCTTGGTTTGTGCCTATGGCTGTGGAAACTCTCTAGCACGCCGGCTAAATGAGCGAAGCCCGTCTTTGACCACCTAACCAGCGGGTGAATCGATTACCCCGGACATGTTGATTAATCATGAAACCGGAAAACCAATTGAATATTATCCTGCATTTTCCAACAGCCATGGCGATCATGTCGTGTAGGTGAGTCGCGGAAAACATGGTATGATTGTTGTTAAAGCTGCTGGTCAAGGTATGTGGTTTGATAATGGAACTCCACATGACACAGACTTAAACGATATTCGGCGGGTTGTATGGCGGGTTATGGGAGCAGGTTTTATTATGGCAATGCTTGCCTGCTTCTGGTGGATAGCGGCGCAGTTCGCTAACGAAAGGAAATAAAATGGAAACGACACTCAAGTGTGGTAAGCATCTGGCTGAGCACGCTGATCTTTCAGGCTCGCAATTCCACGATGTCAACCTGGGTGGGGCAAATTTCAACAATGTGAACCTGAGCAAAGCCAGATTCCACAACATCAACCTGAGTGATGTTACCATCACGGCAGCACAAATCGGCGGCGCCAAGTTTAAACATATCGGGCCGCCTCCGGACAAAGATGGAAGACAGGAACGGCAGAGGCCCGCCACATTCGAAGAGATGATGCTGTGCGACAGCACCTTCCGGAAGGTAGACATGTCAAACGTGCGCATCGTCGAGTGCAACATAGACGGCATGACAATCGACGGCATCCAGGTGGCCTACATGATGGCTGCTTACAGAGAACGGAGAAAATGACAGCGAATCAAGCCTTTCCGCGTACACCGCAACGCTGTATCGCTGCAGGCAGTCGCTGGAGCGCTACGCGAGTGCGCAGCAGCTGCTTGATTTGAATTCAAGAGGAATCACCGGGAAAGTCTTTTACCATGTCGGACAAAATGCTTCGGATTTACAATAGGGCAGTGGCCGTTGTCACCGGGGCGGCTTCCGGTATTGGCCGAGGCCTAGCTAAAGAATTAGCTAAGCGTGGCAGCGATGTTATCGTGGCGGATATCCAGATTGAGCTGGCCGAGGAAGTCGCTTCAGCCATTCGGACGGCCGGAGGCAAAGCCCAGGCCGTCAAACTGGATGTCACCGATATTTCTGCCGTGGGCTCCCTGCTGCAGAACACGATGGAACGTACAGGACGTCTGGATTATCTATTCAACAATGCGGGAATCTGCATCGCCGGCCCCATTGGCATGCATACCCCCGAAGATTGGAATCGAATCATCGGGGTTAACTTGCGGGGAGTGATCAATGGCGTTCACTGTGCATACCCAATCATGCTGCATCAAGGCTTTGGGCATATTGTCAATACCGCTTCGGTAGCCGGGCTAATGCCATCCCCGGGAATAGTCGCCTATTCCACCACCAAGCATGCGGTCGTTGGCCTCTCAATGTCTCTACGCGCCGAAATCGCCCAATCGGGTATACGGGTGAGCGTGTTATGTCCCGGCGTTGTTCGCACCCCTATCTTGACGGGCGGCAAGTATGGCAAGTTACACATAAATTTATCCGATGAACAACTGCAGAAGGCGCTGGAGCAACTCAAGCCGATGTCCCCCGACCAATTTGCCCGCAAAGCACTCGACGCCATAGCCAGAAACTGCGCCGTTATTATCATACCGTCATGGTTCAAGCTGTTTTGGTGGATAAACCGTTTAACGCCTGCCTTGCTAATGCTATTTATTCAAAAACAATTTGAAAAACTGCTCAAGAGATGGCCTTGGGGCAGCTCACAGCCGCCACAAGCAAGAAGTATATGAAACCCGAATACTTTGAAAAAGCAATCAGGACCTTTGAAGAAATGGACAGGCGAAGTCCCCCGCCGCCCACCGGGCATGTGCGGGATACGAGCGAGCTCCGGAATGGTTGGAAACGGCGGAGTTGTGGCGCCGTGCACACGGGAAGGCGAAATATCGGGAACGAATAGAACACCGGTTGCGGTCGGGAGTTGCGGAAAACATATGGATGAAATTAAAATGGGGCACGGTGTTGGGGAGCGAAGCGTTTACGGAAGGACTACGGAAGAAGGTTTGCACAAATCGCGAGACAAGTGGTCGGCGCAAGTTGCGTCAGTACAGGACCCGGGAAGAGATCGTCAGGATTGTGGAGCAGTTAAAAGACGAGAAATGGGCGGCGTTTTGCAATCGTCATGGTGATAGAGGTCGTGACTTGGCTTTGTGGGCGGCGCGGCGGCGGGGAGGAATGACGTTGCGCGAAGCTGGTGTGCAAGTCAATGCCATGGATTACACTGCGGCGTGTATGGCCGTGCGTCAGTTGGAAAAACAGTCCGCGCAGGACGCAGAACTGCGATCGGCCATGTGCAGGGTTCAGGCCAAATGTGAATAGTGAAGAAGCTGTTGAAAAAGTCGTTGCCACCTGTAAATGTCATCCCGAGCGTAGTCGAGGGATCTAAAAAAACGGCCCAAATCTGCGATTTGGAGATTCTTCGCTCCGCTCTGAATGACAAGAAAAGCAGTTTTTCAACAGCCCCTGATGACGTGACCCCCTGATTTTTACGTTCGGCAGGCTCGAAAAGGGAAAAAGTATGACAAAGCGCGAGAACATTCTTAAAGCAATCCGATTTGAATGCCCGGAATACATACCGATGACATTCCACATCAACGCAGCCTGTTGGCACCATTATGATCAGGACGCCCTGCAGGATCTAGCGGAAGCGCATCCCCTGCTCTTTCCGGGTTTCAGACGTCAGAGACAGGTGACGCCACAATACGGCCTGAATCAACGAAAGGATGCCCCTTACACGGACGCATGGGGCTGTGTATGGGAAACCAGCGACGACGGCATCACCGGCTCAGTGCATTACCATCCGCTGGCAAACTGGGCGCATTTCGAAGGATATATAGCGCCAGACCCGAACAAAACGGATGGGACCTATCCCGTCGACTGGCAGGGCATTCATAATCGCGTGCACCAGCAAAAGCAGGGCGGCGATTTTGTATGTGGCGGACTGCCCCACGGACACACGTTCCTGCGACTGCTGGATATCCGGGGTTACGAGAATCTGACCTACGACATGCTGGACGCCGAACCCAACCTTCTCAAGCTCATGCGAATGATCGAGAATTTCAACTATCAATACATCATGAAATGGCTGGAACTTGAACCGGATCTGATGCGTTATCCCGAGGATTTAGGGATGCAGATTGGCCCGATGCTTTCACCCAGGCATTTCCAGGAATATATCAAGCCCATGTATCAGAAACTGATGAACCCTGCGCGTCAGCAGGGTTGCATTGTCCATATGCACTCCGATGGCGATATTCGCATGCTGGTGGACGATCTGATCGACGGCGGTGTTGAAGTCATCAACCTTCAGGACCTGGTCAACGGCATAGACTGGATCGCGGGCAAATTCGCAGGACGAACCTGTGTCGAGCTGGATATTGACCGACAGGCCATCACGGCGCGAGGCACGCCTGATCAGATCGATCGCCTGATCCGGGAGGAAGTCGGGAAGTTGGGAAGCAAAGAAGGCGGATTGATGATGGCCTACGGTCTTTATCCGGGTGTTCCCCTCAAAAACATTGAAGCCCTCATGGATGCAATGCAAAAGTATATGGGTTATTATTCGTAATACATTAATGCGCCCGCACAGGATATTTCAGTTCTTGCCAAAGACATTCTTTGCAGGCTTAATCTGGGTGGGAACGGTTCTATTGTTGTCGCGCCGCCAACTTCAACAAATACAACAACATCATAAAAGGAGAATATTATTATCGTCCCGCAAGGCGGTGCTCAGCCTCAAAGCTAACGTTAGCCAAATAAAGGACCATGTTCATGACAAAAATAAAACGGAAGATATATATTTCAACGGACCTCGAGGGCGCCAGTGGAGTGTGGCGGTTCGCCCAGACGAGAGATCGCACATCGCCGTTGTTTATCCAGGCAGTGGAATACTTGATGGGTGACATTGCCGCACTGGTCCGCGGGCTCCGCGAGGCCGGGGTTTCCAAAATCACCGTCATTGATGGCCATAGCGGAGGGAGCAATTTCATCCCCCATTTGATGGAGCCGGGCGCGAAGTACCTTACGGGGCAGCCGAGACGCACCATGGAGGGGCTGGACAAGACTTACGACGGCATCATTTTGTTGGGCTATCATGCAATGAAGGGCACGCCTGACGGTGTATTAAACCACACCCAAAGCTCGATGGCCGAGTCGCGTTACTGGTACAACAGGCGTGAGTCAGGAGAGATTGCGCAGACCGCGTTGATTGCCGGCAGCGTCGGCGTTCCTATAATCATGGTGATCGGGGATGTCGCGACATGCCGCGAGGCGAAGCGTTTTCTCGGCAGCAATGTCGTAACCATTGCAACCAAGCGAGGCATTAGCCGCGAGGCTGCGGAGCTTTACCCATTCCAAGAGACTAGAACGGCCATTGCCAAGGGTGCGAAAAAGGCCCTGGATGCCATTGCCGGATGCAAACCGTTCAAGCTAAAAATGCCGATTCATTGCAAACGGGAGTGGATCGAACACACGGAGCGTCCACAGGAGACCCGGGTAGTCGTGCGTGAAGCATCCATACGAGACGTGACAAAGATCTGCGCTTTTTGACCCTGTAACTGCTGCCGGCCGGCAACCGGGTCCGGGCAACACGGCGACCCGAGCGCCTGCCCCAGGGCGTTCGAACATCGGGAAGGAAAAATGGAAATGAAGATCGCATCATTCATTGTTGGTCTTGTGCCAGTCCTTTGCCTATCGCTGGCATCATGCAGCACCTTCAGCCAGTCGGATGCAACCATGGTCCCTTTCAGCTGCATCGTGCAGGCGGAAACAGAAATAATATACGAGATTCACCTTGACGGAAATTTCGTATCATGCGGAAAGACCCTGCCGCCGGGGAGAGGCATGCAAATATGCGAAATGACGGCGCCTCCCGGCCAACATGTTTTAATGGTGACGGCGCCGGGACACGAAACATGGAACAGGACAGTGACCCTTATGAGCGGCACGAAACGCGGATCCCATTTCAGGATTGATCTGAAAAAATCGGCGAAATAGATTTCCGAACCTATGCCTTCGCTTGTTCGTTACAGCGCGCGCCGGAAAGCGAGGAATAACGTGCGGAAAATCAGATAAAGCAGTAAACCGAACAACTTAATTCTCATGGAAGACACGAAGGCACGGAAAAAAACCGGGCTTGACGCTTTGTATCCATTATACCACCTTTTCTTTGTGACTTTGCGTGATAAAGAATCCAAACCAGCGGCAGGACGGGGCAAATAGAAACCACAACATGAACAAAGCAAACCCGATCGATCTTCTCTTCGAAGGCATGGAGAAACTGGGGCCGGGAAGTAATGCCGATACACTCAAGGTGTTAAGCATGCTCCCTGAAGCTCCCCGCCGGGTCATTGCAGACGCGGGGTGCGGTGCCGGACGGCAGACGCTGGCGCTGGCAAACCAGCTTCAAACACTGATCCACGCAGTAGGTTCCCACAAGCCGTTCCTGACCAGCTTTGCACAACGCGCAAAGGGGACTTCGCGGCTGAAACGATTGAAGAGATCCGAATCTTCGGTTGTTCCGAAGATACCTGCGGATACGTTTTCTATATAATGCGGAAGGCCTGACAATCGGCTTCGCGCCGGCGCCGGGCATAACACTGAAGGTGGAGCCGGAGCAACCTGATGGCGAAAACTGATCAGAACACTAGGCAGACTGCGGCAAAGTCGGCTCCAGACGTGATAAATGAGAGCCCGCGCAACACTCCTGTCGTACAAACCTGCGATGTGTGCGTGCTGGGAGGCAGCTGTACAGGGGTCTTCGCCGCAGTCCGCGCGGCACAGATGGGGGCCACGGTGGCGCTGGTCGAAAAACAGAATGCCTTCGGCGGCATGGCTACCTCAGCGCTGGTGAATGTCTGGCACAAACTGGAAAGCAATAGGGGAAAGGCGCAGATCATCGGAGGGTTGACGCAACTGGTGATCGAGCGCCTCAAGAAAATAGATGCCGTTAGTATTTGCGGAGAGCACGGATTCATCCTAAACACCGATGAGCTCAAGATCGAATTGGACCGGCTTGTTGTCGAGAACAGGATAACGCCATATCTGCATACATTTTATGCCGCCGCACAGATGGAAGGCAGCTCGGTCAAGGCCGTATTCATCGAGAACAAGAACGGCCGGCAGGCGATACGCGCGAAGGTTATCGTGGATGCCACGGGCGATGGCGACCTGGCCAAGGACGCAGGTTTGCCCTTTCAGATCCGGAACGGACTCCAACCGCCCTCCACCTGTGCCGAGATATCCGGACTGCCACCGTCAATCAACGGGCTGATCAGCAAGCACCGCGCGGAGTTCAGCCTGGCGCCTGATCAAGGCTGGGGCGCTCCGGTTCCAGGCGCGCCCGGCGTGACGATGTGCGCGTATACGCATGTTTTTGACACGGTTGCCTCGAATGCCACCCAATTGACTGCGGCTGAAATCGAGGGGCGGCGTCAGGTTCGCGCATACATGGATATCGCGCGGAAGTATGGCGGCAAAGACAACAAGCCCTGTCTTCGCGATGTAGCCTCATCAATCGGGATCCGCGAGACACGATCATTCCAGGCAAACTATACACTGACCGGAAAGGACGTACTGAGTTGCAGGCGGTTCTCGAACGCCATTGCAAACGGCACGTATCACATCGACATACATGACCCCGATACCGGCAAGTTCAAGTTCAAGGAGCCCGAGGGCGACTTTTACCAGATTCCCCTTTCCACGATGGTCAGTGATCGGGCGCGTAACATTGTGCTGGCCGGCAGAATGATCTCAGCCGATCGCAGCGCCTTCGGCGCAATCAGGGTGATGGTCAACCTCAATCAGGTAGGAGAGGCTGCAGGCACGGCGGCTGCCCTGGCAGCGGCGGATGACAAGCCTGTTTCAGAGGTCGATGCTGCATCCGTGCGGAATCACCTTGCGAAGCTTGGCGCAGTGATTATCTGATTCCAAAAGACGGAATGCTCCAACAAGCCGTGTTCACGCGATCATATAAAAGGAAAGCAGGTATGGCATTCGCAGGAAATCTTCTCTGGTTCGTTTTCGGAGGCGGAATTATCGCGTGGCTGCTGTGGTTCCTGGCCGGGGTATTGTTTGCCATTACGATTGTTGGGATCCCGTTTGCAAAAGCCGCATTCCGAATATCGGTATTTGCGGCATTCCCCTTTGGCCGGGAGTTGATTGACGGCCGGCTGATCGGGAACAAGCGAATCGCCGGAACGGGACTTATAAACTTTCTGTGGTGTATTCTGGCCGGGGTCTGGCTCGCTATCTTGCACGCTCTTGCCGGGCTCTTCTGCTGCATCACAATCATTGGCATTCCCTTTGGCCTCGCACATTTCAAACTGGCACAAGTCTCGTTCGCCCCGCTCGGCAAAACGATTGTGTCGACGGACTTGGCAAAGGCCGCCAAAGCGCGCGATGCGAATGCGCAACTCGACAAATCTCTTTCGTAAAAGAAATAGCCCCCCGCCGGACGGTGGCGGACACGGCTCAGCACCGTCGCCGGGTGCAAACACAGATGAAGATAGCAAGGCAAACGATTGTCGAAGTACCGGTTGCGGTCAATGGTCGATAAAGCTGACAGAAGGATCGTGCTGTATGTTTATTGCGCTAACCATGAATCCAGCCAGTTTAGAATTCAGTGGATGCGATATGGAGAAAAATATATACTACCCAACATTATTCGAGAAGTTGCTCATGTCGCTTTCGAAGTAGAAGCCCTTAACAGGGCTCTGCAGGGAAAAGAAGTCATCATTAATCCAAATTCGCCCAGCGAAGGCGTTACTGTGGCATTTATTTTTAAAAATGGCGCTCCGGTGAAGCTACTGGAATTCACGGATATAAACGGAATGCATAATTTTTAGTCCGCTGCTGGTTCGAAACGGTAATTTGCGACGTTAGGGGAGAAAGCGAATGAAACTAGCGGTGTTTGCGACAGGAGGGACGTTTGACAAGGAATACAACGAACTGACCGGTAAACTGTTCTTCAAACAGACGCATATCCCTGAGATGCTGACATTAGGCAGATCCCGCGTCCCGGTGAGGATTCAGGTCCTCATGATGAAGGACAGTCTGGACATGACGACCGCCGATCGTCAAAAGATTGCATCGGCATGTCGACAGGCCAAGGAGCAGAGAATCGTCATTACGCACGGCACCGATACAATGGAACGGACGGCATGTTTCCTGGCAGGGAAATTTTCTGATAAGATTGTGGTTTTGACCGGCGCCATGGTCCCTTACAAGTTTGGCAGTTCCGACGGACTCTTTAATCTTGGCAGCGCACTGGCCCTTGCCCAAGTGCTTCCACCCGGCATCTACGTCGCAATGAATGGCCGTTGCTTTGCATGGGACTCGGTCACCAAGAATAGAGATATAGGCGTTTTTGAGAGCAAACCGCCTCCGGCCAGGCCATCCATGCGACGGCGCGGCCCGCACCGCTCATGATGGCTGACGTTGCCTAGGAGACAGACGCGATGACAACGCATTTATCCCCTTCGGAAAACCACGGATATCTCATGTCGCAGATGGTATCGTCGCTGGGATTCGGCGGAGGCGACGTGCACAAGTGGCAGGGCCGGCTGAGCCGCAAATTGCGCCAACTGGTCGGCGATATGCCGAAGAAACGATGCAACCTCCGCCCGCAGCAGCTCTGGAAACACCCGCACCCGCTGGGAACGATTGAGAAGATAGTATTTACCTCGGAGCCTTATGCCGACGTCACGGCGTATGTCTGTCTGCCTAAGAATGCCGTCCGCCCTTGCACATTTATGATCTGCCTGCAGGGCCATTCGACCGGGATGCATAATTCAATTGCTGCCCGGCGGGAGGACGAAACTAGGCCGCTCAAGATTGAGGGCGACAGGGATTTTGCGGCCGGCTGCATGCGACGCGGCATTGCCGCCTTGTGCATTGAGCAGCGCTCTTTCGGTGAACGCCGCGAACAGAAACAGAAACAAGTCTCCCCTCACGGATGCCACGACGCCACGATGCATGCGCTCATGCTGGGCAGGACGCTGATCGGCGAACGCGTGTATGACGTTGATCGCGGGATTGACTACCTCGCTTCGCGCGGCGATGCCGACATGAACCGCATCGGGGTCATGGGCAATTCGGGCGGCGGCACCATCAGCGTATTCTCGGCGGCCCTGCTGCCGCGCCTGGCCTTCGCCATGCCCTCTTGTTACTTCTGCACGTTCCGCGACTCGATCATGTCCATCTACCACTGCGCGGACAACTACATCCCGGGCCTGCTCAAATACGCGGAGATGGCCGACATCATGGGCCTTTTTGCCCCCAGGCCCGTTGTGATCGTCGCGGGCAAGGAGGATCCCATTTTTCCAATCCGTGCAACCCGCCGGGCGTTCCGTGATTTGCGCCGGATATACAATGCATGCGGGGCTGAAAATCATTGTCATCTGGTGGTGGGGGACGGAGGCCATCGCTTCTACGCCGACGCCGCCTGGCCCGTGATGCTGAATGAAATCAAAAAACTCGAGCAAACCGGCAAGTCCGCGGAGCCGAGAACCGTTTTTACCGAACCATGATCTTTGCGAGGTCCGGGAATGAAGAGCTTTATTGAACTCCTTCAATATCAGCTTGATCAGAATGCCGGCCGGCAAAGGCGCTTCAGCGGACGCGGCCAGGCCCCGCCGCTGAGAAAACGGCGTGGAGGCGCGCCTACGCCTCCAAGGGCAACGAAGCGCCGGACCTTTGAACAAACAAATTCACCTTGCGTCTTGACCAGATGAAAAAGAGAACGCTAGTCTCTTGCCTCTTCGCCTACGTCATACTGCTGCCGTACCTCTGCAGGCTATATAGGGGATTTGATTGGTCGCTGCAGTATTTGCCTTTCGGACTATTCAACAACGTCTTCACAGAGCTTCTCCTTGCCATTATCGGCATCCTGTTCTTTGGATTCTTTTCTGCCCTGTCAGCCATACCGACGCTGCTTTGTTTGCGCTATTGGAAGCATGTCCCTGTCACGTTCTTCATCTCCCTGGCTGCCACAACCGGACTCCTGGTCTATTTTCACCATGATTACGATATTGCCGCAGACGCTCAAGCGGCGATAGGATTGATCTTTATTCCCCTTTATACGGCTGTAATAACAACGGCGATTGCCGGAGTATCCGGACTGATAGAATTGCGCATACGCAGAAAACAGGAAAACAAAAAAGCGCCGGAAGATACGGCTTGAAAGCTCGCCGAGTCTCAGCGCTAACGGTGGAATAAATATAATGAATAAAAAAACTCAATGGATTGTTTTGGCAATCATTCTTGCCGTGGCGGGAATGTGCGTTAAAACGTTATGGTTCACGGATGTCTTCACGACGCACGGGAAGAACGAGACAAGCCGCAAAGCCATCCGTTCCCTGCATGAAGTTCTTACTCCCGGAAACGACCGGAAAGAAGTTCTTGCGAAATACTACTCGACCAGAAGCGAGCGGCTTAGCCTGAACTGCAATTCGCCCGATTACTGGATTGTGACCATGCCCGCTGAATTCAGCGCAAAAGAATGCTGGATGCTGGCTATCGGATTCACAAATGGGATCGTATCCTATGTACGCATGCGATCGTTGGATGGGCCAAAACCAGCGGGGAGTCCGTCGGACAAATAAGCAGCCTGCCGGGCATCGGAGGCTGTTATCATGCCGCCTTTTCTTCGTAGCTTTGTGGCTTCGTGTGAGAAAGATTCCGAACCAAATCCCCGGGAGTTATTCCTCGGGCTGACCGTCAGATCATAAAGCCCAGGTTGCGGATTTTAGATTCCAGCCGGGGATGCCCAGGCGGAAGCACCACGCGCGTAAACCGGAACTCCCGGCGGATGGGGTAATTCCTGCGGAGTTGCTCAAAATGCTCGCTGCGCTCAGGCGCGTCCGCTGCGGCACCCTCGCGCAGGCGCCGGTCATCGGCCTCGATATCATAGACCGGTTGCACGATCCGCCACAGGGCCGCTTCCTCGCTTAAGCCTGCGGGGTCCAGGCGGATCTCCGGAACCAGCGGCGGCGGTAACTGGCTTTCCGGCGGCAATCGGCCTTCAGATGTCCAGGTCGGTTTAATCCCCAAAAAGCGGCATAGGGCGTGATAGATCATCACCGTGCCCATGACTTTACCCTCAAAGGAATGTCCGGCAATATGCGGCGTGGCGATATCCGCCTTTGCCAGCACGTCGGTCCGGAAGGCGGGCTCTCCTTCCCAGGTGTCCAGCACGGCGCAGACCACCTTGCCGGCTGCGCGCGCTTCCAGGAACGCGTCCGAATCCATTGCGGCGCCACGCGCCGCATTAAGCCATACAATGCCCGGTTTAAGCCATTCGAAGAAATGCTGATCGGCCAGATGCCAGGTGGGATATGGCCCGGTCCTGGTCAGGGGCACATGCAGGGTCAGGATATCGGCTTCCGCCAGCACCTGCGCCAGCGGCAGGAAGACCGGGTTATTTTCGTCCGCGCGCCGGGGCGGATCGTTTTGCAGAACGCGCAGCCCCAGGGCCAGCGCCTTTTGCACCACAAGCCGGCCAACATTGCCGACGCCCACCACGCCGATCGTTTTACCCGAGAGCGTAAAGCCGTGACGCTGACTCATGCACAGCAGGGCGGTGGTTATGTATTCCGAGACGCTGTTGGCGTTACAGCCGGGCGCCGCGCACCAGGTGATGCCGGCCTGATCGAGGTAAGCCAGGTCCATGTGGTCGGTCCCGATCGTCGCCGTGCCGACAAACCGCACGCGGCTGCCTTCCAGCAGGGCGCGGTTCACGCGCAGGGTGGAGCGAACCATAAGCACATCCGCGTCCCGGACGCAGTCGGCGGTGATTGCTTTCGGTGCCATGATCGAGAGGTCGCCCAGCGGCCGAAACGCTTCTTCGGCATAGGGAATATTGGTGGAGCAAACGATTTTCATCTGGTGGTCAACCTACATGATCTTGAACTTCGGCAGATCCTGAATATCCACCATGCCAACGAGGCGGCCTTTGCCGTCCACTACAAGCAGGTCGTCAATGGTGTGTTCCTCATACATCTTCAGCACTTCGACGGCCAGGTCCGCCGCTCGGATGGTAATGGGCGAACGGGTCATCACGTCACAAATGGGCAGGTTGGCAATTACGCCGCTCCGCAGGGTAATGAGCCGGCGCAGGTCGCCATCCGTGAAAATACCGGCCGGCTTGCCGGCTCGACCCACGATGCCGACCGCGCCCGCACGGGCGCTGGTCATGGCGAGAATCGCATCCTTGACTTTGGCGTGCGTGCCGATACGCGCAAGGCGCTTATCCTTGCGCATGATGTCGGCCACACGCAGGAGCAGGGTACGCCCGATGGCGCCGCCGGGATGGAGCTTGGCAAAATCCTCCTTGCGGAACCCGCGCGCCTCAAGGAGCACGATGGCCAGCGCATCGCCCACGGCCAGCATGGCGGTCGTGCTGGCGGTCGGCGCCATGTTGAAGGGGCAGGCTTCGCGGCGGACGGGAATCAGGATGACTTCGTCACTGGCCCGCGCCAGCGCGCTTCCAGCCACGCCGGTCATAGCCACGATGGTTGCGCCCAAACGCTTGACGACCGGCAGAATTTCCAGAATTTCGGCGGACTCCCCGCTCTGGCTTAAGGCCAGCAGGACATCGCGACTCCCGAGGATGCCGATATCCCCGTGCATGGCCTGCGAGGGATGCAGGGTCACGCTGGGCGAGCCGGTGCTGGCCAGTGTAGCGGCAATCTTCTGGCCGATGTGAAAGCTCTTGCCCACGCCGGCGACCACGATCTTGCCATCGCGGTTCAGACCAGCCAGGATGACCTGCACGGCGCGCGAGAAGTCCTTGTTCAGCTGGGTGCGGACACGCTGCAACTCCTTGATTTCGATGTCCAGAATTTCACGGGCGCGTTTAACCATTTTCATGATCAGCTCCTATCCGATTCCACCACCGGTCTGGTCATCAGCGTTCGCACGGCTTCCGTAATCAACAGCAGGGCCAACAAGAACAACAGCATGGCAATAATTCCGATGAGTGACAAGCGGTATTGTCTGATCAGTATGACCAGCGCCCAGACGGTCATGCCGAGCATGAAGATCATGGGCCAGAGAATGAAACTGATCGGTTTGCCGATCTTTTTCAGCCAGACCAGGACTACCAGCAGGGCCAATCCGGCCAGCATCTGGTTCGTGGCGCCGAAGACCGGCCAGATCGCTTTCCAGGCGGGGATTGGGTTGCCGCCGGCATCCTTGAACGGAATCAGCACAAACAGCGTCGGCAGAACCAGTGTCAGGAGTGTGGAAAAATACCGCGTATAGGGACCTTTGAGGTTCAAAAATTCCTCGAAGATATATCGGCCCAGGCGGGTGGCAGTGTCGAGGGTCGTGAGGATGAACGCGGAAAGCGCCAGGAGCCCGAATGAAAAACCGATCTTGGAAGGCACACCGAACACGCCGAAGAAACTGGCCATGCCGTTGCCGTAGATGGTCAAGGGCGCCTGGCTCGTAAGTGGGCTCGCCAGCGGCAGCATGGCCACCACGATGAGCCCTATGACCGCAACCAGGCCCTCTACCAGCATGGCGCCATAGCCGATTTTACGCGCATCAGTTTCCTTGTTCAACTGCTTGGCCGTGGTGCCGGATGACACCAGCGAGTGAAATCCTGAACAGGCCCCGCAGGCAATGGTAATGAAAAGGATCGGGAACAGCATCCCCAACTGCGGGTCGTTCCAGGCCTTAAACGCCGGATACTGGATGGCGAACCCGCCGAAGAGAATGCCCAGAAACGCGCCCAGAACCGAAGAATACAACAGGTAGGAGGAGAGATAATCGCGGGGCTGCAACAGAATCCAGACTGGCACCGTAGAGGCCACAAAGCAATAGACGATGAGTAACAGGCACCACGCCTTTTTGGGATCAATTCCAAGCGTGGCGTTGATCCACGCTGCCGGGACCGGAAACATTTGGCCGATCCAGACACCTAATAAAACCAGCGGCACGAAAATGAGCGAAGCCCGCCCGACACGCATTTTCAAGCGGTAGACAAACAGGCCAAAACCGATTGCCAGCGCTATGAACAACAGTGACGAGGTAGCCACCCCGCCGTCCTCGACAAAGGTAACCGCGGTCAGGTCCGTGAAAACCGTCAACACATAGACCAGCGTCAGCCAGATAAACAATAGCATCAGGCGGAAAGCCAGCGGCGACATGGTTTCGCGCGTGATCTGCGCGATGGAGCGTCCCCCGCGGCGGATGGAGGCGATCAGGGCGGAAAAGTCCTGTACGCCGCCGACGAAAATAGCCCCGATTATGATCCATATAAGCGTGGGACCCCAACCAAAGGCCAGCGAGGCAATGATCGGACCGATGATTGGCCCGGCCCCGGCGATGGACGAAAAATGATGGCCGAACAGGACGATGGAATGCGTCGGCACCCAGTCAATACCGTCATAATCCGTGTGGCTGGGCGTAGGCCGCTTGTCGTCCACGTCAAAGCGGCGATCCAGAAACCGGCCGTAAAAAAAATAGGCGGCCGCAAAAATGAGCAATGTGCCGATAAAAACAAATGTCAGCATATGGAATCCGGATTATGAAGGAATGGGCCTGCTTGTTGCGCCTTTTTTATCGTAAAACAGATGGAAACGCAAGCGTAACCGCGAGGCCGGAATAATGGTGGAATCAGTTAAGGGAACGGAAAATCGTGCCATTATGAACGCCGTTTCAGCCATCCTTGATCGCAATACCAGCGGGCAGTCTGTATCAATCCTTCCTCGTTGGAATAGCGCGCCTGGTATCCCAGCTTTTCCCGCAATTTACGCGTATTGAACGACCGGTCTTTGGTAAAGAACGCCAGCCGCCGCCGGTGAATGGGCGGCTCGACGCCCAGCGCTCGGCATACCCATTCGCACACGTCGGCGGCCAGAAAGAACGGTAACGCCGGCAGGCGCACGAGGCGGAACCGGTTGCCCAGCTCGCCGGCCACGATCCGCGCCATCTGGTCGAGGGTCACACACTCCGCGTTGCCGCAAATGAAGATCTCGTCCTGGGCGGCGGCATGCGTCGCCGCCAGGATTATAATATTGGTAAGATCGTCCACGTGGATCAGGTGATACAGGCACTGACCGTGTCCAAGCAGGAACAAAGTGCGGCGCGAGGCCATCCGGAAAAATTTCAGCAGGCGCGTGTCGCCCGGCCCGTAAATGGCCGTCGGCCGGATCACGGTGTAGGGCAATGACTTCTTCTGGGCAAAATCCCTAAGCCACATTTCGGCCTCAGCCTTGGTCTGCTGGTAGATGTCACCCGGGTGCATGGAATAAAGCTCGTCGGCCGGCGGGTTGGCGATATGGCCGTGGACCCCCACCGTGGAAACGTGCACGAATCGCTTGAATTCAGGATTCCTCGAGGCGGCCCGGGCCAGCAGTTGAGTGCTGAGCACGTGTACCTTGTGATACATGGCGTCGGCATGCTTGGCCTCCCGGTAGGCCGCCGCCACGTGGAAAATATATTCCACTCCCTGTGCGGCTTCGGCCACCACGGCCTCGTCAAACACGTTGCCCCTGTGCCAGCGGATGGGCAGATCGAGCAGCGCTTCCAGGCTTGATGAGGCCCGGGCAATGGCATGCACTTCCAAGCCGGCGCGCGCCAGCTTGCGGGTCAGGAGGGCGCCGGTAAAACCGGTCGCACCGGTAACCAACACGCGGGTACCGGCGGGAATTGCGCAGACCGGCTGGTTGAGCTCGAACGCGGCGGGCTCCCGACGCCGTAATTCCAGGATGACCGGCGAACCCCAGCGCCGAACCAGGCCGACCCAGCGCAATAATCCTTCCCCTGCGGCGGAAAGCGGCCGGCATCTCAGGCGGCGATGCATTACCATGGGCAGGACGAACTGGCCTCTCCGCCGGCCGGGAACAAAGCTATGGCGGGCGAAAGCCCCGATGATTTCATCGTGACGAAACAGGCGGAACGCGCGCGTATTGCCTTCCAGCTTTTTCTTGGCGCCGAACAAGCGCGGGGCCGCACAGTTCAGGCTCTGGCTGGTGGGATAATCTACAATCACGGCGCGCGCGGCCACCCGGCAGAGTTCGCCGATGAGTTCCTCCCAGCGCGCACAATGGGTCACCAGCCGGAAACACAGAACGGTGTCGAAAGACCGGTCGGCAAAGGGGAGCTTTAATACGTTGGCCACCTGGAACCGACATTTCCCCGTGTCAACGAGCGCGGCAATGCGCCGGCGACATGCCTCCGCGCTGCCAACGACGGTTACCGGATATTTTTCCCGGCAGAGCGGTACGGCCAGCTGGCCGTGGCCGCCGCCGACATCAAGAATGGTAACGCCGGGATGATCCCGGAGCAGATCGAGGACGGCGGCTTCCTGGATTTTCAGCATCCAGGCGCCGACCGCGCCGGCAAATCGTCCCGCATAATCATCGGACGCGGTTTCGATGTCCGCAGTTTCGGGAAACTTATTCAAAATGTCGTGCGGCGGAACCATAGTCAACGGCGGCCACCCAGATATACACTGCCTTCGCACCCCGCCAGGACCGGGACAACGCAAACCAGGCTGCCAAAAATTAACCGCTCGATACATGAAAAGTGCTTCATATCATCACGTTTTTTAATTCAATCAATCAAGACTTCGGCAATTATTTCATCCACATCAGGCCTCACGGTCATTGACATGACATACTTATATTGGATATATACTGCATTAGCCATGGTACCGCAATGGATTATTGAAAAAAAACGCAATGGTCGCGCCCTGACGGACGAGGAAATCGGTTTCTTTATCCAAGGTTATACAAATGGCGCCATCCCCGACTACCAGATGGCCGCCTTGGCCATGGCCATCACGCTCCAGGGCATGACCCCCGACGAAATTGCCTCCCTGACCCGAAGCATGTTGCATTCCGGTATCATCCTGGACACCTCATCGCTGCGCAAACCAAAGATTGACAAGCATTCTACCGGAGGCATCGGCGACAAGATTTCGCTGGCCCTGGCGCCGCTGGTTGCCTGTTGCGGCATCGCCGTGCCCATGATCGCCGGACGCAGCCTGGGCCTTACCGGCGGAACCATTGACAAGTTGGAATCCATCTCCGGTTACCGCACCCAGCTCGATGAGGCCGCTTTTCTCCACGTGCTGAATACCTGCGGTTGTTCAATCATCCGCGCCATGGATAACATCGTCCCCGCCGATAAAAAACTATACGCGCTCCGCGATGTCACCGGGACCGTATCCTCGATCCCCTTGATTGTATCCAGCATTTTAAGCAAAAAACTGGCGGCCCGACTGGATGGCCTGGTGCTGGATGTGAAATGGGGACGCGGCGCTTTTATGACGACGCGCACGGATGCCAAAGCGCTGGCGCAAGCGCTGGTCAAAACCGGGCAACACCTTAATCTGCGCATTGAGCCGCTCGTCACGGATATGAATCAGCCCCTGGGCCGCGCGGTAGGCAACGCCCTGGAAGTGGCGGAAAGCGTGGATGTCCTGCAGGGAAACGGCCCGGCGGACGTAGTGGCGCTCACCCTCGAACTCGGCGCGCGCATGCTCATGATGGGCGGCGTGGCCGCAGATCGCAAACAGGCCCTGGAACGGCTCCGTGCCAAACTTCAGGCCGGGGAGGCGTTTGAGCGCCTGAAGACCATGGTGCAACTGCACGGCGGCGATCCGCATACGCTGGATGATCCGTCGCAGTTGCCCGCTGCCGCCATCCGTGAACCCTTGCCGGCCCGCCACGCCGGCTTTGTTCAAACCGTGGATGCCGGGGCCATCGGCCGGGCTGCCCTGCTCCTGGGCGCCGGCCGCACACGCGTGACGGATGCGATTGATCCCGCTGCCGGGATCACCGCGCTGAAAAAAATCGGCGAGGCGGTGTCCATCGGCGAGCCGCTGGTAATCCTGCACACGAACCGCCGGGATTGCCTGAAGGAAGCGCGCGCTCTTACTGCGGACGCCTTCCGGATAACCGCGGAGAGCGTTTCGCCGCCCCCGCTCATGACGCTCGAAATTTAGGAGCCACTAGAGTCAATTGCATAAGTTGCCGCAAAGAGGCGCAAATAAGAAATCTGAAGAATTATGATTTATAGTGTATTCTGTTTAATATCACGCTGCTTTATTGTTTTGTGTCCTTTGTGCATTTTTGCGGCTAACCATAGTTTTGAAATTGGTTAATCATATGAATCTGGCAATGCTGGCACAAGGCGCGCAAGCCGTTCGCGCCGCATTCCCAAAGGCGAAACCTGTGGGCGGGCTCATCCTGGGCTCCGGCTGGCGCGCAGCCGCTGCGGCCTTTAAAACACAAGGCCGCCTGAACTATAGCGCCATTCCCGGAATGGGAAGCACGACCGTGGCCGGCCACGACGGAACCCTGCTTTGGGGAACATATGCCGGCTTGGAAACGTTTGTTTTTCTGGGCCGGCGGCACTGGTACGAAGGCGCCGGCTGGGAGCCGGTTGCGCTCCCCGTCTACCTGCTCAAGGCATTCGGCGCTGCGTTTGTGGTGTTGACCAACGCCGCCGGCGGCATTCGGGCCGACCTGGTCCCGGGCGCGCTGATGGTCATTGATGACCACATCAATGCCATGGGCGTCAACCCGCTGACAGGACCGCACGATGATTTCTGGGGCACGCGGTTTCCGGACCAGACGCGGGTATACGATAAAGATCTCCGCCGGATAATGGAGCGCGCGGCGGAACGCCTGGGACAGCCCCTGGCGCACGGAGTGTATCTAGCGACCTCGGGCCCGACTTACGAAACGCCGGCGGAAATCCGCGCGTTCCGCTCCTGGGGTGCGGATGCCGTCGGCATGTCCACCGTGCCGGAAGCCCTGCTCGCCAACGCCGCCGGGCTTCGGGTGGGCGCGCTTTCTTTCATCGCCAACCGCGCAGCCGGCCTCGGCGACCGGCCGCCGGCACACGCCGAAATCACCGCCGCCGCGGATGCCGCCGCCCCGGTCATGAGCCGGCTCCTGCAGGAACTTTGGAAAGAGTCAAGAATGGTCTCGCGGGAGCTCGACCCTCCATGAATGCCAATTTTGCCGTGATATTGGAGGGCGGAACGCCTGCGATGCCGCCGTATTCAAATGGTCCACAGCGAGGAAAAAATATATATGATTTATTGAAGTAGAATTTATAATATAGCCGTCATGACAAATATCCAAAAACAACAATTGATTAAAAAAGCGGTCGCGGCGATGCGGCGGGCCTACGCGCCCTACTCCCGGTTCTGCGTCGGTGCCGCTTTGCTGACCCAGGAGGGACGCGTCTTCCAGGGCTGTAACGTGGAGAACGCCTCTTATGGCCTGACGCTCTGTGCGGAACGCACGGCACTGGGCGGGGCCATTACAGCGGGACATCGCCATTTCACGGCGCTGGCTGTCGTCTCCAGTGAAGCATTCTGCGGCAAGCCGCGGGGCATCTTTGCGGAACCCTGCGAAGCCGAGCCATGTGGCAAGCCACGGGGCTTCTTGGCGAAGAAGGGCGGCCAAACCGCGCCGATGCCCTGCGGGGCCTGCCTGCAGGCGCTGGCCGAGTTCTGCCGGCCGGATTTTGTCATTATCACGGCCGCCGCGCGTAATCCGGCGGCAATGGATGTTTATCAATTAACGGATCTGTTGCCGCGGGCATTCCGACTGGGAGAATGAAAAATGATAGTGAAAATATTGGGCAGCGCCGCCGCGGAAGCGGTCCCGGCGCTGTGGTGTGAATGCGCAACATGCCGCGTTGCGCGGAAAAACGGCGGAAAAGATATCAGGCGGCGGACATCTTACCTGATCGACGATGACTCCATGGTCGATTTCGGGCCGGATGCTTTTTGCCAGATGATTGATTTCCGCATCGACCTGTCGCGGATAAAACGGATATTGTTTACGCATTCCCACTCAGACCATCTTAACCCAGTTGACATGCAATGGCGGCAACAAGGGTTTTCGGTTGTCTCCTCCAACATCAAGATATTCGGCAATAACCTGGTAATGGAAAAAATCGAAACGCTGACGAAAGAGTCATTCGCGACGATGATGATCGAGCCCCGCAGGATTCGCGCAGGCAGTAAGATCGTTGATGATGACATTGAAATTTATCCGCTCGAAGCAGCGCATTGTTTGAAGACAAAGGACGAGCAGGCGCTTAATTATGTAATCGGAAGGAATTCCAGATACATCCTGATCGCCAATGATACCGGCTGGTGGCCGGAGAAATCGTGGAGGCGGATACGGAATTTCAAACTCAACGCGGCGGTTATTGAATGTACTTCGGGAATAAATCCCCTGTATATCAACGGCCGCAAAGGGCATCTTGGCGCCAATGCCTCCGTGGAGTTCCGCTCCAAGCTCCGGGAGCTTGGAGCGCTTACTGCTGAGACGCCGGTTTATGTCAACCACTTTTCCCATAACGGGAAAGTGCTGCACAAGGATTTATGTAAATTCTTCAAACCTCACGGCATCCATGTGGCCTATGATGGATTAACAATTACCGTATAATACGGTAAACTTGGGAAAACGATCGGGATTACAGCATCGGTTACAACCGCTAATGACCCTCCTGCGCAAAGCTGCTGCGGAGGAGCCTCCGTGAATGGCTCGAATATTCATGGCTTTCCTCGTTTCTGACTCCTGATTTCCGGCTTCTCCCGGGCTGTTTGTTCATGTTTGTTCATTTTCCTTTGTTGCCGCACCGGAAATAGGTATGATGTCGGCATGGTTAACATTATTCCAACGCCATTGAGCGAAGGCGCCCGGCAGGCCGTCAAGCGGCTCCAGGCCGCCGGATTTAACGCCCTTTGGGCGGGCGGATGCGTGCGCGATCTTCTCATGAACCGCGTGCCCAAGGACTTTGATATTGCCACCTCGGCCGTGCCCGACCAGGTGGAACGTCTCTTCCCCGGCGCGGTGATGGTGGGCAAATCGTTCGGCGTGGTGCGGGTAAAAATCCAGCACCATGAATACGAAGTGGCCACCTTCCGCAAAGACCAGACTTACCGCGACGGCCGCCATCCCGAGGGCGTGGTGTTCACCGATGAGCAGACGGACGCCCAACGCCGCGACTTTACGGTGAACGCGCTGTTCCTCGATCCACTGGCCGGCACGGTGCGCGACTATGTCGGCGGCCAAGCGGACTTGGCTGCGCGCCTTATCCGGGCCGTGGGCCGGGCGGATGACCGGTTTGCGGAAGATCACTTGCGCATGCTGCGCGCCGTGCGGTTTGCCGCCACGCTGGATTTCAAACTGGACCCGGCCACTACCGATGCCATCCGCCGCCACGCCCCGCAAATCGGGAAAGTCAGCGCCGAGCGCATTCAGCAGGAATTGACGCGCATCCTGCTGGAGGCGCCGCAGCCCGGCGCGGCGATTGAACTCCTCCAGGCGGTCGGCCTGCTCCCGGTCATCATGCCGGAGATCTCAGCGCTCCGGGGCCAGGAACAGCCTCCGCAGTTTCACCCCGAGGGGGATGTCTGGACGCACACGATCATGATGCTTAACGCCATGCGCCAGCCGGATTTGCGGCTGGCCTACGCCGTCCTGCTTCACGATGTGGGCAAGCCCGGCACGGCCAAGTTCGTGGAGAACCGCATCCGGTTCGACTGTCATGCCGGCGTGGGTGCAGCCATGGCGGAGGAAATCCTGAAGCGGCTGCGCCTGCCCAATGACGACATCAAGGCCATCGTGTTTTGCATCGGCAACCACATGCGGTTCATGGATGTCCGACGCATGCGCAAGGCGACGCTCTGCCGGATGGTGGGGGCGCCGACATTCGCCACAGAGCTGGAACTGCATCGCCTGGATTGCGCGGCCAGCCACGGCGACATAACCAACCATGCTTTCCTTGTCGAGTTCCAGGCAGCGCGCCGCGCCGAGCCGGTCCTGCCCAGGCCATGGATCTCAGGCCATGACATCATGTCGCTGGATATTCCCTCCGGCCCCGAAATTGGCCGCTGGAAACAACGGGTTTACGACGCGCAATTGGAAGGCCTGGTGGAAAACCGGGAGGCGGCGCTGGCATGGCTGCGGCGCGAAATTGCCGCGGCAAGGCGGTAACACTTCTGTGCCGCCGTTTTTTTTACTTGAACCGGATGCGGGAATGATCTTTAATCGGCTAATTTAAGGGGTAAGCACAGGGTGCCCATAAATCAACACCGCGTCACGATCCGGGGAATTGGTCGGCGCTATCAAAATAACGGGGAATACTCTCATGAATACCGGTAAAAAGAGAAATACATTGGTCATGTCCATCTATCGTGAACTGGCTGAGGAATTTCTGGGCACCTTTGCCGCTGAGCCGAAGACCGAGGTGGCCATCGGTGATTTACTGATAAATTTTGATATCGTCGCGGGGGATCCGAGTCAGGATCCGACGTTCTCCGAGCACCTGGCCAAGGCCGATGCCATCGCCATAGTTGTCCGTTTCCTCGACGTGCTGTCCCTGGAAAAGATCAAGAACATATACCGCCACCTGCCGGACCAGATATCCATCCCCGTGGCCATTTTCATGTTGCGCGACAAGGGCGAAGCGGATTTCAAGATCAGTTGCCCGTCGTGTGGCCAGAAACTCTGGCTGAGGGATACGGATGTCGCCAAGCGCGGACGCTGTCCGAACTGCACCAAGCCGTTTATCATTCTCTCGCAGGGCGATCACCTGAAATCACAGCTGATGCTGCCGGACAAGGTTGCGGTGTTCAAGGGCATACGCAACAATCCTGAATCGTTCAAAACCGTCCTGTTAAAGCTGCTTGACAGCACGCCGGCGGGCATCAAGCCGGCCGACCTGAACATCAGCGACGAAGCTTCGAAGAACGCAACGGTCCGCATTCAGATTCAGAATACCTGACGGCGCGAATGCCCGGGGGACCGCGATTGTCACGGCCCAAGGCGCTGCAGCAGGGAGATGAACCGCTGGTCTTTCTTGAGCAAGTCCAGGTCCCGGTCCTCGCGAATCCAGCGCGCATCCCGATAACCCAGGACGATTGCCCGCTCCAAGGACGCCAACGCCTCTTCCGCGCGGTTAAGCAGGGCGTAACTGCAGGCCAGGTTATACCAGATCAGCGACTCGCGGGGACACAGCCGGACCAGTTCCAAATCCGTCTTCAGCCCATCCTCATAGCGGCCGGCCCGCGTATACAGGTCGCCCACCGCCTTGAGCACGTCCACATCCTGCGGACAGCGCCGCGCGAGCGCTTCAAGGAAGGCCATTTCCTTGCGAAGTTCGGCATTGACTTTATGTTTCGTTTGCATGGAAGCCACGAATCAGACGGTTAACGCCGCCATTGTTTCATGTAGAGCCGACTTTACGTCGGCTTTCTTCGATACGGAATAGCCGGTATAAAACCGGCTCTACCCAAATTGTCCGCCTCTGGCGGAAAATTCATGCATTCCATCAGGCCGCTCAACCCGCCAGCGGCACCAGTTTGAGCGCGTTGCCTGAATAAATCTTGGCCACCACATCCGCCGGCAGACCCAGGCTATTCAAAAATTCCTGGTGTTGGTTGTCAAAATAATCGCGGGCATACAGGAGGCGGTCCTGAAACTCCAGGATAAAATCCCTGGCAAAATCAGAATCGCGCATCAGGGCGTTGGCCCCTGAACCGGCCGACCAGTCGCAATACAGATTTTCGTATTGTCTGAGCATGGTAATCAGCTTGCCGCCCGGCATGACTTTGCCCTTCGGATAGGACTCCTTGTCGTGTTTGCCATCGCCGGAAATGTGCGCCCAGAATCCCGGGGCGTGCCCCAGAAAAATCGTCCCCGGACAGGCGCGCACCGCCCGCTCGAAAGGCTCGATCCCGCCGCCGTACCAGTAAGTCGACCGCGGGTACTTAACACCCTTGTCAAACTCGTAGTCAATATGCACGGTAACCGGCAGATGCTTCTCCCCGCAGAAGCGGAACAGCCTCAGGGCGTCGGGGTTGTCATACATCATGCGCAGCTTAAGCTCGCCGCATACGCGCACGCCGTAGATGGACACCATGGCCTGCAGATGGTCAATGGCTTCCGGCCGGCGCGGATCGGGCGCGTAGCCGAGCACGAATTTGCCCGGCGCACGCTCGGCATAGGAAATACACCGGGCAAACGGAATGGGACCGTTCAGGTCGACTTCCGGAATGACCGCCTTGGTGGCGGGCGAATACTCGTCAGCCGGGCACTCCCAGCTCAGGAGCCAGGTAACGTCGATATGGTGCTTGGCCATATTGGCCAGGTATTTTTCCAGATTGTGCCCGTGCCAGTCGGGATGGTTATGCGCATCGATAATTTTCGGCCCGCTCGGCTGCATTTGCGGCGCCCCGGCCTTCGTTTGAATTCCATCCGGTTTTTGTTTGGCGGCTTTTTTTGTCATTTCTTTGTCATCTCCATTAACGTTCGGGCTTTACTTTACACATGCTTCATTCGCCGGTCGCGCAATGCCTGGCAACGAAGAACCGGGTATGCGGAACAAAGAACCCTTTTGCGTGACGTCATTTTGCGTATGCCCGCGCCACTTTCTGGAAAATGGCGACGATATCGGCAACTTCCCGGTTGCCCCAGCTTTCACGCACGACCAGGTCAAAGTGCGTATCCAGGGCCGCCAGCGCGTTGGGACAGGGGAAAGCCCGGTCAGGATTGCCCCGGTATTGCGGCGCGGTCCACGGCAGGGTGCTCGTGCCGAACACGCGTCGCCGGCGATACCAGTCCTGCATGTGGCAGGGATTGACATAGCGGGCACGTACCAGCAGGCCTTCGGCGGCCAATGCCTTACAGAAGGTCGCCTTATCGCAAGTTGCGGCCTCGGGATTAAACCGCAGGCGGAAATACCAGTAGCTTGGCTTGGCCCCGGCCACCGCAGGCGGGAGTGACACGGACTTCAACCCGCGCAGGCCCTTGGCAATCCGGCTGGCCAGGTCACGGCGCCGCGAGACGATCATCGGCAGTTTGCGCAACTGAACGCGCCCTATTACGGCCGACAGGTCGTTGAGATTGAAATTGAGCGATGCCACTGCATTGGTTGCGCCCGCGGGCAATCCAAACGGCTTGCCGCGATCGGAGGCCCGGCGGGCTTCCCAATAGAGTTTTTCACGGCGCGTAAACACCACGCCGCCCTGGCCGCCCGTGCAGTGATGCTTGCCAAACATCGTGGAAAAAGCGGCGATATCACCGAACGTGCCCACCAGACGCCCATTAAGCCGCGCGCCATGCGCTTGGGCGCAATCTTCCACCACGGGCAGTTTGCGCCGGCGGGCGACTTTGAGAATACCCGGCATGTCGGCCGGTTCGCCGTAAATATGCGCCACGACAATTGCGCTCGTCCGCGGGGTGATAACGGCCGCGATTTCTTTCGGCCCGGGCGAGAACTGGCCCGGCGCGGCATCGGCAATAACCGGAATGCAGTTCATGAGCGGGATCGGCATAACGCCGCCCGGATCGGTGATCGGGCCGACAATGATTTCTGAAAAAGGTTTCAGGTTAAGGGCACGTAGGGCCACATAAACGGCCGTCGTGCCGGAATTGACGGCATCCGCATAACCGCCGCCCATGGCGTCGGCGAATTCACGGCAATAGGCTTCTTCTTCCGGCCCGTTGTAGCCAAAGGCATTGCCGGAGGCAATGGCACGGTCAAACAAGGCATCTACGGCTGATTTCTCCTCCCGGCCAATCAGGTGGCGGTTCGGCCAGGGGGTGGTCCGTACTTTGGGGCCTCCCTGCAGGGCGAGACGAACGGCGGGCTTGACGGCGCGGCGCGAATTCTTTTTCATGTCCGGGATTCCCTTTAGGTGTTAACAAACGCCCTGCAATTCAAGCATATCTTCCCGCGATGTCAATGTAAAAGAGGCATGGAAACGCGGGCAGGAAACCAGCGGCGTCGCAGTCCCTATACCCGCCCACGGCGAGGTGACCGGGACACCCTCCAATATCGCGAAAAATTGGCATTCGTGCCAGGAGCAGCTTGCCCGCCATAGCCCCCTGGCGACGGCGGGAATTCCCGCGAGACCGTTTTTGACACAGCCGCAGGAAAACTGGGGCGAAGGCGAAACGAAAATTCCGCTTGCCAACAGAATAGCATTGACTATAATAACCGGTATCGATGCAAGAATAATTGACCTTGCGTCTTGCTTGCGGTCAAGCAGTACCGGTAAGCAAACCCTGTTGGAAACACTGACTTTGTCAGTAAAAAAGGAGAACTGCCATGAGAAAAGCAATGAAAACCGCGCTTACCGCCAAACGCGTGACGTTCCGAGTCACGGCTAATCCGAAGAGCTCTGTGTCGCTTGCGGGCACGTTCAACCAGTGGGATGTTAAGCGGCATCCGATGAAAGACACCGGCGGCACCGGCACCTACACGATCACCCTGATGCTCCCCAAGGGGGAACATGAGTACAAGTTTGTGATCAACGGGAACTGGGTCGTGGACCCCGAATGCCGCAATTGGGTCCGCAACACCTGCGGGACACTCAATAGCGTCATCAAGGTGGAATAGCCGGTACTTCACCTGCGTTTTCCCAAATGGTTCAAAAGGGGGTAACACTCTATACCGTGTCATCTCTGAAAGCGCGAAGTAGCTCCGAGGAATCTCAAATGTGTCAACGATTTGTGGCTTAAGATTCCTCTCTTCGTTCGGAATGAATAGTAAAACTGTTACACAATAGTTGCGTCTTTCGAACCATGCCCGTTTTTAAATTTGCTTTCCCGGGCCTTCCCGTGTTTTCTTCTTGAACCTCGGGCCAGAAGAGTGTTTTATCGCGGTATGCAAACACTGCAACTGTTCACAATTGCCCCCGCAATTCCCGAAAAACTCCTTTTTCTGGAAGCCCTCGCCCGCAATCTGTGGTGGTCCTGGAATCCCGATGCCAACGAACTGTTCCGCCGGATCAACCGCGAACTCTGGAAGGAGACCAAGTTCAATCCGGTTCTGTTCCTGAGCCGCGTACCTCAGGAGCGGCTGACGGCGCTGGCCGCCGACGAAAGCTTCATGGCCCACCTGGTGCGTGTGCGCCAGGCCTTCGAGAAGGAAACCCTTCAACCGGCCGAAACGCGCAGTCCCGTGTATGCGCCAGGCGACTGCATCGCCTATTTCTGCGCCGAGTTTGGCGTCCACGAAAGCCTGCCGCTCTTTGCCGGCGGCCTGGGCGCGTTAGCCGGCGACCACCTGAAGTCCGCCTCCAACATGGGTTTGCCGCTTGTCGCTGTAGGCCTCCTGTATCGGCAGGGCTATTTCCGCCAGTACCTGAACAACGACGGCTGGCAACAGGAAGTTTATCCTGAAAACGAAATTCATAACCTGCCCCTGGAACGGGTGTTTAAGCCCGACGGCAAGCCGCTGACCGTTCACATTCCCGCACCGGGCCACGCTCTGCACGCAGCCGTTTGGAAAGTACAGGTGGGCCGTATTCCGATCATCCTGCTTGATTCCAATATCCCGGAAAATCCGCCCGATTGGCACGATGTTACCCGCCAACTATACGGCGGCGACCATCGCACGCGCCTCCTGCAGGAGATTCTGCTCGGCATCGGCGGCCTGCACGCCCTGTACGAGATGGGGCTCGAACCGCAGGTTTGCCACATGAACGAGGGCCACTCCGCATTCATAAGCCTGGAACGGCTGGCGCACCTCATGGGCAAATATGGTCTTGATAAAAAAACGGCGCTGGAAATCATCGTGCGCACCAATGTGTTCACAACGCACACTCCCGTGGCCGCCGGCCATGACGAATTTCCCCTGGATATGCTCCGCCCGTTTTTTGAGGCTCTGCATACGAGCATGGATGACCTGCTGAGCCTGGGCCGCGCCGCGCGCGCCGGCGACGGCGTCCCCGTCTCGATGACGGTGCTGGCTTTGCGCCTCTCGCAATACTGCAACGGCGTCAGCCGCCTGCACGGCGCTGTGGCGCGCCGCATGTGGGCGCACCTGTGGCCCGGACGGCCGGAAGATGAAGTTCCCATCACCTCCATCACCAATGGCGTGCACTCGCCTTCATGGTTATCGCCGGAAAATATCCTGTTATTCGACCGTTACCTTGGTCCTAAGTGGCACACCAAGCCCGGGGATGCATCCATGCTTGAGCGGATCGACCAGATTCCCGACGAGGAACTCTGGCGTGCCCACGAACTCAGCCGCGCCAGCCTGATCCGCGAATGCCGCGAATGGATGGCGCGCCAATTACATCGCCGCAACGCCGGCAAGGCCGAACTGGAAAAGGCCAATGCAATGCTCGATCCCGATATCCTGACCATCGGGTTTGCCCGGCGGTTTGCCACTTACAAGCGCGCCGGATTGTTCCTGCACGATGCGGCGCGGTTCGAGGCGTTGTTGACCGGCAAAACGCCGATTCAGGTAATCTTCGCCGGCAAGGCTCATCCGCGCGACAACGAGGGCAAGGAAATCATCCGCCAGATTGTACACTTCTCGCGGCGCGCCAAGGTCTGCCACCGGATTGTTTTTATCGAGGATTACGATATCGACGTGGCGCGTTTCCTGGTCCAGGGCGTGGACGTGTGGCTCAATACGCCGCGCCGCCCGCTGGAAGCCAGCGGCACCTCCGGCATGAAGGCGGCCGTCAACGGCGCGCTGAACGTCAGTATCCTGGACGGCTGGTGGGACGAGGCCTACTCGCCCGAGCGCGGATGGAGTATCGGGCACGGCGAGGAATATCAAGATGCCGGTTACCAGGATGCCGTGGAAAGCCAGGCGCTCTACAATTTGATCGAGAGCGAGGTAATTCCATGCTTTTACACGCGGGTTAACGACCACTTGCCGGCGCCGTGGGTCAAGATGATGAAGGCCGCTATCAAGATGGCGTTTGTCAATTTCAGCTCTCATCGCATGGTGCGGGAATACGAGGAGCGGTTTTACATTCCGGCCCTCCAACGGGGCCGAACGCTCCTGGCCGACAACGCGGCCGAGGCCCACGCCCTGGTCAAGCAGCACGCGCGTTTGGTCCGGCTCTGGCCGCAAATTCGCGTTGGCCATCCACGTCCGTCCCGACCTCCCGAAGAGTCGGGACTAAGCTCCATCGTCGCGGGCGGGCCGGCGACGCAGACCGAGTTGGGATGCCTGCGCGTGGGCGACGCATTTACCGTGACCGTTCCGGTGCACCTGGGCGAACTGCGCCCCGAGGAAGCGGAGGTTGAGCTCTTCTACGGCCAGGTGAATATGAATGGCGCCATCACGGCCAGTCACCGGCAGCCGATGACCACCAACCGGAAAACGGACGATGGACAGCATATCTTCGAGTGCCGACTGGAATGCGGAACGACCGGCCGTTACGGCTTTACCGTGCGCATCATTCCCCACGGCGACGCTTGGACGCAAAACCTGCCGGGCCTTATGACTTGGGCAGAGTAGAAACCAGACGACAGATGACTCGCCTGGGCGAAGCGCTCCGGCGGAACCTGGCGGACGACAGAAAACGAAGCGAACGCCCAACGTTGAATAAAACAAGGATTGGGGTTTTTATCCCGACTCTCCGAGAGGTCGGGATGTGACCGCGTTGCGATATATCGGGCGTAGCCCCGATCACGCCGCTTCGACGGGTATCGGGACGAAGCTCGATGCAACCGTGTGTCGAATTCGGTTTCCGCCGGAGGCGGATTCGGAAAAGCAAGGCAAGCTTGGGCCGAATGCGGGTGCGCCGCGCGAAGCATTGGACTCGTGTCCCTGCGAGGGCGGGAAACCCGCAGGCGGACCAAGATCGCCATTGCCTTTTCCGAACCGAATTCGACACACTGCCGACGGAAGGCAAGGGCCGGGCGGAATGACAGAGGAGGAATATACCCGTGGCAAGCACGCACAACCCGCGCATCCTGATCGTCACGCCGGAGATCACTTATCTCCCGCACGGCATGGGCAATATGGCCAACTACCTCGTGGCCAAGGCGGGCGGACTGGCCGACGTCTCCGCGGCGCTGGTCAGCGCCCTGTTCGAGGCCGGCGCCGACGTCCACGTGGCCCTGCCGCATTATCGCCAGATGTTCAATTTCAACATCGGAAACCTGATCAGCGACGAACTGCGCGCCTACAAGACCAAGCTGCCGGACGAGCGCATCCACCTAGCCGAAGACCGCATTTTCTATTACCGCTCCAACGTCTACAACGCGCACGAGGAGGAAAACCCCAACCTGGCCCTGGCCTTCCAGCGGGAGGTGATCAACAACATCATCCCGCGTGTCCAGCCGAACCTGATCCATTGCAACGACTGGATGACGGGGCTCATCCCGGCCCTGGCCCGGCGCCTGAAGATTCCCTGCCTCTTCACCGTGCACAACATCCACTCCCTGAAAACCACCCTGGCCCGCATCGAGGAAAGCGGCATAGACGCCGCCGAGTTCTGGCGCTTCCTGTATTACCAGTGGATGCCGCACGCCTACGAGGAAAGCCGCGACCGTAATCCGGTGGATTTCCTGGTCAGCGGCATTTTTGCCGCGCACTTCATCAACACCGTCAGCCCTACGTTTCTTAATGAACTGACCGAGAGCCGGTTCGATTTCGTGGATGGCGCCCTGCGCTACGAGCTGGCCAACAAACTCGCCGCCGGCTGCGCCACGGGCATCCTGAACGCGCCTAATCCATCCTATGACCCCGCGACCGATCCCGCCCTGCCCTGCCGCTACGGCGCAGAAGACTGTTTGCGCGGCAAGCTCAAAGCTAAGCACGCGCTCCAGAAACAGGTGGAACTGGCGCGCGCCGACACCTCGCCGCTTTTCTTCTGGCCGTCGCGCTTGGACCCGGTCCAGAAAGGCTGCCAACTGTTGGCCGACATCCTTTTTGCGGTGGTGGATAAGTACCGGCGCGAGGGCTTGCAGATTGTCTTTGTGGCCAACGGCTCGTTCCAGACCAATTTCCACGACATCGTCCGCCGGCACAGCCTGCAATCTCGCGTGGCAGTCTGTAATTTCAGCGAAAGCCTGTCGCGCCTGGCCTATGCGGCCTCCGATTTCGTGCTCATGCCGTCCCGGTTCGAGCCCTGCGGCCTGCCGCAGATGATCAGTTGCAAGTACGGGAGTCTGCCGTTGGCGCACGACACGGGCGGCATTCACGACACGATTACGCCGCTGGATATCGGAAAAAACACCGGGAACGGATTTCTGTTCCGCGATTACGACCGCCAGGCCCTGAGCTGGGGCTTTGACCAAGCTATGGCGTTTTTCCGCCAGCCTGAGGACGTGCGCACGCAGCAGATCGCCCGGATTATGCGCGACAGCGCCGAACGCTTCACGCACCCCGTCACGGCCAGGAAATATCTCCAACTTTACGAAACTATGCTGGACCGGCCGTTGATCCGGGGATAGCGACCAGACGACAGACGACGGACGACAGACACCAGCCATGAGAAGAAAGAAAGCGCACGGAAAACCAGATGTGATCAACACGTGATTCGTAGCCACGCCGGCTTGTCCCGCCGAAGCGGATTCGCGCTAGCGGATGAGGACGTGGAGTAATTTCATGGTTACAACACCTAAACGTCGAAAGTCCGCTTGCCCCCAGCGTCCCGCCTCCGCTGTCCATCGTCCGTCGTCTGTCATCCGTCATCTGTCATCCGTCGTCTGTCCTCCGCCTTCCGTCCCCCGCCTGGTCCGTGACGATCCCTACCTGGCGCCCTATGCCGATTGGATCGCGCGGCGGGTTCAATTGGCCAAGGAAACCGAGACGCGCCTGACAGGCGGGACGATGGCACCCGCCTGCAACGCTGTGCGTAGCACGGCGGGCAGGTTAGCCGATTTCGCCGCCGGGCATGAATATTTCGGGTTGCACCGGCAGGGAGACGCATGGGTCCTGCGCGAGTGGGCGCCCAACGCCACGGCCATCACGCTGATCGGCACCTTCTCGCAGTGGCGCGAGGATCCTGCCCTGGCCCTGCGCCGCTTGAACCTCGATGGCGTGTGGGAGCTGCATCTGCCCGCTGCAACCCTTAAGCACGGCGACCTCTATCGCCTGCGGATGCACTGGCGCGGCGGGAGCGGCGACCGCCTGAGCGCCTATGCCCGGCGCGTGGTCCAGGACGAACACACCAAGATTTTCAACGCCCAGGTCTGGGCACCGGCCGATCCTTATCTCTGGCGGCACACATTCCAACGGTCCGGCGGCTGCAGGACGCCGCTGATCTACGAAGCGCACGTCGGCATGGCCCAGGAAGAGGGCAAAGTCGGGACATACCGGGAATTCAAGGAAAAAATTTTGCCGCGCATCGTGGCGGCGGGTTACAACACGATCCAGCTCATGGCCATCCAGGAGCATCCCTATTACGGCTCGTTCGGCTACCACGTGACCAATTATTTCGCCGCCTCGTCCCGCTTCGGCACGCCGGAGGAACTGAAGGACCTTGTGGATACAGCCCACGCGGCGGGACTCGCGGTCATCATGGATTTGATTCATTCCCACGCGGCGCGCAATGAGGTGGAAGGCTTGAGCCGGTTCGACGGCACGCTCTTCCAATATTTCCACGAAGGCCCGCGCGGATTGCACGAGCTTTGGGATTCACGTTGTTTCGACTACGGCAAACCCCAGGTACTGCATTTCCTGCTCTCCAACTGTCGGTTCTGGCTGGATGAGTACCGGTTTGACGGCTTCCGGTTCGACGGCATCACCAGCATGCTCTACCGGCATCATGGACTCGGCAAGGCGTTCACTTCTTATGCCGATTATTTTAATGAAAGCGTGGACGAACAGGCCCTCGCCTATCTGACCCTGGCCAATAAGGTCATTCACGCCGTGCGCCCCGACGCCCTGACCGTGGCGGAGGATATGAGCGGCATGCCGGGCCTGGCCGCGCCCGTTGAGCGCGGCGGCGTGGGCTTCGACTTCCGGCTGGCCATGGGCATTCCGGATTACTGGATCAAGCTCACCAAGGATACCCGCGACGAGGACTGGTCCATGAGCACCCTGTGGCACGAACTCACCAATCGCCGCCGCGACGAGCGCACCATCAGTTACGCCGAATCGCACGACCAGGCCCTGGTGGGCGACCAAACGCTGATCTTCCGCCTGATCGAGCGGGACATGTATAATCACATGGCTCTCGACTCGCGCACCCTGCAGGTGGATCGCGGGCTGGCCCTGCACAAGATGATCCGGTTGGCCACGCTGGCCACGGCGGGCAATGGGTATCTCACCTTCATGGGCAACGAGTTCGGCCACCCGGAATGGATTGATTTTCCGCGCGAAGGCAACAACTGGTCCTACCATTACGCCCGGCGCCAGTGGCGCCTGCGGGATGATCATTCCCTTGTTTATCATTTCCTGGCCGATTTCGACAAGGCAATGATTGAGATGGCGCGGCTCGCCAATCTGCTGGATGATCCCGACCTGCGCCTGCGCGTGGAGCACGGCGACGACAAAGTGCTGGGCTTTGAGCGCGCGGGTCTGTTGTTCCTGTTCAACTTCCACCCGGAGAAATCTTATCCCGACTATCCCGTGGAGGCCACGCCGGGCGAATACCGGCTGATCTTGGACAGCGACGCGCCTTTTTTCGGCGGCCACAGCCGGCTTGCGCCCAACCAGACCTATGTTGCGGCGCCCGACGCCAAGGGGCGCACGCTGCTCACCGCCTATCTTCCCTCCCGCACTGCACTGGTTCTGCAAAAGCTGGCATGATGACTTGACCGGCGACATGTGCTATATTTGCGCGTGTATTTTCTGTAAGGCCTCAGTTATGTGGGTAAGAGTGTGAACTTCAATGCTGTCATTCCCGCGAAAGCGGGAATCCAGCATTGATTTTTCTGGATTCCCGATCAGGTCGGGAATGACAGAATCGATCAGCGCCACCCAGTAACTGAGGGATCGCTATTTTAATTCATGAAAGGGCTTCATCATGCTTCAATTTACCGTAAACGAAAAACTTTGCACCCGTTGCGGACTTTGCGCCGCCGACTGCCCCGCGCGCATCATCACGCAGGAAGGAAAGGCGCTGCCGTCCATTCGCCCGGACCAGGAAGCCGAATGCCTGCAGTGCCAGCATTGCCTGGCCATCTGCCCCACGGCGGCCATCTCCATCCTGGGAAGAAATCCCGACAACAGCCTGCCGCTTTCCGCCGACAGCTTTCCCCGGTTAGACTCCATGAGCCGGTTCATCCGCGGACGGCGCAGCATCCGGAAATATAAGGATGAAAACGTGGACCCGGCCTTGATCCGTCAACTGCTGGCCACGCTGGCCAATGTCCCCACCGGCGTCAACCGCCGCGCGCTGACCTTTACCGTGATTGACGATAAGGCCGTCATGCACCGATTGAGGGAGAACGTCCTCGCCGCGCTCGCCACCGCGATCAAGGCCGGGCGGATTCCCGAGCGATTAAAGTACCTGCAGAATGCCCCGCCGGCCTATTATGAACGCAAGGAGGACATCCTCTTCCGCGGTGCGCCGCATGCCCTGGTAGTCTCGGCGCCGCCCGATGCCCCTTGTCCTGCCGAGGACGTCGTCCTGGCACTGGCCTATTTCGATCTCCTGGCACAGAGTGCCCGGCTCGGTACAGTCTGGTGGGGTATGCTCAAGATGGTCCTCGAGACCCTGCCCGACCTCAAAGCGCTGATCGGCCTGCCGCCCCGCCAGCGCTATTATTATGGCATGCTTTTCGGCATTCCCGCCATTCACTATCCCCGCACTGTCCAGCGCGATGATGCCGCGGTCGTCAAGCGGGTATCGTTATAAGAAAACCTGATAGGAGCATTTACCCATGCGCTTGACATGCACATTCCTTTCCGAACAGGAAAAGCAACGGATTCACGAGGACAGCCTGGCCATTCTTGCCGACGTCGGCGTCAAATTCTTGAGCGCCAAGGCCCGCAAGATCCTCGCCGACCATGGCGCGCGCGTGGACAAGGCCGACATGATCGCCCATATCCCGCGGACGATGGTTGACCAGGCCCTCAAGACCGCGCCCAAATCATTTGTGCTCGGCGCCCGCAATCCGGCCTTCGATTTTGCCATGCCGTCCGCGTTCACGGGGTACACGCTGGATGGCGCCGCCACCTTCGCCGTTGATTTCGAATCGGGCGAACGGCGGCCGGCCGTCACCCGCGACCTGGTCTCCAGCCTGAGGATTTTCGAAGAATTGCCGCTCGGCGCCGTCGTCTGGCCAAACGTTGTACTGGACGATATTCCGCTGCCGGGCGCCGATATCCGGACCGCGTTCCTCTCGTTGATGCACTCGTCCAAGCACATTCAGCATGAAGTCCATAGCCGGGAGGAAATTCCGTACCTGATCGAAGGGCTGGCCGCCATCCTGGGGGGCGAGGATGAGATCCGGAAGCGCAAGATATTTTCGGTGTGCTATTGCACCATCCCGCCGCTCACCCACGATGCGGAGATGTGCGACGCCGCGCTCGACCTGGTGCGTTACCATGTGCCCATCCTGCCCTACCCGATGCCCGCCTGCGGCTCAACGGGTCCGGCCAGCCTTTACTCGGACGTAGCCCTTGCCAACGCGGAAAGCCTCTCTGCTCTCGTCCTGTTCCAGATGGCCGAACCCGGCACACCGATCATCTGCGGCCACGCCGCCGGTATTATGAATTTCCGTTCGGGCGGTTTCCTCGAGGGTGCGCCGGAATCCACGTTGATCAACGGCGCCCTGGGCGAAATGGCCCGTTTCTACCGCCTGCCCAATACGCAGGCCGGGTGCCTGACCGATGCCAAGTCGCCCGGCCCCCAGGCCATCATCGAAAAAATGACCAGCGCCCTCCCCCTGGTGCTCTCCGGGGTGGACGCGATCAACGGCATCGGCGAAATCGAAACCAGCCAGCTTCTCGTCCTGGAACAAATCGTGGTGGACCATGAGATCGCGCGCCTCTGCAAGCGCATGAAGGATGGCGTGGACGTGTCCGACGCCAGGAATTACATGGCCGATGTCGCCAACGTCAAACCCGGCGGCCATTTCCTGATGGAACCCAGCACGCTGGAGGCCTGCCGCAGCGGCGAGTTTTTAATGCCGGACCTGCTGGACCGCAACACCCGCGACCAGTGGCTGGAACTTGGCCGGCCGGATGTCTATCCCGAAGCCCGCAAGAAGGCGCAGGCCATCCTGGCCGCCCCGCAGAAAAATTCCCTGCCGGACGCCGTCATCGGCAAACTGGAGGATATCCTGCGCCGCGCCGACCGGGATCTGGAATGATGGGCGCCTTCATTGCCCACCGGATGTGTGTTTCAATATAGCTTGCGTTTTATGGAGGACGGCGGGCCTCCGCCGCCGTTTGTGGCATGCAAATGGCTGATATTTGATTTCACGAACATGATGCCAGAGACAAAGCGCAGCGTATTCGTCGATCTCTTCGTGCCGCGCTACGATGAGCTGTCGCTGTTCCTGATGAGCGCCTCGTTTTTCCTGGTCGTTTTTCTGGACCCCGAACTGAAGGCCCTTGTATACAAGGCTCTGGTCGCTGAATTCGACCCGAGGCTTTTCCCCTTCTACGCCGTGTTCCTGCTGTTCATTTCCGGCGCCGCGCTCTCTATTTACCACGTGTTCACGAAAGCCCGGAAAAAGAACTTCGAGAAGTTCGCCATGCTTTACTTCGCCGTTATGGTCAACGGGCTCATCGGATTCCTGGCTGGCGCACAAATGCTTCAAACCTCTCACGGATATCTTCTGGTGTTTCCGGTCTGGAACATCCTTAACAGTCTGCTGCTCCTGCTCATGTACCGGTTCAGCCTGATAGACGAGACGGCCATTACCGACGACAACGCCGCGCCATATCAGGTCGCCCTTGGGGGCGCCGTCGTCCTCGCCGTCTTCCTCGTTTGCCAGTATGTCTTCCGGCTCCATTGGACGATCACTTTCTCCGTGTGCGTGTGCTACGCCACGAATGCGAATAGCCTTCTTCAGCGGCTCTTGTCCACGCGTCGCGAGAATCCGATAGATCAAAACAGGTAAGCCATCTTACCCGAAACCCCACACGCCACAAACGGCGATGGAGGCCCGTCACCCTCCATAAAACACGGGCGTTTCCAACTTGGAAGGCGGCGGCCCCGACCGCCGCGAGGGCGTAAGGCGAAAAGCGCCTTCGCAACACAGCCCGTCAGTCTAAGCCGCACATTTGGGGCGTCTTGCCCCTCCTTGACAAGCGCCTGCCATTATGTTCATATTCCGCTTTTTGCAGCCTAAATCCGGCCCTCTTTCCGGGGGCGGATGCGGGGGACCCACCTTCCTCGGGACATCCTGGGGATGGGGCGAAAGGCGCCGGGTATTCTAACCGGCGCCAAGGCTACTTCTAAAGCCGAGCCCATCAGCTAACCTCGTCGGCCATTGGAAGGGCAATCCTCTAGATCCGCATGGGCGGCGCCCACGAATACCCGCAGCGATAGTGTCTTATCTATCGGGAATCGTCATGAAAAAATAGTTTTTTGTCATGCCTGTTACCCGTTGGTTACATAAATGATATAGCCTAAAATAAAACCGTTGATTTCCACGTCAACGATATATCGGGCGTAGCGCGGCGCGAAGCCCGATGCTACCGTGTGGCGAATTTGGTTTCCGCCGGAGGCGGATTCGCAAAAGCAAGGCAGGCTTGGGCTGAATGTGGGTGCGCCGCGCGCAGCGCTATACTCGTGTATGCGCAAGCGCGGCAAACCCGCAGGCGGCCCAAGATCGCCGCCGCCTTTTGCGAACCTAATTCGCCACACTGCCGCGAGAGAAAATGAATGATTCCGTAATCCTTCAGGAATGATCCGTCTGCCGCAAGCGGACATGCAAAGGTCGTGTGCCATGCAATGGCTTAAAAATCTCGTCATCGGGAAAGCTCGCAATATTTCGGATCGAAAGCTTTTCCAACATATTTCGCTCATCGCCCTGCTGGCGTGGGTCGGACTCGGGGCCGACGGCTTGTCTTCGTCATGCTACGGGCCGGAAGAGGCTTTCAAGGCGCTTGGCGCCCATTCGGTGCTGGCACTGTTCGTCGGTCTGGCCACGGTGGTGACGATTACGATCATTTGCGCAAGCTACGCGCATATCATCGAACTGTTCCCCGGCGGCGGCGGCGGTTACCTTGTCGCCAGCAAGCTGCTTTCGCCCTCCCTGGGCGTCGTGTCCGGCTGCGCCTTGCTGGTGGATTATGTGCTGACCATCGCGCTTTCCATTGCCAGCGGCACGGACGCCTTATTCTCCGTCCTGCCGGTTGCCTGGCAACCGTGGAAACTGTCGAGCGCACTGGCGGTGACTTCCCTGCTGGCATTAATCAATCTCCGCGGCGTGAAAGAATCGGTGCTGCTCTTTGCGCCGGTGTTTTTCATATTCCTGGCGACGCATGCCTATGCCATCATTTTCGGCGTGGCGACCCATCTCAGGGATTTGCCGGCCGTCGCGGCCAGCACCGCCAACGACCTGCATGCGGCGCATGCCCAGCTGGGCTGGTTCGGCCTGTTCCTGCTGCTGGTACGCTCTTACAGCGTGGGCGCGGGCACCTATACAGGCATCGAAGCCGTCAGCAACGGGTTGCCCGTTCTGCGCGAGCCGCGGGTCGCCACCGGCAAGCGAACCATGCTCTACATGGGCGTATCGCTCGCCCTGACTGTCGGCGGATTAATGCTGGCCTACGTGCTCTTTCATGTCCAGCCCCAGGCCGGGCAAACGCTAAATGCCACCTTGCTCCAGAACATCACGGCGGACTGGCCGTCCGGCCTCGGCGGAACCTTCGTGACCGTGGCCATGCTTGCGGCCATGACCCTGCTGTTCATCGCCTCGCAGGCGGGTTTTATTGACGGGCCGCGCGTATTGGCCAATATGGCGCTCGACCGCTGGTTTCCCTCGCGCTTTGCCAATTTAAGCGATCGCTTTGTCGCCCAGAACGGCGTCCTGCTGATGGCCGGCGCCGCGCTGGTCGTTCTCGTGGTGTCACACGGCTCAGTGGCGCTCATGGTGGTGCTTTACAGTATCAACGTGTTTATCACCTTTTCTCTTTCCCAGCTGGGGATGGTCCGGCACTGGTGGACAAACCGCGCCGCAACGCCGGGTTGGAAGCGCAAAATAACCATCAATAGCGTCGGCTTCTGCCTGACGAGCTTTATTCTCGTTACGTTAAGCGCGACAAAGTTCCTGGAAGGCGGCTGGGTAACACTGGCGGTTACCGGCTTGTTCGTCGGCGCCGCGTTCTTCATTCATCGGCACTACCGCTATACCGTGCGCAAGCTCGCGCGATTGGACGATCTGGCCCGCGAATTCGCCAGCGAGACCGCGCGGCTGCCTTATTCCCCGGGCGCGGCCCTGCCGGCCCATGATCCTGCTTTTAAAACCGCCGTCGTGCTCGTGAACGGGTTCAATGGCCTGGGGGTGCACACGCTGCTGCATATCACGCGCATGTTCCCGAATGTTTTCCGGAACTTCGTTTTCATGCAAGTCGGCGTCGTGGATGCCGGCAACTTCAAGGGCGCCGGGGAAATCGAGAACTTGCGCCAGCATATCATGCGCGACACCGACCAATACGCCGAGCACATGCGCCGGCGGGGGTTCCATGCCGAGGTCGTCACCGACATTGGGACGGATATCATCGAGAAGGCGGGCGAAATGGCGGCCCACATTTCACAGCGTTTTCCGCAAGCCGTGTTCTTTGGCGGGCAGCTGGTGTTCCCGAAGGAATCCTGGCTGACCCGCCTCCTGCATAACTTCATGGTCTTCGCTTTGCAGCGCCAGATATTCCGGCAGGGAATCCCCTTCCTGATCGTACCCATCCGCGTATAACCTGACCGTAAAGCCTGAGACGCTGAACATAATCGCCCGTTGATCCCGACCTCTCAGAGAGTTGGAATGAGCCTACAACGACCCTCAAAAATAAGGAAGAAATAGGGGTCAGGGCTGAATGGGGATAAGCAACGCTGTCGCGCAGCGACTGCGGGCCGGCAAATGTGTCCCCTCACCTCGGTCCTCTCCCGAGGGAGAGGATGAGGTCTCGTCAATTGACAACTTTCCGCTAGAGACAGATCCTCCTTTGGCGGAAAAAATTATGCTGTGTTATCAACGCTTTTATGCATTCTGAAATTATTGTGTTGGACTAGTATGACTTAGGATCAAAGCCCCGCGAAGCGTTCACCAATCTTGGCGCACACCAGCCACCGACTATACTCCGCAACCCGCGGATCGCCCTCGGGCGGCGACCAAGGGGCAAAAACATTGGTTTTTTCGGGATGGTACGGTCCGCGTTTGCACTCGAAAAACACGGCGTCTTCATCCAATGCCAGCCAGGTATGCCAGGCCTCGGACGGAATTTCCAGGCCGATCGTCCTGCCGCCGGGCGCCAGGTCAATTCGTTCCCGCAGGGAACCATCGTCATTCAGCAGCATGATCTGCATGCGGCCCTGGATGGCAACGGCAAACTCCCACTTGTTTTCCGTCGCGTGCCGATGTGGACGGATATAGGTCCCCTTTTTCATGGCCACGACCAACCGTTGGACGGGGTCATCCAGGCTCTCGTGAAAATTATGATTTGTGCGCTTGCGCGGGGCCGCCGCCGCTTTTTGCCCCAATTCCCGGATCAGCTGTGAGGTCAATAGCTTTTTGGTTGTTGTGCTCATGACTCCCTAAATATGCACGTAATGACGTGCGGATAATGGTTGATGGTTCATGGAATCCACAACGAGCGTTACAGCCGAACCATGAATCCTTGGCCAGCAACGCACGCTACCGGTCTTTCGGCCCAAGGTCAATGTTGCTTCGTCCGGCTGTCGTGTTCGTCCGGTCTGTATCGACCATCTACCATTTCCGCTCGGGTCTGGTTCGCTTATAACGGAAACCGTTAACCATTCCCATCATTAATTCCGACCAGCATGCCGCAAGCAGCGGAAATATCCTGGCCACCGCTGTAGCGGCGCGCCACGGGCGCCTTCAGCGTGAAGCGCAGAACGTCGCGGAACGCAGCCAGTTCCTCCGGCAATGGCGCTCGGAACCGGCCGGTGGGATCGTTCACGTCAATCAGGTCGAGCTTGATCGGCAGGCCGCGGGTCAGTTCGGCCAGCATGTGGGCATCCTGCTCACACGTGTTGACGCCGGCCATCATGGTCCAGGCCAGCGTGACGCGGCGGCCCGTGGCCGCATGATATTCGCGAAGCGCCTGGATGACGTCCGCCGTGCGGTGCGCCTGTTCGACGGGCATTAGAGCCCGGCGCAGGTCCGGGTCCGCGCTGGTCAGCGAGACAACCAGCCGGTAGGAATGGCCTTCCGCCGTAAACCGACGGATGCCGGGCACAATGCCGACGGTGGAAATCGTAATAGCTTTGCCGGCTATGGCCAGGCCGCAGGGTTCCGACATGATGCGCGCCGCCTGGATCACCGCGTCATAATTGAGCATCGGCTCACCCATGCCCATGAACACCACGCCGCGAACCGGGTGCGGGGAATCGGCCCGGATACTGGCCACCTGATCAACGATTTCCCACGCAGCCAGGTCGCGGCGGAACCCCATCCGGCCGGTGGCGCAGAACGCGCAGCCCAGCGCACAACCAACCTGGCAACTGACACAGACTACGCATTTTTTATCTTCCGGCCGGTGCAGGAGCGGAATGCAAACCGCCTCAAACGGGTCCGGCCCGGCGCCGCGAAACAGGTACTTGGCAAATCCGTCCCGCGGCGAGACGACTTTGCCGAGCAATGTCAGCTGCGGGATTACCGTCGCCTGGCGAACATTTTCCAGCACCCGGGCAGACAGCCCCGGCTGCGGTTCCAGCCATGTGCCGCGCTGCAGGACCGCCGCCTGGATCTGCCGCGCCATGCGCGGGGTTACGCCCAGGTGCGCCAGCCTGGCCTGCATCTGGTCGGCTGTAATGTTTTTCAGGATAATCGGCATCCGGTTATTCCCGTTCTTAAGCCAACTCGGCTCGTTCACCACTTTCACCTTCCGAATGCAAACATTATGGCGTGACCGTCATTAAAGGAAGCCAATATTTTTTTCGTTGCCATTGCGCGCCTGTCATACCGGCCTTGACATTCCGGACCTTCTGTTGCATCAATACCGGCTGGTAAAGAAAGGCAGGCTTATGCCCGGCGCCATTCTGCTCATCCGCCACGGCGAAACGGCTTGGAACCGTGAAAAGATATTCCGAGGCGCTCACGATGTGCCGTTGAATGAAAACGGCCGCGCCCAGGCGGCGCTGGCCGCCCGCGCGCGCAGCGCGCAAAATAGATGCGGCCTATACAAGCCCGCTCAGCCGTGCCCGGGAAACGGCCGAAATTATGCTTGCGCCGCATTATGTGCAGATCGCCGTCCACGAAGGCTGAAGGATTTCCACTTCGGCGAATGGACGGGGCAAAAGGACGAGGCGGTTGCCGAGCAATGGCCGGGAGCCTACGCGCTCTGGAGCGCGACGCCGCACCTGGCCCAGCCGCCTGGCGGCGATACGCTCGCCTCCGCCTCAGCCCGTGTGCGCGCCGCCCTGGATGAAATCGCCCGGCGACATAGCGAGACAACCGTCGCGTTGTTCACCCATCGCATTGTCAACAAACTGCTTGTCCTCGCCATGCTTGGCCTGCCATTGGACCGGTTCAAGTTCATCCGCCAGGACAACTCCTGCATCAACGAGTTCGAGGTTACGCCGGAAGGTTACGTTGCCGTCAGCCTCAATGATGTCAGTCACCTCAGCATGTCCGGGACCAGCCTGGTAAAGGCGGATTTCTGATCCGCGAGGGACCGTAAAATTCTGCCGATTCTGCTGATAAACTTATTCTTTTCAAGTGGACAACCCGCTTATATCGTCTATGCTTAATTCTAAGTGGTTGAGAGATTATAACAATGAATGGAGGTAGCAAATGCTGATCGGATTCTTGGTAACCGTGGCGATTGTCCTGTTCCTGATGGGAATCCGGATTGTGCGGCCGACGCATCGCGGGCTCATTGAGCGGCTGGGGCGCTACCAGCGCTTTGCAAGCCCCGGGTTCCACTGGATCATTCCGATCATTGACCGCATGTTCCAGGTGGACATCACCGAGCAGATGATCAATGCCGAACCACAGGAAATCATCACCAACGACAACCTGAACGCCAAGGTGGATGCGCAGGTCTATTTCAAAGTCAACGAGGATGAGGAAAGCGTCAAGGCTTCCCAGTATAAGGTCTTTAATTATTCCTACCAGATCGTCAACCTGGCGCGCACCACGCTCCGCAACATCATCGGCACGCTGACCCTGCGCTCGGCCAACAGCGAGCGCGGTAAAATTAATGACGCCCTGCATGCCACGCTGAAGACCGAAACTGTCCACTGGGGCATCGAAATCGTGCGTACGGAACTGAAGGAGATTGATCCCCCGCGCGACGTGCAGGAAACTATGAACAAGGTGGTCAAGGCGGAAAACGAGAAAATCGCCGCGATTGACTTCGCCACCGCCACCGAGACGGTTGCCGACGGCGACCGGCGCGCCCAGATCAAGAAGGCCGAAGGACAGCGGCAGTCCAAGATCCTGTCCGCGGAAGGCGACGCCGAGGCTATCCGGCTGGTGAACGAGGCCGCCGAGAAATACTTTATCGGCAACGCCCAACTGCTCCGCAAACTGCAGGCCATGGAAACCGCCTTGGAACATAACGCCAAGATCGTGGTGCCCGTCGGCGCCGACCTCGTCAACGTGATCGGCGAAATGGCCGGCATTGTGCCGCTTGTAAAGGACAAAGCCAAGCTGGCCATGCCGTCTTCCCGCGGGGTTGCGGGAACCGAGCGATGAGACACCGCTGCGCGTATCCGGCAGCGGTTTGCCGGCGATGATTTCCTTTATTTTTCGCGGATTCCTGAAATCCAAAAACGTTTTTTCCCCTGGGGCGAAGGACCAGCGCAAGCCGGCCGTATTCCCTGCATGAGTGTTGCCATGAAACTTAACCACATGACCAGGGGCGTGGTGCTGATGATTCTTTCGAGCATCGTCTTTTGCGTTATGTCGGTGCTCATCAAATGTGTTCCGGGAATCGATTCCTTCAAGACCTCGCTGTTCCGGTTTTTCATAGGGATGGCTGTTTTGGGCACAGCCGCATTGTTCGGGTTCATTCACCTGCGGTTTTTTAATAGCCGCCTCCTGTTTCTGCGCGGCTTGTTCGGCGGCATATCGGTATTCCTGTTCTTCCTTTCCATTGCCAAGCTCGGTATTGCCAAAGGAACTGTAATTTCATACTCGTACCCTATTTTCGCGTCGGTGTTAGGCATCGTTTTTCTCCGTGAAAAACCCGGTTGGCAACAATGGCTGGCGCTGGCCGCCGCCCTGTTCGGAATTATTCTCCTGTCGGGAAGCGGGGCGGGCATCTCCGGCCTAATGACCGTGGGGATTTATGAAGTGCTGGCGCTGGCGGGGGCCGTGTGCTCAGCGATTGCCGTTGTGGTTATCAAGCGGCTGCATGATACTGATTCCACCTACGCCATTTTTTACTCGCAATGCGTTATCGGGCTATGGCTGATCGTAGTCCCGGCCAACCTGGTGCCCTGCTCCATAGGATACCTTGGCGGGGCCATTCTGCTGGGCATCGGGCTGGCCGCGACCATTGCCCAGCTCCTGATGACCGAAGGCTATCGCTACACGTCGGTTTCGGTCGGTTCGCTGCTGTGCATGACGCTGCCTGTCTTCAATTTTCTTGTCGGGTTCCTCGTGTTCCATGAGCCCATGCCTCTGCGGGCGGTTGTGGGCTCGATTATTGTCATCGCCGCATGTATGCTGGTCATCATGATGGAAAATCATTCCGAACCGGTCGTTGCCAAGGCTGACTGACCGGCTCCAGGCGCAATCTTATGACGGGGATCAGGATCAAATCGAAGTTAAAAACATATTCAAGGAAAAAAGCTCATGAAAAAACTCAGTGCGTGCATCATGCCCTGCCTGGACATGCGCAACGGGCGGGTGGTTAAAGGCGTTCGGTTTGTCGATATCCGGGATGCCGGCGACCCGGTAGCGTGCGCCCACGCGTATTGCGCGGCGGGGGCCGATGAACTCGCCATGCTCGACATCACGGCGACGGTCGAAGGCCGGGCAACCATGCTCGATGTTGTCCGCAAAGTGGCCGCTGCGGCGACGGGGCCATTTACCGTGGGCGGCGGGATAACGGACGTTGCTGCAGCCGCGGCCGTCCTGGAAGCCGGCGCCACCAAAGTATCCGTGAGCAGCGCCGCTTTCCGCAAGCCGGAAGTCATCAGCGCCATGGTCAAAGCCTTCGGCTCCGCTAAAATAACCGTGGCCATCGACGCCGCCGTAAATCCGGGCATGCCTTCCGGATATGAAGTCTTCATTGACGGCGGCCGCACGGCGACCGGCGCGGACGCCATTGAATGGGCACGTCGGCTGGATGGCTTCGGGGTCGGCACGATCCTGCCGACCAGCAAAACGACCGATGGCGTGCGGACCGGCTATGACCTGCCCCTGATTTGCAAGATCAAGGCCGTAACAGTCGCGCCCGTCGTGGCCTCCGGCGGCGCCGGCAAACTGGAGCATTTTTACGAGGCCGCGGCGGCGGGCGCCACAATCCTGCTGGCGGCTTCGGTCTTCCATTTCGGGATTATCACGATCCCGGAATTAAAGGCTCACTTGCGCGGCCGCGGCGTGGAAGTGCCCGGAGCGTGAGGCTGATGCGGGTTAACACCCGCCACGTCACTTCTTAAGCTGTGCGGCAACCTAAAGAATGTGCCTGCTAAACACGAAAGGAACGCTAAAAAGGAACTCCGTAGCCAGGCAAGAAGACAGAAGAATTTTGAATTCCGACTCCTGAATTCTGGCTCCTGAACAAATCAGGCCAGCACGGACAGGGCGGCGTCAACCCGGCCCATGGGGGCGGAGATCTGAAAGCCGGCCACCGCGTCCGCGATGCGTTCCCGGATTTCGCGGGCAATCTCGACGCCCATCTTGAGACCGTCTTCCTTGGTGCCGCACTTGCCCATGCGCTGGAGGATGCTTTCCGGCACCACGACCCCGGGCACATGGCGGCTCATGAATTCCGCGTTCTTGAACGAGAGCAGCGGATAAATCCCGGCCAGGATCGGAATGGTCTTGGGGTGCTTGCGGACCCGGTCCACAAACCGGAGCAGCGCCTCAACCTCGAACACGGGTTGCGTGAAGGCAAACTCCGCGCCGGCTTCGATCTTCTGAAAGAAGCGGGAAATCTCCCGCTCCATCTCCACGGCCACCGGGTTGGCGCCAACCCCGATGGCCAGGGCCGTCGGTTGCACGATTGACTGGCCGGCCGCGTCGAACCCGTGATTGAGGTTGTTGACCAGCCGGGCAAGGCCGATGGAATCCAGATCAAAGACCCCGGTCGCGTCGGGATAGTTGCCCAGCTTGGGCGGGTCGCCGGTAATGAACATCCACGTCTTCAGGCCCAGCGCGTAAGCGCCCAGGAGATCCGACTGCATGCCGATCAGGTTGCGGTCGCGGCAGCAGTAATGCGGGATGGGCTCGATCTTCAATTCCTTCAACATGGAAAACGCCGTAGCCACGACGGACATGCGGGCGCTGGCGCGCGGGCCATCGGGGAGGTTGATTGCATCCACGCCGACGGCCTGGCACGCTCGGCACTTGTCAAGAAAAGCCCGCAGCCCGCCGCCGCTCGAAGGCGGCAGCATCTCGATGGACGTTGCCCGCTGGCCGGACGCCAACTTGGCGGCAAACGCCGACTTTTCCGGGAATGGGATCGCCGCCGGCATTGGACCAGCGCTTTTACCGGATGCCGGCCCGGACACCGGTTTGGAGGCAATTGCGATGTATTGCTTCACGCCGCTCATGGATTTAACGGCCCGCGCGGCCATGCGGATATGGGAGGGGGTCGTGCCGCAACAGCCGCCAACGCCGCGCGCGCCCAATTCAACATAACGCCGGCAGAACTCCGTGAAGTATTCCGGGCTGTTAAGATAGAGCATCCGGCCGCCGACTTCGCGGGGACCGCCCGCGTTGGGCATGATGACGACAGGCTTGGTGGTGCAGGCAATGACGTTTTTCACGGCATAGAAGAGATCCGCTGGTCCGCGTCCGCAATTCAGGCCGATGATATCCACATTCGGATCCGCTTCCAGGCGCCGCGCAAACATCTCTTCCGGTTTCACTCCGACCGGTTCCAGGGGTTTCGGGATGATGGTAAAAGAGCTCATCACCGGCAGGTTGTGGCGTTTGGCAATTCGAGCAGCCTGCTGGAGCTGGTCGATGTCAAGAAAGGTCTCGAGGAGCAGCAGGTCGATATCTTCGCCCGCAAGGACGGAAATCTGTTCGTTGAGGACATTGTCAACCTGCGCGAGGAGTTTGCTCGTTGGCTGCTGATCGGGCGCGAAACAGGGGCCCACGGAGGCCGCCACAAAAACTTTATCTTCGGCCGCCTCCCGGGCCAGGCGCACTGCGGCGCGGTTGATATCGGCCACGCGGTCGGCTAGTCCATAGGGGGCCAATTTCAGCCGGTTGGCGCCGAAGCTGTTGGTTTCGATGACGTCGGCGCCGGCCTCGACATATTCCCGGTGAATGCCCAGGATGAGCGGTCCTTGAGTCAGGCACAGTTCGTCGTAGCAGGCATTGAGGAAGATGCCGCGCTGGTAGATCATCGTCCCCATGGCACCGTCGAACACGAGCGCCCGTTCCCGGATTTGCCGGAGCAGGTTCCGCGACTTTTTCATGGGAACTGATTTTACAAGCCGCTCCCCTCCTCGTCCAGCATAGAAAAAAGGCGGCTAAGACGCAGCGTCTGATTCCGAAAACATATTATAAATGAAACGCGTCCCCGGTCCTTGAAATCATTTGCGTTTGATGAAAGTCCCCTGTTTATATTCCTCAAAAGCAATTTGCAATTCCTCCCGGGTATTCATTACGATGGGGCCATACCAAGCAACGGGTTCGCCAATGGGTTTGCCGGAAATCAGCAGGAATCGCACGGTATGCGCCTCGGTAAAAACCCTTATCTCGTCGCCGTCATCAAACATGACAATCGTCCCGTTGCCGACAAATGGATCGTGTTGTATATCGAAGTAATTGGCTCCTTCCGCTTCGTAAGTGAATGGATTTTTGTCCCTGCAGAAATAGCCTTGGCCATTGATGATGTAAGCGAAGACCGTGTGGCCCCGCATCGTGGGGTGTCTGAATTCCGAATGTGCAGGAACCGTAACGTCGATATACTCAGGGTTGATTACAATTCCCCTGACCGGACCCTTAACGCCGGCCACTTCGCCGGCAATGATCCTGATGGTCGTGCCATTGGGCAGCTTGATTTCGGGTATTTGGCTACTGGCCACGTCTCGATACCGCGGGTCCATCATCTTGTCCCGGGCCGGCAAATTGGCCCAGAGCTGAAATCCATACATTTTTTCGTTTGCATCGCCTTTAGGCATTTCCTGGTGGATGATCCCGCTTCCGGCGGTCATCCACTGTATATCCCCCGAGCGAATAACACCTTTGTTTCCAAGACTATCGCCATGTTCTACGTCTCCAGCCAGGACATAGGTGATTGTTTCAATCCCGCGATGAGGATGCCAGGGGAACCCTTTTAGATAATGGGCTGGATTATCGGAGCGAAAGTCGTTAAGCAGCAGGAAAGGATCGAACATGGGCACTTCACTGAATCCAAAAGCCCTTTTCAAGTGAACGCCCGCCCCCTCGATCGTCGGTTTGCTCTTTAGAACTTTCCGGATTTTCCGAATGGCAGGCATAAAAACATCCCCTTTTAACTCGGGATTTTTCACGGCGCGCCAAGGGCTGTTCTTGTGCCCCCCGGTTGCGATCCCGATTCCACTTTGAATGAGTCAAGCCATTGTTGGAGAATGGTCCGGTCAATGAGAATGCATTCTGTGCCGCGCGCAAATTCACGGGCATCTTCCGTGAAACTACTATTAGTAACGACCATCGCCTTGGTGCAGTTGTAGTATTTCATCCCAGCCACAGCGTCATTGACGGCCTTCCTTACGATCTTGTTCTTGGAGCGTTTGACCTGGCCTGCAATCCGTTCCTTGTCCTTATGGATGATCATGTCAACGCCATAGTCGCCAGCGTCCCGCAGGTTTCCAACTTCATAGCCCCGTTGCACCAAAAGACTGGCTACAAGTTTTTCAAAAGTCGATCCGTACATAACGTTCACGGCTGACATGTCCGGCGCCGCATTGGAAGCGGCGGCATTCGGGTTGTCTCTGCCAGGGCGCAGGTTGCAATTTCAAGTGCAAAAGAATGGCCGCTGCAAACTTTCTGCACATGTCTCTTCGCTTGAATAAAACCCGATCATTTCGGTGATATCAATGAAATGATTCATCATTCATTAAAGCTTATATACTGGTAGTTCTTGATTGCTTTCAATGTATCGCGCGCTCATTTTCTGCCCCCTCTGACCGCTTACGATCTTTCCTTCTCATTTTCCAAACAACATTCTAACATTCTGCAGAATGTTAGAATGTTCTCATGAACCTCAGGAAGGATCTGCCGTAAGGCGAAAGGGAATGGGCGACCTGGCGGCCGCGGTATTGCTTGTTCAAAAGGCCGGCCTGAACCAGCGAGCGCGTGTGTTGCGAAATGGTTTTCATGTTGGCGCCAAGCACGCCGGCGAGCTTTTCAACCGTAATGCCGTCGTTTTGCTCAACGACGCGCAAAATGGCAATGCGCCGATAATTGGCCGCTCCCTTAAAATGCCGCTCCAGTTGTTTTGGTGTTTTCATATGTGATGCCCAAGCAAATATAACATTCCAATATTCTGCAGAATGTTAGAATGTTGTCAAGAAAGGAAAACGATCGTGTTCGTTACATTCCACGCCGGGGCGGCAATTATTCGTGTGTAATATCCCCTTCGCCAAGGGGCACCGGTGGGGTCAGGTGCGCGGGCCATAAAAGGCAAATCTGCAAACAACGCGCAACTTTGAGATACGTGCTTCTCTCAGACCGGTAAACGTAAGACGCCGATCGGGTGGGTTTTCCAGCGACCGGTCAGGAACCATCCGGTCACCAGCAGCGCGTGGACCATGATCGCGATCCCGATGGCCCACCAGATCCCCTGGGTCGCGGGGTGAATAATGCGGGACAAGAAAAAGGCCAGAGGGACCTGCAGGCCCCACAGGCTGATTACCGTGAAGATCATCGTGGCCATCGTCTGCCCGGCGCCATCCAGCGCCCGGCCCAGCACAATGGCCAGGGCCACGAAAATGTAGAACGGCGATACGGTGCGCAGATAATTGGCGCCGACGCTGACGACCTCCGGGTTGTCATCAAACAGGCGCACAAACGGCGGGGCGAATACGATGATCACGGCCGCCGATATCGCCATGATTGCCACGTCCATGCCCGTCGCCAGCCACGCCGCGGACCGGGATCGGTCCGGCCTCCCGGCTCCAAGGTTCTGGCCGACCATCGTGGCGGCGGCATTTCCAAGCACAAAAGCCGGCATCAGGATAATCATGTGAAACCGCAGCCCGATGCCATATCCGGCGATCGCGGCGGTCCCACACAGCGCGACGATCCGCATCAGGATCAGCGCCATCAGGCCGCGGGAGAGCATCTGGCCGGAGCTTGGAATACCGATGCGCATGAGCGTCCAGACCAGGGTCGGCTGGAGCCGCCACTGGCTCGCACGGACATGCAGCCCGGAGACGCCGCGTAATAGATAGCCAACAACGAGGCTGGCAGCGATCGCTTGCGAAATCACCGTTGCCCAGGCGGCGCCACGCACTTCCAGGCGGGGAAATCCCAGGAGGCCGTAGATCAACACCGGGTCGAGCACGATGTTAATAACATTGGCCAACAGCATCGCGAACATCGGCAGCATGGTGTTGCCGACCCCCTGCAAGGCGCTGTTACCGATGAACAACACAAAGACCGTGAAACATCCTATGAATGAAATATCAAGATAATCCCGCGCGAGCCGGGTCACGGTTTCATCGGCGCCGAGAAGCCGGCAGAGATCGCCGGCAAAAAACCATCCGATAACCCCGGTCGCCACGCCGATCAGGAGCGCAACCAGGAGCGACTGGCCGGCAGTGTCGGATGCCTCATCCAGCTGCCCGGCGCCGGCGAATCGCGAAACCATGGCAACCGTGCCGGTCGCCGCTCCCATGACGATGGGGAACAGCAACATGAGAATCGTTCCGCTCATCGCCAGGGCGGCTACCGCATCCGACCCCAGCTTGCCTACCCAGAAGAGATTAATGAGGCTTTGAAAGTTCTGGAGCATGGCGCCGGCAAACATCGGCCCGGCCAGCTTCATCAGACTTTTTAGAATGGGCCCGGTGGTCAAATCGTTGATATTTCGCTGTTGCAAGACGTACCTACCTTAATTGCGCGATGCAAAATCAAGACGACAGCTTAAAGTTCCCGGCCATTACAACGCCGGCCATCCAGCAACATGCCGGCGCAGGTCGGCCAGGCGCCGCGTGGCCTCGCGCAATGTGGCTTCGCGCTTAGCAAAGTGGAAACGGATAAATTGCTGAATCGGCTCGTGGAAGAAACTCGACCCCGGCACCGCCGCCACGCCCACGGTGCGGGCCAGCCATTCGCAGAAAGCTGTGTCGTCCCGCACCCCGAATTCGGATACGTCCACCATGACATAATAGGCGCCGGCCGGACGGGTATAGCGCAGGCCGGCCGCATCCAAGCCGGCCAGGAACAGGTCCCGCTTGGCCGTGTAGTCCGCGCGCAACTGCTCATAGTAGGCATCGGGAAAATTCAGCGCGGTCACCGCCGCCTCCTGGAGCGGGGCCGCGGCCCCAACGGTAAGGAAATCATGCACCTTGCGGACGCCATCAATGATGGCGGCCGGAGCAATCACATAGCCCAACCGCCAGCCAGTAATGGAATAGGTTTTCGAAAGCGAACTGCAGGAAAGCGTACGCGCAGCCATGCCCGGCAGGGAAGCAAAATAGACGTGCGCGTGGGGCGCATAGACGATGTGCTCGTACACTTCGTCGGTGATGACGAACACATCGAACTCCTCCGCCAGGTGTGCGATGGCTTCCAGTTCCAGGCGCGTAAAAACCTTGCCGGTCGGGTTGGAAGGATTGCATAAAATCAGCGCCTTGGGCCGCTGTTCGAAAGCGCGCCGGAGTTCATCCGGATCGAACCTGAAATCCGGCGGACGCAGCGGCACATAAATCGGCTCCGCGCCCGCCAGGATCGCATCGGCCCCGTAATTCTCGTAAAACGGCGAAAAGACGATGACCTTATCGCCGGGATTACAGGCCGTCATCATCGCGGCCATCATCGCTTCCGTGCTGCCGCAGGTTACTACGAGATGCTCATCGGCATCCACGGGGATGCCCATCCACCGGCTCTGCTTGCGGGCCAGGGCCTGGCGGAAATTGGGCGCGCCCCAAGTGACCGCATACTGGTGCGGCCCGGTGCGGCTGACCTTCTCAAGCGCTGACTGCAATTCGGCGGGCGGATCGAAATCCGGAAAACCCTGCGACAGGTTGATGGCCCCGCAGGCATTGGCCACGCGGGTCATCCGGCGGATGACGGATTCGGTAAAATGACTGGTTCGTTGACTGGTTGACGGCATAAGCGGACGCCTTAAAGAATTCTGTCATTTGTGCGACACGGGACGGAACTGGACCCGATGGGGGCGGTCGGCGGCATCGCCCAGCAGGCTTCGGCGGTGCTCATGATAGGCATCGTAGTTGCCCTCGAACCACGTTACCCGGCTGTCGCCTTCAAACGCCAGGATGTGGGTCGCCACGCGGTCCAGGAACCAGCGGTCGTGGCTGACCACCACCGCGCAGCCGCCAAAATTGGTTATGGCTTCCTCGAGCGCGCGCAGGGTGTTGACATCGAGGTCGTTGGTCGGCTCATCCAAAAGCAAAAGATTGCCGCCGCCCCGCAGGAGCTTGGCCAGATGCACCCGGTTACGCTCGCCGCCCGAGAGCTGGCCGACGCGCTTCTGCTGGTCACTACCCTTGAAATTGAATCTCCCGCAGTAGGCGCGCCCGTTCATCTGCCGCCCGCCCAAGTCCAGGAATTCCAATCCGCCGGTAATTTCCTCGTAAATCGTGTGGTTGGGATCGAGGGTTTCGCGGCTCTGATCCACGTGCGCGGGCACCACCGTCGCGCCCACGGACAGGCGCCCGGAAGTCACCGGCTCCTGGCCGAGGATCATGCGAAACAACGTGGTCTTGCCGGCGCCGTTGCCGCCGATCACACCCACGATGCCGCCGCGGGGCAGGTCAAAATTGACGTCCTCCATGAGCAAGCGCTCGCCGAAGGACTTGCTGACGGCTTCGGCGCGCACAACCAGATCGCCGAGCCGGGGCCCCGGCGGGATCTGGATCTCCAGGGAATCCTCGCGCGTATCCACCTGCTGGCCGGCCAACTCTTCGTAGCGTTTCAGGCGGGCTTTGCCCTTGGCTCGCCGTCCCGACGGGTTCATCCGCACCCAACTCAATTCCTGCTCCAGCAATTTGCGCCGGGAGCTGGCCTGTTTGCTCTCGCGTTCCATCTGGGCCTGTTTCTGCTCCAGCCAGCTCTCGTAATTGCCCTTATAAGGATACGCATGGCCGCCATCAAGCTCCAGGATCCAGCCGGTCACGTTGTTAAGGAAGTACCGGTCGTGCGTCACCACCACCACCGTGCCCTTGAACTTCTGCAGATAGGCCTCGAGCCAGGCAACCGATTCCGCGTCCAGATGATTGGTGGGTTCATCGAGCAACAGCGCGTCCGGGTTGGAAATCAGCAGGCGGCAAAGCGCCACCCGGCGCTTTTCGCCGCCGGAGAGCTTGGCCACCGCGGCCTCGCCCGGCGGCAGGCGCAGGGCATCCATGGCCAGTTCCACGTTGTGGTCGAGTTCCCAGAGATCATGCCGGTCAATCAGGTCCTGGAGCCGGCCCAGTTCGTTGTTGAGTTTTTCCGATTCCGCCGCCGTCGGCTTGGCGCCGAGCCGGTCGCAGACTTCATCATACTGCTTGGTAATGGCGCGCTCACCGACGATGCCCTCCTCGACGATCTCGGCCACGGTCTTGGCGGGGTCCAGCTGTGGCTCCTGGGGCAGGTGCCCCATTTTGATGCCTTTGGCTACGTAGACATCGCCCATCACCTCCGTATCCAGGCCGCCGATGATTTTGAGCAGGGATGATTTGCCCGAGCCGTTGGCGCCGATGACGCCGATCTTGGCGCCGAAGTAGAACGCCAGGGTGATATCGTCCAGGACGTTCACGCGGTTGTACTGCTTGGTGACCCGCTGTAATGTGAATATGTATTCGCCGGCCATGGTGATTTCGTAATATGGTTATGCTATGTTTTTTGCGTATTCCACCAGCAACGTAGCGCATTTCGTTCGCAACGGGCGCGTCATTTTGCCTCGTCTGCGGACTTCCCGATCTCGCGCATACACATGTATAGCGCATCGCTCGGCGCGCCCTCATCCGAAGCAAACTGGCGTGTCCGTTGCGAACCACGGCCAGAGCCGTGGACGCGAAATGCGTTCCGTGGTCACATCCGCCTTCGTCCCGATACCCGCCTAAACGGCGTGACCGGGACTACGGCGGACAAGTCGTGTTGTGCCCAACGCGAGGAAAAAAATCCGTGTTCATCCGTTGTTAAAAATGATTTTGTCTCGTCACGGCTTGAAATCGCGCTTGCGCAGGCGAACGCTTTTCGGCGTGACCTCCACCAGCTCGTCGTCATTTATATAGGCGATGCAGGCATCCAAACTCATCTGGGTGGGCGGCGTGAGAATGATGTTCTCGTCGGAACCGGCGGCGCGCATATTGGTGAGTTTCTTGCCTTTGGCCGGATTGACCACCAGGTCGTTGTCGCGGCAATGTTCGCCGATAATCTGGCCGCGGTAAATGCGCTCGCCGGGGCCCATGAAGAGCCGGCCGCGATCCTGCAGGTTAAACAGCGCAAATGCCACCGTGGTGCAGTCCTGCATGCTGATCAGCACGCCATTGCGCCGGTTGCGCATTTCGCCGACATGCGGCCCGTAGCCGGAGAAAATATAATTCAGCACGCCCATGCCCTTGGTGTCGGACATGAATTCGCCCTTGAAACCGAACAGGCCGCGGGTGGGGATCTTGTAAGTCAGGCGCACCATGTCCGCGTTCCGATCCATGGTCAGCATCTGGCCCTTACGGCCGCCGAGTTTCTCGATAACGGTGCCCATATAGGCTTCGGGCACGTCAATCGTCACCTCTTCGTAAGGCTCCAGCAGTTCGCCGTTTTCTTCCTTCGTGATCACATGTGGACTGGAAACCTGGAATTCAAATCCCTCGCGCCGCATGGTTTCCACCTTGATGGAGATATGCAGTTCGCCGCGGCCGGAAACCTTGAAGCCATTGCCCTCCGGCAGTTCCTCCACGTGCAGGGCGACATCGCAGAGCGCTTCGCGTTGCAGGCGCTCCGCAAGGTGGATGCTGGTCGAAAACGTGCCTTCCTGGCCGGCAAACGGGGAATTATTGGGCAGGAAATTCATGCTCACCGTGGGCGGATCCACCGGCAACGGCGGCAGGGGGCAGGGATTCTCCGGGTCGGTATAGGTGTCGCCGACCATCACGCTCTCGAGCCCCGCGACGGCCACGACATCCCCCGCCTCGGCGGCGTCGGTTTCAACCTTGCGGTCGCGTTCGTAGCGATAAATCTTGGTAATCCGGGCGGCTTCATGCTTGCCCCCGGTCGTGGCCAGCAGCACGGGCATGTTCGGGACCAGGCGCCCCGCCGTGATCTTGCCGATCCCCAAGCGGCCGAGGAACGAGGAGTGATCGATGCTGGCCACCTGCAACTGGAGGGGAGCCTCAGGCGAGCCCTTGGGCGGCGGAATATATTTCAGGATGGCATCGAACAGCGGCCGCATGTCCGTGCCGAAATGGTCCGGATCCAGGCTTGCATGGCCATCGCGGGCCGAGGCATAGACAATGTGGAAATCGAGGATGCGGTTGGATGCGCCCAGCGTGACAAAGAGATCGAAAACCTGGTCCACGACCCAATGGGCGCGCGCCGCCGGCTTATCGATCTTATTAATGACCAGAACAACCGGCAAATGGAGCGCCAGGGCTTTTTTGAGCACGAAATAAGTCTGCGGCATGGGCCCTTCCTGGGCATCCACCAGCAGGAGCGCGCCATCGGCCATTTGCAGGACCCGCTCGACTTCGCCGCCAAAATCGGCGTGGCCGGGCGTATCGATGATATTGATGGTATGGTCCTGGTAGCGGAACGAGCCGTTTTTCGATTTGATCGTAATGCCCCGCTCGCGCTCAAGATCGTTGCTGTCCATCAGCCGTTCGGTAAGCGCCTCGTTGTCGCGGAACGAGCCGCTCTGGCGCAGGAGCTTATCCACCAGCGTCGTTTTGCCGTGGTCGACGTGCGCGATGATCGCGATATTCCTGATTGTGTCTGTGTGCATATGTTCTTTAAGGTGCTCTGTTATCTGCAACCCAACAAGCTCTGCGGAATGGGCCAAACAGATCTCGCGTGATCCTGACCCGTCGGCTATGTTCTCGCGACTGGCGCATACACGGGTATTGCGCCAGCCGCGACGCCTTGCCGCCAAGTCAGTCTAACGCGTTCCCGTTTGGGTCCCGATCGGGAAACGCATCGGGACGACCCAATCCGCATCGCGGTTCATCCGCCAGGCCGCTGTGCGGCCTGGCGGAAAAGAGCTTGTCTACGGGCCAAGCCAGATATACACGTGCAAATGTATGCCCTGCTCGAGAGGATTCTATAAAAGAGTTCCAAACAGCGCAAAGGTATTAGCAGAAAACCGGGAAGATGCAAGCAACAGTTACCCGAAAGCTCATACGGCTCGGGGCCGCCCGCCCTCCAGAAGAATCCTCTCGTGAGGCTCAATGACGTTCCATGGAAAGCGACGGGGCTCCGTCGCCGCGTAGGCGAGGATTCTTGGCGCCGGATTGCGCTTGTCTACCCAGTGCCGCATGGTATAGATTTTATGCTCATGAGAGGAGTTACCCAAGTCGATTTTGAGGCATAATTTCCTGCTCAACATAAGAAAGACACGATGCGCTGATTTGTCAGGACCAAGATCTCTCGACATATGGAAACACAGCCGAATCCGTTTGTTGTTCTCATCGACCGCCTGGCACAAGACGGCCTTGCTGACGAAGCGGTCAGACTCAATGAGCTTCTTCGCCAGACCGCCTGGACAACCGGAACGGAATTCCTGGGCGAATTCGGACTTGCGATGAAGCGCATGCGCAAATCCGTTCGGAGCCGTGCGAGCGCCGAGACAAAAGCCGCATTCCGATCCGCGGCCAAAGCCGTTAGAAAAGCCTGGCCGCTCATGTTTTGGTTCTAGCAGCGGCAAAGGATCGAACGACCATGTGGTCCATACGAGCAACATTAGCGCAGGACATACTAAACGGTCCCCGACGCGAAGTCTAAACGAGGTCCTGCCGTTCGGATCGCGTAAAGCATTACGATAAAGTCTGTCGAATCCGGACATCTGGTTTCGCCATGTTCACCCTTCACATCACGCCCGACATGCGCCGGAAATTGGAAGCCGCGCTGGTTGAAAAGGGCCGGTGCAGGCTCGCCGCCATGTCCTATTCCGCCACGGCCTTCCTGGCGCTGGATATGCTCGCCGAGTTCCGGCGTACGGTGGTGGTAGTCACCGACAGCATGCACTCGCTGGACGAAATGCGCCGGAACCTGCTGGCCCTGGCCGGCGCGCACCCGGAGCGCATTTTATATTATCCCGCCTGGGAAACGCTGCCCGGGAGAGCAAACGGACGCCAGACGCCAGACGCCAGACGCCAGACAGGAGAAGAAGGATACCAGAAGCGAGAAGACGGAAAACTGAAAACGGGAAACGGACGCCAGAAGCACGAGGGCGTTCAAACGGAGGTGGTCGGCGAACGCCTGCAGACCCTGGAACGGCTAAGCGCACTCCAGGCGCCGGTGGTCATCGCCACCTGCGTGCAGGCCCTGATGCAGATGGCGCTCTCTCCCGCCGCGCTCAAGGCTCACACCTTCCGGGTCGCACTCGGTGAGGAGCATGACCCGGAAACGCTGGCCAAGCAACTTGAGCAAACCGGCTATGCTTTCGAGCCGGAAGTCCAGGCCAAGGGTCAGGCCGCCTGGCGCGGCGGACTCCTCGATGTCTGGCCGCTTAACGAGGCGGCCCCGTTCCGAATCGAATTTGTCGGCTCCACGGTGGAAACGATCCGCTCGTTCGATTCCGCCAGCCAGCGTTCGTTCAAACGCGAGAAGGAAGCGATACTTCCGCCAGTCGACGAATGGAGTTTGATGAGGGCAACGCCGCGTGAGGCTTGCCCGCCTCTGGAGGGGCACGCCTATAAAATCCCGCCGGGTCAGGGGACCCGGCCTACAGAAAATTATAGGCCCGGTGCCCACACCGGGCGCACCGAGGCCGAAGCACATTGCCTTTTCATGAATTACCTGCCGCCGGAACTGATTTATTTCTGGTCGGAACCCGTGACCGGCGATTTTTCATCCGCCGCCCGCCATCCTACTAGTATCCGCCATCACGCGGCCATCTACCAGGAAGCTTTGGACGAAGCCAAGGTCCATGACCTGACCATTCCCTTCACCCGGATTCACCAAGTTATCATGGAAAATCCGCGCGCATGGCAATGCCTGCCGGATCCGGTGTTCGATATCGCGGATGAAGTCGAAGAGCAAGTTGGGCCGCCACTGATAGAGACGAAAAACACTGGATTCCCGATCAAGTCGGGAATGACAAACCATGCCACGTCTGTTCTGTCATTCCCGCGAAAGCGGGAATCCATTCCATGTTCTGAATCTCCCGCACATCAAGCTTCGACCGCCGACTGGCCCCCGCCCGCACCGAATGTGGATCTAGGCTTCCGATCCGTAACCGACCTGGCCGCCCCGCGCCGCGACCTGCTGACGCCGGACATCTTTGCCGAGCATCGCCGCCAGTGGCTGGCGAGTCTGGCCGAACGCGCTCAGCACGGCTTGCGCGTGCATATCTTTTTTTATACCCAGGGGGCATTGGACCGGTTCCGCGAGATGAACCCGGAGCCCGCTTTCCATTTGCATGTGGGGATGCTTTCGGATGGCTTCATGCAAGCGGATCTTCAACTGGCCGTGCTCTCCGAATCCAACCTGCTGGGCCGGCCAAAATTGCTTCCTGACCGCGCCGCGCGGACACGTCCAACCTCGCGGAGAGCCGGGGCTGGGACGTCGGCGGGGGAAACCATTACCGACTGGACCAACCTGGAGCCGGGCAATCTCGTGGTACACGTGGATCACGGCATTGGCCGGTACCTAGGGCTTTATGAGATCATGTTCAACGGTAAGCGCCAGGAGGCGCTGGCCATTGAATATGCCGACAAGGCCAAGCTCTACGTCCCCGTGTCGCAGGCCCACCTGCTGAGCCGTTATGTCGGCGTGGGCAAGCACGCGCCCCCGCTGCACCGGCTGGGCAGCGCGCGCTGGTCGCGCGAAAAGGACGCCGCCGAGCGCGCCGTGCGCGATTTAGCCGCCGGCCTTCTGGAAATCCAGGCCGCGCGCGAATCAATGGCCGGGTTCGCTTTCCAGAGCGATACTCCCTGGCAGAACGAATTTGAGGCATCGTTCCCTTACCAGGAAACCGATGACCAGGAACGCGCCATCCACGACGTCAAGCGCGACATGGAAGCCAGCCGGCCCATGGACCGGCTGATCTGCGGAGATGTCGGCTACGGCAAGACCGAGGTGGCCATGCGCGCCGCCTTCAAGTGCGTCATGAGCGGCAAGCAGGTGGCCGTGCTCGTGCCGACCACTGTCCTGGCCCAACAGCATTACAACGTGTTCGCCGAACGCATGGCGGCCTACCCGGTGCGTGTGGAGCTGCTCTGCCGATTCCGCACGCTCCAGGAACAGGGAACCGTCGTGCGCGCGCTTTTCACGGGCGCCGTGGATATCGTCATCGGCACGCACCGGCTGATCCAGCCGGACGTGCGTTTCAAGGACCTCGGGCTGGTGATTATCGACGAAGAACAGCGGTTCGGCGTCGGCCACAAGGAGCGCTTCAAGCATCTCCAGCAGCTCGTGGACGTGCTGACGCTTACAGCCACGCCCATCCCGCGCACGCTTTACATGAGCCTGACGGGCGCCAAGGAAATCAGCGTGATCCAGACCTCGCCCAAGGCCCGCCAGCCCATTGAAACCATCGTGGCGAAAGCCGAAGACCCCGTCATCCGCGACGCCATTTTGCGCGAGCTGAACCGGGGCGGTCAAATTTATTACCTGCACAACCGCGTTCATTCCATTGAGCATGTTCGCGCGCGTCTGGAAAAACTTGTGCCTGAGGCTCGCATGGTCGTCGCCCACGGCCAGATGCCGACCTCGGTGCTGGCGCACATCATGCAGGATTTTGCGCGCGGCGATTATGACCTTATCCTGTGCACGACGATCATTGAAAGCGGGCTGGACATTCCAAACGTCAACACGATCCTCATCGACCGGGCCGACCGGTTCGGGATGGCGGATCTCTACCAGCTTCGCGGGCGGGTGGGTCGCTCCAGCCGCAAGGCCTACGCTTACATGCTTCTGCCGGTGCACGGGCATCTCATGGACGGCGCGGGCCAGCGTATCCAGGCGATCCTGGAACACACGGAACTGGGGGCCGGGTTCCGGCTGGCCATACGCGACTTGGAAATCCGCGGGGCGGGCAACCTGCTGGGGCCTGAGCAGAGCGGGCACATTGCCGCCATCGGGTTCGATTTATACTGCCAGCTCTTGCGCCACACGATTGCCCAGATGGCAAAGGTCCCGGCCTCCCGGAAAGCCGGGGCGTCAAGCCCCACGCGGATTGTCAACGTGGAAGTTATCCTGGACTTTATCGATCTTTCGGCCCAGGCGGCGGAAGAGGCGCACTCGGCGTTTCTGCCCGTGGCCTACGTAGAGGATGAGCGCCTGCGGATCAGCGTATATCGCCAGATTGCTTCCGCCATAACCCTTGAAGAAATAGCCGGCCTGCGCGAGGAATTCAAGGACCGGTTCGGCCCCCTACCCCCGCCGTTGGACCGCCTGCTCAAGATCGCCGCCCTGCGGATCCTGGCAACGGAAAAAAAGATTACGGCGATCGAAGTGCAGAAAGGCAAAGTCATCTTTCACCGGCACGAGGAACTTCTGCAGATCAAGAACCGTTTCCCGCGCCTGCACGCCAAGGGCGTGGATGCGCAGCTGGACGAAATCCAGCAGTGGCTTAAGCGCGTGGAGGACCAGGGGTTTTCACCGGACCACGCGTAAGCGCGCCCGCCTTATCGCTACGCATCGCCGATATTGACTTGGAGGCCGGCAAGGATTTTTCGGCAATACGTGCATGCCCCGCATTGTTTATGGCAATGCATCGTCCGGTCAAACCAATCCTCAGGAAAGCGGTCGTTAATCATTACCTGCGGATAAAACGCCGGCCCAAACCCCGGTTCCATCAGATCCGGCAAGTTGCCATGAAATTTTCCACGGGCATATGCGTCGATCACCAGCCGGGGATTATCGTGCATGCGGGTGGCCAGCTTATACCCGCCGCGAAAAAAACGGCCGTGCTGTTCGATATCCTCCGGCCGGATCCAGGAACCTTGCAGGAAACCGGGCCAATGTTCCTTGCGCGCATACCAGGCCCGGCAGAGGGTGGCGATTCCCGGGACATTGTCATGACTGTTGACGGCCGTTTCATGGGCCACGACGTTGTCATGGAATGTCTGGAACGCGCAGAAGTTGAGACACCCGCTGTTGGCCAGCACATGCAACTGCTTGCCGCTGGCTTCCGCCCAGGCTTGAAGTTCCGCCAGGCGCTCCGGATCGCGGTTATATTCCCGCTGCAAGGTATAACTTTGGTAAATGTCCTTGACGTAGCTCATGCCGGCAACCGTGCCAAGGCGCATGTTGACCGAGGCGCGGATATCGATTGCAGGGAAATGCTTCTTAACGGCGCCGGCAATCAGCGGCGACATCGTGGTGATCGCGTCCAGGCCGGTCGTATCCATCAACTGCTTGACAATGGCCACGGCATGGTCCGCCAGTTCCCGGGAAAGGGCCTGCCCGCCATAGCATGAAGCATTGAACAGTAGCTGAAGTTTGATGCCCCACGACTTGATCCGCTGCAGCTCGGTTTGCAGCCGGGTTATCCCCTCCGGTTCCACCGGCGCCCGGCCGGACGGCTCTCCCGGCCAGGCGAAGTATACTTCCCGGATCTGATCCTGATAATCCCGGACAATATCCGCAAAGCATTCCGACGCTTCGGGCAATAGCTTATAGCCGACCGAGAACCTGCGCATGTCAGCCTCCGTTGGATGAATCCAGGCGCGTGGCCGTGGGTTTCACATCCTTTTTCCAGTCGGCCGGCAGAGACCAGGGTTTGCGTTTCCGGAATGGCTCCTTGAACTTGTTCTTCAGCACGCCTTTTTGTTCCAGATGCACCATGCAGGCCCGCATGCATCCACGGGCGCCTTCCAGCGCCTCGCCGTGCCAGAAAATACGTTCCGGCTGGTCCGCATAAAAGGGGTTGGCCTCCGGCGCGCCGCCGTGGAACGCGGCCCGGCAACGGACCTCATCCAGTTTACCCCATTCCACATCCCGCCCGGCAATCCTGATCTTAACGGTTTCCTTCGTGCTGATGGCTTGGCCTGCGCAGGCCTTGGCGCACTGCATGCACCGGTCACAGATTTTTCCTTCAAATAACGGATCCGGTTCCAGGGGCGCACTCGTCAGAATGGCGCCAAACCGCTGCCGCGGCCCGAACTCAGGTGTTAAAAAGACCTTACTGTAGCCTATCTCGCCCAGGCCGGCCGCAAAGGCAGCAATCCGCAGGTGGGGTGTTACATCCGGGGCCGGCTTGTCCGGCGCCACGGGCCGACTCCAGCCTTCCAGTTTCTTGCCGTTATCAATATTGATTCCCGCCCAGGGAAAATGATTGGCAATGGGCAGGGCGTCATACCCCGCATCCTCGATAAAATTAGTTACGCTCCACAACACCATCGGCATGCGCACAAAATTGATGCCCGCGTAGCCCATCATGGAATAGGATGTGAAAAACGTGCCTTCCTCAATGCCCACCAGCGAGCCGCGAGGTACACGGCAGGCCAGGACAATCATGGATTTGGCGTCCGGAAAGATCCGGCGGGGGTCCATTTCCCTGGGCGCCCCCTCGAATCGGTCCATGGAGGCAATCCCGACCAAGTCCGCGCCGTTGGTTTTCGCTAATTTTTTTACTTGGGCCGCTGACAACATATTATCTCCTTCTCTTATGATGATCGTCGACTTTCTTCGTCTTTTCTGTTCCACGTGTGTCGCATTCGGGTTCGCTCAGAGCTATGCCGGAGACCTGATTGCTTTGCCCTGCGCGTCGGGCGTCTTCGAGAAGATCCGAAGAGCTCACCGCAAAATGCGGTCACATGCGCTTCTTTCGTTTTTCCTCGTGATTATTTCCGGTTCATTTTCCGCCTGGGAGCAGGCCCCGCATGCCCAAGTTCCAGCGAGAGCCGACGCGCCATGTCCTTTATTGCCGCCTGCATTGCCAGATGATGGGCCGGCACTGAGCGAAAGCGGGGACACGAGACACCGACGGCGGCAAGCACGCTGTCGCCCGGCCCATACACCGGCGCCCCCATCGCAATGATATGGTTCGGTCGGGAAAGGACGCAGATGCCCCGGGCGCGAATGCGTCGCAATTCTCCCAGCCAGCGTTGTGCGGTCCATCCGGCTTCCGATTTGACCTTGGGCCCTTCATTGATGTGCCGGCTGACATGCATCGGCCAGTATTCTTCCGGCAGGCAAGCGATCAGCAGCCGGCCGGTGGCCAGGGCCATCGGAAACGGCCAGTCCGGCTGAGCAAACTGAACGGTGACATCGTCAAGCCCCAGGGTATGGGCAAATATGACCGCCCGGCTGCCGATGAGCGCGGTGGCGACGGCTGAATCCCGGGTGCGGCTGGTAATTTCTTCCAGCCTCGGTTGGACCAGGGCCGCCAAGGCGGCAACGGAATTCCAGCGGGACGACAGAAACGCCAGGCCGGGACCGAGACGATAGCGTCCGGCCGTGTTCAGCAGGTAGTGGCGGGCTGTCAGGGTGGAGAGGATATTGTGAATGGTGGCCACATGCAATCCCAGTTCACGGGCGATTTCCGTAACCCCCATTTCGTTTTTTCGGGACAAGGCTTCCAGGATATCCATGGTCCGATCCAGGCATTGCACCCGGCTCTTTTGAACAGTCGTTTTCATGGTATTGCTTGTAATAAGAAGGCATCTTACATTAAACGATTAGATAGTCAAGCGCTTTTTTGCCGCGGGCTCTAAACAAGGCGGCGCAGTCCCGGCGTCGCAAGCGCTCCGCCCTCCAAAGAGCGAGGGAATATTATCGGGGGACACTAACGTTAATGTCCCAACGGCTTTGGCTTGCGCGAAAAACACAACTGTGCCATATTGTGTGACAAAAGAAATGACCCTGCCATGCTAATTCGCGTAAAAACAATTCTCTGGCGCACGCTGGTTCTGACGAGCGCGCTCATGCTGCCCATCGCGGGCCCGGGCAAAACGATCCCGGTGGAAGGCTGTGCGGCCCAGGTCAACGACCGGATGGTGACCGTGACGGAGGTTGTGAACGCCATGCAGCCGGTCGAGCGGCAGCTGCGCGAAACCACCCAGGGCGCGGAGCTGGACCGGAAACTGGCTGAGGCCTACGAAAAGGCGCTCCAGGCCCTGATCGAGCGGGAGTTGATCCTCGACGCGTTCCACCAGCAGAAGGAAATGAATCTGCCGGACAAGATCGTGCAGAGCCGCACGGAAGAAATCGTGCGCACCAAGTTCGGCAACAACCGCGCCGCGTTCCGGAAAGCGCTGGACGAGGAAGGATTGACTCTGGAAGAATGGCAGGCCAATCTGAAGAAATCCATGATTGTGTCCTTCCTGCGCGATCGCGAAGTGGACAGCAAGGTATCCGTTTCCCCGCAGGATGTGTATGCGGCTTACGAAAAAGCGGGGGAAACATTCCGCACCCCCGATCAAGTGCACTTGCGCATGATCATGATCAACGGCGGCAAGACGGACGAGGAATTTGCCGTCAAGCGCAAACAGGCGGAAGATGTGCGCAAGCAGTTGCTGGCGGGAATCCCGTTTGAGGACCTGGCTAAGCAAGTTTCCGAAGGCGCGCACGCCCAGGACGGCAGCAACTATGGCTGGATTGATCCGGACAGCCGACGGCCGGAACTGGCCGCGGCCATCCGCGCGCTCAAGACGGGAGATATCAGCGACGTGATCCCGGCCGGCGGTGACCTATACATCCTGAAAGTGGAAGGGCGCCGGGAAGCCACGGTGATTCCATTCGAGAAGGTCCAGGACACCCTTCGCATCGAGCTGGAAAAGCAGGAAGCCAAGCGCCTCTATGATGCCTGGATACTGCGCCTGAGACAGAAGGCATTTATTAAAAAATACTAGCCGAAGATATTCTAATTTTTCGGCAACAATGCATTGCGCCTTGGGTGCGGAGATCGAATGTGTGATCTTGGCTCGGCGGCGGTGTTCTCGCCGGACGCCGCATACACGAGTATAGCGCCGCCGGCGACGCCTGGCCGCCGAGCCAATCTAACGCATTCTATTCCGCAGGGTTTCGAGGGCTCACCCAGCCCAAGGCGCAACGCGGTCTCATCCGCCAAAGGCGGATAAAGATCTAAGTTATTACTTTGTCAATTGTTGATATCCGTCCGCTTTTTATCACGTTATCCGATGAAAACCATTGCCATCACCCTCGGCGATCCCGGCGGGATCGGGCCGGAAGTGGCCTTAAAGGCGCTGTACCAGAACCGTTGGCCGGCCACTCTGCGTTTCGTACTGATCGGCAGCCGAACGATTCTGCGCCGCCAGGCGGCATATCTCCGTCTGCCGTTGCCGCCGGCCTGGCGGTTGGCGGATGGGGAAAAAAATACCGACCGCATTGTCAATTGGGAACCCGAGCAGGATCTTAAGCCGAAGCTTAAGCCCTTGACCTGGCAACCCGGCATTACCGGCAAAACACAAGGCCAGGCGGCCGTGCGGTGGATCCGGGCGGCCGTCAGCGGCTGCATGGCAGGACACTTTGACGCCCTGGTTACCGGTCCCATCTGCAAAGAGAGCCTGCACCTGGCGGGCCTGCCGTATCCCGGCCACACGGAATTTTTGGCGGCCCTTACCCGCACGCGCGTATTTGCCATGATGCTCCTGGGCGGCCCCTTGCGCGTGGTGCTGGTCACGCGGCATCTGCCGCTGGCCAAAGTGCCCGACGCCGTTTCACGAGCAGCCATTCAGGAGGCAGCATTGTTGGCGGCACAGGCGCTACCCTGGCTCGGAGTGAAGCAAAAAACGGTCGGTATCTGCGCGCTTAACCCGCACGCCGGGGACAATGGCATCCTCGGCCGGGAAGAAATCACGACGATCCGCCCGGCGTTGCGTGCATTGCGCCGCCGCGGCCTGGACGTGGAAGGGCCCGTGCCGGGCGATGTCATTTTCCACCAGGCTTTGCAAGGCCGGTATGGCGCGGTCGTGGCCATGTATCACGACCAGGGGCTGGGGCCCTTGAAGATGATTGCCTTTGAAGAAGGCGTCAACCTGACGCTCGGCCTGCCGATTGTGCGCACGTCGCCCGATCACGGCACCGCCTTTGACATTGCCGGGAAAGGCCAGGCGCATGCCGGCAGCATGTCCGCCGCCATTCGCCTGGCCGCCCGCCTCGCGCGCCGGAAAAATCCATGGGGCCGCGATCTGCCCACTGGGTGAATATTTCGCGTTTCACGTGAAATATTCAGGTTATGTAATTTCTTTGAAGAATCATGGCGCGACCGGCGTCTTATAGATAGAAATCACCGCACGAAGGAGCGGCATGGATAATATCGCCCAAACTGCCCCGTCCGTTGAATCGGACGGAAACGTGGAGTTTGAAGCCATTATAACCGCTCATGAATCGGTTCTGTTGCGCTATGTTGCTCGCCTTGTCAACGATGCCGCCGCCGCCCAGGATGTCGTCCAGGAAACCTTCATCAAGCTGTTCCGCGTGTGGCGGAATGGCGCCCGCCCCACGGATAACTTGCGACCCTGGCTCTATCGGGTGGCGCATAACACGGCGATCGATTATATCCGCCGCGAGTCGCGTTTGCATCGCCTGCATGAGCAGGAAGCATCAGACCGCGCCGCGCCGGACCCGGCTAATCCCGGCGATCCGCCTGAGCGAGTGCAGATGGTCCTGGACCATCTGCGCCATCTGGACCCGGCCGAGCAGCAAGTATTACTGTTGCGCATGCAGGAAGGCCTTTCGTACCGGGAAATCAGCCTGATCACGGGACGCACGGAAGGAAATATCGGCTGTATTTTGCATCATGCCGTGAAAAATATCAGCGCAAGCCTGAAAAAAGCCGGCCTCATAAGAAACGGGGGGCTGCCATGAATTGTCATGAAATACAGGATTTACTGACGCCTTATCTACTGGGCGATCTCGAACCGGCCCAGGCCGAGGAAGTGCGGGTCCATCTTCAGACGTGTGCGCTCTGCCGGGATAGCGTTGAAGATCTACAAGCGACGCTCCAGCTGTTGCGCGAAGGTCTGGCGGACACTTCGGCCGTGCCGGCGCATCTGCCGGCAGACTTCGGTCTCCAGTTCAAAAAGCAACACTGGCGTCGTCCGCAGGTCGCCCCATCCAAGCGCGCATTCAGGAACTGGAGATTCCGCATAACCGAATTCTCCACCGTGCACTTCATGGCCGTGGCCGCCATGTTTTTAATATTGGCTGGCTTCATTCTTTCCCCGGTAGTCGTGTCGCACTATTCGGCGCTTCGAGCTAATTTCGAAAGTGCGGGTCAGTTGCTGGTTTTGCCCCCGTCGGTCCCGCCGCCAACCGTCAGGCGCTCCGCACGTATTGTCAGAAGCGGCCACAGGGACGAGGTCATGTATATGGCAGCCGCCAAGATCTCGGTATCGCCGGCGGAAAGTTCTTCTTTCTATACCCATATGCAGACGGCCGGATTCACGGCGGCTCCCCTGCCGCCTCCGCCCAAGGCGGCATCGATTACAGATATAAAAGACCAACCCGAGCGAGTCTTCCAATCTGCTCAAAAAAGCCGGGCGGAATCAGTGGATGAAAGCGAAGCGAGTCGCAAGAAAGCCGAGTTTAAAAGCGGCGCTTCCGTTGCGCGCGCTTTGGACAAAGATGCGGTTACGGCCGCAGCGCCTGCCCTGCCTAAGCCTGCCGGTGATCGTGAGCAGGTGAAGGCCGAAAACGCCCCATCGGCCGTGCAAATCGGGGATAGTGCGGCAAAAAGAATCCCGGCGGACAGGCTTATGGTGTCCGGCAGGCAATCCGCCTCCGCGCGGCTGACCATCAGTGCGCCCTCCGCCTACGCCCAAGCTTCCGTACCGGTTGCCGCACCCGCTATTAGCGCCATTGACATCAAGGTCGGAGACAATATGGGCGCGAAAATCGAGGCTGCCGAAGTAAAACGGCTGGTTGGCGTCCGTGATTTTCAGAAAGGATGGGCGGTGTCGGCTGGCGAAGGTACCGGGAGTGGTGGCGGAGGCATGGGTGCCGCCGGTTCGTATCGGCATGGCGGCGGCAAGGCCGTTAGCGCCAAGTTCGCGATATTTCAGGCCAAGTATCAGGATGGCGATTGGAACTGCAATCCGAACGCCTTGAACAACCTTATGCTGCAGATTCGCGCCTGGACCAAGAACCGGATTGATGCCAAGCTCGCGCCGGAAGTGGTGGATATCGGCACGGACAAGCTCTTTACCCTCAAGCCGCCGTTCGTTTATCTAACCGGAGATAAAGATTTTCACCTCACGGACCAGGAAGTTAAAAATCTTAGAGACTATCTCATGCTTGGCGGCGCAGTCTGGGCCGACAATGCCGAGTCAAAAAAGGGATCTTCATTCGATCTGGCCCTGCGGCGGGAAATGAAACGTGTCCTGCCGGACCGGGATTTTGAGGACGTTCCATCCAATCACGAATTATACAATATCTTCTTCGACACCCCGTCCTTGCCGAAAGAAAATAGCAATCAGGAACCCATCAAGAAGATCGATATCGGGAATCAGGCCGCCGTTTTATACACATTGGATGGATATGGAAATCTCTGGGATCGCTATAAACTAAGCAGTAACAATCAGGTTGAAGTTGTGACCGGCAAAACAGATATGGGTCGGAAGGCACCGGGAGGACCGACCCTATCCGATGCGCTTGTCAAGAATGCCTACAAGTTGGGCATCAATGCAACGGTTTATTTGCTGACCCGTTACCAGAGATCTTTTCAAATGTTGCCAACGACGCTCCCGCCCGCCAGTCCCGCGGCCAACGCAATCCCGCCTCCTGAACCGGCAGCGAGCAATGCCCCGCCCGTCAGCGTTCCCATTTGCCGGGCGGCAGGCGTCAATCCGTTCGTGTCCGCGGCAACCAAGCCTTTTTCCACGTTCTCGATTGACGTGGACACGGCGTCCTACACGCTCTCCCGCAATTACCTGTTGCGCGGCCAAATGCCTCCGCCCGAAGCCGTGCGCACGGAGGAATTCGTCAATTTCTTCGACTACGACTACACGCCCCCTATCGGGCCGACCTTTGCCGTTTATACGGACTGCGGACCATCGGCGTTCGGACGGGGCATGTCCCTGCTGAAAATCGGGGTCAAAGGGCGCCGGCTCGGTCGCGAGGAAAAACGGGACGCCGTGCTGACCCTGCTTATTGACACGTCCGGCTCGATGGCCACACCGGACCGAATTGAGTTGGTGAAGGACGCTCTGTCCCGGATGGTGGCGCGACTGGGTCCGACCGACAAGGTCGCCATCGTGCAATACGATTCCCACGCCCGCCTGCTCCTGGAACACACGCCGGCATCCGACAAGAAACGAATACTGGCCGTCATCGAAGGCCTGCAGACATCCGGCTCGACGGCGATAGAAGAAGGCATGCGCGAAGCTTATGCCACGGCGGCGCGCGGATTCAACAGCGCGGCGTGCAACCGCGTCATGCTGTTATCCGACGGCATGGCCAACCTGGGAACGACGGCGGCCGAAGACATTCTCAAATCCGTGGCCGACTATCGCAAGCAGGGCATTACGCTCTCCGTGTTCGGGTTCGGCCTCGGCGCGTATAACGACGTCATGCTGGAAACCCTGGCAAACAAGGGCGATGGCGTGTATTCCTTTATTGACTCCCCGGCTGAAGCGCAGCGGGTTCTGGTTGACGACCTGGCCGCGACGGTCAACCTGATTGCCCGGGACGCGAAAATCCAGGTCGAATTCAATCCGAAGCGCGTCAAGCAATACCGTCAATTAGGATACGAAAACCGGCAGTTGAAAAAAGAAGAATTCCGGGACAACAGCGTGGATGCCGGCGAGATCGGCTCCGGGCAATCCGTGACCGCGCTATATGAGCTCGAATTACAGGGCAATTCCCGCGAGCCCCTGGGCATGGTCCGGGTCCGATGCCGGAACGCGCTAACCGGTCAGATTGAGGAAATCGAGCAACCGATCGCGCCAATGTCCGGCACGACGCCCTTTGAAGCCATGGATGTGCGTTTCCGGCTGGCGGCGGCGGCGGCGGAATTTTCCGAAATCCTGCGGGGCAGTCCCTTCGCCGCCGGCAGGCGGTTTGAAGACGTGTCCAAGGTCCTGCGTCCGGTGGCGCTGGAACTGAGCTTGGACAATCGGATTCAGGAATTCTTGCGGCTGACGCAAACCGGCTTGACACCAAAATTTCAGGAACCGGAGAATCCCTGATTATTTTATGTAGTGGTTGCCGCAGGCGGAGCCGCGAAATAATTTGGTGTTGATATGCGATTTGATGTAGAGCCGACCCCGCCCTGTGCGGGGTAAACTTTATGCTTGCCACGCCTAAGGCGTGGTCGGCTATCTTTTGAAAAGAATAGCCGGTATAAAACCGGCTCTACCCAGACTGTCCACCGGCTTGCCCGCCATAGCTTTAGCGTTGGCGGGAGGCGAATCCGCCTATGATGGAAAATTTCAATACATTTAATCAACCAACGAGAGGAACAAAATATGAATCGATTACACATGCCGATCAGGAGCGGGCTGGCCGCGGGGTTATGGGCCGTCATAAGCATCGCGGGAATGGCCGCAACCAACGCAGCCGCTGAGGTCCCGACCGCCCAGCCATCGTCCAAGGCAGGCCCCGCCATGATGGTTGCGGCTCCGATGGCGTCGGTTAAACCGGTAGCCGCTTGCGTGCCACCCTCGCCGGTTGCCTCAACAAGGTTCACTATTTCAGACCTGACGATTCGCGGTGAAATCGAGGGGGAAAACGTGGTGTTCACCCTGGCTTTCACGGCGGATGCCCAGGTAAAACCCTGTCTTGTACCCCTGGTAGCCGGTGAAATCGCCTGCCGCGAAAGCGATCTGCCGCGGGGCGCGGTTTTGTCCCGGGATGGCAGCGGGTGTTTCTGGCTGACGCTGGACTCGCGCGGACGGCAATCGGTAAAATTAGTTTTCGCCAGCCGGCCGGTCAAAGAGGGGGATTGGCGCCGTACGCGATTTGCGATTCCATTGTCCGCGATCCGGGAAGCATCCGTGCAATGCGATCGGGATGACCTGGAAGTCAATTTTCCCGGCGCGCTGAGCGTTAACCGGCAAAAGGCCCCGAAGGGCAAGACGGTGGTGACGGCGTTCCTGGGTATCAGCGAAGGTTTTGAAATGCGCTGGAAGCCGGAAATCAAGAAGCTGGAAGCCGAGCGGGTGGTGGAGTGCGTCGCCAACATGATCGCCTCGGCGGGGGTGGGCGCCCTGCACCTGGATACCATCCTGAGCTATCGCGTGGTCCAGGGCAGTTTGAATAAACTCACGGTCGCTTTGTCATCGAATATCAATGTCACCCAGGTGCGCGGGGAGGATATCCAGGACTGGAGCATTGACCGGCAACATCCAGCCCAGCCGCTCTTGACGGTTTCCCTGAGCCGGCCGAAAGACACGCAGTACCTGCTGCAGATTAACGGCGAGATGGTTCTGCCGGAATTCCCCTGCAAATTCAACTTGCCGATCTTCGTGCCCCGGGACGTCATTCGGGCCAACGGATTCCTGACCGTCGGCACCGACAGCGCCATCAAGCTCCTGGTCAACCAGGCGTTGGGCCTGACCCAGATTGATCAGGCGGCATTTCCCCAGGTCAAGCTGGGATTGCCATCCGACCCGGCGCGGCCGCTTCCCGCTCGCACGCCCTTCACATATCAGTTCGCCAATATGCCGTTCACCTTTGCATTGGAAGCGGACGACGTGGTAACCGCCGTCAGCGCCGACGACCGGCTGATTCTTTCGGTTGTCGATAACGACGCCATATTCAACGCCTCGATTGAGCTCGATGTGCGCGACGCGCCGACGCGCGAAGTAGTTGTTGAAACCGATCCGACCTGGGTGGTTGCCGGTGTCACGGGCGCTGAAATTGCCGATTATGACGTGCGGGACGAGGCTGGACATCGGGTCATCCGCGCCTATTTCCGCAACGCGGTGCAGGGTCGGATCCTGGTGGATTTGCGGCTGGAACGGGCGCTCGGCGACAAAACGGCTTTTTCCCTGCCGGCCTTCAAGGTGCGCGACGCCAAATCGGAACGCGGGTACCTGGTCATGTCCGGCGAAAAAGGACTGCGGTTGAAGGTGGAAAAATTGTCCGGGTTGATTGAAGCCCACACAGGTTCCACGCCCATGCACGTACCGGACGCGCAATGGGCATTCCGGTTCAAGGATGCAGCCTGGCAGGCGAGCGTCGGTTTGGAGAGGACCGCTCCCGTAATCCATTCCGAAATGTTCCACCTGATTTCCATGGGGGACGGTGTGCTTTACGGCAGCGCCCTGATCACCTACCACATCAGCGGCGCACCTATTCGTGAATTTAAGCTGACCATTCCCGCCGAATACCAGAATGTGGAATTTACCGGCAGGGATGTGCGCAACTGGGAGCACAGCAACACCGTCTGGACCGTTTCGCTCCAGGAAAAAATACTGGGCGACTACACCCTGCTGGTTGCTTATGACCGGCCGGTCAGCTATGCCGGCGGCGAACTCGCCATCGGCGGCGTTCAGACGGAAGGGACGGAAAGCGAAGTTGGGTACCTTGTGGTGGCCAGTTCGGCCAGCTTGAAACTGGACGAGCAGTCGCGCGACCCATCCATCATTCGGATCGATCGCAATGAAGTGCCCGAGGCCTATGCGTTGCTGGTGAAAGACCCTTTTCTTGCTACCTATAAATACATAAAGAAACCGCACACCAGCCGTCTCAAGGCAACCCGCTATGAAACGGAACCGTTGCTCGGCCAGGTGGCCGACCACGTTTCCCTGCGGACCGAGATCAGCCGTGAAGGGGAAACCGTGTCAACCGTCACCTATTTCGTGAAAAATGCATCCAGTCAATATCTGGCCCTGGCCCTGCCGAAAAATGCCCGGTTATGGTCCACGCGGTTTGTGGAACCGGATGGCAAACGCACCGACCTGGCGGCGTTACAGGGCGATGATGGCCTGCTGGTGCCAATCCCCAGGCCCCGCGATCTCAACACACCTATTCAAATCGAGTTGGTATACGCTCAAAATCACGGCCGACTCGGATTTTTTTTCCGTCGGATCCGCCTGGCAGCGCCGACTGTGCTGAAAACCCCGATTCCTTTTACCCAATGGACCGTTCAGTTGCCGGCTACACTGGCCATGATCGGCTCCTCCGGCAACGTGGCCAGCGACCACGGTACAAGAATGAACGGCTTGGGAACCGTCCTGTTGATCGTCGCCCGCGTAGTTCAAACCCTGGTCCAGGAGGCAACGGCCTGGTGTTTTCTCGGCGCCATCGCGCTGGCCGCCGTCTGTCTGGTTGCCTGGTTGACCGGCCGACGGCGCCCGACGCTTGGCACGCTGATTGCCGGCGGCATCGTCCTGATCCTGGCGATACTATTGTCGCCGGCATCGTTCCACATACTGTCCGCATTGAAGCAAGCCTTTACATCCGCAAGCCATAATCTCCAGCAATTGTCGTTCACGCGTAGCGTCAGTCTACCGGACGATCCATCCCTTTTTCTGGTGCTGAACCTGGTTCCCAACTGGGTGGGAAGCGCCGGCTCATTGTGGTTATTCCTGATCGCGGGTCTGCTGGGAGTTGGCACCATGATCCGGTTCCATCTCAACGCCATTGGGCTGGCCGTGGGCCTGACCTTGCTGACCGTGGCGCTGGCCCAGTTAACCCTGGGGCGTGATGTGCTGGCCCTGGGTATCCTGGTCATGCTCCCGGTTGTTGTCGCGGGCATCCTGCTGAAGTTTGCGGTTCAGGCCGGGCATCAGCGGAAGCAAGCCCGCGCCTGGGCAGATGGCGCCGACTTGCCGCCATTCCAACCCACGGCGGCCGAGACGTCGGCACCGGCCGCCTCACCGGCTGTGACGCCGCGGGCCGTTATCAAGCCCACGGTACTGCCTTCCGAAGCCGGACCGACCGGATACATCCGACTGCCTTTACTGATCGCCATTGAGCTCATGGCCCTGGGTCTTTCGACGCTGGCGGTTTTTTCCATCCCCTCCGAGGCCCCTTTGTCCTGGCGGACGATGACCGCAGAGGGGCTGACGATCCAGACAATTGACGCGACCATCACAGGGCCGGCTACCGGTCGCGACGCGGAAAAAAGCGCCCAGGTGGTCATGCGGCTGGATTTCGAGGCGACTCAGCCGACGACCAGTCTGGTGTTGTCGGCGGCCTGTGTGCTGACCGAGTTCAAAACAGATGCCCCGCGGCGCGTCTCATTGCTGAGCACCCCCGCGGGATACGCGCTGAACATCAGTCGGGATGGAGAGTATCAAGCCACCCTGACGTTTCAGGTGCTGGTTCGGGAAACCAACGGCCAGTGGGTCACAAGCTTCGATCTGCCGGCCCATTTGAAAAATCATGTAGTTTTGAAATTGCCGGAAAGCGGCCTTGACATTCAATCGGACGAGGCGGTCTATATCAAAACCATCGAAAGCAGCAACCAAACGGACGCCGTGGCCATGTTCGAGTCCGTCGGCCATGTCCGGTTCACGTGGCGGCCCAAAATGCGCAAAACCGAGCTGGAGAAAACCGTGTTTTTCTGCGAGGTGAATTCGCTGATGACCTTCGATCCGGGCGTGATCAATGGACTGCACCTGGTGCGCTATCAGATCGCGCAGGGTGAAATTAGAACCCTCGCCCTGTCTATTCCCGAGCAGATGAATGTAACCTCCGTATCGGCCCCCGGCTTGAGCACCTGGCGCTTCGATCCCGCCACGCGGAACCTGGAAGCGATTCTGCAAAAGCCAGCCAGCGGGTCCCTTATTCTGACCCTGGTCACCCAGACTCCGCGCGAAGGTCTGCCCTATGCGGCGGTTATCGGGGCGCCCCAGGTTAAAGAAGCGGTGCGCCAGCGGGGCGCATTGGCATTGGCGGCTCCGGAAACTGTCCAGATTGTGGTGGAACCCAAGGAAGGCCTGAACGCCATGAATATTTCGGATTTTGCGCCGGAATTGGCAGTCGCGAAGGATGCGGCGGCGCCTGCCATTCGCCGGGCCTTTCGCTATCAGCAACTGCCGGTCATGGCCAAGGTACAGGCCGAGCAGGTCCTGCCCGAAATCCGCGTGGAAGAAAAAGGGAGTCTCTCCGTGGCCGATGAACGCATCGTGCTTTCCACCCAGCTGAAAGTGACGGTGGCAAAGGCGGGGATTTTTTCATTGCGCCTGACCATTCCGGATGGGTTCGATGTGGAAAGTCTCGGCGGTCAGGATGTGAGCCACTGGGACGAGGTGAAGGACAAGGAACGCGGGGTTATCGTGCATTTTACCAAACCGGTGACCGGATCCCGTGACCTGAACCTGGTGTTGTCCCGGATGGAAAAAGGACTGGAAGATACGATTGCGGCGCCGCGGGTAGGAGTGGTCAACGCGTTCAAACACAGCGGCAACCTGGTCGTCTCGGGCGAGCGCGGCGTGCGGCTGACCACGCTCCGGCGTGAAGGCGTCAGCGAAGTCAATCCGCGCGATCTGGGCATCAATCAGCAGGGGCTGCTGGCATTTTCGCTATTGCGCCCGGACTGGGTCATTGTATTGAAAGCGGAAGTGCTGACCCCGACGATCAAACCGGAACTGCTCCAGCGCGTGGATGTGACCGAAGGCATGCTGAAAGGGCGCGCCTATATCCGGTACCGGATTGAAAATGCAGGCTGTAAAGTATTCCTCCTGCAGGCACCCCGCACCAATACGCTGTTGACCCTATCGGGGCCGGACATCGCCAAGGTACAAATCGCCGATGCCACTCAAGGCATTTGGCAAGTGACCCTGCACGGCAAGGTGGAAAACAACTATATGCTGGTGGCCGGTTATCAGATTCCCTTCGATCCCGGCGCTGGCAACGTCACCGTGACTCCGCTCCTGCCGATCAACACGGACCCGCCCCGGGGATATCTGACCGTGATGTCGGATGGCCGTGTGCAAATCAAACCGCGGGGCGAGGTGAACGGATTAAAGGCCGAAGAGGCGCGCAGCATTCCCGCCACTTTCGGGGCCGGGGACCTGTCCGATGCCATTTTGTGTTATCGCACGATCCAGCCGAATTACGCCCTCCCGCTCTCCGTGGTCAGACATGAATCCGCAGAGTCCCTACCCGCCAGGGTTACCGAAACGCGGCTGGTATCGGTAGTGTCCGAGGATGGGAAGATGCTGACGCAGATGACCGTGCGTATGAATATCGGGAATCTGAGGTTTCTTAAAATCAAGCTGCCTCAGCCGGCAGACAGGCTCTGGTCGGCCTTCGTGAACGGCAAGGTCGCGGCGCCTTCACGAGAAGGCGCCCTCTATCGTATCCCCCTGGAGGCCGTGGAAGTCGATGAACCGGCCTCGGTTGAGTTGTTGTATGCCAGTCATACGGTCGATCGTTTGTTATTACGCCGGCTGGACGGGCCGCAACTGGATTTGCCGCTGACGGACATTTTGTGGACCGTCTATGTCATACCCAACCGGTTTTATTACGGGTTCGGCGGTACGTTGGAATGCCTCGACTCCGGGCGGATCACGAAAGTGGTAAGCTTCGACACGCAAAATTACCGCCTGAATACCCAGCGCCAGATGGATGCCGATGTGGAAAAGGCCAAAAACGCCATGGCCCTGGGTGAGCAATATGCGCGGCAAGGCAAGCAGAAGCTGGCCAATAAGTCGCTGGAATCGGCGCTCACCTACTCCCAGGGGAAAGCCGATGTGAATGAAGATGCGCGGGTTCAATATCACAACTTGATCCAACAGCAGGCGGTGGTCGGCCTGGTAGATCGCCGTAATGCCGTGCGCGAGTCGCAAAATATTCAGATGGAACAGCCGTCGTTGCCGGCTCCCGATAACGCACCGGGCGGCCAACCGGTGAAACCCCAGCAGGGACAACAGGGGCGCAGCCAACAATCGCTCTCCGCCAAGGAAAATGACAGCCTGCGAATCTTGTCGGAAAAAATTCTCCGGCAACAGGAAGCGGCCGCCGGCGTGTCCCAGGCAATCCGCGTGACCCTGCCGGAACATGGACGCAAGTTGGATTTTGCCAGATCTTTGCAGGTTGACCCCAACGTGGTCATGACTGTGGACTTCAAATCTTTCAGCGGCACCGGCGCCCGGCGCTGGCTCGCGCTGGGATTTGTCCTGGGGCTCTTGATTATCTATCGCGTCATCGTCGGTCGAATACGGGCGCGATCGAAAGCGGCGTAAGATTCTCACGATGGCATGGCATGCGATTGGACGTGGATGTAATGCCTCGGTTACGTGGGGGTAGAGCCGACCCCGCCCTATGCGAGGTAAACTTTATGTTTGCCACGCCGAAGGCGTGGTCGGCTATACCCGGTATAAAACCGGCTCTATCGCCGACATGCCCCCATGTAACTGAGGGGTTACACATGGATAATAATTTGAGTTGATTTTTCACCTGTTGGTTAACGCTCATCAGCAATAATGACCAGGCAAGGTTCTCATTGCCATGAAATTATTTCGAATATTGCGGAACTTTGAACTTCTGGAAAAGATGGCGGCGACAAAGGGCATTGTAACGCGCTTTGTTGTTTCCCTCCTGCGCTCCCGCTATTTTCTTATCGCCGCAGCGCTCTATCTGCTCCTGGCGCTGATTCTGGCGCCCCGGGTCATTTCACGGTATAAGGAAATACAGGGTGTTTTTAACCCGGCCGATTCAATATTTGTTCGATCCCCGGTGGTTCAAAAGGCTCCGCCCGTAAAACAACCCGACATCTCCGGGAAATCGCTCGCGGCCAAGCAACCTGTGGACGGCATGACGAAGAGCACCGTGATGGATTCTATCATCAGGGGAACCAAGGGCGCTGTCACCAAGTTGCTGACCGGTAATAAGTCCACCGACTATATCCAACAACCCTCCGTACCGGTCCCCGCGCCCACTCCCGACACTTTTGACGGCAAGATCGGAGACAATACATTGAGCGCCAAAATTATCGAAGCCGAAAGGCAACGGATAAAGAATGTCAAAATATTTCAGGAAGGATGGGTGCAGGGCAGTAGCGGGGAGAACGGCGGTAGCAGAAGCGGTCCAGGCAACGTTCCCGGTCTGTATGACCATGGCCGCGGGAAAACCGTTGTTGCCAAATTCACCATTTTTCAGGCCAAATATCAGGACGGCGACTGGAACTGCAATCCGAATGCCCTGTATAATATGATGCTCCAGATCCGGGCCTGGTCCAAGAATCGGATTGATCCCCGGGTTGTGCCGGAAGTGCTCGACATTGGCACGGATAAGCTCTTTATCCTCAAGCCGCCGTTCGTCTATCTGACCGGTCACAAAGACTTTCGCTTATTGGAAAATGAAGTCAAAAACCTGCGCGATTACCTGAATGTGGGCGGCGCTATCTGGGCCGACAGCGCCTTGGCCGGGCACAACTCGCGCTTCGATATCGCCTTCCGGCGCGAAATGCATCGCGTCCTGCCGGACCGCAATTTCGAGCCTGTCCCGGAAAATCATGAAATATTCAATACCTTCTTCGATAATATCGGACTGCCCACGGGCATGAATTATTATCACGAGCCCATTGAAATGATCAATATCGGCGGCAAACTGGCGGTGCTCTATACGCTGAACGGCTACGGCCATTTCTGGGAGGCGCGCCTGAACAAGGACGGCAAGATCCAGTGGGGGTTGGTCAATGTGACCGAGCGCGGCAAAAAGCCAAACTGGCAGTCGGTGCACGGCCCCCATCTCGCTTCCCCTGAAAGCGGTATCATTTACCGGAACATTTCCGACGAAACCACGCGCAATATTTACAGATTAGGTGTCAACGTCGTAGTGCACCTGCTGACCCGCTATCAGCGTGATTTTATGTTTTTGCCGAAGGAGCTGCCCACCAGTCCGGATACGCGCGCTCGGGCATCAGCATCCCAAACGACGAATACGGATGAGACTGTCACCAATGCGCCGGAATCGAAAGAGGACAGCGGGACCGCCAAGCCGGGGGGCCGTCGCATAAAGACGACAAAGAGCGAAAGAAACTTTAAGTAGCCATGAAGGGATGCATGCATAGTCTAAATAGGTTGATCACCTTGCGCTTGGCTTTGGCTGCGATGGCCGTCCTGGTTCTGGCGTGGCCGGTGTCGGCGCAAACCAATGTGCCTGTGCCAACCAATGCGCCGGCACAAACCAATGTGCCCGAGGCGAGTGCGAAGCCGGCGGCAGCCGGCGTCGGCCTGCTGGCCGGCAAGGGCGCCAATCTGTATCCGGCGGCGTGTAACGGGGAACAGACGGTGCCGTTGGGTAATTACTGGGACGGTGTGGATGCGGATAACGACCTGCGTGTTTCGGTAGGCAGTTCACTCGTGCTGAACGATGCGGGCCAAATGGTGGAAACAACCATGTCGTCCTGCCCGAACTTCGTGGATATGAATGGGGATGGCCTGAACGACCTGGTGGTCAGCGACACGTATGGGTTCCTCTGGATTTACCTGAACTCCGGCGAAAAGGGCAAGCCCCGGTTCACGACCGGCACGTTTGTCCCGACGTTTATCGGGTGGGGCGCCAAGATCCATATATGCGACTGGGACGGGGATGGGGATAATGACGTGCTGTTCGGCACGTTTTACGGCGATATCGGGGTCCTGGAAAACAAGGGCACGCGCAATCAGTGGCTATTTACACGGCGCATGGGCATCCCGCGCTACGTGGACCCGACCTACGGTGTGGATGATCCCAAGGACCGCGTGCCCGTGCTGATGCTGGGCAAAGTGCCCATGATCCTGGGCAACTATATGTCGCCCTGGGTGACGGACTGGAACAGGGACAACAAGCCGGACCTGATTGTAGGCGAGGGCACCTATTCGGCCAACAGCGTGCGCCTGTTGTTGAACGCCGGCTCGCGCGGCAAACCGGTGTTCCTTGAAGATCGCATGTTCTATTTGTGCTACGGGGAAGGCTTTGAACAACTGACCCCCGCGGTGGTGGACTACAATGGCGACGGCCTGCCCGACCTGATCGTCGGCACGCGCACGGGGCAGATCCGCCTGCATAAGGGCACCAAGAAAGCCATTGAAGGCAAAGATATGGTCGCCGCCATTCGCGGCACCCTGGCGCCGGCCGTTCTGGAGTTCGACGGTTTTGTTAAAATCGCCGACAAGGAAGTCTTTGGCGTGATGGCTTTCGTCTATCCCTGCGACTGGAACGAGGACGGGCTTTTTGACCTGC
>JAQUMN010000005.1 GCA_028718125.1 Kiritimatiellia bacterium
CGGCGGCGGTGGCTTACCTGTTGGGAGGGCCGATAGTTAATCCCATCGTCGCGGCGTCAACCATGCTGGCATACAAAATGGACTGGTGGGTGGCGGCCATCCGATTGCTGTGCGGTTATGCCATTGCCGTATTCGTAGCTTTGGCCATGGGGCGTCTATTTGTACGCCGTCCGGCATTGTTGGAATCGCCGGATACGTGTGAACATACAAAGGGCGATCAAAAAACGGCAGTGCACGAAATCGGGTGCTCGTGTTGCGCGCATGGCGCGCAACATGTCTCAACGAGCTTGATCGGGAAGCTTGTCGGCGCTTTCCGGCATGCTTCCGACGATTTTCTGGCCGTAGCCCACTACCTTGTGATCGGCGCGGCGGTTGCCGCCTTGGCCCAAGTGCTTATGGATCGCCGGTTGTTTCTGGAATTGTCCGCCTTGCCGATTGTGCCTTCTCTTCTGATGATGGGGCTGGCTATCCTGCTGAACCTTTGTTCCGAGGCCGATGCCTTTATCGCCGCTTCGTTCCGTGGCCTTCTATCCTTGCCCGCGCAAATGGCGTTCATGTTGACGGGCCCCATGTTCGACCTCAAACTGCTGCTGATGTATCAGACCGTCTTCTCCAGACGCGCCATCATTGCCCTGGCCGGATTGATTCTGCTGGCCGTGCTTGTTGTCGTGGCAGGGCTGGAAGCGCTGGGAATGGGGATGTTATGAACCTTATGCGCGATTTGCTTGCCCGCTATTGGCGTCCGCTTCTGTTGGGAGCTTGGTTTTATGCGCTCAGCGGTCTGCTGCCGGGTCGCGCTTATCTGGATTTTCTACGTCCGGAATTCGTTGTTCTTCTCGTGCTCGGACTGCTGGTGTTGCTCGGTTTCATTTTCAGCGCCATCCATGCGCGGCCCCAGCCGTTCGATCTCGATCAGGCCACGCGGGTATTGATTCTGATCCTGCCGCTGGCATGTCTTTGCATGGCCTGCGGCACGACGCTGGATGCCAATGCGTTTCAACGCCGATGGACGGGGATGGCCGATATTAATGGCCGGAGCATGTCACGGCAAGATGCCGACATGGACGGAGAAATGAGTGATGTTTCCGGATCGGATGAGGATGTCCCGCTCCATTATCTTTGCCGTTGGCCCAAAGCCTATGCCGAGCGTACGGTTGCCGTCGTTGGCATGCTTCATCGCGATCCTAAAATTGCGGCACAATTTGGGACCAATACCTGTGTCCTGTTCCGCTTTGTCATCAACTGCTGTGTCGCCGACGCCGTGCCGACGGCAATTCTTGTTGACGGTATTCCAGCCGATTGGTCCGAGAGCACATGGGTGCGCGCCAGCGGACGATTCGCGCTACGTAATGGAAGCAACCGGCCAATTCCTTTTTTAAACTCCGCGCAGGCTAAGCGGGTGCCGAAGCCGCAACAACCATATTTATACTGATTGCCGTGAACTTGTTGGTCGGTTATATTGCCATGGATATCATTTCAAGGCACCTTTGGAAAATATGCCTCTATTGCCGGCGTGAACGTTAATCCGGAGAACATCAAAACGCCATGACAACGCCTGTTTTCGACCGATCTCCGCGAGTGTGCGTTCCCATCGCCCCGATAAGCAGGAGCCTGCGCGTATAAGCGAAGGAGGAATGACGCATGTGGTATCCATCGGTCGAAGATCGTAGTGTAATTGTTACCGGCGCATCGGGCGGCATTGGAAGGGCCACGGCGCGGGTTTTGCGCGCGCAGGGTTGGCGGGTTTTTCCCACGGCGCGCCGCGGCGAGGATATCGAATCATTGAAATCCGAGGGATTCGAGGCGCTGTTTGCAAACATGGACGACGGCGTTTCGCTGCGCGCGCTTGTGGATACCGTGCTCAAGCTCACCGGCGGCAAACTGGGCGCTCTGGTGAACAACGCGGGCTACGGCCAACCCGGCGCGCTCGAAGATTTGTCGCGCGAAACCATGCGCGCGCAATTCGAAACGAATGTGTTCGGGTTGCAGGAGTTGACGAATCTATGCCTGCCGACCCTGCGCCGGCAGGGGTGGGGGCGTATCGTGCATATCAGTTCGGTCGCGGGCCGCCTCGCGCTGCCGTTTATGGGAATCTACTCGGCCAGTAAATTCGCGGTCGAGGCCATGGCCGACGCGCTCCGGGTCGAATTGTTCGATTCGGGCATCGCGGTCTGTCTGGTGGAACCCGGATCCATTGAAAGCGCTTTTCGCCAGCGTTCCGTTGCCCAGGCGGAAACGGAACTCGATCTCGAAAGCGCGCATTTCGCGAATGCCTACCGGAAAAACATCGACCGCCGAAAAGGCCGGCGGAAACAGCCGGACCGCTTTACCCTGCCGCCTGAAGTGGTGGGCCGCAAAGTCGCGCAGGCACTCGAATCCGCCCATCCGCGCGCTCGCTATTGCGTTACCTTGCCGGCCTGCGTGGGAGCGATTCTTGCCAGTTTGTGTCCCACGCGATGGCTCGATACGCTGTTTATCCGGAAGGCCCGAAAACGCGTGCGGGTTTAGATCGCGTCTTCAACGTACTGTGCAATGGCGGGGGAAGCCGTCAAGGCCGGCGATTCAAGCCCGATCAAATTAATCAAGCCTGGCAACCCGCGATCCGATTCTTCACGGATGACGAAGTCACGGAAGGATTCATCGGCGGTTTGCAGTTTGGCGCGGATACCAGCCATATCGGGCGCGAGATCGTCGTAGTCGATAAACGGCAGGTATTTTCGTGCGTTCTCAAAGAACTCTCGCTGATGACCGGCCTCCACGTCATAATTCAACCTGTCCACATAGAAGGCATTGGGGCCGAGTTTCAGGCTGCCATCCAACTTTAATACGCTGTGCGTTCCGAGACTGACAGCGGTTGGCGCCGGATAAACCAAGTGAGAAAGCTTCCCGCGATGGCGGTCCGCCACGGCGAAATACTCTCCCTTGCAGCGATGAATCCGATATCCGGCCGCATCAATATCAATGCCTGCCATGGCCGCGACCGCGTCGGCCCCGATCCCGGCCGCGTTGACGACCACTTCGCTTTCGATAAAAACCTTTTCTCCGGTAGTGTCACGAACTTCCATGCAATATCCGGTCGGTGCCTGTTGCAGTCCGGTTACTTCGTGTCCGTAGGCGATAATCACCCCAGCATCGACCGCCGATTGGGCGAAAAATGCCATTAACTGGTGGGAATCGACAATTCCAGTGGCCGGGCTCCATAATCCGGCAACGCCCAACACATGCGGTTCCAGGCCCAGAATTGACCGCTTGTTCAGGAGGCGCAGTCCGGAAACGTCGTTTCGATTTCCCTGGTCGAATAGGTGTTCGAGTTTATGCTTTTCGGATTCTTCGGTTGCCACGACAATTTTTCCGGTCATGGCATGCGGAATGTCGTGTTCCCGGCACAACTCACGCAACAGCCGATTGCCCGCCACGCATAACCGGGCTTTCATCGAATCTTTGGGATAATACAGCCCGGCATGGATCACTTCGCTGTTGCGCGAAGACGTTTCACGCCCAAAGCCGTCGTGCCGCTCCAGAAGAACGATTTCCTTTTTCAACGTTGACAAACGCCAGGCAATGGCCAGTCCGACCACACCCGCGCCGACAATGACGATATCGACTTTTTCCATGCACACGCTCCGCTATCTTTCGAAATGTATCGAACGAATAGGGTTCAGAAAAACGCTTTTGCCAGCTTCAGGATGCCCTGGCTCCAGGGTGCACGGTGGGTGACACCCGATGATGCGACGGCCAGCCGGTTGGCGTTCGCAAGATACCAGTGATAGTTCCTGAGCAGCGCATCGCGATTGGAGTATTTCGGCGCGAAACCGAGATTTTTCTCCGCTTTTTCGATGGAGACAAACGATTCCTTGCCGGCGGTCTCGTAAATCCACTTATATAACGGCGATAATCGCATCGATTCCAGCAAGCGCAGGATCAGAATTACCGGTCGCTCCGGCAGCGATACGATCCGTTTGCCGTGTCCGGCTTCGTCAAGCACGGCCTGAAAATCCGAACGTGGCGTTCCGAATGCCTTTGCGCCGATATTGAACGTGTCGTTGGCAATATCCTCCGGCAATGTGGCGCAGAGCCAGATCGCTTCGCACAGGTCTTCCACGTCCAGATATTGATACGGGTTGTTGCCCGGGCCAAGGATGGGAAAATTATGTCCGTCCCTGGCCCATTCATAGAGCATGGCAAAAACGCCCAACCGCTCCGGGCCAATGAACGATTTTGGCCGCACAATCGGCAGGCACATTCCGTCGCTACGGTTCTCTTCGCAGAGCGCCTCGGCCAGCACTTTCGCTTCCCCGTACGGGCCGACTCCTTCGAGTTCGTCGGTTTCGAGAAGCGGATGGTGGTCGGGAATGCCATAGACGGCCGTGGAGGAAATATGAATAAACCGTTCTACTTTTTGGCGCGCGGCTTCCTCGAGAACCATGCGCGTTCCATCCACGTCGGTGGAATAAATGTCGGCCGGTTTGTAAAGCGGCAAAGCGGCTGCCGCGTGAACGACGATATCGACCCCGTCCATGGCCGCTCGCACGTCTTCGCGTTTGCGGATATCGCCACGAAATGCGCGCACTTGGCCGGCGACATCGCGATAATCGAACGGGGCGAGGTCGAGGACCGTTACGCGTTGTTGTCTGGCCAGCAAGTGGCGGATAAGATTAATGCCGAGAAATCCGGCTCCGCCGGTAACCAAGAATGTTTTAGTCATGAATTCCCCGACTTTCCAGAGAACCTTCGCCTTCCTGTGATTCGCAAAGGGTCATTAACGTTTTGGCTTCCACATAGCTGGCGATCCCCGCCGCGACTTTTTTGGCCTCGCGCATGGCCAATACAACCGTGGCCGGGCCGTGAACCACTTCACCGGTCGCGAAGACGCCCGAGCGGCTTGTTATACCGAAAGGCAGTTCTCGTATGATAACACGGCCGGCTGAATCCACGTTGATGCCGGTTGTCGTGGAAACGATCCGAGCCGCAGGTCGTTGTCCTATGGCGATTAAGACTATATCGACGGTCAATTGGACGGACCCTTGATTCAGGCTGACCTTTTCCACGCGATCAGCGCCACAAAACGAATCCACAGCGAGGCCGTCCCTGAACACGACCCCTTCTGTTTTTGCCGCCGCGATTTCGCTGGGGAGAAAGGAGCACTGCTCGATAGGGTTGCGGGCAACGACACAAACGGATGCGGCTCCCCGCCGTTTGGCGGCGCGCGCAACATCCACTGCCACATTGCCCCCTCCGACCACCACCACGCGATCGCCAAACCGAACCGGAACAACGCCGGGATCGATGCGTGATGTCTCGGCCAGAATGACCATTTGGAGGAAATAGATGGCGGGGACAATACCCGGCAGTTCCTCGCCGGGGACGTTCAACGTCTGGGGTAGCGCATTTCCGGTGGCGATGCAAATGGCATCGAATCCCTTGGCAAACAGGGTGTCAACCGTGATGTCCGGACCAATCATGACATTGACCTTAAATTCCACGCCCAGTTTTCTGAGTTTGTCGATTTCCCTGTGAACGACGTGTTTGGGAAGCCGAAAGGCAGGAATCCCATACATCAGAACGCCACCCGGTTCCGGTTGGCTGTCGAAGACGGTCAAGGCGAAGCCGAGCTTCGCTAAATCGCCGGCAATGGTCAGGCCGGCCGGCCCGGAACCGATGACCGCGACGTTCCCTTTTTTCGGCGGCAAGACTTTGCGAGCCGGTCCGAAACCCATTTCCGCGATCATGTCGGCGATAAACAATTCGATCTTGCCGATCCGGATGGCGGCGTTTTTCCGGGCGAGGATGCAATGCGATTCGCATTGCAATTCATGGGGACAGATTCGTCCGCAAATTGCCGGCAGATTGGTTCTTTGGGCTAAAATCTCGCCGGCTTGCCCGATATTGCCGTCGACAACTGCTTGGATAAACCCGGGAATATCGTTTTCGATCGGGCATCCTGTCCGGCAAACGGGCTGGGCGCAATTGAGGCATCGTTTTGCCTCTTGGACCGCTTCCTGAAGGGTGAAGACATGTTCATCGTTCATGCATCAATCCTTCTTGACGTCCCGGCTATCACCCATTCTCTTGCGCGTGCTCCACAGTCCGGCTGAGGGAGTGGCAATGAAGTAGATTTCCTCGCCGTCCGGCATAACATTAAATCCGTTGTGCATTCGTTCCGGATTATAACGGCGCAAGGCGCTATCCAGGTCCATGTGCTGAAACCCGACGCCATTAATTTCATCTTTAGTAAGATGGCCGGGAGCATAGGTGATGGTAAAACGCCCTTCGGCGGAACCATGGATTAAATGCGCCGTGGCGTGCGTCAAATCCCGGAGATCGCCGTTGGCCGGACACGTGCGCCACAAATCCATGATCCGCTCCGTGCCGGCATATCCATATTTACGGATAACAGCGTCTACGTCCGGCTGTTCGCCGAATCGTTCCAAGCCCGGCGCGATAATCAGCAACTCTCCACCGTCCGCCATGGCCATGCGGGTGCGGTAAATCGCTTTGTTCGCCACCCAGGTGCTGTGAAACTCGTTGCCTTGCATTACGGCGACAACCTTTTTGAGCGGAGGAACGATCGTGATGTTCTGTCGTTGTGACGCCTTGGCGGCTTCCAGATAGGTTTCCGTGTCGTTGCCGGCGTAGACGCCTGTATGCGCGAGGTGGCCGGTGGAATCGTAGGCCATTGTCAGCAGCAGATAGGCGTCGGGCAGGCGGGTCAGGTATTCCGCCTCGGCCTTGTCATAGCATGTCCGCAGGGGAGTGACAAGGCGTCCAAGGTTGTTTTCGATTCCGCAGCAGGCTGCCATCATATGGCTGGCGCAAATCGTCGGTTTGCCGCCCAGTCCGATGAAGTAGTTCTTGTTGTGGCTGGCGAAGCCCAACACCTCGTGCGGCACAACATGGCCGATATGAAGGATCAAATCCCAGTTGCCTTCCAGCAGGAATCGGTTGAGCGCCACGGGAATGGGCCAGTCGGCCTTGCCGCCGGAAACCTCCCGCACGAACGCGGCCGGCACTTCGCCGATGACCTTCGATCCTTCCCGCCAGTCATGGGCGTGGATGCGCTCCTCCGGTATATTGCCGAACATCCATCGATTTTGCTCCGACGTGTGGGGCACATGCTGGCCAAGTGTGGGGATGAGATGCACGTCGGCGAACATTGAGAAAATACGGTATAATTCCTCCGTAATCCAGCCCGCGCCGCTGTGCGCGCGCGTGATATCGGGAGGCAATAAAAGGACCCGTCGCGGGTTCTTGCGGATGCGCTTCCGCGATTCCTCCGCGAACTGCCGAACCAGTTCGAGTACGCATTCTTTCGATAGACATTTGGACTCTTCTTTAAACCAGGACATGGCGATTCCCTCTCGCTAATGGGCTGCTTGTTTTGTCAGATATTCCCGAACATAACGCCGCACGCCTTCCTCGATGCTCAGGAAGGAGGCGGTGTAGCCAATCCGGCGCGCCTTGGCCATGTCGGCCTGGGTGTGGTATTGATACTTGTTTCGGATGGGTGTGGGCATATCGATGAATTTAATCCTTGGCGTCATGTTCATGGCGGCGAACAGAGCCTTGGCCAGGTCGATCCATGTGCGCGCTTCGCCTGTTCCGCAGTTGAACAGTCCCGATATGTTGGGATGATCGTAGAAAAACAACGTCATGGCGACGGCGTCATCGACATGGATGAAGTCACGGTCCTGTTCGCCGTCGCGGCAGTCCGCCCGATACGACTTGAACAGCGTTATTTCGCCTTCGCGCAGGATTTGGGCGTAGGCCTTGTTCACCAGCGAGCGCATCTCGCCCTTATGATCCTCGCCGGGGCCATATACGTTGAAATACTTCAGTCCCGCGATATTCCGCATGGCGGCGGTCTCCAGCGCCCACAGGTCGAACCGATGTTTGGACCGGCCATAGAGGTTCAACGGTTCTAACGTTGCGGTAACGGGATCCTCGTCGGAGTATCCCTTCGCGCCGTCGCCGTAAGTTGCGGCGCTGGAGGCATAAACGAACCGGGCGCCTATACTCGACGACCACTCGCATAAATCGCGTGTGTATCGATAATTATTATCCTCAAGGTACGCCTCGTTCGTTTCCATCGTGGAACTGCATGCGCCCAGGTGGAAAATTCCGCTGACTTTCGGCATGCGTCCCTCGCGCAGCCTGGCGCGTAATGCCGTTTTGTCGAGGTATTCTTCGAACCGGATTCGCTTCAGGTTGCATTGCTTGGCCGGATCGTCCAGATGATCGACGACCATGATGTTCTCGCATCCGCGCCGGTTCAGGGCTTTCACGAGGTTGCTGCCAATGAAACCGGCTCCGCCGGTGACAAGGATCCCATTTTTCATGTTTTCTTTTCCGCCGCCAAAACGCGGGCAATGGTGTTCGTGGTGGATTGACCTTGCACCTTTCGAGCCAGGACCACATGCCCTCCGTTGCGTTCGACCGCTTCGCGTCCGCTAACATAGTGCGCCCAATCTTCTCCTTTTACCAGCACTTCAGGCAGAAGCGCCTCCACAATTGCCGCCGGCTTGTCGTCATCGAAAATGACGATATAATCGACCGCCTCCAGCGCCGCCAGCAACAGGGCTCGTTCCCTCTCGTTGTTAATGGGGCGCTTGGGACCTTTGTTGCGTTTGACGGAGGCGTCCGAATTCAAGCCTACCACCAGCACGTCGCCTTGGCTGCGCGCAAACTCAAGGTAACTGACATGTCCCACATGCAGGATGTCAAAACACCCGTTGGTGAATACTAATGTCCGGTTTTCCTTTCGCAACCGCTGACGCTCGATCAGCATCTGGTCGAGGTTGAGGATTTTTGTTCGTATAATTTTCACGCGTTCGGACATTTACTTCTTGATAGTCTTCTTAACATTCCCCGCCCGCTTCGCCTTTTCTGGCGCTTTTTTCGGCTTGCGCATTGCGCATTTACAGGTCTTGCACATGGGGTCCCTTCCTTTCCATGGTAGTCATTGTTATTGTTGTATGCTTAACTTTATTGAGTTTGGTTGTGGCGAACGGGTAATACGATTTCATAAAACGTAATACCATGCAAGCGAAAAACATCATCAGCCATCTGTCGATTGTACGTGGTCGCGGCGGCGGCATCTTTTCTATTGTTGAGCCGGAGCCCGGAGGGCAACGAGGAATTACGCAGGACACTGGTCGGAGAGATTTTATTGGTGTGTCCCAATGAGGTTCTGCGCACCTTCGCCTTGTTTGTGGCGGTCGGCACCGTGCATGTCGTCTTTCGCCGCCCCTTCCTGCTTCTCTCGTTCAACCCGGATCGCGGCCGTTCAGAAAGATTGCGTTTGTGGTTTTGGGATTTTCTTTTTTACGCGCTTTTCGGCGTTGTTGTAACCAGTTTTGTTCGAATGGGCGGCGTGTTACTGGTCTTCTCGTTCCTCATAATTCCAGCTGTGTGCGCCAATATTTTCGCAAAGTCGTTGAGGACGCAACTTGCCTTGGGATGGCTCGTGGCAACGTTGTCCAGCGTTGCAGGATTGTATGCTTCATATCGGCTTGATCTGCCGACCGGTGCGGCGATTGTCTGCGCGCTTGGGCTGGCCCTGTTACTGGCAGGAATCGGCCGGGCTATAGACATTATGATCAAAAGGTGATTGTAAAAGCAATCCGTTGGGCTATTAACAAATTAATGGATCAACAAAATATTATTGCGGAATATTCTCGCTGTTGGATGGCGCAGCGGGCAAAGGTAATCGAACTGGTGAAAGCCCGGGGATTGTCATCATCCCGTAGGAGCCGTTCTACAGCAAAAAGGCGGCCACCCGTGTCGCAGATTAGTCGCGGGGTGTGGAAATGGAATAAGATTCAATATATATGCCACGAGGCATCCAGCCCGTAGAGCTTTTCGTGATCGTGCCGTCGGCCACCCTTACGGGCCAGGAGGCGGGCCATGTCGTGTTGTCCGTAGGCCTCGGCCCAAGTCAGGGGCGTGTTGCCATTATTGTCGCAGGCGTTAATGTCGGCGCCGGAATTCAGCAGACATTTAATACCTTCGATATGGCCCCAAAAGGCCGCCCAATGCAAGGGTGTCAGCCCCTGGGTATAGGTTTTGGATTCGATCTCAGCGCCCTTATCGAGCAATAAGTACATTGTTTTTGCGTGCCCATATTGTGCGGCGCAGTGCAGGGACGTCAGGCCGAAGACATCCTTGGTCTTGACATCGGCCTTGTGGGCCAGGAGCAAAGCGACCATGTCGTTATGCCCGGCCAGCGCGGCCAAGTGCAAGGGTGTAATGCCGATGTTGTTGGCGGCGTTGATGTCGGCACCCTTTTCCAGCAGGAGCTTGACTTCGTCCAGCCGGTTAAACTGGGCCGCCACGTGCAAAGCGGTGGAGCCGTCGTTGGCGATGGGCGCGTTGACGTCGGGAGGTGCGGGTGCCACAACTTCCGCGTTGGTCACAGCCGTAGCTGTCGGTTCCGGCGCGGTAATATTGGTGACCCCCGCCATGGTATCCTGACTCTCCGAGAGGTCGGGACCGCCGAAGGTCGAGATGGACAGGCAACAGATCCCCAGCATTGCGATCCATCTAATGGCTTTCATGGTGACTTCCGGAGACAACACACCCCTCTTTACTAGAGTATTTATACCACGAAAGGCGTCTGGGTATCAAACGTTTTCAGACAGCGCTAAAAGAGATGCATTATCACTGCTTTCTAAGATAATCAGCCACGGACTTGCCTACAGTGCAATCCGTCAGCCGACGGATTGCAGGCGGGTGGACACTGATTAAGCGGGCTGGTGCTGGTGATCGTTGGACCGGCCATGTTATTCTGGCTGTGGGTGCTGGGCCGGACGATTTGCGGACTGGAAGCGCGGATATGACTGGCAGATAGCCGAAGCATATTATGCATATTATGCCGCTCGATGCCGCTCGATTTACGCTTGCTCCTCCTCGGCTACCGTTGTATGCTCGCGGCATACTGGATAAAACGCTATTCGTTAGGCATGAGATGAGATGAAAATATGGAATGGCCAGAATGCCAGGATGATCCGCTTCATTGCAAAGCGGTAATTTGATGGCGCACGGTTTTGCTCAGTATCGGATTTTTTCTTTCGACGATGGCATCCGAGGCTTACTGTCGTTAGTATTGCAGGAACAACTTGAAAAGCCCTCACGAGTGGCTGAACAAGATTGACCTACTGGCCGGGACCTCGACCAACGGGATCGTTATTCACAACAGAATTCAGCAACTCTCCCTTTTTTTACCTTCACCGCAAGATATAAAAACCCGGCCGATTTCACATTTAGACCAAAGTGTGAAACAGATGGCCGAAAATGAGGAAAATCCAAGCGGGAATCTTGCGGAAAACAGCCCGAATTCCGCAAATGTGAAATTATCTGTCGAAATGCCTCTTGGCAACATGCCTGCCGATACTGGGACACAGCCACACGAAGTAATATCTCTCACCGACACTCGTGTAAACGCACAGATGCCAAGCCCCGCTCCCGCGCAAAAGCGCAGAAAGCCGCTACGGCATTATGAACAATTCGGGGAGACGATCCGCTATCTCACGTGGGATGAGTGGCATAAACTTCTCGATTGCATTGAGGATTACCGGCACAAGCTGATTATTTCAGAAATACGAAATACGTGAAAAAGGCCGGTCCGGATCGAGAATACGGGAATGACTCGAAGGGGCGAAAGCTCCAACTGATAACCTCACACTCGCTTCGCCACAGCCATATCATGCACTATATCCACATTCACAAATTGTCTTTGTCAATTGTCCAGAAGCAGGTCGGCCATCGAATGCTGAAAGCAACAAGCGTGTATTTGAACCCATCCGAAGAAGCGGTTGCCAATGCTTATAACGCTGTAACGAGAGACGATCACCCTTCAGTCTGAATCAGAGAGCCAAGACGTAACTTTTCCTGATGTCAGATATTCAAACGCCTTCTGCAATGCCAGAATGGCCTTCGGAATCTCCCTGATGCTCATGCCCTGCGTTCCCCGCCAGCGACCGTCCTTATCCCTATAACGAACCTCAAGAACCACCTTGGGGATTTCGATTTCCTGGCCATCCTTCATCGTCACGAGATTCCGGAATATGCTGACCCTGCAGGGGCCGACCATGATGATCTTCTCGGGTGGGTTGTTCCGCATATTCCTTAGCAATCTGTATGACCTATTGGATAGGTACAGTAATAGATACAGGACTGGAATGGCCTCTATCCGTACGGTCATAAGTCATAAAGCATCGCAAGTATTTAAGCGTTGTCCTTCCGGAGTGAAAACACTCAATCGCTAAACCGGAAGATTTATAAGCCTGATTTCCCTTCCACTCCTGACAAACGATTCATGAGCAGGAGTTTCCTGTTCGCCTAAATCGTACCGCGCATGCGGAACGTGGCGCTGACGTGGATGTTGCCGCATCCGGAGCGTCTTTGCTTCTCAAGCACGGCAAATTCATTCGGAGCGCAAGCTCCCATTCACTCAACACGGAAAGGAGGTGTTTCCACCGTTATTCCGGCCAACCGGAACACCTTGCTCATGAGTCAAAACACAAACCGAAAGGAGCCGTTCAATGAACAAGTTCATAGGTGTCGGCACTCTGCCGAGAAACGGGATTCTAAACGGATCGGACAAGAAAGTTCTCCGGTTCACACTGGCCACATTAATCGGCCGCAACAAGAAAACGAAGAAAGACATCTGGTCGTATGTGCCCTGCGTGGTCTTCAAGCCATCGGAGGGGACCATCAACCTTCTGACCGTGGACACCAAGGGTGTGATGATCGGGCTGGAAGGCCGGGTTAACACATCCAAGTATGAGGCCAAGGACCACACGACGAAGTACTCAACTGAGGTCGTGGTTGACGAGCGAAGCATTAGGCTTCTCCAAATCACTGTCGGCGGAGAACCGGCAAAAGACAAGGTGGCGTGATGTATGAACTACGTCACGGCGCTGATTCAGCTGCCGCTCATCAGGGAGACCCGGAAAGAACGAATCCGGACTCCCGAAGATGTGGCGCGAGTGTGCTCTGACATTCGAGATCTGGCCCAGGAGACATTCCACGTCCTGATGCTGAATGCCAAGAATAACCTGATCAATCGGATCATGGCGACGGTTGGAATTGTGGATGCGTCCCTGGTTCATCCCAGAGAAGTCTTCAGGCAGGCGGTAGCGGAAAACGCGACGGCGGTTGTGCTCGTGCACAATCATCCTTCCGGCGATCCGACACCCAGTGCTGAAGATGTCAGAGTAACACGACAAATAGTCGAGGCTGGCAGGATTCTCAGAATATTGGTGACGGATCACGTCATTATTGGCCGGGAGTCGGAATCGTCACGCGGATTCCTGAGCATGAGAGAACAGGGCCTGTGCGACTTCACAGGGAATAAATCATAGAAGGAGGTGATTGTCATGTATTCCCCGAAAATATCCGAGGACCTTGTTCACGCTTTATATTTCGCGGCAAAAGATCGAAAAATGCCGATGACACGGCTCGTGGACGGCATCATCCGAGCAGCCCTCGCCTCAAACAGCCTGCCTCAGGGGAAGCTGGGCACCTGCCAACCGACAGGCAGCCTCCCTGCATCAGAACCGTGCAATGCGGTGGCCTGAATCCCGTCGCCTCTGCTATCACCGGAACTGGAAGCCGTAAAAGTCTATTTAAGGGGCGCATTATGCCCCGAGATGGTCAAATACCGGTTTTCGATGCATCCGGAACAAGTAGGTTAACACGCGGAAATAAGGCCTGAAACAAGCCAGAAATAAACGATTCCGGTCTATTCCGACCGGAACAAAGGTTGAAAGGGCGGTTTACCCGGTAAAACGGGCAACCGCCCTTTCTTTTTGCAGGAAAGGAATTGTGCCATGAACAGTCAAGCAATGGCTTTGGATTTGTACCCATCGGAGTCCGTGCTGGACGGGTGGATGCACTCGTTTGGGGTGTATTACCCCAGGTGGAATGCCATAAGACATCAGAACTCGTCGTGGAGCAAGGCGGTGATTCTGGCAAAGCGAAAACACGAGGCGGTTATAGAACGATTCGGAATAATCATCGCCAGCCATTTGTACCCCTTATTGGAATCGGGAGAGAACTACATCATTACTCCGGTCCCGGGTGAGCAGGAACGAGAACGCTGCCTATTCCAAGGATTGGAACGGTGCGTTACAGAGATATTGGCCGACTGCATCCATGTAGGACTGAAGGACAAGAATAGCGTAAAGGTCGAAAACCTGCTGGCTCAGGTCAAGCCAAAGGGCAAAAGACAGCATCAGTGCCTCAACATAGCGGAACGCACGGCCAACGTGCGAAATATCTATGCCGTTATGAACGGGGGACGGGTTTACGGCAATAACATCATCTTGGTGGATGACGTCATTACATCAGGCGCGACCATGGCCGAATGCGCCCGTATTCTTCGAGAATCAGGCGCTTCAGATGTTATGGGCGTGGCCCTGGCAAGAACAGTCCGTTTAAGTCAACCGGAAGTCAACCACATCGGCGCCATGAGGGACGGTGGCATATGAATTACTTAGTTGAATTCAAGCGCGAGACGTATGGCCACGATCATCGCGCCATCAATAAGCACAGCGAGAGGTGGTTCAGCGACAACTACGGTCGCATCTTTGTGCTGTCCCGTACCTTGGACGGATGTCCTCCGTTTTTCGAGGCATACGGACCATTCGCTGAATCCCACAAAGGGGTTCTGCCAAGACTCCGGGTAGCCGGGAAGGAATACTGGGGTAAAGGTTGGACATGGAAGCAGGCAAGCAAGGCGCTCTGCGCTGAAATCGGTGTAAACACGGGAGGAAACGATAATGGCGTATCAATGCGAAAACTGTCGGGAAGTGTACGAAAGTGAAGAATCCATGGCGGTGTTTAAGGACATGCCGGTGTTGGATTGGAAGGAAAATAGTGAAGGCATGCGCTTGTCCGGTGAGTGTCCGTTGTGCGGCGGAATGGTTTTGCCAACGGAAGACAAGTTGCCGGAAGCTGCAACCGTTATGACCAGCTAAAGGCAAGAATAAATACTGGGCAGATTGCCTGTCGGCGGGCAGGCCTGCCCCATTACGGACGACGTGCTGGTAACGGGCAACCGGAAGAAGATTCCCGATAATGGAGGGTAAAATGAACACTGACAAAATATTTGGCGAGGTGATTTCTCGATACACTCGGTCACAAGCCATTGAGGATGGCGTGCTGGTTGACGTCACAGAGATGGCGCGGCAAGCGGGGATTAAACACCCGACAGCCATAACAGTCGGCGTGTTTGATGACTACGTGCATGTACCAAAAACACTGGCAGGAATGCAGGACGAACAAGGACGACTCTGGGACATTCTCTGGATGTTCGTCTGGCATGCCAAGATTGGCGAAATCAACGGCAACGAAGGAATGTTTGAGGTGTCGTTTCTGACGTATGAGGCCAAGGGGCTAAATGAAACAGCCACAAGCCGGAACGAAACAATCATGTTGAAGGCGGTATGCGGCCCAAACGATGATGGATCACCCTGCATCACAATCATGAAGCCGGATGAAGATTGAACAGCTCTTTTCTCGTTTTTCTGCCCGAGTCATTCCGACTCGGGCTTTTTTCCCCGTTTAGCGACAGCTCTCATAAGCCATCGAAAGGTTTATTATCTATAACTCGCTTGTGCCCCTCATGGATAGAAATACGACAAGTCGGTTTCATGTCAGCCGAAGTTCCTGGGGCGCACAAGCGGAGCGGATGGTTCGTAGGGAATTGGATAAGTTACCGATGAATCGATTCATGGTGGCACATGACATTCGATTCAAATACGGAAATATCGATCACCTGGTGATACGGGATGATGGCCGGGTGTTTCTGATCGAGACCAAGTCATATCGCGGTGTCATAACAACCAACGGTTACGGCCTCTATGTCAACGGACAACCTCTTGAAAATAATCCTATTTGTCAAATCAACAGAACCATACGTTGGATACGAAACATAATGATACGAGCCTTTGGAACAGGATGCTGGGTGACCGCGTTACTTGTGTTTCCCGCTGCTGACGTGCGAGTTCGATGGCCGCAAAAGAATGTGTTGGTTACGCGATTCGAGGATCTGCGCTGGCTTTTATCATCATAGTCACGGGATTACAACCGCCATGGACAGTATATCGTTTCGGAATCGGTCCAATTCTTTTCGCATAGCCCTATTCGTTATAATATCCCACGAAATGGGTTGTTTATTCCGGCGGCCGATTTGAGCCATAGCAGGTACAACACCAATCCTCACGCCCCACTCTGGATTATCCAGCAAAGCCTTGAGCCTCTGAATATCTTCTATCGCGCCAATTTCTCCGAGGGCTCGCGCCGCGTGAAACAGCACAGCCTCATTCTTGTTGTCGGTTAAAGCGCGAATAATGTCAGGCCGGGCCGCAGAACCAGCGCTAACCAGCACCGATAATGCGGCTATGCGAACATCGTTATCCGGATCGTTCAACATGGCGACGACTGTAGCCATTCCCTCTTCTGTTGTAATTCGCAATGATTGAACAACGGCTTTTCGAATTCGTGCAGACGGACTTCTGATCAATTTGATGAAATCATCTTTTGCATCGGCCTCATACTCCGTTAATGCGGCAATGGCCGCCAGACAAACGGCTTCACAAGGATCCTGTAATGCTTTCCGCAAAACGGGGACGGCGACCGATTCGTTCGATTCACCGAGCGCTCGCACGCATGATTCGCGGACATCCTCGTTGGGGGAATTCATAAAAGTTGCCAAATAATCGGCTTCCCTTTTTTCGTGTCCGCTAATCCGCGCATGAGCCACCAAGGCTTCGACTTGGACCTCAATCGATGTGGAGCATGTCAGTTTCTTTACGACTGAGGCAGCGGCTGGCGAACCAATAAAACCGAGCGCGTGGACGGCTTTTGCCGTAAGGGTTGCATCCCTTGACGTTTTTATCTGCTGTAATAAACAGGGAACAGCCTTTTCAGAACGGCAGTAGCCCAATGCGCCAATAACAGCAACGAGAGTCCTCTTGTTGCCGGCTTTCATCATATTGATCAGAGGGGCAACCGCACCATTCCCTATCTTGCCGATGGCGGCGCTGGCCATTTCGGCCACATCCGGAAATGACAGCTTGAGTAACGGCAATAAGGCCGGGAGGTCATCGTGTGACGGATATTTCGCAACCATTTGCACGGCATCACGAAGGTCGGCTCTTTCTTTTGATTTCAGCAATGGACGAATATAGGGTATAGCTTTAGGGCCGCTGTCCGCCAACAAAGCAATGGCCGTAAGTGACGTATCTTTATCGGGAGCAGTCATCAATCGAATCAGGATATCGAGGGCCTTCTCCCCCCATGATCGTAGCAGGCCATAAATAAATTCTGGTTTAACCCATTCTTTTGGATGGGCAAATTCCTTTAATAGATATTCATAAAGGGCTGCGTGATATTGGGCCGGAATAATCGACGAGGGAACTTCATGTAATGCCCGTACGGCAATTTCAAGAGGCCTTAAGGCCAAATCTTCCGGCAAGCAACCGAGAAGACGCGGAATATAGGATTTGATATCTTGGGATAAAATTCCTCCAAGCAATGCAAGGGGTTCCATCCACATCGGATCATACATGTTGGCATGGACTATCGCAGCCCATTGTGGTTGCCGGGACAAAGCGCGAGCGACAAGGTATTCCTGAAAAGTAAGGTGGAGGAATGTAAACCAATCGCCCTGTTCGTCCAACGGGACGATAATACCGTCTTTGCACAAGTAATTGACAATACTTGGATTTTCAAGACGGCGGAGCATGGCTTTGACAGGGTGGGATTCGTCCATGCGATTCATGTAGCCATCGGTTGGATTCCAAAAATAATCCGTCAATTCGGACGAAGCGAGTGTCTCGTTGGGAAAATACTTGAATGCGATATCTTCCAGCAACCGTAAGTTACACTCAATGACCTCGCTATTGGACATTTGCCCCTTATCGAGCGCCGGCCATTGGCCGAGCATGCCTTTGATAATGACCTCATAGACCTCGCATCGTTGTGTTGGCAATCGGTCCGACTGTCGCCGGGACGAGTAAACCTTGCAGAGCAACGTGGCCAACAAAGGATTCTGGATCATGCCGGCGACAGATGGCCGCGCATCCAGGTCGGCCAATAACCGCTGGCTCAGATCAGGATTTGCAGCAAAGAAATTGCCGATAAATCGCGCTGTGTCCGGCTTACGAAAGGGGCATAATTGGAGTTCCTTGCGCTTCCCTCCAGGCGCACGGTCAAGCGATATGAGGTCGGATTTATAACCGATAACACGCGAACTAATAATCAATCTTGCTTTGACGTTGGCCGCAAAAACATTCAAGCGCTCAGCAACGCCCTCTTGATTCGATCGGACTTCATCCCATGCATCGAGGTGGAGGACGGAATGATAACGGCACGCTTTGTTGCCGTCATCCCATAACGAACGCCAGAGGACCTGGATCAATGGGGTCACGATCTTCTGAGTTTGGCACAAGGCAAACAGAATAGCGCCGCCGAAAAGTTCGTAGTCAGTAAGAAGGGAACCGGGAGCAATGACATCAGCCGACTTTAATAGATCGAGGATGTCATCGGCATGGTTGAGCGCCTCAGCGACCCGCGACAAGCGGACATAAACGGGAATGACAATAGAGGGCGGGTGTTTCTCGATCTTCGAACCCTGTAAGAGCTTTAATGTCGCTTGAGCGATGAGTTTGGAGTTGAATTTTAACCATTCCGTTTTTCCGCTGCCCGGATCGCCCAAAAGAATACATTGATCCAACTGATCTACCCAGTCCTTGACTGGTTTACGATCTGGCGCAGTGCCTGAATCCCAGGCCGAATTGCGAAACGCGTAAATTTTACTGCGTAATTCCGGTTCCGCTTGAACAGACTCGTTCAGCCGGAATCGTTCTCGCGCCATGATATCCTCGGCCTGCAGAACCTGGCGAAATGGAACTGCGGACAGAGGAATGCGGAGCGCATCAAGCTTGAGATGCAGTCTCTCCAGCAAGGGAGATGCCGAGAGATGACGGTTAAGCCAGGCAAGGTAATCAACCAAGCCGGACGTTACATCTGGATATTTGTCATCGCGAACATCTGCCGATGGAGGGCGTTCCGGTTTAACGGAGGCCCTTATTTCAGATAATAATTGCTTTAATCCAACAACTTGAACATGCGGCCTTCTCATTTCGATCTTTGCTTCCGTGAGTTTTAAGCGAAATGACAGGCCTATATCGGACTTCGCCATCAAATAATTGCGGAAGTTTTCTCTTAAGAAAATCGCCTCTTTATCGGGAAGACGTGTCATTCCATCCGATTTATAGAACGGCATGCGATTTGACCCGAATCCACGGTGGGTCTGTTGTATCGGCATCCACATAACGCGAACAGCTTCTGCTGGAGCGCGGAAGGTGCTTCGTGTCTTATAACGTTTCAACGCGGCCAACAACTCGACATCGTCGGCAATATCACCGTAGGACACAACCTGGTCGTTTTTTGCCTGTATGTGTCGATCCAGTATCAGCGCCATAACGCCAATATGAAAGCGGCTGTCCTGATTCATCGCCTTGACGATTAGGCCTTCTTGCAAGGCTCTGCACTCAGGATAAGCATCGGTCTGAACCCGAAGCACTCCATTCGGCACATCAATGATCAGACGATTATTTGGCATCTGTACCACCCCGTACGGTTCAGAACGGTCCTCCGAGTTGCTCCCATAAAAAAAATAGCCGAGAATCGAGTCATAAAAAAGCAAATATTGTCGACATATCGACCAGTCAACGCAGAGCTGGACGCGAGGGCATAGTTGCCAAGCTCTGTGAGACAAGCTGTGATCGGTGATTATGGAATCGAAAGGGGGGCATGATGGACGACTATTTCCACAGGATTTATGGGTTATACATTGATTGGGCCGGCAACATACCGGACAGCAAGCTGCTTACCATTATACGGCTAACCCTGTTATTCGCCGTGCCAACGGCGATCTATTACTGGGCATTTATCTCCGGACGACGCGGGGGATTTAGCCGGTTAGTGGCGGCGGTGCTTGCCGATGGACTGGTTCTCGCCGTTCCCATCCACGCGCCATACGACCTAACGGCCAGAGCCTGGATTTTTACCGGTTGTATCATGGCGTTGGCCTACAGCCCAGGGTCTCTTCCTTTTCTGGTTTATCGAGAGGCGGGGCGACAGCGTCGTCTGCGGCTGGGATTGTATGTCCTAATGGCTGTGCTTCTTGTGGTTGGACTGCTGTGGAACTGATAGGGGATCGCCATGTTTACGATAATTAAAACGTGGATACGCAAAGTCTGGCGGCAATTCATTGGCCAACCTGACATGCCGATTGTTATTCGTCCGATTATAGAAGGCGGCGATAACAGGCACTGGTGGCGCCATAACGCGAAGAATCACGATGCGGAGGAAGATCATTTCCGGCGGATGGACCCGACAGAGGCTGCTCGGGAAATCTTCGCGCCCAGTCATGGAGAGGAAGATAGTTACGGGTTTACACGGGTTGGTCCCGATGGAACTGTTCCCCATCAGGGCGAACAGTGGGACCGTGAACACAATGCCATGCGGGTGAGACGGCGTAAGTTCATGGTGATCACATGCTCACAAGGCGTTGTCCGTTCTGCAGAGGAAATCAACGGTATTTGCAGTGAATGTCATGGAACTGAAGCAACCGTTGTTCGCTGCTCTGTTTGTGGCGTCATCCTCTGCCAGCTTCATGCCTATGTCTTGGAGCATCCTACCGGGAATGTGGTTTATTGCCGGACACATCTCGAAGAAGCCCAGGACAACTGGGACACATGGGAAGCCTATGACGTTCAACGGGGAGTGCGGCCCAGTCGGAGTGTGTATCCTGGGCGACCGCACGCAGTGGCGCGATATTTACAAAAACAAGGTGGCTGAAATGACTAACGACAAACCAAACAAGCATACCCAGTTCGAGCGGGCGCTCATAGAACTGGAAATGGCCATGAAGTCGGGAAAGATCGCCGACCCACTAATTCAGGAGTACTGGCGCCGTGGACTGTCGCCTCTTGGCAATGGTGAGCATGGAGCGAAGGCACAGGCAATTCTGGAGAATCTGCTGACAGGACCCTCAATCCTGGCCGGTCTTGCATTGCCGTCCGAGCCGCCGGAGCCCGAAATAGATCCCAGGTTGTTGGTGTTCATCGGCCGGCGACGGGCCCTGCGTCGGATGACTGGGATTTTGAAGAAGCTACTGACTATGCACCTGCTTATTCAAGGACCCACGGGCTCTGGAAAAACAAATCTTATCTGGTTCATCATTCAACAGCTAATTGAAGCCGGCGTGAAAGTAATTTTCCACGATCACAAGAATGAGGGCCGTAAATTGCTGCGGCGATATTCCGGCGTCGTTGTTCTCCGAGTATCGGACTTCCGGGAAAACCTCCTTAAACCGGTGGGAGACCCGAAGCAGTATTTCTCGACATTCTGGAGCGAGTTTGCGCGCGCTTACAAAATCCGCCGCGAGACAGCCGTGAAACTCGTCGGTATTTCTATGCGAGTTTTTGCCGGCTTGAAGCCTGATGAGCCCCATCCCAGTCTTTATGACTTTGCCTGCATGTTGCACAGGATGGCGAAAAGCGAAGGCGACTCGACACTGGCAACTGCCGCCGTGGCATTGGAATCGCTGAATGCAACACTGGGAAAAGCGGCGACTGTCCGCGAAGGGTCTTGTGCCGATGATGTCTTCAATGTGGTTGTGATGCAATGTCATGGGCAACCCTCTGAGTTTCTCGAATTCTTCATGGGTATCCGTTTATTCCGTAGCCATGTGAAGGCGATTGCCCATGGACATACGGGTGAATTGACGTCCGTGGTCGTCAGCGACGAGGGGGGCATTGAATTCGCCAAAGAGTTCAGTGCTGAGGCCGGATCAGGATACATCACTCCGCAGAAACGGTTGATTACCCAATGCCGAAGTACGGGGACCGGTTTGGTAATCGCCACCCAAAGTGTCAGCGCGATTGACCCTGCCGTCATATCAAATATCGGATCGTTCGTATGTCTGAAGGCGCAGTCTGATTCCGATGTGCGTATCAGCGGTCGGCTTCTGGGTTTCTCCGATGAGCGATTTGACGAAGTTCGGAATATTCCACGCTGGTCTGGCTTGCTCAAGACGCCGAGCCATTCGGGCGCTGTTCTTGTTGATATCCCTGAGGTGGACATGGGCGACTACATGAGCGACGAGGAACTGGATAGATTAAATCGCACGGCGTTTGAGCGTTTGAACACGCAATCGATTTTTGCGCCGGTCCATCAGGACGCCGGAGCGCCAATATCCTACAGGGACATCCTCGGCGAGACGACGCCACCTGCTCCGGCAGCATCAGACTCAGATCAATTATTCGACTTCCGGGCCGAACACACGAGCTTCATTCGCGAAATTATTGCACACCCTGATGCCAGCGTCGTGGAGCATTACGTGAACCTTGGGTGGAGTGCCGGACGGGGTAATCGTGTGAAAACCGATCTCATGGACAATGGCATCATTGAGTCACAGCGCCAGACTTCGCGCAATGGCCGGCCTATCGAACAGCTTGTACTGACGGAAAAAGGGAGGGCGCTTTTCGATGACGCATCAAAAGCATAGTCGCGGTTACGAATTAATGGACCACCGCCAGGCCAAGGTTGAAGGCCGAGCGATGCTTCTCGCAGCCGGGTTTGATCTAGCTCAGTGCGAATACCGGAACGCGGATGTGGTCGGGATGCGGCGGGCCGGCAACCGAATTTACGTCCTAACTGTGGAATTTGAGAGGACCGCGCGGAACGCGTTAAGAAATATTCGCCGTAATCTAGCAAATGGTAGCGATTGCGTTTTGGAAGCGTGCATGACGCCATCAGCCAAGGACGCGATACAACGACTAATTCGGCAAAAATTGAGGCCCGATGAGCAAGAGAAAGTTCGTGTAGTGCTGTGTGACGAACTGAGTATCGAGCTTTTACGCTCATTGAATGGGGAAAACAAGGTTGATTCAGAGTTTATTCAGGTTTCTTCGCGGAGTTAATTCCGCGGAAATGCGGGTTTGTTCAGATTGATTCACAAAGACACTGCAGCCGATGTGACAGTAGGAAAAACAAAGCAGTCACGGAAAGGAGGTGAAAACAGATGAACTCCAAGAACATTACGATCGTGAAGCCTGGAGCAGGCGAAAACGCGCTGAGCGAAGCATATGACATCACGATTCAGCCTGGACACACGGGCAAGCAGGTGGTGGAGCAACTGAAGCTTAAGGGCGAGTATAGCCTGACGAAAGGCGACGGCAAGCCGGTTGATATGTTGGCGGACCTTTTCCCGCTCGTTGAAAACGGAGAAAAGTTGTTCGCAACGACGCCGGCGACGGTTGGACGGTTGGCGGCATAACAATGATACGGGGGATGACGGCTGTGAGTGACGATTTTGACGCTCTTGAATATCTCAAAACACATCCTGATTGGTTCAAAAAGCCTGTACTGATAGGTATGAATCAGAATAAGGATTCGGAAGACGATTCGATTCAGGCGCGGGCAGACCGTTTCCTCCGCCGTCATCGCCCTGTCATTAATATTCAGCCGCCGATTACAATTCGGCAGTTTCGGCATATTGAAGTGCCCAATAACTGGCTGCCTTCTGGCAAGGTTAATCAAAGGCAAAATACAGCCTCTTCAATAGTACTAAAAGCCGTACGGCCATATGCCCGCAGATCTCGTACTTCAAGCTATTGGGAGGATTCAGGATGGGAACATAGAGGCACAAACCTTATCGGATACTATAAGGCTGGGGATAATTCGTATAGGGGAGCTGTAGAACTGACGGACAGTAGCTATCGGCCCATGAAGTTCTACATCTATGATCCGCCCAGTGTCATCCTAGATGGGCCACATGGGGCATGTTATCATTGGCAAGGACTGTCGGGACTAAATAAGTACTGGATTCATTTTAGCGAGGGACCGGCAAACATAGACAGTGGAATAATTCAAATCGAGCGCTCTCTATCGGAAGCACTGGGAGTTGAATAATCAAAAAAGGAAATACGAACATGGACAACGCAAAACCAAATAAAGACATGGGTATCATCTATGACTTTCTGGCAAAAACAGCTAACAGATTGGAGGCCAAATTACTGGATGCTTGCCGACAAAGTGATGAACCCATGGCGTTGAGTATTCTTACTGAATTGCTCGATGTTTCAAACGTTAAACGTGTATCGGAAAGCGCCATAGCGGATATGCCGAACGAGATCGCGATCCCGACATATATGCTGAGCACGCTCACGATTCAGGAAGCCTGCGAAGTTCTAACGAAAACCATGGATGAAGATCTGCGGTTTGCGACAGGGCTGGTTGTTGCACCTATGAAATATGCCGTAACGCGGCTGTTGCAGTTCGAGCTGAAGAGAAAGTCTGCTGTAGCGGCAGAGGGCGATCAGCAGGCAGTGGCCCGTCTTCTGATCGGTTTGCATAATCACGATCATAAGCTGTTCATGACTTGGCACAGTCATCCTGGTTCCGGTGCGAATTCGACTATGCCATCGCCAATCGATATGGATTTCCATCGGCGACTGGAGGTCGGGAACTACCCGGTGATTGGGGGTATTGTCAATAGGCAGGGATACGTGCGTTTCTTCTCGTACAAACGGCCGTTCAGGGTTTCGATCTATGGAAAAGGAATGGAGGTAGTAAATGAACAACACAATGTTTTTAAACTCGATACGATCAGTGCGGTTTAATTCCAACGGTTTTCATCCTGAGAAATTGGAGGAAGGCCAGAAATCTGCAACGGCCAGCCAGGAGCAGTTGCCGGGATTCAATCAGCAGAACCTTCGGAACGCCCGGATTCAGATGATTGGATGTGGCGGCATTGGCGGTTCCATTTTGGACAACCTTGTGCGGAAGGGATGTGGACACGTTGATGTTTACGATGGTGACGATGTTGAACTTGGCAATCTCGGACGGCAGAAGTTTTTCCCGTCCGATGTCGGGAAAAACAAAGCGCTCTGCGGTGCGCGAAACGCCATGCCCCATGCTTCCTGGCCGACCGAGATTGTTGCTCATCCCGTGTGGTTTGAGGATGCGGTGAACCATGGCATGGTCGGCGGCGCGAGTGCCGCGATTGTGGGGCCTGACAGGGATAGCACAAGGGTCTATTCCAGCAGGTACTTCTATAAAATGTGCCCGGTACTCTTTGTGGGGATCGGTACACGCGCCGAACATGGATACGTGTTTGTGCAGAAGCCTGGCGAGGCATGTTTTGCATGTCTTTTTCCTGATGCCACGACAAACAAACGTGCACCGTGTCCTGGCACACCGGCGATGATTGACATCCTGCTGGTTACCGCCGGGCTCGTGCTTACGGCATTGGATGCTCTCCTGATGCCGGGGCGAAAGATCAATTGGAATTATTGGGATATCTATCCGTCTGGAGCCATTTTAACGCAGCCATTGACTATTGAACGGCGGAAGGATTGCCCGATATGCGGGAAGTTCGGTTAAGCATACTCATATGGAGGCGGTTATCATGATTATTCTTTACATGTTTCTATCGGCAATGTGTGCCTTGGGACTTGTCTATCTGCTTGAAATTGGATGGATCAATCGTCCGCCTTATATTGCGACCCAGTGGCCGAAGGGACGGGCGATGCGATTCATGTGGACGGCAAGCGGCATCGTTTTGGCAATCAGTCATATCCCCTTGGGGATCCTGGCGGCTCTTGCCTGCCTGCCCGTGTGCCTGGCTCACCTGTCGTTGGTGGATCGAAATCCCGCGATAAGAATTGGCGTGGGTGAAGTGTTCGGACAAATCTGTCAGATGACGAAGGCATCATTCCGCCGGTTCATGGATCGAACCCGAATCGGACCTCACTGCTGAATCGAGGTAAAACGTGGGCACATTATCATCAATCAATGTCCTGTTGGTCGTAATAATCGGCGTTGTTACCGCGATAGTCAGTTGGCGGGTGTTGTGCCAGGCACTGAAGTTTAAGAACCCGGTCCTAGGGATATGTGTTGGCGCTCTGACAGGTTTGGGTTTGGCAACGAATATAGGAGGAACTATGTCTGCACTCTTGATTCCCTACGCGGCGCTCGGGATTGCGATTATCTTGATGTTTCTTATGGCCCCGTTTCTGAACCGAAAGAAGGACAAGGAAAAGAAGTCGTTATCGCCTGAGCCCACAAATAACGTGTGGAAGCCGGAAGACCCTTGGGAGCGGGAAATTCGTCTGAATGGAAAAATGGCTGGCAAATTCAAGGCGAGAAAGCGGTAACGGGAATGGATGCTGTTTTCAAACAGGAGTTGACCCCGCAATGGAAATGGATGTCGAGCATATGTCAAGGGATGCCAGGATGTGGCGGATTGGCCACATCCTGTCGAAAGGTATTTCCCTTATGCTCGCCAAGGAAATGGAGGAACGAGAAGCGCTGGCACGAAATGCACTAGCCACGCAATTCGGCGAAAACAACCGCGAAGGACAAACGACAAACTTGTGTGATGACAGCAAGGCGATCCTGGACTATCTCAGGCGGGTGGGTCCAGCTTCACCGACTAATATCTGGCGCTACACGGGAATATCAAGGACGACCGTGTTCCGAAGGTTGAAAGAGCTGACTAAAGTTGGCTTATTGCAGAAGACGGGAAGGGATAAATCTGTGCAATATATGACGATCGGATTTGGCAATAATGATCCTAAACCCGATAATCCTTCGGCAATAAATGACGGGAAGAGCGATTCCGGCATTAGTGCTGTGGATGGATCTGTTGAAATGCAGGATTTTACTCTAAACAAGAGATAAGTTCGGAGACACGTTCTGAGTTCGGTGAAATATGGGCGCGCATGCTTGGCGTTCGAAGTAATTCCTCCAGGTTTTTGCGACTGCACGCGTGATATTTCGACATTATCCAGACAAATTCAGCCGTGTAGTCCGGGATAGCCCGAAGGAGTGAGTAACGAGCATGCCGAATATGATCATCTTCATTTGGAATCCATTTAGCGCCGCTCTTGGCCAGAATATGAATGATTTTAATTTTCTCCCGCGACTCCGGGGTATCCACATTCCTCTGTCTGGCACTTGAATAAAGACTAAAAGAATAACCTAGTCCCGAAAGAAGGTTTTGGATTGCTGAACATCCTCCGTTAGATTGATCGTTCGGGTTGACTCCGCATTCCAAAAGATACGTGATTAAGGCGGATGCATTCTCACCATGCGCGTATCGAATTGCACTGGCAATAGCCGGATGTTTCGGATCGATTCTGATCTGTCTCATTCGAAAAACGTCATAATGTTCATATAGGGCGGCATATTCTAAGGCGCTTATACCATCCTCTGCGTCCTCTTCGTGTTCAGGATCAACAGGCCCGGAGGCATATAAATCGGCTCCTGCCCATACCATCAAGGAAATCCATTTCATATTGCCTTCCTTGCAATGATAACGAAGGGCAATGTTAATCTGTTGCTGGAAAGATGGAAATCGAGCCTTGTATTTGATTGCTATCTTCAAGGCAGTACGAATTCTGGAGCAAAGGGCTTGGGCGAGAGGATTCCCCGTGTCGACATCAGCGCCCCGTTCGATGAAATATTCCATAATATCGGGTTGCCAGGTCGAAAATACGTCATTCATATCTACAGATTTAGCGTTAGCACCATTTTCAACCAGAAGTCGGACCATATCGAAGCGTCTATTCCATAAGACACGAGAAAGTGCATCATACTTTTGATTGCGCTCGATTTCGGCGCCACCTTCCAGCAAAACTTGTACAAGACTGTGGAATCCGCTTTCGATGGCATACTGTAAAGGACTTCGCGGACGTGCTCCCTTTTCCGGAGGAAGGGGTGGATTCACGGGTTTTCCTGACCTTATCCATTCCTGAACTGCAAATAGTTGGCCCGTCTTACACATCTCGATGAGGGGCTTAACTTCTTCGTATGAGCTTGCTCTATTCATTTTTGCCACCATATAGAGCGCTGTTCAGATTTTTCGTCATCATCAATTTCGGCTTTGCGATCCAAAATGGATGGCGGGCTCTCAACAAGAGGATCCAGCCTATCGGCCTGTTGCTTGGCCCATTCGAGCCATTTACCGAGGTCGCTCCCGGAATCAATATTCTTGCCGTGTGTCATCGCGTTGGCTCTGACTGCAATAATATATTCCCGTAACTTTTGGCTGGCTTGCCAGTTCTTGGCTTGTTTCGAGAGTTCATCAATCTTGACCTGCTCAGCCAAGATTTGAGCAGCAAGTTCCTCGCGACGGCGTTGCTCCTCGCGTCGTTTCTGTTCTTCCAATTCCTGCTTTGCCTTGCGTTCCTCGTCCTGCCGGTGACATTCGCGAAGATATGAAGCATAAGCAATCATACCTTCGATCATGCTAAGCAAGTTGTTTTCCAAAGGCTTTTTTTTACCGTCCGACCAACGATGGCGCAATCCACTGCTAGAATAATAGTCCCGGCTGTTTCCTATCAATAGCCGAAGCTTGCCGGAGGGAGCCAATGTTGATTGGAAGGCATTATGGCGGAATGTATAATGCCCTTTAATATCCCCAAGGTCTTTTTCAACTTGCTTTGATTCCAAGATTTCTTCGATGGCAAACGGAACATAGAATCCCATAATGCCGGCAATTGCGCCGACACCCTCGTCGCGCATGTATACCTTGTATTTGCGTGATTCCAGTCCCTTGATAAGACCATCCATGATGCGAAGGGCTCTGCGCAGGTTGTGTTTTGATACTCTAACGTCAAGGCATTCCTTGTCTTTAGGCAGGATAACTAGACCATTTTGGCCGAGTTCAGCTCTCTCCAACTGCGCTAATGTCTCATGGACGAAAGGATGGGCTCCTCGAAGGGTTTCTGGAACCGGGATCGCTTCATCTAGGGCCGCTTTCCGTAGCTCATCATTAAGTTCAGGGCTGGTCATAACAGGATCATGCGCATGAATATCGAATTCTAGGTTATGCCCGGGATTTGGCAGATGTTCTATGGGAGGTGTCTGTCCGTTCTGTTTCTGAGCCCAATATCCACGAGGCGGCCTGGGGATGTCGTATTTCTTGCAGATTTTTGCTAACCCAACGTCGGATAAACCATATTGCTTTGATAATTTTGCCATAGGTTGCGACCACACCTGGTCGTAAAGCTGGGTCCGTGTGATATGAGCAACTTTTTGTTCCATAATTATCTCCTAGATATTCTGTTATGCCATAATTTAAACAATCAGCACAGAATATGAGGGATGCGAGTAAAATAAAGATGAAATTTCCCTGGTTGGGTCTGTTGGGACTCATTTGGTGCCTCGAAAAAAAGGCACAGGACGAGTTTCTCGGAGGGCTAAGGTCACTTTAAGTGGTACTGATCGACACGATTGTCTGGTGCTCCTGGCGTATTTTTTCGAATGCGCTCTGGCGAGCAGAGACAGTTCTTTTTGCAAGAATGCAGCGCAGTCTATTTGCAGAGAAATGGCGCAGTTCTTGCCGCGTTTTGAGGGTTGCGACATAGCTGATAACTTCTTCTGGGAGGTTCAAAAGATTCATAATTTGTGTTACATTAGCTCGAGAAATGCCGTTTTCCCTGGCGATTCTAGCTCTGGTTAGTTCCGGATCAGCTAGCAGGGCCTTCTGCCAAGCAAGAGCGGTTTGTACGGGGTTCTTGGACGTGCCGGGCAAAGATGATTCGGGCACGTTTGGCCTTGTGGCTTGCTCGTAGGCTACGACCGGATATGGGAAAGGATGCGCAATAAACGGACGCGCGCCCCACCTGGGAAATGGGATGCCCATGACGATGGAGATAAGGTCATAGTTCGTATCGGGCAGCGGCCTGCGGAGCCAACCCTTTGGAAATACGAACTTCGGGTCTCATCTTCACTTCCCTATAATATTCAAGTATTTTCCGGGGAATCCTTAATCAAGTACCTGCGAAAAGTTCGTATGTCGCACTTGATGGTGCAAACAGATAACGAACATTATCGGTATCATTTGTTCTTCAGCGATCATAAATCACTTCCGTCGTTTTCCCTTCTGTTTTGTCATATCTCCATACCCCGACTGTCAGTCATCGTGGGATCCAACGAAAATAATGCCACTGGCAAGTGATCATAAGATGAGGCATATTGGTCGTCATGGAAGCGAACGACCCAAAGTCTCTCATATTACGAAATAAGATCGATACAGTTCGGCGACAATTGTACGAATTTGAATCGCAGACATTGTTGCTGAAGGATCTACTCCGACAACTTGAAAAGCAGCAAGCCGCACGGTCAGGCCCATCAGTATCTTCCCCCACTGCGTTGGTTCAGTCACCGCTTCACTGGACGGATGACAACGTGCGATTATTCGCCTCGCTTTTTCGTGGTCGAGAGGATGTGTTCCCACGGCGATGGGAAAGCCGAGCTGGAAAAAGCGGATATTCACCCGTTTGCAGGAATGAATGGAAGCGCAATATCTGCCCAAAGCCAAAAGGAAAGTGTCATGATTGTCTCCATAAAGATTACGTGCCGCTGACTCTGGATCACATCCGCCAGCATCTCTCCGGGCGCGTGACCATCGGCGTCTATCCTCTGTTGCAAAACGAGACATGCCATTTTCTAGCGGTGGATTTCGATAAAAGCACATGGAGGGAGGATGTTACCGCATTTATCCGGGTATGTAGCCAGCACAAAATAGCCTATGCTATGGAACGATCCCGGTCAGGCCATGGCGCACACGTTTGGTTTTTCTTCGAGCATCCTCTGCCCGCGCGGTTGGCCCGGCGTTTTGGTTGTGCACTATTGACAGAAACCATGGATACTCGTCATCAGGTCGGTTTAGATTCCTATGACCGGCTGTTTCCCAGCCAGGACACCATGCCTAAGGGCCAATTCGGCAATCTGATAGCACTTCCATTGCAAGCGGAGCCGGCTCGTTCTGGCAACAGTCTGTTTGTCGACGACCGGTTTATCCCGTTTGCCGATCAATGGGCATTTCTGAATACGATTGGACGTTTGCCCGAAACCGAAGTTCGGGCAATCGAGGAAGACGCGGCGCGACGTGGGCGCATTTTGGGTGTCCGGGCAGTGATCAGCGAAGATGACGAACAGCCCTGGAACACACCGCCTTCAGGCCAAAAACAGGTGCCTATAACCGGTCCGTTGCCATCAACAATCGAGATCGTGTATGCCAATATGCTGTTTATACCGAAGGCGGTACTACCATCCGGCCTGATTAATCGGCTCATCCGGCTGGCCGCCATTCAAAATCCGGAATTTTACCGAGCACAAGCCATGCGACAATCCACGTTCGGAAAACCCCGGATTATTTCGTGCGCGGAGGTATTGGAAAAATACCTCGCGTTACCAAGGGCGTGTTTAGATGACGTGCAATTGCTCCTAACCGAATTGGGTATTCACACTGTTTTATCAGACAAAAGATGTGCCGGGAAACCATTGCACGTCCAATTCCGGGGGACGTTATCACCGGAACAAGAACAGGCGGTTAGCGCAGTTTGCGACCATGACTTTGGTGTGATCTCTGCGCCGCCGGCTTTCGGAAAAACCGTAGTCGGGGCTAAAATCATTGCCAATCATGGCGTTAACACGCTGATTCTGGTCTGTCGGCAACAGTTGTTGGACCAGTGGCGTCAACGCCTGGCCACGTTTTTAGACCTCCCGATTGAATCTATCGGGTTGATCGGGGGCGGAAAACGGAAACCAACAGGATTGATCGATGTGGCGATGATCCAATCGTTGATACGACAGGGCATTGTCGCTGATACGGTGGCAACGTATGGGCATGTTATTCTCGACGAATGTCATCACGGCTCAGCGGTGACCCACGAGTTGATCCTTCGCCAAGCGCATGCCCGATACATTACGGGATTGACGGCGACACCCACACGGAAAGACGGACATCATCCCATCGTCTTTATGCAATGCGGCCCCATCCGTTACGCGTTAAGCGGTAAACAGTCCGCCCAACACGGACTTTTCTCCCATCGTGTCGTCACTCGACTGACCGGGACGGACACGATTGGCCCTGAAGAGCAGATTCAAATGCAGGACATCTACTCGGCCATTATACATGACGAGAACCGGACAAGTCTGATCGTCAATGACATTCGCGCGTCCATCACCAAGGGGAAAACTCCGTTAGTGCTGACCGAACGCCGCGAACATTTGGATACTCTGGCAAAGCGCCTTACACCAGTTACCCGGCATCTAATCATCCTTCATGGGAACATGGGGATCAAACAGCGTCGGGAAATTATGGCCAGACTAGCCGCCGTACCAGAGAACGAATCTCGCATTCTGCTTTCCACCGGTAGATACATCGGTGAAGGCTTCGATGACTCACGGCTGGACTGCCTGTTTCTGACAATGCCCATCTCCTGGAAAGGTACGCTTCAGCAGTACGCCGGCCGCCTGCATCGCCTTCATCATGCCAAGCGTGAAGTCATCATCTATGATTATGTGGATGCCAATATTCCGATTGCTCGCCGCATGTTCGAGAAGCGAAAGAAGGGGTATGCCGCTATGGGGTATGAACTGGAGGACAGTAAAATTCAGGCAGAGATACCGCTTCCGAATGACCCCTTATTGAATTTGTAGTCTGAATATGGAGACTGATTATCCAACGTCATCCAGGCGGGACAGGACATCTTGTTTCAAGAGATCGTATGCCTCCTGATGGGAATACGCAATTCCGTCACGTAATAGGTCGTCGGTATCCTGAAGGAACTCTGGTCTGAGGATCTTGCTCTCCATGTTCAATAGGTATTCCCTGGCCGTCACTCGCAATCTTAATGCCGACATATACCGGTGGAAGCATTGGATGATGCGCATCGGTTTCGCCTGTCCTTGCGTCAATCCGAGCCACAAATCGAAAAGGTCCCGTCCTTTCCTGCGCTGATACAAGGCCCGAAGCTTAGTGCCCAGTAATTCTTCCAGCCGGAAGATCGGGATTTCGCAACGTCCATTGAACCATCGTGATTTCACGCTGAAAGGACATTTTTCCAGACCAAGAACTGAAAAATGCTCTCGCGAATTGATCTCCACTTTCAAACGTAATGGCGTGATCGGCAGCGATTCGGATTGCATCCTGAAGATCAGGTTGACAACTCCCGGTCCCTGTTTCCGCCGTGGTTTTCCCAAAAACGGCATCAAGACTTCGCGAACGGCATCGAAAATCGGTCCGATAGGACCGGGAACCATCTGAACAAGGTCAATATCTTCCGAGTAACGCGCCGGCGGCGAGAGGCGGATTTTATGCAGAGCCGTACCGCCGCGAAACGCCAGCTGCGCTGATAATACCGGATGGGCAAAAAGATTAACCAGGACACGGCTGATGATCAGGTCCTGCTCGACCATGTTCTCGTATTTCCACGGCGCAAAGGCCTTCCATTCAGTAATGAACGGAATCGGAATCACGTTAAGTCCCCTTCAACATCCGTATTGAGCCATACATTCCAGCGTTTATCCCGTTTAGACCCCTTGATCGGCAGTGATGGATGAAGCCGAACTGGTAAAGGCGCTTGTTTTGCCATCCAATCATGAAATTTGGTCGCTTTGCCTGCGAATTCCGTTTGTTCCAGCAACCACCCGAGCCTTTGCGCACAGGACAGGCAATCATCCGCCTTCGCGGCTTGAACCAGACGGCGGGGATCGATCTTTTCGTGAAGCTCCTGGAGAACGGTCAACACACGTCCCAGGCCACCAGCCCGGCGATAATAGCGCACCACATCCAGCGCCGTCGCTTCCGGCGTGGAAACCGGCAGATACCCTACATACCCCTTCATCTGTTCACGCGGCGTTGTTGCGATATTGGTCTTGCGGAAAAAACGGATCGCTATGCCCCGACATCGGATATCCCGCATAGGGCGGTCCGTCACAACATGGTATGCTTGAACTTTTTGGTGGGACGCACCGTGGTAAGCGGCGGCGGATAGCACGCCGACATAAAACGGGCGTTTTATGTATTTCATCAAATCGTTGATAAACCAGTCCGGTGGCAAGATCCCGGTGGCCCGATGCTCCAACGGTATGATGGCATAAAATCCACGATAGATACGGGCCAAGCGCTTTTTCACAACCAACCTGGAAGCAGCACGATCAAAAGCCATCCGACTGAGTTCCAAAGCGGCAAAGGCTTCATCACGGGTAAACGTATAGAACCCGTGCATCTGCCTGTCATCTATCCATGCGGAAAGCGATAGGTTTGATTGATCCTTGGTATTCATTTTCAACCTGTGTTATCTAATGCATAGCAAGACATATTTTGTCCGTTTATGCAATAATTATTTCAAGCGGATAAAACAAGATATTCCTTCGTTATTAAGCATTTTTATTCGGTTGGGTCTGTTGGTACTCATTTTGCATGCTCAAGAACACGGGTAAATCAGGTTTGATACCAAGGGACACAAGAAGAATTGGAACTCATCCGCAATTATCGCGGGCATTGTTGGCGTAGTTGCCGGAATGCGGCGAGTCTGGCAGTGATGCTTTTTCTAGCGAGAAGGCTTCTGAGATTCCGTTCGGAAAAGTGGCGGATGTCTTCCCTGACAGTCAAAGAAGTAACATAGGAAAGAATCTCTTTCGGCAGATCGAGGAGATTCATAATCTGCGTCACCCGTGCGCGTGAAACCCCTGTATTTCGAGCTATTCCAGCCATATTGAGCGTATTGTCGTCGGCTAACATCTGACGCCATGCCAAGGCGAGATGAACCGGATGCTGAGCAGGTTTTGCGGGTGCCACGTCGTGATACATATTGTCGTGTAAGTCATCCCCGTAGCCCTCAGGATATGAAATCGGGTGCACAATGAACGGCTTGGCGCCCCACCTGGAAAAGGGGATGCCCATGACGATGGAAATGAGGTCAAAGTTCGTATCGGGTAGCGGTCTGCGGAGCCACATTGACCACGGCTATAACCTGTGTTTTCTCTCCGCAGCGGCTTTTATTCCTTCCTTTCCATCTGGGGAAATCTTCATATTCCCCTTGTTTTTCAAGGAGCTACCATCGCATCCAACCGAGGCTCCAAAATCAATCAGAGCGGCAATTTTTCCCGGGTTATAGCTGACAATCCTAAAACAAGGTTTTACCGAACAGAGCTCGAACCTGTGGTTGCTGCGTAAGTGCCACGCATATTCGACGCTTATATTCCCTTGATTGCGAATAAGAAGAACGCTGCGATGGCAGCGAGAAGGAGCACCATAAAGATGATGGCCCAGCGACTTTCCTTTTTCTCTGGTTTGTGGTCTTGGACGGCTTTGACCGTGATGTCTTCTCTACCCATTTCAACCAGTCGGTACAGTCCCATCCGCCAGACGATAATGATGGCCACAATTGCACCCGTAATGGCTGACAAGTGGCCAATGTGAAACTTATAGAAGACTACAATAGCCACGCTGACGGCAATGGGAATTCCGACAATCCAAGCAAGCCAGTTATGACGATAGCGACATCCGCAGAGAGGGCAACGGAATGCGCCATTCTCTTTCTTCATATCCATGCGTGCCGTACACCACGGGCAATATCCTATGCTTTGGAATGGCATCTTATTTTCCTTTTGGCGAACACTCAATTCAACGGGGTGGCGATAGTGTTGAACTTGCGGTTCGATAGTTTTTTATTTTTTTCTTAATATAACATCGCAGAAGTACGAAAGGAAACTTTGGTTTGAGTCCATAGGGCAAAAGAATGTCAGAAGAAATGCAATGACCACGAAAGGAATCCAAATAGTCAACATCAATCGTTTAGAAATAGTCAATGGAACTTTGTACATAACGATAGCAAGAATAATCTGATAAGTGCTTGTACCGATGAGGAGCGGGAACGAAAAAAGGCAAGGGTATGCCGCACCCCCAAGACCCATAGGGATTCTTAAGACATTCCACGAAAGTCCCAGAAAAAAAATACCCCAGAATAGAATGGCCCACAAATAACAAAGCAATGTGGCAAGCACAAACCATTTGAATGCTCGCAATACCATTCTGCTCTGTTCTTTCATCTTGTTTTATCGTGCGTTTACGGACCGCGACATGACATGCCGTCAATGCTCTGGTTCGATGCTTCTCTTTTTCCTTTTTTAAGCCAGTAGATTACCCGTACTATAATCGTTTTTTTTGCATTTGTTCCTTGCATTGATTATCATAAGGACGCCAACAAAAAGAAATATCGCCGACAACATAAAGTAAAAGATAAATACAATAACACTGCCGCCGCTGAATCGACTTGATGCCAGAAATGTGTAGAAAGACCCAATGAGAAATATTATTCCAGCAAATCGTTTCGCAATATTCAACTTTTTGATTATGCCGACAATACACAACATACTAACCACGGCTATTGTAATTGAGATAATCTTAAGCCGATAAGTATATAGTATGACTTTTAGCACTTGGACAATTGCTATATATGCAAGCAGTATTAAGGCCACAATATTTAGAATTCGCGTCTTTGTCATTTCTTACCTTCTATGATCGGCAATGAGGTTGAGGGGTACTATGCATCATCTTTTGTTGTTACGAGTGGGGCAAATCAACCCAAACCTGAAATTCAAAGTGATAATATCGTCTACAATCCGTGCGTTAAAGCACAAAACGGCACAATTTGACCAACTGGAAGGGCGCGGATAATCCATTCCACTGCCATATCTACAAATCATTGAACTTGAGCGGCATCTGTCAGGTTATATCCGTGGTCTGCCCGAGGAGCCACACAGTAGAACAAAGTTCACTGTGTGGCGGTGCAGTGAAGCGCAGCTTCTACTGCACTGACCCCCTTGTTTCCCCGCAGTAGAACGGAGTTCACTGCGGGGTGGTGCAGTGAGCCGTAGGCTCTACTGCACTACTCTCCTTGTTTCTTTTCAAAGACGAGAATCAAGGGCTCCGTTTTCCGTTTTGAAACCCCACAGGGAGATGAACTATCGAAAGAACTATTATCGGAATTAGACAACTATTCTTGTAGTGGGCTAACAGCAATGCGTGGTTACGACACAGCAATGAAAAGCCAAGTCATTTATCTCAGATTGTCAATGGTCATTTTTGAGCAGACACATACCACGGCAGGATATGGTCGGCTTGTTTTTTGTTCAATTTAAGGTAGTATGCAACAGTATTTGGATTTCCACCATAAGTGGACAAGCCTGATTTAGGTTGCCAATTTGCTTGCCACGTCTGCTGCAAAGTGGCGCTTCGCGAAGTGACGTAGCGGACACAGGAGGCGGCGAGAGTGAGTCCCCATATTGCAGGCTTGGTCATTGGCGGTTTCTTGCCAGCCGTGTTGCTTGGTTTTTTCGGCGTTATGCAAAAGACCTGCATGCGCGCCAGTATCGGCATTGGGCCGTTTTTTGTCGTTGTCGGCACCGCGATCGCGGGTTCAGGGCTTGCCTTTCAGATGTGGACCCCGCTCGGAAGATTCTCCCTCACATCCGTCCTGTGTGCCATGGCGGCCGGCGTGGTTTGGTCTTCGGGAGTCTGTCTGGTCCTGTTGGCCGTCAGTCGTCTGGGTGGCAGTATCAGCCAGTTGGCCCCGCTGTACAATGTGAACACGCTGGTAGCGGTTGCGCTGGGGTTGCTGATCTTCTCGGAATGGAGACAGGTCCGGCCCGTCTTCCTGGCGATTGGCGCCGTAATGATCGTGGTCGGTTCCGTCTTTGCAGCAAGAGCGTCAAGGGAGACGGGTGACGAACACTCGGTCGCCGGCCGCACGTCTCCTCGATTACGAAGAGCGCTCATCGTCGGTTGCGGGTTAATGGCGGCGATCTGTTATGGATTCAAGAGCCCATTGTTTAAGGCTGGCATGTGCGCGGGCGCAGGCGTTGGTCCGTTCTTTTTTGCCATGGGATTCGCGGTCATCTGTTTTGGCATCATCGCTATCTTGGTGACGGGAGATCGCCGCATTTCCCATGCCTCCGGCAGTTACGCTTTGTTCTCGGGCTTATTTTTTTCGGCAGGAAACGGTTTGGTGTTGCTGGCCATCAGCCGATATGGTGCCAACATCAGCCAGTTGGCCCCATTGTATAACATGAACACATTGGTGGTCGTTCTGTTGGGCCTATTGTTTTATTCGGAATGGAAACAGATCAAACCAGTTTTGCTGATCGCCGGCGCCGTGTTGATCGTTCTTGGCGCTGCAATTGTCGGCAAAGCATGAAATTCAAGTAACGCGCCAAAACTTGTCAAGCATCCTTCGATGTTGATATACGAAAGGCAACCCGAAAAACACAATGAAAACAACCAAAACAGTTATCGATTTGAGCGCTTGCGTGGCGGACGTCGTTTTAGCAATTTCGCTTTCCTGTGATGGTTGGTTACAGAAGAACATCTTTGTTCTTTTTGAATCGAAATATTACCTTTGAATTGACATTGCGCGGCGGGCGCCTCGTGCTCCGTCCCCGCCCCGGTGTGCATCGGGATCTACCCGACGAGCGCGGGTTCCGGGGCTGCGTTGTGAAGATCGCAATCGTAGCCGCGGCCTTCCCTTACCCGCGTGATCCAGGCACCTTTATTTCGACGGTATGCTCGTGATGGTCGTCAACCAGCGCGATGGCGGCCAAGGGCTGCTCGTGGCCATCGACGATCATAGCGGGCGGTTGGGCAGCATCCGTCCCGACCCGGTTCACGGAGATGTGATAGAATGTTTCGCGGTAGCGATAATGAAGTTTGAACGATTCCCAGTCACGCGGCAGCCGCGGGCTCACCCGCAGGTGGTCCATTTCGAGCCGCAGACCGAGCAGCGTTTCGACGATCAGCCGGTACATCCAGCCCGCCGACCCCGTATACCAGCTCCAACCGCCGCGGCCGGTGTGCGGCGCGACGGCGTAGATATCGGCGGCAACGACATACGGCTCCACTTTATACCGGTTGACCTGCGAGGGATTCATGGCATGACGGATCGGGTTGAGCAGCTCAAAAAGCTCCCAGGCTCGCTCGATTTCGCCCAGTTCCGCGAATGCCATGACCGCCCAGATCGCGCCATGGGTGTATTGGCCGCCGTTCTCGCGCACGCCGGGCGCATAGCCTTTGATGTAGCCGGGTTCAAGCGCGGATTTGTCGAACGGCGGATCAAAGAGCTGGATTAACTGTGCGTTGCGCCGGACCAGGCGTTGATCCACGCGCTCCATGGCCAGCCGTGCCCGCACCGGATCGGCCGCGCCTGAAAGCACCGCCCAGCTCTGAGCGATGGAGTCGATCGCGCATTCCTTGTTGGTAGCCGACCCGAGCGGTGTGCCGTCGTCGAAATACGCGCGCCGGTACCAGTCGCCATCCCACCCATGCTCTTCGATGGCCTGCCGCAACTGCGCGGCCTGCGCGGCGCAGTAGTCGGCAAACTCGGTCTCGCCCCGGCTGCGGGCCAGTTCCACGAACTGGTGCAGCACATCGTAGAGTAAAAACGCCAGCCAGACGCTCTCCCCCCGACCTTTTTTGCCGACGAGGTTCATCCCGTCGTTCCAGTCGCCGGAGCCGATCAAGGGCAGCCCGTGTGCGCCGAATCGGAGGCCGTGTTTGATCGCCCGCACGCAGTGCTCATAGAGCGTGCCGTCTTCCCCCGAGCGTTGCGGCAGGTCGTAGTAGGCTTCCTCATCGGCATTCACGGGACGGCCTTCCAGGAACGGGACGCGTTCATCGAGCACGCCGGTGTCGCCGGTCGTCTTCACATATCGGCAGGTCGCGTAGGGCAGCCAGATAAAATCGTCGGAGCAATGCGTGCGCACGCCCCGGCCGCTGGACGGATGCCACCAGTGCTGGACGTCGCCTTCGCCGAACTGGCGGCCGGCGCATCGTAACACATGTTCGCGGGCGACCCACGGGGCGGCATGCAGTAACGCGCTCGTGTCCTGAAGCTGGTCGCGGAACCCGTAGGCGCCGCCGGATTGGTAATACCCGCTGCGTCCCCACGTGCGACCGACCAGCGTCTGATACTCCAGCCAGCCGTTGACCAGCAGGTTCAAGGCGGGATCCGGCGTCTCGGCGTATACCACGCCCAGGGTCCGCTTCCAGAAGTCCCAGACATTTTCCAGGGCCAGCCGCGCGCTGGCCGGGCCGCTAAACCGCCGGACCAGCTGATGGGCCTCCTCGACAGAGTTGCCGGCGCCCAGCACAAAGACCAGTTCGCGTTCCTGGCCCCCGTCCAGGTCGAATGTCACCTGCAGCGCCGCGCAGGGGTCGAAGCTGGCCCCCGTCTGGCCGGACAGCTGCGCTTGGCGCATGGCGGCGGGACTGGCTGGCGTGCCGTTGCGCCCCAGAAACTCCGTGCGGTTGCCGGTCATCGTCCGCTGGGCGTCGCTGACGTTTACGAAAACCGTCTTGCCGGCGAACTCCCGGTTATACACATTGCGGGCAAAGAGTGCGCCCGTCGTCGGGTCGATCTCGGTGACGATGTGCATCAAGTTCGAATGCCGCCACTGGCCGAGGACCCATTCCCAGTACCCCGTGGCCGACAGGCGCCGCGTCCGTCCCGAGCCGTTGCGCACCTTGATCACCGCCAGTTTAACGGGTGCGTCCAGCGCGACGTAGGTCCACAGTTCCGAGCTGATTCCCAGGTGCGTTAACTCAAACACGCTGTAGCCGAAGCCGTGCCGGCAGATGTAGGTACCGGGAGCGCGCGCGGGCAAGGGAGTCGGCGACCAGAACTGACCGGTTTCCTCGTCGCGGAGATAAAACGCCTCCCCGCTGGGGTCCCCCACGGGATCGTTGTGCCATGGGGTCAGGCGGAATTCGTGGGCGTTATCAACCCAGGTGTAGGCCGAGCCGCTTTCGGTGATCACCGTGCCGATCTGGGGGTTGGCCAGGACGTTGGCCCACGGCGCGGGGGTGGTCTGCCCGGGCGCGAGCGAAATCACATATTCGCGGCCATCGGACGTGAAACCGCCCAGGCCGTTGAAAAAGATGCATTCCCGTTTGTTCGGCACGGTTTTTTCCGCCGGCAGCATGGCCCGCGTGGCGATGAAGCGCGGAACCTTCCGTTCCACCGGTGTCTGCCGCTCCACTTGCTCGGCCAGGGTTTCGGCGCTGTCGGTGAGGATCACGCGCGCGACGGTCTGCAAGAGGACCCGCTCTTCCTCCGAGAGCTGTTCGCTGCGCCGCAGAAAAATCCCGCCGGGCTTGTCGACGCGTTGCGCTTCCGTGCTGGCGGCGATCAAGCCCAGGATGCGGTCCTGTAAAACCTGGCGATAGCCGGAAAAATCTTCGTTCAGGATGACCAGGTCCACCGTCAAGCCTTTCTCGCGCCAGTAGGCATGGGCCTGGAGCATCTGTTTGACCAGGTCGATCCGATGCACGTCGGCGATGCGCATCAGGACGATCGGCAGGTCGCCCGAGATCCCGAAGGTCCACAAGCCGGACTGGTTGAGCCGGTTCCGGGTGAGAATGCCGGTGCTGGCGCGGTGGAACGGATTGGCGTGAATGACGGAACTGGCCAGCTGGGCATACACCTGCGCCTCTGCCTCGGTCACCTGCAACTGGCGCAACACAAGGTCGCTGTGCGACCAGGCCATCTCGAACGCCCGCGCCGCGATGCCGGGATCGCGATACTTGGCAATCAACTCCAGCGCCCCGGCGCGCGTTTCGGCCATGCCGGAGATGATGTGCCATTCGGCGGAGGCGTCGGGTTCGATGGCGAGGCTTTTGCGGATGGCCACGATCGGATCGAGCACCGTGCCATCCGTGTTGGAAAGCGGGGCGACCTTGTCGAATGCGGCCGGATGGACGACGGAGCGGCAGCGGCCGATGAAGGCGGACCGGTCCGTTTCGTACGAGATCTCGCCCGCCGGTGTGCCGGGCGTGCTCATCAGATGAAACATCCACGGCGGGTTCTCCCCGGACGCGCGCGGCCGGCGCGTGCAGAGAATGGCCTGCGCGGGGTAAAGGATCTCGGTTTGCACGAACAGGTTGCTGAACGCCGGGTGCGCCAGGTCCGCGGTCAGCGGGGCGATGACGACTTCCGCGTAACTGGTCACCTCTATCGTGCGCGTACGGGAAGAGAGATTCGTGAGCGTGATGCGGCGGACTTCGACGTCGTCTTCGGGCGACACGGCGATTTCCGTGTGTGCATCGATGTCCTCGTCGCGGCGCCGGTATTCGGCGCGCCCCTGCGCAAAGATGGCTTCATACTTCCTTGCGATCCGCCGCGTAGGCTGGTAGGCCGAGGACCAGAGCGCGCCCGTGGCCTCGTCGCGCAGGTAGCAGAAGGTGCCCCATCCGTCGCACGCGGCGTCTTCGCGCCAGCGCGTGACCGTCAGGTCCTTCCAGCGGCTGTATCCGCCGCCCGCCTGGGTCGCCATGACCTGATAGCTGCCATTGGACAGCAGGTGCACCTCGGGAATGGGCGTGTGCGGCGAGGGGAACACGCGCAGGGTGGCAGCGGCGGCCGCCGCCGGAGGCCGCCGCGCCACGTTGACTTCCGCCGTGTGCGGCTGCAACGAGGATGCCGCCCGGGGGATGCGCTCGCATAACAGCAGCTCCGATGCCTTAAACCACGGGTCGGCGAGGAACCGGCGCTGCATGGGCCGATCGAGCAGCCGGTAGGCAAGGGCCAGCAAGCTCATCCCCTGGTGATGCGCCATGTAACTGCGCAGCGGCACGCAGGTCTTGCCGCGGGGAACGCGCGCGGGCGTGAAATCGATGGCTTCATAAAGCCCGTATAGGCCGTGATACCCGTTCTCCGAGAGCTTCTCCAGATTCCGGCATGCCTCGCGGGGCGCGACCATCAGCGCCAGCACCGACGCATAGGGCGCAACGACCAGGTCGTCGGCAAGACCGCGCTTGAACCCCAGGCCCGGTATGCCGAATGCGCCGTATTGATAAGCGCCCTGGGCGTCGGTGGTAGCGTAGCACGACTCGGAAATGCCCCAAGGCACGCCGCGCTGCCGGCCGTATTCGACCTGCCGGGACACGATGGCCTGGTAGGTCTGATCGAGCAGCGTGTGCTCATAGGTTGGCATCACCAGCAGCGGCATCAGGTACTCGAACATTGACCCGCTCCATGATACCAAGGCCAGGGCGCCCTCGTGGGTGGTTAATTGCCGGCCCAGGGCGAACCAGTGATCCTGCGGCAACTGGTCCTGGGCCACGAGCATAAAACTTGTCACCCGCGCCTCCGAGGCGAGCAGGTCGTAATACGATGGATCGCGGCGCCGGTCGGTGACGTTGTAGCCGATCGACAACAAATCGCGGGTGGGATCGTAGAGGAACGCGAAGTCCATCGCCGCCTGCTCGCTGCAACGCCGGGCGAGCAGATCGATCTGCCGGATATACTCGGCGGCGCGATCGCTCGGGGCGAGCGCACCGGCCGCCTCCTGCAAGGTCGGCACGTGGTCAAACTGCTGCGGCTCGGGAACGAGGCCGTGCACGTCATCCCGCATGGCGTCGCACTGCCGAATGAACGCTTGCATCCACCCGCGCTGTTCCGCGCTGCCGTGGATGGGCAGTGCGGCGATCTCATGGCTGAGCGCCTCGAGCAGCGTCAAGGCGGCCGCTACCGTGGGGGGCGCCGGAGCGCGCAGTTTTTCGCGCAGCTGCCCGATGGCCGGCGAGGACACCTTGTCCAGGGTATCCTGAAGCCCGGCCAGGAGGCGGGGCGAAACGACGGGTTGGTTTTTCAATTCCAACAACCCGGTGCGCAGGATGAACAACGCTCCGGCCAGATTGCCGCTATCGACGGTCGATACATACATCGGCCGCAGGGGTTTGAGCGTGCGGGTGTCGTACCAGTTGTAAAGGTGGCCCCGGTAGCGTTCGAGCCGTTCCATCGTGGCCAGCGTTTTGTCCGTCCGGTCGATCAGTTGACCGATACCGAGATAGCCGAAGTCGCTTGCGGCCAGATTGGCCAGCAAGGCCATGCCGATGTTGGTTGGCGAGGTGCGGGAGGCGACCATCGGCGCCGGGACTTCCTGAACATTATCGGGCGGCAACCAATGTTCTTCCGCATTGACCAAGTCTTCGAAATAGCGCCAGGTTTGCCGGGACAAGCCGCGCAGGAACGTCTGTTGCGCCGCGGACAAAGCCGGCGGGTCGGTCACGAGCGGACGGCTGATCCACCAGCCGACGGCGGGAGACACCAGCCACATCAGCAACAACGGCCCGCTGAAGGCCAGTTCGCCGGGGTGCGTTACGGCGAGTCCCGCGAGTCCGGCCACGGCGAACACCGGCGCGACCCACATTTCGCGAACGAAATCGGCCAGCGTGGTGCAGGCGTTGCGCGCCTCATAACGCGGCGTATACCAGAGCAGCAGGCCGCGCCGCGTGAACAGCATGCGAACGCCGGAGACAAAAATCGCATCTAGCGTGATGACCGCGCGATAGGGCAACGTGCTCAGCCTCAGGCCGGCCTCCGCCGCCTGGCGCCCCAGCGATTTGAGGGCGGTGTGCAGATGAAGGCCCCAGGTCCGTTCCCTGGGTTTGCGGACCATGTCCAGCAGGGCGGCCAACAGCAAGGGCAGCAAGAACAACAGGAGCACGAACAGGGTCCAGAAGCCGGCCGGCTGCGGGGCGATGATCCAGCCGCCGAGCAGGAGCAGCCACAGGGCGGGCGGCACGAGGCTGCGGCGCAGATTATCGAATATTTTCCACCAACCCAGCGCCGTGAGTATCGTGGGCACGCGCCGGCCGGAGGGGCCGGGCACGCGCGGCAGGAGCCAGCCGGCAATCTGCCAGTCCCCCCGGATCCAGCGATGGTTGCGGCTCATGTCGGCAGCGAAATTCGCGGGGTGGTCCTCGTATAATTCCACATCCGCGACCAGCGCCGAGCGGGCATACGTGCTTTCCAGCAAATCGTGACTCAAGATGAGATTTTCCGGGAAGCGCCCGGCCGTGGCCCGCCGAAACGCGTCCACGTCATAGAGGCCTTTGCCGGTGTAAGATCCCTCGTCAAACACATCCTGGTACACATCGGAAACCTCGTGCGTGTAGGGATCAATCCCCGCGTCGCCGGCCATGAGCCGGGCGAAGAGCGAGCGATTGGCCGCGATCAGGCTGATGGGCGTGCGGGGCTGCAAAATGGCGTAGCCCTCGACCACGCGGCCGGTCTGCGCATCCAAGCGCGGCCGGTTCAGCGGATGGGCCATCGTGCCGATCAGGGTGCGGGCGGCATCGCGCGGCAAACCGGTATCGCTATCCAGCGTGAGGACGTATCGGATCGTGGAAAGGATCGCCGTGTCGCATAGGATCTCGGAAAATGGGCTGCGCTCCCCGCCGCGCAGCAGCGCGTTGAATTGCTCCAGTTTGCCGCGTTTGCGTTCGTAGCCCATCCAGAGGCGCTCGTGCGGATTCCAGGCGCGCGACCGATGGAACAGCTGGAAAACGGTCTGGCCCTCGGGGCTGTACCGCGCATTCAGGGACTGGATGCCGTTGCGCGCCCGCTGCAACAAGTCCGCGTCGTCGGTCTGGACCGGCTCGGTCGCGTCGCGGAAATCGGTGAGCAGCGCAAAATAAATGTTGGGGTCGCGGTTCGCCAGGTAGCGGATCTCCAGGTCTTCCAGCAAGTCGGCGACAGCCTGCGGGCTGGTCAGGAGCGAGGGTATAACCACGATGGTGCGCTCGGATGATGGAATCCCTTTCGAAAAGTCCAGGCGCGGTACCAGGTGCGGGCCGATCGCGATCGTCGCCAGCACGTTTACCAAGGCGACCGCCAGGTGCGAGGCGCCGATGACAGCCAGCCCCGTCAATAGCCAGACCCGCCAGTCGTGCCAGCCAACCAGGCTGGCCGGCGCCAGCACCAGACTGGCCGCCGCTGCCGTGACGATCAACAGGGAACAGATATAGCAGAAAAGCGGATGCCGGCGAAGCGTCCGGGCGAGGGTCTGACAGAGGGAGGGGCGGATACCGATGGCGCGCTCCAGGTGCGGGCGGCCCTTGTCGATGAGATAGAATCCCACATGGGCCTCGCGCGCCGGCGGGCCCTCGCGCCGGGAGGCGTCCACCGCGAGTTGGATCGCGGCGCGGGCCACCGCGTCCTCGGCCTTGCCGCTCCGCCGCGACAAGGCTTCGACACAGCGGCGATAGCGGTCGCGCGTGATGAAATCCATTGCGGCATACACGCCGGCGGGGTCGGTATGAAGCACCTGCTCGATGATACTCGCCGACTCAACGAATTTCCGCCAGTCCATCGCGCTCAGGAAGCGCAGGCTCCCGATGCTGCTGCCGATCGAGACCTGGTCGGCGGCCTGGGTCTGGTTGTCCGCCCGCTGCAATTGGTCGCGCGTCATGCCTTGTTCGGCCAGGCGATGCTCCACCCAGCTCAGGACGGTTGCCAGCGACGGACTCCCTCCCTGCAACCGCCCGCAGAACTCCTCCACAAACTGGTTGTTGAACGGCGGATCGGACTGGGCCATCTCCGCCATGACGCGGAGGACCGTGGCCGAATCTTTCTCCGCCACCGCCAACAGGCGTCCGGCCCACCGGCCGGCCAGGTTCCGATCGCGCCAGCGCCGGGCAATGTGCACCGAGACCCGCCGCAAGTTCTCGATCAGCCCCAGCCGCAGCATGATCGGCACGGCCCACAACTCGCCGAGCGTCAACGGGGTAACCGACTGGTAGGCGGCGACAAAATGGCTGACATTTTCGGCGTCGATCCGCCCGTCCACGTGGGAAATCAGTTCGAGGGCGATATCATAAACCCGGGGGAACCCGGCCGAGGCGCCCGTCAGCAAGCGCGGCAATTCGCGGCTGTAGGTCCGCGGCAAATGCAGCCGCGTCAGGCGGATTTGCTGCTCGATCAGATAAAAGTTATCCAGCAGCCATTCGCCCGCCGGGCCGGCGTGCCGGCCATCGGCTTCTGAGCGCGTCACCAGGTCATAGGCCTGAACGAGAACCTGTTCGTTATCCACCAATCGCAGCAGCAGCCTGTTCGACCCGCGTTTGGGGTTGATCCGATGCTGTCCCGCCAGCGTGATGGCATGCCGGCGCAGCTGTTCGTCGCTGAAGAGTTCGGTGCGCAGGGTCGGTTCGCTCGCGCGCGATCGCGCCTGCCTCGCTTTCCAGATGTGCCAGCGTAGCGATAGGGGCTGCATAGTGTCCTAGTTCCGCAATCCAATCCGAACGGTGCCGATTTCGCGCGCGCCGGAGCGGTCAGCCGCATGCAGCCGCCTTCGCATTCCCGGCCCTTGTGTGGGCATGGAAAGCAGGGCTCATCCCGGAGATCCGGCGGGCGCCACCGTGTGTAACCCTGCCGTGGTGGCCGTCAGGCGTAACTCAGGAGTATTTGCCGCAGGGCGTTCCTATCAACCGGCTGCTCCGCCAAGGGCCCCGGCGCGCAGGCCGGGAAGTATGACTCGAAGGGCGCCCGGTCGTTTTTATAGAGGATCCCCACCGGAATCCAATCGTCCCATTGAAACGCCAGCTTCATGGCCGCCTCCCAGTTGGCGGGATCATGCGTGTTCGCCACGTCACGGCAGCGGGACTTGTACCAGGCAAAGGTATTCACCTTGTTGAAGGAGACGCACGGCTGCAGAATGTCGATCAGGGCGAAGCCCGGATGATTGATCCCCGCCTGGATGAGCCCGGCCAGATGGTCCGGCATGCCGGAAAAACCGCGGGCGGCGAAGCCCGCCTTCATGGCCACGGCCGTCGCCATGGGGTTGAAAGGCTGTGAGTGAACGCCATCGGGTTGGGCCTTGGTCACAAAGCCTTCCATGGAAGTCGGGCTGGCCTGTCCTTTGGTCAAGCCATAGATCTGGTTGTTGTGCGTCAGGACCGTCACGTGGATGTTCCGGCGGATGGCCGCGATCAAATGGTTGCCGCCTTCGCCATACAGGCAGCCGTCGCCGCTTTCGACAATCACCGTCAGCGCGCGGTTGGCAAGCTTGGCGCCCGTGGCCACCGGCAAGGCGCGCCCGTGCAGGCCGTTAAAGAGATTGGCGTTGAGGTAATGCGGGGCTTTGGCGGCCTGCCCGATTCCGGAAACGAACAACACCGACTCGGGCCGCAACTGACAGGCCACCAAGGCCTGTTTTACGGCCTTCAAGATGCCGAAGTTGCCGCAGCCCGGGCACCAGGCTGTTTCATATTCGCCATAGTCAGGTAACGTCACCGGCGTATCAGGCGGTTGTTCCATGGGGTAACCTCCGCAAAATATACTCGGGTGTGAACGGCAACCCGTCGTAACGCAATACATGATGGGGAATGTGAAACCCGGTTTCCGCGCGGATTAAACGGGCGAATTGACCCGTGGCGTTGCCCTCGATGGCAACGACCGTGGGCGCGGATGTCAGGGTATCAAGAAAATGCTTGGGGACCAGGGGCCACACCTGCGGAAAATGAAGGGTCCCGGCGCGGGTTCCTCCCGCGCGCACGATGGCAGCCGCCTCTTCCACGGCGCCGCGCGACGACCCCCATGAGACCAGCAGCAGATCCGGATGGGCATCGCCCTGAAAAACCGGGGGGCTGACCTCGGCTTCGAGGCCCAGCATTTTGTGCAGCCTTTTTTCCACCATCGCCCGCCGTACGTCCAGGTCCTCGGTAATGTGCCCGTCTTCCGTGTGCTCGTCGCTGTCGGCCACCACCCGGTGCCGGCTCAAACCCGGAATCAGGCGAGGTGAAATTCCGGTTTCTGTCAGGGCATAGCGTTTGTAGGGCGGGTTGTCCGGCTCGGGCGGGGCCGGCCAGTGCGGCGGCGTGTCCAGGGTAAACGGAACGATGTCGCGGTAGGTGTCGGCCAGGAACTGGTCCGTCAGCAGAAAAACCGGCCCCTGGTAACGGTCGGCAAGCAGAAAGGCCTTCTGGGCAAGTTCAAAACATTCCTCCACCGAGCCGGGTGTCAGGATGGCGCGCGGGAATTCGCCGTGCCCGGCGTGCAGGACAAATTCAAGATCCGCCTGTTCGGTCCGGGTCGGCAGCCCGGTGGCCGGCGCGGGGCGCTGGGCCACCACGATGACGACGGGCGTCTCGGTCATGCCCGCCAGGCTCACGCTTTCCACCATCAGGGCGAATCCGCCGCCGGAGGTCGCCACCATTGCCGGCGCGCCCGCAAAGGATGCGCCGATGGCCATGTTTATGGCGGCAATCTCGTCCTCGGCCTGTTCCACGACCGTCCCCATCTTGCCCGCATGCTTAATCAGGGTCAGCGGGACGGTGGTGGCGGGCGTCATCGGGTAGAAGGCGCAGAACTTTACCCCGGCGTTCAGGGCGCCCAGGGCGAGGGCTTCGTTGCCGTTCAGCATGATCGGCGCGGCGCTCCGCGGCGGCGCCGGCAGGTTTCTAAAAGCGACCTTCTGGGCGCCGATCCAGTCATAGGCGCTTGAAATGGCCTTGCGATTGTCCTCGGCGCCTTCCGGATGCTTGCCGTCGAAAAAACTTTCCAGGGCGTGTTCGAGGGTCGCGCGCTCCAGTCCCAGAATGGCCCCCACGATGCCGCAGGCCGCCATGTTCTCGGCGGTCTTTGAGGCCAGGCGCTCGAAGGGAACGTTCAGAACCGGAACATCGCGGATGTCCTCCTTTTCGTCGGCGATGACCAGCGCCCCGGGCGCGAGCTCCGGCCGATGGCGCTGGAAGGTGTCGGCGTTCAGCGCCACCAGCAGATCGATCGGCTCCTGCGGTGCGGCGATCGGCGCGGAGGCCACCCGAATGGCAAACGTATTATGCCCGCCGCGGATGCGCGACATGTAGCTCTGGGTCGCCACAATGTGGTAGCCGGCTCGAACCAGGCTGCGGCAAAGCAGCTCGCTGATGGTCACCAGGCCTTGCCCGGCCTCGCCGCCGATCACTACCTGCAGGGCGTTCGGTTGTTCGTTTGCGTTTGTCATGATGGCCCGCGTTCCCTGTTCCGCCGAATGCCAGGATCTTTTAGAGCCCCAGTATCCGCCCGGCGCCGGCGAACCGCGATCGGGATATACCTGATTTGGGCCGGCGAAATACCTGATTGCCCGGGCAGGCTTACGCCTTGCCCACCGCCAAAATCGCCCCGGCTGACGTGAGCGTATGGATGTCTTTGAGTCCTCAGTTATATCGAAGGGATTATTCAGGTTCAACCTGATGGCGACTTTTAGGGTCCGGGTGCAGGCTATGACCCATCGGCAACCATTCTAATAAAGGAGGTCATCGTCATGGCTACTGTCAGATCGAATTTTGTCGTGCCCAACGCCTTCGGCCTGCATGCGCGTCCATCCGCCCTATTCGCCAAAACAGCCGGCCGGTATAAAGCCTGCGTTCGCGTGAAAAACGGGGACCGCGTTGTCGACGGCAAAAGCATTCTCGAATTGTTGATGATCGGCGCGACACAGGGCTCCCGCTTGACGGTGGTCGCCGAGGGCTACGATGCCGATGCCGCCATGAAGGATATCCAAAACCTGTTTGCCACGGCGTTCGGCGAACAATAATTCCGGATGCCGCCCGGTCACGTTGCCCGGAGCGCCGGGCCACGGGCTTGCCCGGCGTCCCCTTGGCAAAGGAGGAACCCATGCGCGCGATGGCGATCGAGGAATTTGGCGGCAGCGAGAAACTCAAGCCGATGGATTTACCCGTTCCGGAAATCACCGATCATGAAGTGCTGATCGCGGTGAAAGCCGCGGGCGTCAATCCGGTCGATTGGAAAGTGCGGGACGGATTGTTGCGCGAGCGATTGCCGCATGCCTTTCCGCTTATTCCCGGCTGGGATGTGGCCGGGGTCGTGGAACGCGTCGGCTCCAAGGTCAAACGCTTTGCCGCAGGCGACGACGTGTATGCCTACGCCCGCAAGCCGGTCGTCCAGGGCGGGGCCTACGCCGAATTCATTGCCCTGCCGCTGGAAAATGTGGCGCGCAAACCCAAAACCCTGTCGTTTGAGGAAGCTGCGACCATCCCGCTTTCCGGTCTGACGGCCTATCAGGCGCTGTTCGATCGCGCCCGCCTGCGCTCCGGCGACGTCGCCTTGATTCATGCGGCGGCCGGCGGCGTGGGCGGGTTTGCCGTCCAATTGGCCAAGACCCGCGGGGCCGTCGTCCTGGGCACGGCCGGCAGCCGGAACCATGACTATCTGCGCAGCCTGGGCGTGGATGAACCCATCGATTACACGCAGGGCGACTTTTGCGAGGCGGTCCGCAAAACCCATCCGGAGGGAGTGGATGTCGTCCTCGACACCCTGGGCGGCGATACCCTGGTGCGCAGCGCCAGCCTTCTCAAGAAGAAAGGCCGCATTGTGTCCCTGATCGATCCCGAAGGCATCGCCCGGTTAAAAGCCGGCGGCGTCAAGGCCCACTATCTCTTCGTTTCTCCCAATGCACGCGAGTTGACGAAGATCGCGGAGATTATCGAGAAAGGCCTGTTGCGGACAACCCTTGCGGCCACCTTTCCGCTGGCGGATGCCGCCAAGGCCCAGGTCATGAGCGCCACCCACCATGTCCGGGGCAAGATCGTTTTAATAATCTGATTCAGCGATGCCCGGCTCCCAGGCTATAGAGCAGGCTAAGAAAACGTGTGGCCGCGGCGCTCCGTATGGTCGCTCCGACAGAGCGGGCAGCTACACCAGGAAAAGGGCCACGACACGTGTTAATCGGCTCTAGCTGGCGATCCGCCCGGGGTTTTGGTAAGCTCCAGTCCATGAGCGTCAGCCGAAACCCAAAGTGGGTGCTTTTACTCCAGGAACTCCGGGCGCCTTTTTTCACGGCCTCCATTATTCCGGTGCTGGTCGGGAGCGCCTGTGCCTACTTTGGCACCGGCCAATGGCACTGGCCGCTGTTTTGCTGGACGGCGCTGGGCGTGATGTGTATCCATGCCGGCGCCAATGTGGCTAACGATTATTTTGATCACCGTAGCGGAAATGATGCGGCCAATACCGATTTCGTCCGCCCCTTCACGGGCGGAAGCCGGATGATTCAGGATAAGCAGTTAACCCCTCGCGAGGTCCTGACGTTGTCGCTGGGCTGCTTTGCCGCCGGCGGCGCGGTGGGCCTGTATGTGTTTTGGAAGGTGGGACCGCCGGTGATCTGGCTCGGGCTCATCGGTATGGCCGGGGGATTCTTTTACACGGCGCCGCCGGTCAAATTGTCGGCCCAGGGCCTGGGCGAACCGGTGATCGCGCTGCTCTTCGGCGTGCTGCCGGCCGTGGGCGCCTATTATGTCCAGACCAGGCGCTTTTCCGGCGACGTTCTGGTCCTATCGCTGTCGCTGGCGGTGCTGGTCTTGCTGGTGTTGTTCATCAACCAGTTCCAGGATTACCGTGCCGATGCGGCGACGGGCAAACGCACCTGGGTTGTGCGCCTTGGGTTGCGCCGGTCGGCCTGGTGCTACGCGGTGTTGGTGGCGCTCTGGCCGCTGCCCCTGCTGGTCGCCGTCGCGGCAGGCTGGTATCCCGCCTGGCTTGTGCTGGCCTTGGCGCCCGGCTTGCTCGCGGCCTGGACCGTGCCGCGCGTCTTGCGCTATTATGCCCATCCGCGGGTCCTGGCTCCCGCCAACGCGCTCACCATCGCCATGCATGCGGGTGTGGGAATCGTCATGGTCCTGGTCTTGATCGGCGCCCGCTGAACCCGAAGCCCCGCACCCGGGATCGTATCCTCATGACGGCAAGCGCAACACGGCGTCCTTGAACGAACGCAGGGTTTCCCGGAATTCGCGCCGGATCGGCAGGGCCTGTAACCGGCGGTCTGCCTGTCGCGAAAGGCGCTCTATTTCCCGGCTGGCGCTCGCCAGCGCGCCCGACCGGATGATGATCGCTCCGACTCGGAGGATATCCGCCGGCGCATTATGGGTCCGGCGATACACCCGGTCCAACAGGCGCCGTTCCTCGGCTGAACATTGCCGGTAGGCAAACCATAGCGGGAGCGTCCGTTTGCCTTCACGGATATCGGCCAGCGGGGGCTTGGCGTTGCGGGTTGACCCGGCGCCGAAATCCAGCACATCGTCCTTAATTTGAAAGCCCCGGCCCACGCAAAGGCCAAACTCAAACAGCTGTGCCGCCGTGTGCCGGGGCGCGTGGGCCAGCGTGGCGCCCATGGCCAGCGGCATGGCAAAACTGTAGTGGGCCGTCTTGCGATCATATATGCGGTCAATGGCCCGGCGGCTCATGCGCTCCGGCGGCGTGAGGGTGTATAACAGCTCTTCCACCTCGCCGCATCCCGTGAACAAAGCGGAGCGGGTCAATTGTTCCAAGGCCAGTTGCTTGCGGGCCGGAGGCGCCCGGACGGCGAGGAAGGCATCGATGGCCAGGGTATAAATGGCGTCGCCGATGACCATGGCCAGGTCCGATCCGGTGAATCGCCGGCCGGTGACGGTATTCAATTTCCGATTCAGCATGATGTGCAAAGCCGGCGCACCCCGGCGCTGGGCGGCGTGATCGATGATGTCGTCGTGGATTAGGATGAAGGCATGCAGCAGTTCCAGGGCCGCGGCCGAGGTGTATAGGTTGAACGCCGGCCTGGATTTGAATCCGAGATAACCCAGGACAAACAGAAGCGGCCGGATCCGTTTGCCGCCGCGCTGAAGGTAGCGGGCGATTAACCGGCGATAGGGCGCCGGCAGGCTCGCGAACGGGGGGGCCTGTATGCGCGACACGAGCCGGCCCAGCGCGCGGTCCACGTTGTTTTTGATTTTGTTCACCATGGTTTTCCGGTACCATACCGCTGATCCTTTGACTTTGACAACAACATTGTAAACCGTGGGCGAATGAAACACCTGGTCATCATGGGCGGCGGATTTGGCGGGCTCTCGGCGGCCCGCTACCTTTCCCGGTATCGGGATGAAGTTGCTGTCACGGTGATTGACCGCAAGAACACATCCGATTTTCTTCCCTTGCTGCCGGATGTTGTCGGCGGACGCTTGCCCTCGTCGGCTGTCTCCGTAAACTTGCACGACGTGGCGCGCCGCCTGGGATTTGCCTTTGTTCGCGCCGAGGTTCGGCGCATCGACCCGTCCCGGCGCTGTGTCCTGGGCGAAGGGCGGGAGGTTCCTTACGACGCGCTGATTATGGCCGCCGGCAGCGAGCCTAATTATTTCGGCAACCAGGCGGCCCGGCAGGCGGCCTTGCCGCTGAACACCGCGCGCGATGCCGGCCTGCTGGCGCAGAAACTCCAGGAAGGCCGCTTCAAAACCTGCGTCATTATCGGGGGCGGGTATACCGGCGTCGAGATCGCCACCCATGTATGGCGCCGGCTGCGGGCGGCGCGGGAGGCCAAAGCTATCGTGATCGTGGAAGCGGCCTCTTCGATCCTGGGAGCGCTGCCCGATTGGATGAAACGCTACACGCTGAAAACATTGGATACCCTGCAGATTGCCCATTTTGAAAACTGCCGGTTGGCTGGCATTGACAACGGCGGCGTGAGGCTATCCAACGGCCGGGTGTTCAACCCGGCCCTGCTAGTCTGGGCGGCCGGCGTCCAGGCCCCCGCCTGCGTCCGGTCATCGCCCTTTGCCAGGGGGGCCCAGGAGCGCATCCGGGTGGATGCCTTCCTGCGCGCCCGGGACGATGTGTTTGTGATTGGGGATGCGGCCGCCGTTATGGCGCGGGGCCATCCGTTGCGAATGTCCGTTCAATTCGCGATTGCCCAGGGCGCCTGCGCCGCGGCCAATGCGCTCCGGCATCTACGCGGCGCACGCTTGCGGCCCTATCGTCCGCTGGACCCCGGGTTTGTGCTTCCCATGGCCCACGGGCGCTCGTGCGGCACGGTGCTCGGCGTCCGGGTGCGCGGCCGCCTGCCCACGTTCCTGCATTATGGCATGTGCGCCTGGCGGCTGCCGGGTCTTGCCCAAAAAATAAAAATGTGTAAACTGGCCGTGCAATCGGAACGTGTGTCTTAACCGGTAAAAAAAGGAGGAGCGCCCATGAAAGGATCCTGTGCCTGTTTTGACTGCCGGAGCGCCGCCGTGGCCTTGGTTCGCTGGGGGTTGGGCCTTCTTTTCCTGATCGGCGGCATCAACAAGCTCATGCATCTGGGCGGCTTTGTTAACGCCTATCTGCTGCCGGCCTTTGCCAACACGTATTTACCGGCCGGCTTGGTCGCCGCCTACGGCTACGCCCTGCCGTTTGTCGAAGTCTTGCTGGGCGTTGCCCTGGTGCTGGGCCTGTGCCGGAATAGCGCCTTGTTTGTCACGGGGCTGACCTTGATTTCACTCGCCTTCGGACAGATTCTCCTGCAAAAATTTGATGTGGTTTCCCAGATCCTGGTCTACCTGGCCATGACCGGCGCCGTCCTGTTCCTGGGCGACTATGACCGGTGGGTTGTGGGCTGCAGCTGCAAATCGTCGGAGCCAAAGTCCTGATAGGGTGACAGGATTAACAAAGATTGGCAGGATTTTTAGGCGAGAAAAATTAAACGAATTCTTTTTGCGTCTTAATCCTGTCTAACAACTCCGTGTTGTCTTGTTTTAAATAGCGGTTCCCGGTGTTCAAGGCATTACTCGGCGGGCCGGCTATTTTTCCATTTCGAGTCCGGCGTCTTGCCATCCTTTTTTGCCGGCTTTGAAATCGAGGGTGTGCTTATACCCTAGATCCAGGAGCGTGCGCGCCGCGCGCGTGCTGGCCGTGCAGGCGTATCCCCCGCAATACGTGACGATCGTGGCGCGCTTGTCCAGCAACGTCGGCGCCAGCTGGTCGATTTTATCCACCGGGATATTGATCGCGCCGGGAATGTGGCCTTCGTGATAGCTTTCCCCGGAAAGCGTGTCCACCAGCGTGAACGCTTCCTTGTTTTCCTTCATTTCCATGAGCGTTTCCAGGGTGATGAGCGTTAATTTTTTCATGGGATCATGCTCCTGTATGGTTGGGTTGCGTTGTCGTTTCGTTATTTTTACGTTTCCAGCGGGTCGACGTAGGTCCGGAACATGCGGCGGCGATTACAGCTCAACGGCCCTGCCGGTGCGCGCGCATACGCAGGGCCTGCGCGTCAGGGGACGGCTACTTTAATTGCGCTGCCGCAAAGTCCCAGTTCGCCAGGCGATCCAGGAAGGCCTGGACGAAGTCCTTGCGGCGGTTCTGGTAATCCAGATAGTAGGCATGCTCCCATACGTCGCAGGTCAGGAGCGCCGTTTTGCCATGGGCCAGCGGCGTATCCGCATTCGAGGTCTTGACGATCTGAAGCCGGGCGCCATCTTGGACCAGCCAGACCCAGCCACTGCCGAACTGGGCCACGGCCGCGTCGGCGAAGGCCTTCTTGAACTCGTCGAAGCCGCCGAAGGACGTGACGATCATCTCCAGCAGGCGCCCCGTCGGCTGGCCGCCGCCGAGCGGTTTCATGCTCTGCCAGAAAAACGCGTGGTTCCAGGCTTGGGCCGCATTGTTGAACACGGCCGCCTTTTCGGGGGAAGCGGCGCTTTCCACAACCACCTTTTCCAGGGGCTGGCCGGACCAGGGTGTTCCGATGGTCAGTTTATTCAGGGTGTCGATATAGGCCTGATGGTGCTTGCCGTAATGAAAACTCATGGTCCGCGCGGAAATATACGGCTCCAGCGCGTCCTGGGCATAGGGCAGCGGCGGTAGGCGCAAGGCCGGCGCAGCGTTGGCAGGTCCCGCCTGGCCGACGCCATCCGCCGCCCAGCCCGCGATGCCCAATGTCACGAGCGGCATTACCGGTAACAAGCGGCGACAGGCCTTCATCAGGTTCGTATTCATAGTCATGGTGTTCTCCGTTTCCGATTGAATGTCATGCGAACGCCGGGACAATCCGGGTCCGCGTTCAGGTGCCGAACAGTTTACGGGCGAGGGTGGCCACGTGCTTGCCTTGGTAGCCGGCGATGGCCATTTCATTGAGGCTCGGTTGCCGCGCTCCGTCCGCGCCGGCCAGGGTGGAGGCGCCGTAGGGGCTGCCTCCCGTGATCTCCGCCATATTGAGCAGGCGCTGTTCGGCATACGGCACGCCGACGATGATCATGCCGTGATGCAACAGCGTGGAATGGAAACTGGTGATGGTGGTTTCCTGGCCGCCGTGCTGGGTGGCCGTGCTGGTGAACACGCTGCCGATCTTGCCCACCAGGGCGCCTTTCATCCATAACCCGCCGGTTTGATCGAGCAGGTTGCGCATCTGGGCGCACATGTTTCCGAAACGCGTCGGCGTCCCAAAGATAATGGCGTCGGCCTCGGCCAGGCGCTCCGGCGCGGCCGTCGGGATATGCGCGAATTTTCGCCGGGCCGCCAGCGCGCCACTCTTGGCCAGGGCCGCCTCCGGAACGAGTTCGGCCGCCTCCGCCTCCGGAACGAGTTCGGCCGCCTGGTAGAGTTCGACCTCGCAGCCGTCCACCTCCCGAGCGCCGGCGGCTTCGGCCTCGGCCAGCTGGTGAATGTGGCCATACATGCTGTAAAAGACGATGTGGATTTTTGTCGACATGGCTTGCTCCTTGAAGGATCAGGGTCGATTACGGGTTCAACTGCCGTTGACACGGGTGGATCCGTGCTTATCGTTCGTCGGCCGGTGCGGGCCTTGTATGCCTCCCTTCATTCATGGGGGTTACTCGTTGCGGGCGGATCGAACGCCACGAATTTGTCCCGGGTCGCCTTGCAGAGCGGGCAACGATCGGGTGCGCTGCCTTCCACCGTGTAGCCGCACACGGCGCAAATTTGCACGGCGCCCAATGCGACGTCCTTCCCGGCGTTAACCGCTGCCTGAGCCTTCTCGAAGAGGGCTTTGTGCATTATTTCGGTTCCGTAGGCCCATTCGAAACTGCGAACGGCGCCGCGTTCTTCCTGCAACTGCGCCACGTGCCGATAAGCCGGATACATCTCCTCGATCTCGAAGGTCTCGCCGGCGATCGCCAGCGCCAGGTTCTTGGCCGTATTGCCCGGTCCGAAGGCGGCCATGGAGTTGGCCACAAATCCGCCGTCGAGGTGCTTGAGCTCGGTATAATGGTCCCCGGCGTGCACATATTCGGCGTGGGCCACTGCCTGGAACAGGCGCGCGACATTCGCGAACCCCTCGTGCCGGGCAATGTCGCCGAAGATCAGGTACCGCATGTGGGCCTGGCTTTCGCCGCCGAAGGCATTTATCAGGTTCTGTTCGGTCATGGTATGCATAGGGTTCCTTTCATTAGCGCCATCATGCGCGCCGGGCCGCGGAGCGACAATCCGGTTTTTCCTTATTTTAACCTTCCAATTTGCTGAGCCCCGCCGCGGCTCCGGGGGAGGGTCGGGTTCCATCCCGACCCTCCGGCGGACGCTCCACCCCTCCCTTCTTCGCCACGGCTATGCAGGGCAGGCCGATGGAGGGGAATTGAATCCATCCCTTCTTGGGAGGGGTGCCCGATCAGGCTTTTCGAATGAAGCAATAGGGGCGGGCCTGATTGGCCGCCGGCCGCTAATATGAAAATCTGCTCTTGGAAAAAGAAAAGGCAAAAACGCTGTTACATGCAAAGGAGGTGACACCGCAACAATGGACCGATGCGAGGGCGGGACTCGATTCTCAGGCAACATCAATAACCTTCAAAGGAATGCACTCATGAGAAATCTAATGTGGATCGTGGCCGTCGGCATCCTGTCCTTGGGCCTGGTTGGATGTCATTGTATGCGCGGTACGTGCCCCTGCTGCTCGAAACAGGCGAACGCTTCGGCCTCCGGCAAACACGCCTGCGCCAAATGCGGGATGTCGGGCGCCGCCTGCACATGCCCGGCCGGTTCCACGGCGCTGCCCGAAATAACCACCGCGGCCCTCAAGACCCTGATGGATTCCGGCGCGCCGATGATCCTGGTCGACGCCCGCACGGGCAAGTATGACGATGGCCGCCGGATTCCCGGCGCGCTGAGTCTTGACCCGATGCCAAGGACGACCTCATCCAGGCGACGTTGAAATCCAAGTCCGCCCTGATCGTGACCTATTGCGCCAATCTAAAATGCCCGGCCAGCGTGGAATTGGCCGGCAAGTTGAAGGCGCTGGGATACAAGCACGTGCTCGAATATCCGTATGGAATCGAGGACTGGGCGGCCAAGGGCAATCCGGTCAATCCCGCCGCCAAGTGAACGCTGAAGCATGTCCGTCTAAATAAGGAGGAAGCGTCATGGGAACCAAAGCGCGCGAAATCATTAAAATGGACGTGGATCAACTCGCCGGGCTGCTGCGCAAGGCGTTTTCCGACGAATGGCTGGCTTATTACCAGTATTGGGTCGGCGCCCAGGTGGTGAAAGGGCCGATGAAGGACGCGGTGATTACGGAGTTGAACCAGCATGCGGCCGATGAGCTCCGGCATGCCGGCCTGATTGCGCTGCGCATCATCGAGCTCGATGGCATGCCGGTAACCAAGCCGGAAGATTGGTATGAATTAACCAATTGCGGCTACGAGGCGCCCGACGATCCCTATGTGGAAACCGTGCTGAAGCAGAACATCAAGGGCGAACAGTGCGCCATCACGACGTATTCCAAGCTGCTCCAGACTACCAAGGACGCCGATCCGGTCACCTACAATATCGTGGTTCAAATTCTGCAGGACGAAGTGTCGCACGAGGAAGACCTGCAAAATCTGGCCGAGGATATCCAGCTGATGCTTAAGCACGGTCGGTGAATATAAACGCTCCGGGATGGCGACCCGCATCGGGCGGATGCGGGCCGCCCCGGGCCGAGAGCTCGGGCCAATGTCTCTTAAGCAGACAGGTGCGGGAGGGCAATCATGCGAGAAATCCCGATGAACATGACGGTTTGTTGCACCCTTGCCGGAAAAATCTCAGGCAACTGGATTTGCATAAAAGCCCGGACTGGCGATGTGCGCCGGCTGCCGAAAGATGCGCCGATGTGCCAGCGAGTCAGTTTTTTCGATGCGCTGTTCGACGAGGTTGAGGCGGCGGGCGTCCGCGCGCCGCATCGGAAAATTCGGCATCGTGAATCGGGGTTATCCTGATGGCGGGCGGGCGTGCAGTCCGGCAGCATGCAGGCGACACAAGCAGGAAGGAGCGGGGCGCAACCTCGGAGTTCGCGGATGAGGCAAACGATAGCAGGGACCGGATGGATGAGAATTGCATCCATGAAGGAGACGCGATCATGCAGAAAGTAAAATTCCAGGTTAAAGCGGATAAAGGGCGCCAGGTATTTGTGGCGGGGTCGTTCAACCAGTGGGATCCCACGGCCATCAAGATGAAGCGCAGCGGCGATGGCTGCTATGCCGCCACGGTCGAGCTTTCCGCCGGCCGGCACGAATACAAATTCATGATCGATGGCGCCTGGCAGTGCGATCAAGCCTGTCAAGAGCGGGTGGCCAATACCTTTGGATCCCAGAATAATGTGATCGAGGTTCGGTAAGACGACAAGAACCGGACGACTCTCATCCGCTATCCGGCGGGCAAAGCCGGAAGCTATGCGGTCCCCAGCGGCGTGACCCTCATCGGGGACAGGGCATTCCGGAGGTGTGCGAGTCTGACCAGCGTCATGATCGGCAATGGCGTCACCCTGATCGGGGACAAGGCCTTCCAGAAATGCGCCAGCCTGACGGCGATCACGGTGGACGCGCTCAATGCCGCCTACAGCAGCGTGGACGGGGTCCTGTTCGACAAGAGCCAGACGGCGCTCATCCACTATCCGGGCGGTAAAGCCGGAAGCTACGCGGTTCGCAGCACTGTCACGGCGATCGGGGACGAGGCGTTTTATTCCTGCCGCGGTCTGACCGGCGTCACGATCCCTGTCAGCGTCACCGCGATCGGGGATGCGGCCTTCTATGCCTGTACCGGCTTAACCGGCGTCACGATCCCCGATAGCGTTACGGCGATCGGGGAGGGGGCGTTTTATTCCTGCGCCAGCCTGGCCGGCGTTTTGATCGACAGCGATACCGCCAGTATCGGCAACGGCGCATTCGGCGACTGCAATAAGAAACCGGAGGAGCTCACCGTATCGTCCACGGTATGCAGCGTATTGACAAGTGGCGTGGCCTCTTTCTTGTTGTAGCCGCCCCGATCAGATTTATGTTCCCTGTTGGCAACCTGTCTTTCCGCAAGCTTGATTAGCGGGATAGTGTCCTTGGCAAGCATTTACGATGATCGTTAGTAGGGTGTGGCCCCGCTTTGAGCAATGTAATCCTGTGTGCGTGCCATGCCAAGGCGTGGTCGCGCCATGGTCTGCCCTGAAGCCCTTCGGAATGAAATGCGCCCGTTTGACAACGGGAATTGACACCGCCTCGTTTCTTGGTATTGTTCAGCAGGTTTTATCCACATCATTCCGCGATAGCTCAATGGTAGAGCGGGTGGCTGTTAACCACTAGGTTGCAGGTTCGAGCCCTGCCCGAGGAGCCAGCCCCTTGGCATTACGAACTTATCCCCCTCCTTCGGGGAAACGCCTGTAAATAGGTCGGTTGCGTAAAGGGTCATGTTAACCAGATACCATTTAGTTCGTATTCGCGCCTTGAATACTCCTGGTTCAGCGGACATCTGATCCTTTTCCGGGTCAAAGTGGTTAACAGTCACTTCCTTCACCAGAAGGCGAATTAACTCCTTCTGATCCTCCGGCGGCAACACCCGAAATACTTTTCCGAACTGCAGCAAGCTGTCGGCAATCACCCTGGCATCTGTAACCACTTTCTCCCGGTACTGAATGTCGATCTTGACCTTCTCCCGCTCCAACTCAACCTGCCGTTTTTCCTCGGCCAACTGTTCCGCTTCTCGGATCATTTCATCGCTGATTCGTTTTGCGCCCTCTTTCTTCGCTGTGTCCATGAAATTCTTGACGGCTACAGACAGCTTATCGAACTGCTGGTCAAGCTCGGCCAGTTTGGCCTTCAGTGGTTTGATACCCTTATTCTTGGTCTCGTCGGCCGCTTTAATGGTCGCCTTAATGATATCCGGATGCTTCCCGATCTCGCCGATGTACCCGATGATCAGATCCTCAAATGGCCGCGCCGGGATGTTCCGAACCGAGCACTTGGCCTCTCCGCCTTCTTTTGAGACGTTCGTACAGGTGTAGTATAGGTATTGATTGCCGTTCTTATCCTTCTTGCCGGCGGGCTTTGGGGTGAGGCTGAGGCCACAATGACCGCATTTCAACAGGCCCTTCAATAGATGAACATGCCGGTCCTGATGCAGGAAGATCGGGCCTTCCTTTTCTTTTGGACGCAACGCCTCGTTTGCCGACTGCCAGAGTTGCTGAGACACGATGGCAGGATGTTCGGAGGGATATTCCTTGCCGCCATTGATGACGACCCCCTTATAGATTGGATTCGCTATCATCTCCTGTATACGACCACTGACAAACCTCTTATCGCCAACCACCTTGGTTGATCCGTCTTTTTGAACAAGGATTCGCTTTCGCGTGCGCCACCCCATCTTATTTAGGTACTTGGCCACGGCCGTCGGATTCTTGAGCTGGACCGCCTCGTCGAATGCTTTCGTCACAAGTTCTTGCTCGGCTGGTTTCAGGATAAGCTTCTGGTTTTTTTTGTCGTAGTCGTATCCCGTTGGCACCCAGCCGCCGTTCCACTTGCCCTGCTGGGCGCGCTGGATGAGCTTATGCCGTGTGCGCTCACGGGTCTGTTCGCGCTCGAATTCCGCAAAGCTCAGAAGCATATTCAGGAAAAGCATTCCATGCGGTGTAGCCGTGTCAATCTGCTGTGTAGCGCTGGCAAAGTTTACATTGTGCCGCCGGAGCTCTTCCCATAACCCATAGAACTGCCGAAGTGATCGCGACAGCCGATCGAGCTTATAGACCACAATCATATCAACATTGCCGGCCCTTGCCTCGGCCAGCAGATTGTTAATCCCTGGCCGGTCCATCGTACTCCCCGAATAGCCGGAGTCTTCGAGATGCAGAGCGGACACCCATCCCTCTTCCTTGTGAATGGCAATATAGTGCTCGCAGATGTCCTTTTGCGCATCAAGTGAACTATACTCCCCCTGCGCCTGGTCGTCTGTTGATACGCGGGTATAGATCGCACATCGAACTGTTTTTGTGGCAACTTGTCTTGCAGATTGTTTAGAGTTCGTATTCATATACACATGCATAGTATCATATTACGAACTATATGCAACCATATTTATCATACAAAATTTTCTGACCACGACTCCGCCAGCATCAGCTGGATATACGACTAACCACCGAGTGTCTGTCCTGAGCGAACCTATGGTGAGTAAAATCGAACCAGTCGAAGGGCCGATGGATCGCCAAGCACCAGATTTTAACCGGCTGGTTCTGAAATAGCCGAAGATTGAATAGCGACCTTGCCTATTTGCTCTCGCCGGTGAGCATACGCCAGACTTGATGATAATCGTTACCTGTCATAGCAGCATCTTTCGGAACCACTGTCTGCCAGTCCTTGACGGTGAGAGAACGGATAAATTCCCTGGCAATCGCCGGGGTCTGGTTGTCCTTGCCGCATTTCTTGAAGACTTGCCCAAGCGGAACGGCAACACTCCGTGGTACAGAATGCATTCTCATCATAACTGCTTCATGCGTGGGTACACCGTAGTAGATCATGGCTGGTAGTGCGTTGATTATGCGCTTCTGTTCTTCGTCGAGTTTCGAAAAGTCAATGCCACTTGTTGGAAGTTTGCTGAGTGTAGCAAGCCCCCACGTAGCGGACAGGCATAAGTGTCCGTAGATAGCTCTGCATGCTTGCGAGATCGCATCTGTAATGTCACGCGTTCTTGCTCCCTGCTTCTGAAAGTATTTTTTCCCAAGAGTTTCTAATGAAGCTCCATTAACCCAGTCGGACGTAAGACCGGCGAGAACCTTGTGTTCCAATCCGTGCGGAGCAATTCGCTGAAGCTGGGCGCTGATTTCAGGTAAACGGAGCATGATTCCCATCAGACTCTGAAACGCCACGTTGTTGCGCCCAAAGAGGCCTTCTGGGCACCAATCTCTCGGAGCGACTTTGTTGTGGAGTGCGCCAATCGCACATCGCAACGTTTCTGGAGAGAATCCCGTAGCATCAGCTAGTGTTGCGAGGCTTTTTTGCTTGGATATCCACACGCCGAATTGCTTAGTTACTGACAGGAGAGTTTTTGCCTTGTCAGGTGCTTTTCTCTCCAGGCTGCGATATCCCAGGGTGTTCCTGAGTATGCGCTCAGCTTGAGAGACAAAACTCTCAGGCGATTGAGTTTGGTTGTATATGTGAGCCAAATACCCCCAAAATGCATGCCATTCCGGCTTGTTCAAGACAGAATCAAAACCAATGGATGTCCCAGTCTGCAGAACCTGATCGATTAGCGATTCGAGAATGGAAACGAGTTCACGGTGTTTCTCGCACACGTAAGATTCAATCTGGCGTCGATGCGCTGTATCCTTAAACTTCGTGGCAATCCCAATGACTCCAAGGCTTTCTTGAAAGATTCTACCGGCACGGCCCGCAAGATTCCAGAAATCGTGAGTGGGCATTGGTATATAAGGATAATTCAAAGATGCCAAGAACACTGCCGAAACAGGGAAATTGATGCCTTGTGCAATAGTGGTTGTCGCGCAAATAGCGCGAACATCATTCTCTTCGGCCAATTGTTCAATCAGCGCGCGGGCATCATCAGAAAGTCCAGAATGATGCACAGCAATGCCGTGTTCAAGCATGTCACACAATTCAAAGGTTGGACTTATTTCCGTCTTGAGAAACTTCTGCACCAAACGGATAGAGTCGGGAACCCGGTCAAGTTGACCAAGAGCGGAACATAGTGATCGAGCCATTTGCCATGCTTCGCCTTGGTCGGTAGTAATCGCGAGCACCAATGAACGTGGTTTCTCGGCAAAAACTTTCGCCATCGCTGCCGTTTGGAGATAGAGAGTATTCGACACGCGGCTGAATGTCTCATCCAAGATGCCCGGTGATCCAACTTGGAACTGACCATCCAGATACATAGTGCCGGGAGTAGTGTGGAGGGTATTGAAGTGTAAGGACCATTTTCGGGGCTTCTCCCCTTTTTTTGAGTGGAATATGCCAACAATACGCTCGTTTGGTTGCCAAGCGGTAACACCTATGGATGCTGAAGCTTCAATATCAGGCGAGAGCCATTCAGCAATCTCTTTTGCATTAGGAATAAAGGGCGTTAACAAGAGAAAACTGGCCTTTGCGCAGTCACGCTTAACCGTTGCCAAAAGGAGCTCCAGTTTAAGGCCACGGGAGGATTCCTGTATGTTGTGTGCTTCGTCAATAACAACCAGAGCAAGAGGTCGCTGGACTTTGTTCTGGCGAATTACGAGATCAAGCTTCTCGGGAGTAGTTACCAAGACATGAAATCCATCTTTGGCTGAGAGGATATCGTCCTCAAATGTGTCGATTTCTATAGCACCCGATAATTGTTCAACACGTATTCCGACGGCGCCCAGTTCCTTGCGCAATTGCCGTGTCTGTTGCGCCACGAGGGCTCGCGTCGGAGCCGTGTATGCGACCCAACCCCCATCTTGGGCAAACTGATTGAGCGCCTGCAATACTCTGAAAATGGCCAAGAATGTTTTTCCCGCAGAAGTTGGCAAATTGATAACTATTGAACGTTTAGCCGGATCAAGAAGCCCTTGCTCCAACAATGCCGCTCGTTGCGGAGGTAACAGCTCAAACAAATTTCGAGCGTCTCTGCGCGTGACATATTGAACATACTTTGTCACGCGTGAGTTCACCACATGAGCTATACGCCAGATTGAACTCTGAACCATGTGCCGGGCTGTTAGATGTAGCCATCTTAGGAGCACCTCGAGTTCAGCATCTCTTGCATTTCTCGCCGCTTCCGAAGCCTTATCGAAATGGGTGTCTATCTGCACATCGACGTCGTTTGGTGTTCCCTGCATGAGAAATGTCGCGGTCATCTCGGTTGCGGCAGCCCAGTGGTATAGAGCCGCTAGTGTCCATCCTGCGAAGGATTTCTGCTCTTCCGACAGAGCGTTTAAGTGTTGCTCTTCGTATTCCGCTTGATCTTTGCGGAGCCCAGCCACCACTTCGGCAACCCGCCCCAAATCGTTCCAGCCATCCTTACGAACCAAGCATATCCAAGCCTCAAACATGCGAAAAAGAATGCGTTTGTCCCATGGAACGTCGGCCACATTAGGGGCAATTACAGCTACATCGTGTTCCTTGATCCATCTACGAGCATCCGACCATCGTTTGCCGACATATGCAAAGGCAATAAGTTTAAGAACGTGATATACACGAAATTCATGAGGAACGGGAAGAGGAAGAGTTCGCATGATGGAGAAGGCCGCAGAGCAGTCAATTTCGGCTTCCGCCCTAGATGAAGCGTTATCGTCTGTCGGACGAATCAAAGCGAACCAGGATTCGAGAGCCGCAATCTCCAGTGCCTGAAGAACTTTGTTTGTCGCTTCCGCTTCTTTGGTTGCATCGTAGGGCTGGAGGTTCAACAGAGATCCTATGGCATCTGTCACAAGATGCTTGTCGGACTCGTCAATCGCATGCTGAATCGTATCTTGCCCAATGACGTCGAGTGCCCAGTGGGAGGGTATTTTCACAACTTCACCTTCTGACCGGATGATACATTGTCTTGCCATTCTTTGATTGGGATTGAAACGTATAGCGCGAGCAACAGAATATCCGGGGTATCGCACTCAGAAAGAGTCTTTGCGCGCGCACGAAGATCGTCCTCATGAGGGGCTGTTGTACGAACCAGGATGCCGGTCAGCCAAATAGTCTTCCTGTCGCCAAGATAGGCCTTGCAGGCCGTACGATAATCGCTCTCCCACGCCTGACCTTTATGACGAAAGCCCAAGTATCGAACTAACGTGTCTGTGACATCTGTGTTACGCGCAAGCGTTTCAATTTGAGCAATCATACCACTTCGCCCGTAAAGAACACCTGGGGGTTGTGTCGAATCCTCTGAAGTCTTTACCTCGCCAAAGGCAAAAGCAACAGTGGTGCCCTTGTTTCTCAAACCGACAATGTCAGCGCCAGCTTGACTTGCATTAGGATTCCGAAGGTCCCGGCCACTGTGCCATGGAAAAATACATTCATGATGTTCTTCAAGGTAACATTCTGCAACAGCTTCGCCTATACGCCAGGTTGGGACGATTTGTGATTGCATGAGTCTGGCGAGATTCTTTGCCTCAAAGCGAGTCAAAACAAGAGACGTGATAGAACTTTCAAGTTCTTCTTTCGCAGTAACATCTGCGACACGATTGGCCACAACGCCGGAAAGAGCCATCCGGGCTTCATTAAGTGCAAACTGCCACCCAGAAGCAGATACTTTCCCATGAGTGATATCGAATGCTTTGCGGCCTCTTGGAATTGTCGTTTTCATTCCGATATCTTCTTTTCTAGAACCTTATCACAATCAGGCTTGCCTATGCCACCTTCGACTGAGGAAAATCCCATAGAAAGCAAGTTGCGGTTGGCCTCATGGTTGAACGTGAAACGGGGTTTGTTCCATTTGGAGATTACACGGCAGAGGGTTTCGGTTTTACTGCCTGGGGCGGCGTAAGCAACAAAGACTTTCTCGGCCAGAGCGGAAATGATCAGATTACGCTTCAATGCCGTTTCTGCCGTGGCTCTCTTTGTCCTGCCATCAAATGGCGATGCTAGGATCATTCGGCCTTCCTCCATAAGCTGGCGGAATTCGGCAGGAATTCGAACGGGAAGACCGCGGCCCATTACTACGCACACTGGAACTGATGCTCGGAGAAGAATATTGAGGACTTCCCGTTCGACCGGCGAGTGAAACCCGCCAATGACAGGCGTGGACAAGGCAATAAAGTTCTTAGCAAGATCATAGCATTGAAGAATTAGACTGCCGGGGCACTTGACTGAGCAAAGAAACGCAGTATAGGAACTGGCAAGCAATTCCTCGGGACCGTACCCATGAAACGTTATATGCAACCGACATGGTTTTTTGAGTGGTCCCATTTGAGCGGTATTTTCAAAGCTGTGTTTCCAAGGGATCATAAATCTTCTCGCGTAAGTAATTGCCGCAAGGTCTTCCAGTTCGTATCGCCTCTTTTCCCGACAATGTATCGTCGTTTACCAGCACCTTGCTGCCCCTTGCGGCCAAGAAGAGCGTCGATTGTCTTGTAGAAAACGCTTTGCTTGGGGATGAGACGGAATGCAAATTCGCGTTGGCCGGCGAGACGGATAAAGAACACTGCGAGCGGACGTGCCTGGTGCCGTATAGACGGCATCTCTAAACGTCTCATAAGCCGACTGCCCGTTTTTCCCTGTGATGTGACAAGAGTCCTTGATATTGGCTGCGTCGTGCCGTCGTGGGTCATTATCCTGATGTTGACGTCTGCAGGCTGATGTCTTCGAACCCTAAAGAAATCCTCAACAATGGCCAAAGGTATCTGCATTTGCGTATGCCTGGTCTCCTTAAGGATATCCATGATAAGATAGTTACCGGCAACTTTGGCAGCTGTCACCTTCTCGCGTGGCCGAATCTTACCAGTACGCGGAAGTCTGAGTTTTGACAACGGAGTCCAGAGTTTGTTGTCCGAGGATACGTGTGAACTGAATTCTTGTTTGGTGCGTTGAGGAAGCTTCTTAAGCAAACGCCTTGCGTGTGAGGCGGATAATTCCGTTAGGTATTCAGATTGCAACGGGCTCCGAGGTTCAGCAAACATTCGCCATATTGTAACGAGCGATTTCGCTATCGGCGTAATCCTCTGAAGGTTTTCGTGCAGGATTAGGCTCTCAAAATTGTCTGCAAGTCCGCCACGAGTCAAATTGGCTGAGCCAACAACTGCAGACAAATGCCTTCCATGTTCATAAAGGTAGAGTTTAGGATGAAATATCGAAGATTGCGCTGGTGCCTGAAACCACCACACACGGACCTGCTGGCCATGGGATCTCTGTAACTTCCTGAGTTCACTGACAGCACGGCGATCTGTCCCATTACGATCAATGCCGAAAATGATTTCCACGGCATTTCCATCCGCCAGAAAAATATCTAGGAGTGGCGCAATGGCTTTCACTCCAGCACCTGATGCAAACGCTGTAAGAATGCGTAGCTTATCATTCTTGTTGCCTGAGCTCCTCGCACACCACTTCGTTAAGACCGTGAAGAGCGAATCTGCCGTCACAGCTTGTTTGATCGGAAGTGTATTCATTTTCATTGTCTTGGTCCTCTATTCATCTTCGCCGAAGTCCGTCCTGACGACTTGAGCATAATACAATTCGATATCATCCCAGACCTCTGAAATTCCCATTAGATTTGCAAAAAGACTGTCACTTTCGTCAGTTTCCGTCCTACACTTCGCGAGGTTGTAGTTTCCAACTTTGCGGCCCGCGTTGAGTTTGAATTGAACTGCGTTAAACATTGCTTTCTGGAGTCTCGAACTCATAGAACCCAAGGTGTTTATATCCTTCTGTGAAATAGTTCGGAGACTCACCGGAAAGTCCGTGATATTCCATGCGGTAACGTGAAAATCATCAGCGACAGCACACCAAAAGATGAACATGAGTTTACCGTTCGCCAGATGAAAAACTACGTCTCGCGTTGTTTCGTCCTGAAAGTACATTTCACCAAATTGCGTGTGCGCAACTCTTTTGCCCTTGTCATCGTAACATGGCGGTAGTTCACGACAGAAATTGAGCCAATTATAGGCAGTTTTCTTGAAATGCAACACCGCCTGAGTTCTACGTGGAGATACAACGGCATTTAAGCCCTGCTTCGAATCGCAAAGACAAGTCTCAAATGCTCTCGCAAGTCTTGTTGTGTTTAGCTTCGGAATGCGATATTGCCACAAGTCAGGGGTGAACGCTGCATAAGACAGGTCTGAGAAAAGAGTCGACCTGGCCTGTTCAAACCAACGATGTAGACGCGATGTGTAATTGCCAACTCTATCCACAGTCTTGTAGCCAATGTGGATGGTGTTACGAACACGAACATCATAGTTGAAAAGGGCGGACGGAATTCGGCCATACGAAGAAAACCAATTGGCACCGTAGTCCTTAAACAACATCTTGCGGCAGGAATCAAAGTCACCGCTGAACCCAAGGCTGAGGGGGACAATCATGCCGCTTCGGCCGCCATCGGTGGTAAGCGACAGAACTCGTTCCAGCACCCAGGCATAAATGTCGGTGCATTCCTTGGTCTGATAGCCGTGGACTTTGTATTCCTTCTTGATCTTGGCGACGGCAATATAGGGCGGATTACCCACAATGACATCGAATCCGCCTTGCCGCATGAGACTGTAGAACTCTATGAACCAATGGAATGGTTCATGCGTCTCACGCCATTTGTCAAAGGCTGTGGCTTTTCGTATGTCTATCCCATATTCGTCGGCCAGATAGCGGTCGAGTTCGGCTTTGAGGTCTTTCAGGCCATCCCGATAGTCCCGTTTCTGATCGGCAGTGTTCTTATTATCTTCTTGGAGCTTGCGCCATCTCGTCAGGACGTTCTCAAGCATCTGGCATTTCTGCTCTATGACTTCAAGGGCATCGCTAAACTGAAGCTTTCCCTGGCCTGTTATATCCTGCTGGATGAGTTGTTTGGCATGTTCTCGGGATGCAAAACCGACAAGGCTATTGCCCGCACGGATGTTGAAATCAATATCCGGCAACGGTTCTATTTGATCAACGGAGTCTACCTGAGCGATGAGCTTCAGAAAGAGGCGGAGTCTGCATATTTCAGTTGCCTCCTTCATGAGATCAACGCCAAAAAGGTTGTTGATGATGATGGTCTTGAACGTGAAGTAGTCTTCGTTGGGATGGTCGGCTATCTTCTTCAAGGTGTCAGAGAACAGTTTTGAATACTTTGAATGGTCCTTTTTGCCAGCCCCCTCGTTGAGAAACATCTGCATTCTGTCCAGGCAGGTGGCATAGAGAGGTTGGAGGGTGTTAAGTGCAGCGAAAAGAAAAGCACCTGACCCGCATGTCGGGTCGAGAACTGTTATGCTTGTGATTGCCTGCCACATCGCGGATAGTAGTTCCGGGTCCTCGCATTCAGAAATGACGTCTTGGGTAAAAAGGCGAATGTTGAGATTGAGAGTGATAAGGTCATTGGTGCTTGTGACTTTGCCGCTACTCAGAGTCTTGATGATGTCTTCGCAACGTTGTCTGCGGGCGATGACCTCGCGCCAAGTTTCCGTTGGTAGACCGAATTCAGCGGGAGCCACTTTGTTCCATCCTGACTGCTTGGTATTGTCTTTGATTCCTAAGGCAATGTCTTTAGGCAGAGTCAGTGTGGATCCGTGGCGTACTTCAGAAAAGATGTACCGGTCGGAAGCCTTGGCGAGAAGACGCCAGACAGATTCTTTGCCTTCAAAAGCGGGAGGATACTGATAACGGGCTTTATCAAGCAGACGAGGAATGATGGTATTGCGAGCGATGTAGTCAGTAATATCTTCCTTGGTGTAGTAGGCTCCCATCTGTTTCTGGTTGGTATACTTCTCGAAGATGTAACCGAGTACGTCGGGGTTAATTTCGTCAGCGTTACGGAGCGGGCGCTCATCAAGATGCCAGCGATATTCTTTGAAGAAGGCAAATATCTTTTCGAATGCTTTGTCTTCTATGCGAATGGTCTTGCCGTGAGCCCGTTCGATCTCATGTTTTTCAAAAATACCTCCGTTGAGATAAGGTATGCGGCCAAGAAGCTGGACGATGGTCTGGCTACGATCAGCCTCTGGTTTGGCAAAGCCTTCGAAGAATAGCGGACAGAGAAAATCCTGAAAGTACCGATCTTTCCCCCGTTTCTGGCTTTCGGCTAGTTTGTCTCGCAGGTAGTTGTGGTTTGCATCAAGGAAATCTTTCTCTTGGATGAAATAGATAAAGATGAGCCGGTTGAGCATGACGGATGTGTACCACCGCGCAAGGTCTTCGGTCGGTATGCCCTCAATGAACTCCATAAAATCTTCGTGTTCTTTCTTGTATCGGTCGTAGAAACTGCGTGTGACTTGGTCGGCATAAACTCCAGCTTCTTGAAATCGCTTAAGGACGTCCACATGCGTAAGGTTGTCTTCCTCGTCCAGGGTGAACACCAAATGGCGCAGTTTCTGGAAGAGCGGTTCAGGCGATTCACCAATTGAGTACCTGTATTCACGGAAAAGAATCGGTCTGTTTGGTTCTCTCCGTGTCCATTGCCAGATTTGAGTGTTCTTGTTGTCGGTGAAGATAAGAACATGTTCGTGAACAGATTTCTCAACATTGCGTTCAATCTGTCGCAGGAGCGTGGTGTGGCCGGTCATCAGTCCCGAATCGAGTGAGCATGTGTAGCAGACAACGCCTCGCTTCTCGGCAACTGCGGTCAGATGAAAGTCATGTCCGTTCAAGGAAACGGGCAAAGTGCCGGACGCTGAATCCCATCCGAGATCATCCAGAAAGAGGCTCTGAAAATCGCCCTTTTGCAGAGATTCCTTAACTCGTTGTTTGTTCATGCTTTGGCCTCAGTTGCTTGTGTGGACAAACCGAGCGAACAGATGATTCGGGGCTCCTGGCTTTGTCCTTCTTCGTGAACGATACAGAGCCGGTCCTCTTCATAAATTGTAGTGACTAATTCGGCCAAGGACTCGTTTGTCACGCCACTTTTCAGTTGGCGGTTGAGTGTATCTATCGCCGCCTGACGAAGCGGATAGCGGTATATTTGTTCGACAGCCTTGCGTAGCACGGTAGTATCAAATATTTCGCCTTTGATGTCCTCGATGTAGTGCTTCAGTCGTTCGTACGTGCGGAATCGTGCACCTGTCGGTTTGCCGAGTTGTCCGCCAACAGTTCTCTCCTCTTTCACAATCAGTTTAACCCCCTTCTGAACGAGGTCATGATGATTGAGTTGCTTGGGCAAAGCGGGTGTATTGGGCTTGCATTCAGCGGCCTGTAAAATGGCGTACTGCGATTCGGTCACATTGTTGCCCTGTTGATCGAGCCAGGCAAGAGCGTCGTTGCCCTCTGCTGTCTTCAGGTAGACAAGGACGCCTTTTGGTTTACCTTCTGATGCTTTCCAAGAACGAGTGGAATAGATAACAGGCGGCAGTTCTGGGATGGTCTTCTCCAGTTCCGGATTGACGTCAATCGCGTTCTTCCATATCTGGTAGGCGTAGGATGAAAGATCAACTTCGTTGTCCACCTCTCCGTCGAGAACCCCTGCCTTCTCATGGTAGAGATTGAGAATGGTCTGCTCATCCATCTGATCCTCAAAAAAGGACTCATCGGCGCCGACGACCTCGGCATTCTCCTGAAGACGCTGGCGGACGCGGGACCGGAGTTTGATGATCTTCTCGACGCCTTCTGCGGGCAGGAAGGAATAGCAGAGAATGTTATCGGCTTTCTGGCCGATACGGTCAACACGGCCAGCCCGCTGAATCAAACGGATGATTGCCCAGGGCAGGTCATAGTTGACTACGATGTGGGCATCCTGAAGGTTCTGGCCTTCGCTCAGGACATCCGTGGCGATTAGTACGCGAAGTTCTTCCGTAGATGTCACGTGGTCACGCTTATCATTGCTGATGGGGCTGAATTTCCAAGCTAGAAGTGTCGGATCAGAGGAATTGCCGGTTGCACCAGCAACGGCCGTTATATTCATCGCGCGAAGCTGTTCTTCCAGGTAGGTGGCGGTATCGGCGAACTGGGTGAATATGACAACCTTTTCAGCGGGATGCTTTTTCTGAAGCATCTGCACCAGGGCAATCAGTTTGGAATCCTTTGAAGGGTCCCAGTCACCAGCGATTTTCAATATCTTGACGAGACTCTTTGCGTCGTCCAGAAGATCTCTCGTGAGATCGGCATCAAAGAGATCCGTACGGAACCATTTGAATCGGCGCTGGTAGTGTTTCTGGTAGAAGCCATAGACATCCTTGGCACGGGCTTTGAAGTCCTCGGGGGGTCGTAAGTGATTGTTCTGAACCTTAACGACGTCTTCTGCTTCATCATCGAAATCGAGTCGAGCATTGGGAGCGTCGACATCGTCATCTGAGAAGCGGGAATCAAGCATCTCAATGTCCTGCGTACCAATAGGAATCGGCAGACTGTTTTCGATGGCGTGGAGATAGACGTAGTTGCGGAGAATATGGCGTTCCAGCGACAGAAGAAACACGTACCCACTGCTTTCCAGTCTCTTAAAAAGGCCTGTGCGGCAAAAACCCATGAGGCGTTTGCCGGCGCGCGATAAGTCGGTAATTTGCTTAGCCTCCTGTTGTGAGGGGGGATTGTGTGGCGTTGGAGCAATATAATTACCAAGACCATAACGGGGAAGATTGAGTTTATTGATAGCCTTGACTATGTCCTCGGAGTAGAGGCGACCATATTGATCGTCAGAATCGTTCTCATTGACTGAAAATTTAACGGTCTTGGGCATTCTTGTCGGGAAATACGAACGGGTGCCGTCCTCAAAAGTCAAATACTTTTGTTTCTTAGCTGGATCCCATTCGGCATAGTTTTCCTGGATGAAACTGCGCGTACGTCGGACCAGATAGAGCCGCATTAACTCGCGCCAGTCGTCGGGATGCTCACTCTTCTCGAATGCGGCAATGGATCGAGGCGCACACTGCATACGGCTCAACTCCATCTCGCCACGTTCCTGAATGAAACGTTCCGGCCTGATCCCTATGTCTTGGTCTTCCGGAACGAACAAGCGAAGCTGGTTGCCGAGATCAAGGTAAGTTTTATTGTAGGGAGTGGCGGTCAGAAGAATGACCTTGCTCTCGTTCTCCTTAAGATATTCCTGAATGGCCTTGTACCTCTTGCCTTCGCGGTTTCGAAGGTTGTGGCTTTCGTCAATAATTACGAGTCGGTAGCGTTTGATATCCGGGAGTTCTGTTATCACTTGGGAGAGAGATAACACACGGGCGCGAAGACCGTAGAGGTAGCGATAGTCCTCCCACATGCGAACAAGGTTCTTGGGGCTGATGACAAGGGTTTCAAGGCCATGGTCATCTTCAAATATTCGAGCCAAAGCCGTGGCCATAAGAGTTTTGCCAAGTCCCACCACGTCTCCGATAAGAACACCGCCGCGTTTGTTCAGGTGATGTGCGGCAATCTTCACTGCCGCTTTCTGAAATTCAAAGAGCTTGTTGCCGAATTCTTTTGGGATACGAAACTCTGACAGGCCAGCACGGGCTTCCTGGGCAAGACTGTAGGCTATCTTCAAATAGATGTGGTACGGCGGAATCAGATCCTCACGCGCCCAACTGGTCTCAATGATTTCAACCAGTTCCTTGGATATATCTATGCACCACTGGTCTTCCCATCGGGCTTGAAACCATTTTGCGAGTTTGGTGCAGGCATCGTGGTCAAGAACGTCAATATTCAATTCGCCCTGCTTTGAGAGACCGGCAAAAGTCAGATTACTGCTTCCCATGAAGCCGACTGTCGGATTGATGGGATCAGGACGGAACAGGAGATAGAGTTTTGCGTGAAGGGGGTGCTGAAGGAACAACTTTACGATGACCTTCTTGGTTTTGATTTGCCTAGCCAAGCGCTGTAGGCCTTTTTCATCTTCATTCGTGGGGGCACCGATGCAGAGTTGATTGCGAAAATCCTCAGCAAGACGTTTCTTGAGTCTCAATGCCGTAGCATTGTCCATCCGATTCACGCAACCAACAAGACTCAGGGCGGAACGAAGCTCGTCTTCGGGCAAGGCCTGCATGCCGATCAAGAGGCGACAGCAATTGCCATCACCGCCGGACCACTCCTCGATATAGGAATCAAGTTGTTTCCAGCCGCGGAGATTGAAGTAGCCGACACAGAAGTCCGCGCGATTGCACAGTTGGATCGTCTCTTGCAGGGCTGGCAAAAGAGTCTGCTCTATGTTGTCAAATATCCTTGGCATGAGTTACCCCTGCCTGCGATCTTGTGACGCTGCTTTGCCAGCCTGCACCCATTTGTCAACATGTGAGATCTTAAACTTCCACAACCGACCTACCTGATGCGCCGGCATTTTCCGGTTCCGAATCCAGCGGTGAACCGTATCCATGCTGACACCAAGATGTTCTGCAATATCTTCCAACGATACCCAAGATTCTGGTTTCATTGTTCCTCTTTGATTTAACGCCGTTATTGCAAATCGGAACCAAGTATTGCATACTCTTACGGTATAGACAAGATAACATGAACTATCATCTGCGATTGACAGCTTGCATTCATGCGACGTTGCATGAGGGGCTGGAATAGCGGTAGGTTACGGACTGGACAAGGAAAGAGGTAAAGATGGTCGAGAAAATCGGAGGGAAGATCGCGATGCAAAAGAGGCCCCCTGCACTCATAGGCGTCTTAGGAGAATGAGATGAGCAAACAATCTTCAAATAGGAGCCACATGCGTTTCTTTGGAACGACACGTGAGACAGCGTTGCTGGAGCGATCAAAGGAACTTAAAGAGACTTGCAACATCCTTTCAGGAGCACGAGTCTACCTCTCAGGCCCAATGGACTTTGTAGCTTCCCGGGCGCGGGAGAAGAAATTCGGATGGCGAAACCGGATCGGTGAGTTTCTCCGCCGTCACGACACGGTCGTATACGACCCTTGGAGCAAACCAACAGTCATCGGAATGCCATACTATGGCAAGGAGGACGAATTTACTCTGGCCAAGCGTGAAAAATGGACGTTTGGTTCTCGGGAAAAGGACCATCGCACTCGGGAGGAAGTGGGCGAGGAATTTTGGGCCACAGTTCACATTGATCTACGGATGACCGACATGTGTGACTTCGTAATTGCCTACTGCCCAACAAACGTCTACAGCGTCGGGACTGTGCATGAGATCGTGATGGCGCGACTACAGCAGAAACCTGTCCTGTTGGTTTCGCCTCGGATCACGTTTCCAGCTTATGATGAATTACGCGACCACCTTAAGAATACGGGGGATAGCACGGCGATAAACCTGCTCAATCGTATGGAACAGGAGATTCCAATCCGACCCAACTCAAAAGGTGCTCCCAGTATGTGGTATGCGGCACTGCTTCGTCCAGATTACTTCTTCGACGGATTCGGGTTTGCTGAGTTTGCTCCGACGTTTGGGTGGAAAGCAAGCACGTTTGAAGATCAAGAGAAAAAGAAAAGACCAAAGCGGCCTCTTCTCAGGTATCTGAAAGATCTCAACAGGGAGATTCCAAAGACATATGACCACGCGCAGGACAAGTGGGTGGAGAATCCGGACTGGTTAATTCTTGACAGCAATGTTCGTAGTAAGAAACGCCGTTCGAGGAAGAAGGAATGATTGCGACATTACGCCTTTCTAAACAGGAGCGCATCAAACTTGAAAAGATTAAGGCGGCCTTGAAGATGATTCGCCGCCGGCTTCGTCGCAGCGTTGATACTGCCGGGGCTAGACAGCTGTTTGATCAATTCAGAGCTACCATTCACCTCTATGAGGACGTAGCTACTCGAACTCATAACTGCACTATCTCCTCAGCTTATCCTGACATACAAGCCTTGCGAAAATTGGCCATTGAAGCGTATATTGGGCTTGGTAGCCAAGCTGAGCCTAAACTGCTGACGCTCAAGGACTACGACCACCAGCGCTTTGGTCCTTTTCTAGGGGTCAGTGACGAGGGCAGTGCTGCTGGCGAGATTTGCCGAGCGGCCCTTGCGGATCCGAAATGCATATCATTCAAAACCAGGGCTCCACTGGTGATTGGCTTAGCACTGGACGCAGAGCGATTGGGCGCGACCGGAGAGGTGGCTGTCGGGCCGGCGGAATACCAGAAAATCCGCCTCGATGCCGCTCAACGTATTCTGACAACGACGAACGTCGGAACGCGAGTGAACGTTCGACACTATTTGAATCGTCGTGTCGTAGCTGTGCCACCCGACACTCCGAGGAAAGCGGTGGCACAGGCTATCCGAGGGATCAACCAGGCGATTCAACCCTTTCTCGACGCTCCCGGTGAAAGAGTTCGTCCGCTTCCTGTACTGCTGTCGTTTGTTGGGCATCCGTCGGTTGCATGGTGTGAACGAATCCTGCGGACGATTCTCAGCAGAACGAACACTCTTGGCCGCAACTCTGTGATTCTCCAGGTAGGGCTCCAACAACGAGTGTCAGGCGGCAGGGACGGAACTTGTGAAGTCAAACGTCTGATCGATCTTGCTTCTGCATGTGGCGTACATGACGTGGCGGTTGAAGCTGCGCAGCGCCCTGACGCCGAACGTGTTGTTTCTCAGCCTGGCCTCCTGAACTACTTTTCGCCTACCCTTCTTCAGGACATCTTGAAATACGCATCCAAGCGTAACGTGAGCCTAACTCCATGGAAGACCGTTGACACTGAAACCACAGCGAGAAACATCTGGATGGGGTTGTCAACTGCGAGACATATGGGGCTGGAGCTTGGCAAGTACGGTCTTGCCCCGCTCACCTACGAGGAGCAGGAAGCCGTGATTCAGCGGATTCAGGGATGGTTCGGAAGCTGGTGTGCGGCGCCCGTTCACTACATTGATCTACCTCAGGTTGATGCGACCACCGTCTATTCGGTCAAAAATACTGTGGAGGGAACAAATTGCTGGCTTGATCTGGTCGGCCGCTACGGGGTTCCGGTAGTGCTTATAGACACTGCTCAGAAGTCCAAGGGCACGAGACTCATGAAGCGCAGCCCGGCAGACGCAAAAGGCATCTTCCGCCTTGATGAAATCCAGGAACTCACCCACCGCGCTCAGCGCCTCGGGGTGAGAGTTCTATGGGCCGGCGGACTGAATGCAGCTCAGGCCCACCAATTAGGTGGACTCGGCGTGTTTGGCCTATATGTGACGAGTGACGCTGCGGAGAGGATGGCTGTCACGCCTGACTACGACGATGATCCAATGCTTCCTGCTTTGAAGGAGCCGACATTCGACAAAGTACTTCATGTCAAGATATTGATTGAGGCAGGATTCTTGGGGGCGAAGCTGCGGGAGGTGGGACTACAGAGCGAGGCGGCCAAGATTCGGCGGCTTTCGTGCAATCTCCTGACCGCGAAGGACGTCCGGGTGTGCAACCAAGCGCGCACTTTCCATGTCTTAAGACGTCTTCTTGTAAAGTCTTGGAGACACTATGAAAGGTGTCGAGTCATATCGTCCCATAGAGAAAGGAGATCGTCACCATGCGCCTGACAGCTTCCGATATTTATTCATACTATCGGCCATCACGATGCACGTTGCGCCCATATCTGAAACACAAGGGGGTTGCTGAGGCAGAGCCTGGCGCATACGTACAACTGATACTTCGACTCGGAGAAAGACACGAGCAGTCGCATCTAGCTTCCCTTGGCACGTTTGCTGATCTGCGTGGAGGTTCTATTGAAGAGCGTCAGGCAACAACATTGGCGGAGATCAAAAAGGGAGCATCGATAATATATCAGGGCGTGTTGAAGGCCACGGAGTCAATCAAGGGTTTATCCTGTGAAGTTGTGGGTATCCCCGATTTCATGATTCCTCAAGCTAACGGAACTTACGCAATCCGTGATTCGAAGATGTCCAGACGCATCACTGAGGATGACCACCCCGAGATTCTCAGGCAACTGCGCCTTTACGGCTGGCTATACGAACGGAATATCGGGCGCGCACCGGCTGAATTGCAGGTTCACTCGGGTACTGGCCAACTTATAGACGTTGTCTATGATCACGGTAAATCCGCTTGGCAGTGCCTGCATGAAATAGCGGTGAACGTGGAAGCCGATCAGGAACCGTATGAACCTGTCGGGTGGTCGAAATGCGATGATTGCGGGTTCAAGGACCGATGCTGGGGGCTTGCCGAGAAGACAAAGGATGTCGCTCTTGTTGAGGGCGTTGATCAAGGACTATCAATTGCTTTGCGACGGATGGGCATCAAGACATATCCTGAACTTCTCGATAAGTTCAATGTTGAATCTCTTTCTATTGTTCAAAAGCCCCACGGCGCGAAGATGCAGCGAGTAGGCAAGAAGGCTGAGTCCATTTTAAGAATGGCCACAGCCCTGGCCAGACGAGAGGAAATCATTATTGAACCGCCTGCCGTTCCTCGGCATGAGAACTATGTTATGTTTGACTTGGAGGGATTGCCGCCTCAAATGGATGAGATCGACAAAATATATCTATGGGGTATGCAAGTGTTTGGCCAAAAGCCGGGGGCCTTTCTGCCCGCAACATCTAGCTTCGGTGAGGACGGCGACAGAGAGGGATGGGAACGATTCCTCACCAACTCGAAAGCCATCTTTGAGGAGTATGGCGACATACCGTTTGTCCACTGGGCATCGTACGAGAAGACGAACTTGGATAAGTACGTCCAGCGTTATGGGGATGAGGATGGTATCGCCGCACGGGTTCGGACAAACCTGCTCGACCTACTGCCAATCACCAAGCGTTCAGTCGCCCTGCCGTTGCCCAGTTATGGCCTCAAGGTGATCGAAAAGTACGTCGGGTTCAAACGCACTCAGGAAGAGTACGGGGGCGATTGGTCTATGGCTAAGTACATTGAGGCAATAGAGACTCATGACGACAAATTGCGTGCACAGTTAATGAACGAGATCCTCACGTACAACAACGAGGACCTTCAGGCGACATGGGCGGTGCTTCAGTGGCTTCTGAGAAAATGATTGCGATGATTTTTTCCGTTGAATGTTGAGAGTATTGCGTATTTCCGTGGAGAATACGGTCCGTTCAGCTTTTTAGGACGAGAAATACAAGCACTTGTCGATACGAAGGTGCATTAAATATTGCTATACTGCTTTTGCGGTTCTGAGGTCAGTGCTGCAAAGGAGTCGCGACTATGCCACTTAGACAGAAAGATGTTGATCAGATCACGGCCCTTTCCTTGCCGGAAGTGTGGACATTCAACGACAAGGCGTCGCCTGTGCGCCGATGTCACTTGGCATGCGACTCCGAAAGTCTGCCCTGCCACGCATCTGTTCTGAAGACTTTTCGCAAAAGAATAGTTCAGTTACAAGTTACGCTACCTTCGGGAGAGATTGTTCTTCTTGGCAGACAAAGCAAAGAGGATGATTTATTCGGAAAAGCAAATCGAATCCTTTGTGACAACAACCTTTGTATTCGAGACGACACACTGCTTACGTCACAAAAAGCAGAGTGGCAGAAACATCCGCAACTGATCCAAGCTGATGCGGACAAGATGGCCACTCTCGCCCGCTCTTCATGGACTGATGGCCTGATGTTTGTTGAGGAAAGGCGAGGTGCTGATGGCCATGCAGGCTTTCGAACTCCTCAAATCGGTGCGTTGCATGCTATCGCTGCTCACTGCTCGGTTTCTACGAAGCCGTCGGTCATTATTATGCCTACAGGTACAGGAAAGACAGAAGTAATGCTCGCTTGCTTGGTCATGCGTCGTCCTGCGCGACTGCTCGTCCTCGTTCCATCTGATGCGCTTCGACTCCAAACATTTGAGAAATTCGTTCACCTGGGGATTCTGTCCCACTTGCGCACTCTATCGCCGTCAGTGATTAGACCAGTAGTAGGTCGAATCACCAGCACGCTCCGAGAAACAGAAATTGACGCTGTAGACACCTGCAATGTTGTCATCAGTACCGTAGCTGCGCTTCAAGGTATGCCTACACCCTTACTCCGGCAGTTTTTGAATAAATTCGATACAGTGTTCTTCGATGAAGCACACCATATTCCGGCTCTGTCATGGGACAGGATTTACGTAAACTTGGAAAAACAACTTGTATTACAGTTTACGGCGACACCGTTTCGGCTGGATGGATGCCGGTTACCTGGACGTATTATCTACAATTTCCCGTTGCGACTCGCACAGGCGCAAGGATACTTTCGGAGAATTCATTTCCGCGATGTATTCGAACCAGACCCATCAGACGGAGATGCAAAGGTCGCTGCTGTCGCCGTTGAGCAACTTCGCGCCGACCTCGCGTCCGGATTCAATCATCTGCTGCTAGCTCGTGCAGATACTACAGAGCGGGCCGAGACTATTTTCCGCGACATCTATGCTGCCCGATACTCCGACCTACGACCTGCCATCATTCACAGTAGAGTTAGAGAGTATCGCCGAGTGTTAGAAGCAATAAAAGCTGGTCAGCACCGGATTGTTGTCTGCGTTGACATGTTTGGTGAGGGCTTAGACTTGCCATCATTGAAGATAGCGGCCTTACACGATCCGCATAAGAGTCTCGGTGTTACTTTGCAGTTCACAGGTCGTTTCACACGAGATGCCGCCAAGATAGGTGATGCCACGGTTGTAGCAAACATAGCTGACCCGCGAGTCTCTGACGCCATCGAAGAGTTATATGCCGAAGACTCGGATTGGAACGAACTCATACCAGAGCTAAGCTCGAAAGCCGTCCAATCGCAGGTGGATTTCTCAGATTTTCTCGACCGTATGGAGAGAAGCGTCAAGGGCGATGAAGAACTATTCGATCTTAATGTCCTCCGGCCGAAGACCAGTACAGTAATTTTCAGCGCAAAGAATTTTAAACCGCAGAAGTTTCGAAAGGCCGTCCGGAAGACGGGTCATATTGAACGCGTGTGGCAAAGCAAGGATAAGAACCTGTTGATTTTCATAACCAGATCGAAGATTCCCATTGAATGGGCTGCCATTCGTGAAACATCCGACGAGATATGGGACCTGTTCGTAGTGGCGTACGAATCGCAGCGCCACCTGCTTTTCATCCATAGTTCTCAAAAAGGACTTTTACATCATGAATTGGCAAAGGCAGTGGGCGGTGATGATGCATTTCTTCTTAGCGGGGAGCGAATGTTCCGGGCTTTCCATGGAATCAGTCGGCTGATCTTTCATAATGTCGGACTATACAACCGTGGGACGAAACTCCGTTTTCGGATGTACACCGGACTTGATGTCGGGGACGCTATCAATCCTGCTGTGCAAGCAGGAGCGACGAAATCGAATCTGTTCGCAGTAGGATACGATGATGGCCAAAGAGTCTCGGTAGGTGTTTCCAATAAGGGTCGGGTTTGGTCGATGAGTTCCAGTTCGATCCCAGACTGGACTCAATGGTGTACGAGAATTGCGGATAAAGTGCTGGATGAAGGTATTCCGACGAACGAGTTTCTGAAGCACACGCTGATCCCAAAGGAGGTATCTCAGCTTCCTTCTGGCACACTTTTTTCAGTCGCATTCCCAAATGAATGGTACTCTTCGGAAATGCAGAGCGCTCGTCTGTTTGAGAATCAACAAGAACGAAACGTTCATGCACTGGGCCTCAACAGTTATCAGATCATCGATTCCAGCACCGCCGAGTTTCAGTTGGGTTGTGAAGGAAGCTCTCCCTCAATGTTCAAGTTGGTATGGGGTCCTAGGGAGGGTCAGTTTTCAGTTGTCCACGAATCTGGGCCCTCACTGACACTACGCATGTCAAAGATCTCATGGACACTGGAGGAATATCTGCGGGATCATCCGCCTGTCCTGCTATTTGTTGATGGTTCAGAGGTGCTCGGCTCACGATTGCTCGAAGTAAATCAACCTTTGAGCCACACTTATGATCCGGCGGCAATCATTACGTTTAATTGGACTGGGACAGATATCAGAGCGGAGTCGAAGTGGAAACGTGGGATTTGTAGGCGGGAATCAATTCAGGCCCATGTGATCGATTTCTTGATCGGTCAGAACAACCGATTTGTGTTCGATGACGATGATTCAGGTGAAGTAGCTGATATTGTCGAAATAGTTGAGCGGTCTCAAGAGGTGCTATTCCGGTTTTACCACTGTAAATATTCTAGCGGAAGCCAGCCCGGCGAGCGGGTGAAGGACCTTTACGAAGTATGTGGACAAGCCGTACGCAGTGTCCGCTGGACTACCGATCCCCATCATTTGATGGATCACCTTCAGTATCGAGAGAAGCCAGTCATGTTGAACGGACGTCCATCACGTTTTGAAAAGGGTGATCTTCATACCCTTGTGAGTCTCAAGAGACGTATGCGGCGACTTAGGATCCGCTACGAAATAGCAATCGTGCAGCCAGGTATCTCTAAAGCGCAATGTGATCCAGAGACGACAACAATACTGGGGGCTGCGAATGCTTTCGTTCTGGATATCACCGGGGCACCGTTGTCCGTGATCGCAAGCGCCTGATGGTCCACGCAAGCGCTCCACTCAACAGCAACCTTTTTATACTGTATAATCTTGTTTTCGTATAAGGTGAATGCGTGAAAAGAGGATGGAGAGCTTACTTGAGTACATCGAGAAATCGCGTGAGGAGGCTGAACGCGTCGGGTCGAGTGTAAAGGACTTCAGAGTATTTGATTTCTCGTTCATTCCGGATAAGCCGCTGGTCCGGCCGGAAACAAAACGTATTATTGACTGCCTGGTGCGTTATCAGCAGAGCGGTATTCCCCGCCATCTGGTCATTGTCGGCCCCCGTGGTTGTGGGAAAACCCTGACTTTTCGCTATCTTGCAAAGGCGCTGAAAGAGAAATTGGGGCTGCCCTTCCACGGTGTGAATTGCCGTGTTCACAACACGTCATTCAAGGTCCTGGCAAACATTCTGAAAATGCACCCAAGGGGTTATGCCTACTCTGAGCTATGCGAGCGATTCGAACAGACGATTCCCGGCCCCGCCGTGATCGTCTTGGACGAGAGCGATATGCTCTGTGAAAAAGATGTCCGTAAAGATGTTCTTTATTTCCTATCGCGAAGCAAGCGGCAGTATTCCGTCGTCCTGCTGAGTAATAATCCGCGCTATCTCCGGAGCCTTGACGAATCCACACGTTCGTCCCTGCAACCTGAATATATTCATTTTGACAGCTATTCCGCCCAGGAGATCCTCGACATTCTGAAGGATCGTGCCGAAACGGGGCTGAAGACAGTTGATGAGGCCATGCTTGGTGAGATTGCCGCGATGACTGCAAAGAATATCGGCGGGGATGCCAGAGTGGGTATCAAGTCTCTGCTCTATTGCGCAACGAAAGAGGCGGAGAGTGTACAGGTGTGTTTCAATAAAGCGCGTGAGGATGTCATCGCCGATGTCCTAAGCAATACGAATGAGAAATCGCTTCTGATCCTGAAGGCCGCTCTGCTGGAGCCTACGCGACTGGTCAAGGCTGTCTATCAGCAGTATGTCGCCCTGTGTCGGCAATACAGGGAAGAACCCTATGGCTACACGCAGTACTATGCTGCGATTGGCTTTATGGCATCATTGGGCATTTTGGTTCTGGTCAGCGCAAAGGTGGATAGAACCTTCAGCAATCGAATTGAATTACTCGTGACCGCAGATCAAATTGATGCGGCCATTGCGAAACGCTTTCACTGACGGGTCGCGCCATTATCTGCCAGACATTATCAAAGAAAGCTTTCAATCCCTCGTCTGACATGATATTTCTGAAACCAATACAGAGAAGACCATTATGAATTTGCCGGAACGGATAAAACAGCATCAGGCTGAATCTGAATCATATGCGATTCTGATCTATCACCTTCGCAAACTAGGCATCTTTCGGAACTTGACTGAGAACGATTACGGGATTGATTTCGAGATTGAGATTGTCAAAGACGGCCAAGTCACAGGCAAGTTCGTCAAAGCCCAAGTAAAATCATCCGCGAAGATCAATATCCGCGAGAAGGATTCTGTTCCAACTGTTGGCGGCATCAAACAATCAACTCTCAACTACTGGACTGAACTCAGCAGGCATGTGAATGTCCTCATATATGCAGTCGACCTGACGACTGAGGCTATTTACATGACAAAGCCAATCTTCTGGCAGGCCGCGAAGCTTATTGATGGCTCCGACGAATCCAAGACTGTTGAGTTTCTTCCTGTCGACAAACATCACATCGAGATTGCCAGCGCTCTTACATATTGCTATGCGTTGGCTCCAACCGTTTCAGACCATATCCATTGGCATACCCAGGCATTGCGACAGATCGATAACTTCCTAAGTCTGTACAGTGGTGTGTTTCACTATGACGCTGAATGTACCGTTCAAGACCCAGAAGTCTTTGAGTCATTTCTGGATACTACTTCGGCGTTGCACTTGGAATCGATGAAAACGAATTACTTTAAGGCGAAAGATGACAACGAGAAATGGCGAAGCGTTCGACACTGGGAATCAAAGACCGAACACAACGAGCTCTACAACTATGTTTGTCAGCATCCTATGAAGGTGCTTATGCCAGAATTTCTTGGTCGGCTTCGCAAGCTTTACGATTGGGCCGTCGCAGCACGCTACTATCTGTTCTATAGTTATCCGAAATATCTTGAACTGATCTATAAGAACCCCATCCCTACTGACATCAGCCATGATGCCCTGACTGGAGTCAATCCTGAAATAGGATTCCCAAAGAGGACGGAAATGGATTTCCATTGTTTCTTGTCCGATCTCACCGCGAGCTACTTGCGGAAGCAAGCTACAGACAAACATTGAACGTCTTGTCTGGCTGCACCAATGCCTGCTGTGGCATTATTGCGGTAAGAGTCTATTGCACAGAAGCACATGAATCGGAAGAGAGAGCAAACTGAATGCGTGACAGACGCCTGGAACGCATGATGTGGAGCACGGCGTTCACGACCTTCTTCTTTCTTTTTCTTTATAAACTTTTTGTTATTAGTTATTAGTGGTAACAGCTCGTTTCGTTGTGAGTGTCCAGTGACTTTGCCGACGTAAACAGCACACTCTCTCTGCTCAGGCCGGCTCCGAATTGGATGTGGCGGCGGTCAGAAGTTGCTTGCCGGATTCGGTGAGCCGAAGCGCCTTGGTTCTGCCCTTTGGCGTGAGTTTTTCGATCTCTTCGATCATCCCCATCTCAATCAGGGACCGTTTGGCTTTATCCCCCTGCCGGCCTGAAAGTCCCAGCCGGGTATATCTGGCAACAACCCCGGAATCCGGGACGAGGGCAACGTCCTTCAGGAATGCCATTTCAGACCCGGTCAATGTTGGAAATGGGTTTTTGTCGGCTTCCACTGGTTGTTCGGCTGGCCGAATAAGTGGCATCATGACCTGCCGGATGATATCGTCCGTGACGGGAACTGCCGGAATCTTGATCTCCGGCACCCTAATCATGAACGGTTCCTTGATTCTGCCCTGTAACTTCACAATAGCCTTACCGATTTCCATAGTACCAAGTGCCAACGGCTGTTCTTCCTGCAAGAGCATGGCGGCGCTGATCGTCGTCACGTCCTGCTTGCCCTTTAGATTCATGGATATGGTTGTGTAGGTGTTGGCCAGCGCCGTCTTGCTGATTTCTGACGGCATCTGGTCGAGAAAGACGATTCCTTCCGACATTTCTCGAATCTCCCGGAAGATGACCTCGACGATGGATGCCGGCTGGCCGGATCGTTGGGAAAGGCGTGACAGAAGATGGTGGGCCTCTTCAATGATCAGGATATGCTTGAGCTGATTTCTCTCGTTCTTGACCATCCGATGTGAATATATCTGGAGCATCAGCATTTCGGAGAAGAACAGCTTGTCCGCGTGACTGAGGGCTTCAAGCTCCAGGACAGTTGGCTGGGATAACAATTCATTCATGGTCACGTTGGTCCCGGAATTGACGATGCTGTCCATGGCGCCGAAACACAGGGAATGCACAGCCCTGATGGCTGAGGATAACCACAGGCTGACCCTGCCGGTTGCGGGGATGGTTTTCAGCATGGCCAGCACATCCCGGAATGTCGGGTAGCGACTGACCTTGCCGTCATAGACACCGTGCTTCTGGTAGAGTTCGTCCAAGACTGAGGTCAGTAAATATTCAACTCCGGCCCCGCAAAAATACGCTGCGTTTATAACCGCGACCAGTGCCTTCAGATGCTGCTTGGGATCAATACCTTTTGGCGGAATCAGTGGATTTATCCGGAGTGGGGCAATATCACGACCGATTGTATACACGCGCAATCCCTGAAATTCCGGAAGGTTTTTGAGCCGACGCCAGGACTGTTTCCAGTCAAGACAGAGCCAGGGAATCTCCGCTTTGGTCAGATTCATGGCCAGGAGGTAGCCTGCGTTCGATTTTCCGCTTCCAGTACGGCCAACAAACGAGGTGTGTTGAGCAAGTTCCAGAAGTCGTAAACCGAAAGGACACAAATCTTTTTCGTTGTAGTGAACCCAGCCCATGAAAATATCGCCTTGGGCTTCCTGTTGAGCCGGCGGGTGGAAAATGGGCGTGGTGTTCTGGACATCCCTGTTGAGATGGGCGTTTACGAGGAGATTTAGCTGTTCCTCAAGTTCTTCTCTGCCTTCCTCGTCCTGGAAGAGGTATGCCATCCAAAATTCGTCCGCCTGCCGGCCGAGAATAGGACGGAGCGCCCTACACCTATCCTGAAATAGTTGTGTCGCCTTGTCCTTTATTGTCATCAGGAGATGGCATGGCGTTCATAAGCCCCTGCCGGAATTGGGTGCCTGCGTAAGTCTTGTCGGCCAGGATGAGTTCACGTCTTAATTCAAGTGAATCTCTCCAGAGCGTGACATCTTCCTCACGAAGTTGCCGCTCCAGATCCAGCCTGGTCTTTTCCGAGTTCTGTTTCCGTTTGTCGGCGTCCGGTGTCCGGAGCAATGATACCCCATAAATTTCACCGGAAACATCGCTAAGACGTCCCAGGATCGAAGATCGGTTTCTGTTCCGGATGGCAACCCGTTCCTCAAGCAATTGTCGGAGTACGTCTTTGGAGAAGTAATTGAATTTGAGTTGCTGGCCGGTCAGCGTGGCCAGCATGTTGTCTGAACCTTGACTTACACCCAATGCCTTTTCGACCTCCGGCTGTGAATAAGATGCTTCAGCACGGTAGTTCCGTCCCGGCATGCACGGTGAATACAGCACGGCATAGCTCGCGCTGAACGGGCGATATTCGGTTACCCGCCAATCCTGGTCTGTCGTGAATGAATAATTTACCATGTTGTCATTCCTGAGTGATACAGGAATGAAGTAACAGGGATATATAAATGTTTCGATAAATGCGAAGATGGGTTTGCGCACTCACGCATGGGCCTAGAAAAACATTCCAAGTTCAAGATAGACCGGAATAATTGTCACATCGATATTCCTATCATTGACCTTGATCTTGTCAGCCAGGTATTTTTTATAATCGCCAACCGGATACCAGACCCCTATGCTGAAATTAAATCCTATTCCTGATTCACTATGGCGCTCGTAGCCATACGCAAGCGATAATGAAGGACCTATCGAATCAGTGTAATACTGGCCGAAATTAATACTATGCTGGTTTCTCTGGGTTCGAGGGGTGAAATATAGATGTTCTTGGCCACCGAATTGAGCGGATAAGCCAGATTTGTCTTGTTTATTCCCATAACCTGTATTGTATTGGACCATCCATAAATAACCGCCCACACCGGCTTCCAGTCCGATTAAATCGGCGGGCCGAAGGCCCACTTTTGCCCCAAACAAACCATATTCACCAAGACCTATGCCTATCATCCATGGTTTGACGACGTTTTCGCCTGAGTCGCCGTTGTCGCTTCCGCCTTTGGAATAATCGAAGGCGTTTCTTGATTCTTCCACCGCTCCCCATGATTTTGGTCGGGCACCTGCTTCCTGTTGTTCCGTTGTGGAATCGGGCGATTTCAGAGACAACGGCGGAGGATTGGTTTCCCCGAATGTTACAGACTCAACTTTATCCGCGGTATAAACGACCTCTGAACTATCCTTTAATAATATGCGATAACTTTGTCCGGGTATTTCTTTTAATATCTTGCCGCGAATTACAGAGCCATCCTTGAGAATCAGTTCGTCTCCGAGCGCGACCGGTCCGCTTAATATGACCACAGCCGATAGTCCAATAACAACATATCTAAGAATTTGTTTCATCAGTTTTCCCTCCATAGTTAATCATTTATAATCCATCAGGCGCTCTACCGGGCAATATTCCCCGAGAGCGGGTAATGCGCGTCATTCCATCCCGTGACTTTCTGAACATGGATCGAGCCGGACTCGTAGGTCGAAAACCGTATCGCGACCGAGTAGTTCTGTCCTACACCGCAATCGTCGCTGAAAGACAATGTTGTCCCGCTGAACTGGGGCGAATTACCTGTCAAAGAAACATCATCGTTCCGGATGAACAGATAGCATTGGTAGGGCGGATGCAGGTATAAGGACACATTCCATCTTGCACCATTTGCCGCAGATACCGTTCCGGAATAATTTCCGGCATATGGTTCCAGTAAATCCCATGCCGATGCATTATCCGATGGTTGCGTATCCGGTACTACCGGAGCATTGGACGCGATGATTTCTTGATCCTCGTCGCCACCTGTGCCTTCACACCCGGCAAGGCTGAATGAAATTGCCAGGCACAATAAAACGAGCAGTGAATGAAAGGTCATAATCTTCACTCCGCCCCCTTCTTGCTGTGGAAGCCGCTAAATGGAACCATCGTTTGCGCCAATCAGTATCATCTTATTGCGATAGTCCATCGGCACTTGCTCAAGCAGCATAACTGTCAGTTCGTTTCCAGAGCGTAATTGAGAGCTTGAAGCTGTTGAGAGGGACGCCTTGACATCATCCGGGCTTAACGACCACATGGCGCCCGTAGCAGGATCGAGGATCAGCCAGCCTATTAGACCGCCAAACACCAGATTCCCCGCAATGTACCAGCCATTGACGCTGCCCGATATTTTTACTTCCCGTTTTTCATATCCGGGTTTTTCGATCACTATCCGATATTTCGCGGAGGAAAAGAATCCTGAGCCGCGACTAAGCGATAACGAACATGGCGTGGTGCCTCCGCCTATAGCCATATTCTTTGAATCATAGACCGTCACTTTTGCGCCGGTTGGATTCGAATTCACCGGCACTTTCTGGGTTGTGCCGAGAATAATTGACGCACAGCCGGCTAACATAAATCCCACAAGCCCGACCAGGCCAAATATCAAGTAACGCTTCAGAAATTTCATGCTGTTTCCCTTTCATGATTGATTGCGCTTCCCCGTCTCGATCATTAGTCGTTCTTGATTATTTCATGCCCCTCCTTTCTTCGTTCCAATACGAGTCATCCAGAAATACTCACGCAAACAACCGTCCCAGCGCTTTCTCCATGTCTTGGTCGAACACGTGTGTGTAGGCCTCGGTCGTTTTCGTGGACTCATGGCCAAGCTGTCTCTGCACGAGACGCAGGTTGAACTTGCTGGCCTTGAGCAGGAAGCTGGCATAGGTGTGCCGCAGGGAATGGATGCCTACGCCTCTGGCCTGACTAATTCCGGCTTTGGCCAGGATGCGCTTATATGATTTCTGCAACGCACGCTTGGACATGCGCCGGCCGTTGACACAGAAGACCGGCGCGTCCGGCTCTACGCTCTCGTGCTGGCTGCGCTTCCAGTTGATAAATTCCTGCACAGTGGCACAAAACGCGGCGCGGATATGCACGAGCCGCTTTTTCCCGCCCTTGCCCTTCCGCACCAGCACCGCACTATGCCCGTTGTTCATCTGAAAATCTCCGCAACACAAATCCGCAATCTCCTGAACCCGCAGACCGGTTTCGGTCGCCACGCACACCAGAAACCAATCTTTAACCGGCGTCTTTCTGCCCGTGCTTAACGCCTTATCCTTCTCCTTGCCGGCAATCCTGGTCAGACGATGGAGTTCGGCCTCGTTCAGGAATTTGCTTGTGTCCAGCAGCCACAGGGCTTGGCCCTGTTTTTTTATTAACGCCATTTTGATTCATCGTCGGTGTTCTCCTTGAATAGGGAAATGTTCGTCTTTCTGCCGAAAGGTGAACTTTTGAGGAGCGTGAATGGATGAATAGGGAATGGCGTTTAGCGTCGGAACGAGAAGGATAAGCAGGCAAAGTATTTAAACTTTACGCAGGCAGAAAATCGGCAGGAAATATGACCGGATTTGGGCAAAAAAATAAGCCGGAAAACCGGCTTTAAGAGACGAGCAGCAAGCAACTTACAAAGAAATTAATGAAGAGAGGGAAAGTTCATACTTCGGCAGAAAGATGAACTTTTTTTAAACTAGTTATAATTTATGATAAAATGGCATTGAAGGCAAGGATCATTTTTAAAACAATCATTTTAAAACAGATCCCCCACCACCACCAATTTTTTCCACCATTTCTGTTGACATCTTTTTGCTCTTTCGTATTATGCAATAGGTGTTTAAAGGACGCCTCGACGGTTGCCGAAAGGACTGAGTCCACCTTTAAGAAGTTAATGATAGAGAACCTTCTTTCTGCCCGTGAGAGCAACCGCCGGGTGAATTCGCCGAAAGGCGAGGAAAGGGGGGTCTCATGACCCGTCAACTGCCGTCCAACCCCAACCTTAAGCAACTGCGCCATCAGGCCAAAGATCTTCTCAAGGCGCACCAGCATGGTGAAGCATCCTGCTGCGTCATCTTCAGAAATCTGCACCGATTCAAGGGAAAGACGGACGCAGAGATTACACGCTTCGATGTCTCGCTTGTCGATGCCCAATTCGCTATTGCTTTGGAATACGGGTTCAAAGGGTGGCGAGACATGAAGGAATACGTGACGAAGGCGTTCGGCGAAAGCGCCCCAGGGCAACTTAGCATGCCGGCACCAGGCAACGACTCCGGTAACACGTATGCGCGCGGGATGTCTGCTGCTCTTTCTTATCTCGGCACAGAGATGAGCTACGACCGGGTTATGGGACTCTCCGGTGTGGCCTTCATTCTGCAAGTGGATACCAGTGGGCCATTCATCGATGAGGAACTCGATAGCGGTTGGTGGCCCAACGATGCCTGGGGCTTTGACTTGGGCCTTCCCGTGGTTTCCAAGGCCGCGGGATGGGAACTCCGCAAGTTGCGATGCAATGTCGAAGCGTTCAAGGCAGATTCGGCCACGGAATACCGCCGCGCATTCGCTCCCGCCATCGAACAGTCTCTTGCAGCGGGCAAACCCGTACTGGCAGAACACGATCATTGCTTCATCGTCACCACCGTTGATAATGAGGAACCGCCGCTTCTCGGATATGGAACACGCGGCAAATCCACGCAATTCGAGGATGTCCTTCGGATTCCATGCTATCCTTGGGGCCTAATCGTCTTCGGCGGAACATTCAAGCCCGGCAGCCCCGAGGAAATCGATTTGGCATCCCTGCGCCACATCACGGCATTGTTCAACGAGCAAGCGCAGGGAGCCAACGCGCCCATTACGCAGTTCTCGGGCCGGCAAGCGTGGACCGAATGGCTCCGGTTACTGCGCAACGGAGAAGCCTGCGATAACAACATGCTGATCCACCTGCGATACAACCGCCGCAGTGCGGTCGCCTACTTACATGAAATGCTCATGCGACACAACAGCGAAACGGCAACACACCTTTCCGCCGCCGCCGAGTTCTACCAGCGCATCGTTGACGAGGTGATGAGACAGGGCTTGCCCTACAACCGCGTGAAAAACGGAGAAGACGAACAAACCGTACGTTCGGAATTCACCGCGATGGTCGACCGCGTGTCGAAACTGGAGGCGCAGGCGATCGCCAAGCTGGAAGCGGCTGCTGGCAGCATGTCGGTCCAAAGATAACGCCCGGACTGCTCAGCACACCCTCAGAATGAAGGTTGGTGTTCTCACCTCACCGGCAGAAAGCCAGGGATGACAAGGCCGCCGCTGTGGCCTTACCGAAGCCGCGTTCGGTCCGGTTGTTGAGCAAATTGCAGGTCCATGTGATACTCAAACCCAGGGTCTATAATGTGCTCGTCCCAGCTTCGAACCTTTCCTCGTTTGAATCCGCATTTCTCCCAGAAAGCAATATCGGGCAACCAGCCGAAGTCGCTCTTCTCGAAAGCCCAGCCTTCAATCCTTTGCCACTCGTTGACTCTCGCCCACGCAACGAGGTATCGGATCATTTGGGATCCGAGTCCCTTGCGGCGCAGTGCCTGCTTCACACTGAGGCAATGAGTGCGCAAAACTCTTCGTTTCATGTGGTCCTTGGGAATTGGCGAAAAGGTTTCGACTTCGGCCATGTCATCTTCGTCAATGTAGTGCAAGCAACCAGGAAGGTTTATGCCGCATTCGGTCGGTACGAAGGGGAGAAAGCCTACAACGCTCTGCTCCTGCCAAGCCAAGATGGCACAGGCACGATAGGCATCGGTAAGTTTCCTGTAGTATGTCACGTACATGGGATTCGGCCACTGCTCAGACTTGGCATGAACACGGCATCCTACAGCGACTTCCACACCGTTCGGTTCTCGATCCGCCATCAAATAGCCGGTGCCCATCGGCCGGATGACGATGGGAATGTCTTCGACTGTGATGACTTTGGGTTTCATCTCATCCTGCTTTGCCCAATGTTCGTGTTCTCCCTATTCGCAGCCCGCCGCGGGCTGCGAATAGGGAGCGACGCGTGGTTGGGTAATCCTATTTCTTGGCTACGACGATCAATCTCCTGCTTGAGTTTCTGTCGTAGGCAGTCGAATCCCAATCACCAAAACACGCGATCTCCTGAAATCCTGCTTCACGCAAGATTTCGTTCCAGCTCTCCTGCAACCGGATCCTGATGCGCACGGAAGAATGCTTGAAGTCAGATGTGCCTTCTGTATGGACGAAGTCAAAGATGTTCACCGTCTGAATGTCTCCGGCATATTTCATTGTGAAGAATCGGGTGAAATCCCGATTGTTCAGAATGGGAGCGAAAGCCGGAGGATTCCGCATGGAAGCATCCGTCTGCCCCTGATCAAACACAAGGATGCCTCCGGTGCGAAGCACCGCTTTCATACTGCGCAGAGCCCGAAGGGTCTCTGCGTCCTCAAGTGGTTCATTGATCGAGTTGCTGAGACAGATTACGGCATCAAATCGTGCGTCGTAGTTCTCCGGCAGCTCGCAGTAGTCCACCTTCCGAACGGCAATATCGGTTTCCGCGATGTTCCGACGGGCTGCGGCAAGCATGGAGTCGGACAGGTCAGATCCGACGACATCCAGCCCCATTGAACGGAACATGAGCAAGTCTCGACCTGTGCCGCAGGCACAGTCGAGAACTGTCTGCACGCCGTGTTTGCCGAACAGCGACCGAAAGAACTCCTGCCGGGCAGGATTCTCCTGCTTCATCCAGTCATAGCGTTCAGCAAAACCTTCGTATGGATCTTGTGTCATTCTCTCTTGCCCAACGACCGGTGTCATGGTGGCGCGCTTGCGAGCCTACCATGCATACCGTGGTTGTGCGACCTTCATAGTTCACAGACCATCGTATAGTCAGCAAAGATCATCGGCCAATCCGGATCTTCAGGATTTACATCTTTCGGAAATTGCTTCGGGAAACCGTCGGATTTATACCACTCTAAGGACAAACGTGCACCTTCTCTATCAGACATAGCCTTCAAGCCAAGGGCGGGGAAGTCTTTGGCGACAAATCCGGCTTTCTCCCAGATTGGTTTTGGCGGTTTTGGGGCAATAAGCCACTGGTATTGCGCCCTACCGGAAAACATATTCCCGCCTCCCACAATCTTTTTCCAGCCGCGAGATTTTGCCCAATCCTTCAGGCAGTTTAGCAGCGTAATCGACAAATGATTTCCCCGGTATTCCTTTCTGACCATCAAACATCGGACATGCAAAGCGGGGTCATCACATGGCGGTGGGCTCCTGATTTCCTCAAGGTGGATCATAGCTTCGTTGATCTGCTCATCTTGACACAGATCAAAATGGGGACACCATGTTGGGTAGAAGTTGACAAAGCCAGCGATTACATCTTGGTCAATGGCTAAAATGGCTGTTGTCCCATACTTTTTGATCATCTCTTCATTTAGAATCCTGAAATTGTCAGTTGGCAAGAGAGTGCCACCAATAACCATCTTGCAATTCACTGGGCAACGTCCGTTTCCGCCAGGGAGAATGTCCTGCTTAGTCATCTCCCGCAGAAGGATCTTGCGACCATCTTTTAGTTTCACATCTTTCATCAGTAGCGTTTCACAAAGATGTGGCCAGAGTATATTTTTCTATGGTTCCAAACGAAGATCATACTGATATGCATACAGTTCTTGGTCTATAGAACCGTCCATAATGCCTTTAATGATTCTTGTTTTAAGTGCTTGTTCTTCAGCACTGTTTCTTGGGTTGTCGTTCATAAGGTTATTAAGGACTGCATCGGAAAACTTGCCGTCTCCTCGTTTGGCAAAAACGCTAAAACCCCGGCTTTCCCAAAACGGACGTGGCGGGATGCAGTGATCGAGCCAGTCCACAGGGAAAAGGCCTCCTGCCGTGTCATAAACTTCGATTATTTCCCATCCGCTCTCTTTTGCCCAGTCACACATAACCTGGACAAGCGCTTTGCCCAGTCCTTTTCGTCTAAACTCATGACCGCTAATGGAACACATCGCAAGATTAACTACAATCAGTGTTTTGTCATCCTTTGCGGCTTCGCCATAATATTCCCATCCCGTAGATTTACATTGCCGCGCAATTGCCTTCGGCAGGAAAACAATATGACCAAGAACGGTGTCTTTATGCCACACGATAGCAGCGCAATTGCCATATTTATTTCGCGTTTGTTTCATGAAATCAGGCAACTCGTCGCCGGGAACGGGAAGCCTGCTGCAATGGTCATGATGCGCCCATACTACGCCATGTCGTGGTTTAAATGGGTCTGCGCTGACGCACATGTTGAATGTCCAGGAATCATCCATGAGTTTCACTACGACCTGCTTGCCGTTAGCATCTATGTATCGTGGATCTATCATTTTTCCATTCCAACTGTTGCGGATCATGCGCGGCTATGAACCGTCGCGTGCATCCAGCTTGTTGAGTTTCATTTCATAATGCACGGCGTACGTGCCCCAGACTTCTCTATCGGATAGAGTCGCCTCGGCACCACGCCTTCGGAGAAGGCACTCTGCGAGCGCAAGGGCTCTTACATTCTTCTTAAAGATATTGAAAACGAGTCGAAAACCGGAACAGAACGCTTCCTCCAACAAGGCTATGGCGATAGCCGCATTGCGATTCGCCGGCCTAACGTAAAGTTCATGAATCTCGCACTCGTCACCTCTGATCTCGAGGACAATAAAACCGGCGTATGATTCGTTCTCTACATCGACAAACGTTTGCATTCCTTGGACGTCCAGAAAAGTGATTGTCTGACCGCAGGGATATGATGGTTCAACAAGTTGCAGTTCCCTCTCATACGCGGTGAGGAGCGCAAGAAACGCTTGGTCTTTCCATGGACTGTTCAGTTTATAAATCATCCGGCAACGTCCGAAGTCAGGCTACTTAATTTTTGTCGCCTTGGGATTCTGTCCGTTCTGATGGAGAATTAAATCGATCACTCGGCCCTGGTTATCCTTGACGAAGGTGATTTGCGCATTGACAACTTTGTAGAAAAACTCGGTCTCGGATTCGGGAAAGATTTCCAGAAAGCTTTGGCCGGTGAGGCGGGCCAGCAGCCGGCCGCCATCACGACGAATCGCGAAGACCGCGCCCGGTGCGAGTTGGTACTCGCCCACATAGGTGTTGTACAATTTTGGGTCTAACTTGACGGCCTGGCGTTCTTTGGGAGGCTTATCGGAGATTTTCTTTGCGGTCTGGTCAAGGCCGTTTTGGTGCAACACCAAACTTTGCGCTTTGCCACTAGTGTCCTTATTGAATGTGATCCGGGCGTTGACTACTTTGTAGAAAAAGTCAGTCTCGGATTCAGGGAAGATTTCGTAGTACTCCTGGCCCGTGAGCTGGGCCATCAACTTTCCACCGTCCCGCCGCAGATTGAAGAAGACGCTTGGCGCCAGTTCGTATTGCCCGACGTACCGATCAAGGATCTCCGGTTTCAGATTAATCGCAACGCGTTCCTTCGCCGGCTCGAAGTGCGCCAGCGGTTGCTGGGGTTCAAGGAGGTGAAAGCCAATATCGTCAATGCAGTTGGCCGAGTTGGCCAGCACCACCACGCCCTGCCTCTTCTTCTTATCGAACCCGATAAAGGAATGGTATCCTCCCGTTCCGCCGTTATGCCAAATCGCCTCCGTTCCGAATTTGTTCAGGATATGCCAGCCCAGGCTTATCTGCATATCGGGAGAACCGGCCGCATGTCGTGGCACCTGTGTCAGCTGCATAGCCGGCCACAGGTCTGACTTGGTCAATCCGAGATTGGCCGTGACGAATTTCAGCATGTCGTTGGCGGTGGAGCGTAATGCGCCTGCCCCGGCGAGCGTTGGGATGTCCCAATTCGCCACCGGCTCGCATTTCTCGTTGTGGCCGGTTGCCAGCCGTACCCTGAGTCCAGGCGTAAGCACGATCAGAGTGTTGGTCATACCGAGAGGCCGGCAAATGCGCTGGACCACCAAGGCCTCGTAATTGGTGCCCGCCTTCCGAGCGAGGATATGTCCCAGCAATCCGGCTCCCAGGTTTGAATACTCGTAGGTCGCGCCGATGTCGCGGGATAACGTATAGCCGGAAAGGAATGCATACATCTGCTCGACCGTGTAGTCGGCATAGGGATTGTTTACATTGCCCGGCGTAAAGTTGTCCGGCATCCGCGGAAGGCCGGAGGTGTGTGTGGCCAAATCAAGCAAGGTTATCTGCCGGCCATTTCGGGTGGGGACTTTCACTGCGGGCGGAAGATATTTTGAAATCGGGTCGTCCAGTTTCATCTCGCCCCGCTCGACTGCGTCCGCCATGAGGAGCGCGGTGAATACTTTAGTGGCGGAACCGATTTCAAAAACCGTGTCCCCGTCAACCGTTCTGTCGCTGCCACGGCTCAGCTTCCCGTAACGGATGATCCTCGGCCCTTTCTCGTCCACAAGCCCGACGACAATCCCCACGCCTTGTTTGGCGGTATCAATGCGCTCGCGTAGAATGGCCGCGATTTCCGAGTCAGAGGGCGGGTTTTCAGCGGCGGACAGAAAGGGGGCCGCCCACAAAAAAAGAATGACAATAATAGAGTTACGTATCGGCCAGTTCATGAGATTAGTTCTTCTGATGTTTTAATTGGTTTTCTTTCGTTTTGTGTCAAACGACAGCCTTGTGTCTCCGAGAACCCGCCGCAGGCACAAGTAGCGCTGCTCGCAGTCATTATTTTGCTAGTAGCCGTCAGACAATGGTACTCAAACTTCAACAATCATGCCCCAAGCAGCACATGTCATTGGCCCGTCCGGAATATGTAAATGACCGGGTCCAATGGCACACCGGCGGCACTCTGAAAATTCTGGTGCGACGAACTGTTCAACCCAACCCGATATTGATGAGTGGGCTCCAGACGAACGGGCAACACGCATGTGCGCTGATCATTGGTCCAGTACAGCCTTTCGCCCTCCGGCATAGATGGATAGTCAGGTCCACTTCCGGTCCATGAATAGCCGCCACCCATTGGCACGGTGAAAGTAACGCGCAGTTCCGTCGTTTTTGGATCAACTGCGTCCGCGCCGTTGGCCGGTTGTAATTCAAGAATAGTTGGCTTCTGAATCTTGGCCGTCATGTTGCTGTCCGCCCCCCGTGTAGTGAAGTAGATCGCCGAAGGCAGAGCGGGTACGCCCGCGGCACTGCGGAAATTGCGATAGCTTTCAGAATTGATGCCGACACGGTAGTAATGGCCTGGCTCCAGTTTCACTGGCAACACCGCCGTGCGGGGGTCATGCCAGTGCGGGGCTTGGCCCTCAGCTTTCGGCGGATAATCGGGCCCCCCGCCGGTCCATGAAAAGCCATGCGACATGTCGCAGTCGAAGGTGACGGTAATTTCGGGCGTGGCGGGATCGACGTCCGCGGCGCCCGCTGCCGGTGCTGTCGCGATAATTCGCGGCGTTACTTCAGCCACAGCGTTCGTGGCCGGCGCCGCCGTGACGCGCGCAGACTTCGCCGACGTGAGTTTGAGAAACACACATTGATGGGTTTCGAATCCGTCAACGCCATCAAAGCTTTGATGGTAAATCTCCTCACATCCTTCCTTTAGATGCTTCTGCTTAAATCTTTCATGCATTTGCGGCGTTATCCCATAATACCAATACCACCACCAAGGCCCCTTAGGATGATTTTTTATGACAAACCTGAACTCATTTATTTTATTATTACGCCTGCCTTCAACCTTGACTGGATAATATCCGGATTTATTCGCGAAATCAACGAACCTGGGGGCTTCTTTTCCGTTCATCCATTTTGAAAACGACGGATTGGCAGAGCTCAGGTGATCAACTATTCGGCGTAGATGTGCAATCCGATGCTGTTGATAGAGTATAGAGAATGCAGAAATAACCAGGCAGATGAACAATAGACTAATGATTATAGGACAGATGCGTAGTTTTACAAACTGGATGCACTTTTCGAAGTTAGCAATCAGTGCCGCGACCAGTCCGGGCAACAGTCCACATGAAAGAATAAGGACGCTTGGGAATAGCACTGCGCGTAAGAAAAGACTCGGTTCCGACAAACCCTGCGCTTTAATGAAACCAAAAAAAGATAGGTGCCCTTCCATTCTTATTGCGAATCGGGTCAAAAAAATGTGCTGATTCACATAAAAATAAACAGGCACCAAAAGTGCTGGTAAGCACATAATCCAGCCTGCTTTGATAGGATGTTCCGGGACAAACCGAACACCTATGAAGATAAAAGCAAGAACGAGGGGAATAACGGGCCAAATTATATCAATATCAGTTCCAGCCCATTTGAACGTTCCAAAAGTGAGCACGGTCAAAGCAGCCCCGTAAGCCAATAACAGAATAGTTGTTTTTTTCTTCATATTTCTTTCGCACGTTGCCGTTCAGGATGCGGCACTAAGCAACGCTATCCGACAACAGAGTATTGGGCGGTCACTCTGTTCAGAGTCTGCCGCAGACAAAGGCCGGTTCTTGGGATACGTTCACAAAGTACGTCCCTTTGATCTTCAACTTCCGCATGACAGCCACAAGACTCCGGTAATAATGCTTGAGCTGTGCCATCTGATCACCAAGCTGAATCACAGCTCCGTAGGTTCCCGCCGGCAGCGCCATCTCGCTGCCCTCAGTCTGCGGGAGTGTGGCTTTCAGGCCCAACGTTGAGACCTCGTCAGAAAGACAGGTGATGACTCCGTCATCGAGGGATGCAATTTCGACAGTAAATGTTACGATGCCTTCCATGGTTAATCTCCCTTCCTTACTGTCCATTGATTAACAAGTAACTTTACCCTGATATTATGTTAGCATGGTTTTTAAATGAATATTTCCCTATACCCATCTCTGCGGCTCTGGGACAATACAGTATTAAGATTTAAGCCTATCCCCGCGCGTCTGTAGAAGTCAAGATTGAAAACCAGCGGCAAAAATTATCACTCAAATGCTTTAAGGCTACCCTGGTCGGTTCCAAAAACCTCCCGCAGGGGAATGATAGGCAATTTTATCCGCCATCAGGCCGCAATGTTGCGGATTTCAGCCAGAAGACGCCGAGTATCAAGGTTGAAATCCAATTCCCTTTCTTTTGCCATGGTTTGAAGCATCCAAGCATGACCGGAAAGTAAGGACTGCTCAATGGTCAGTTCTTCTTTGGCCTGGAGATAACCAAAAAACGATATTTCATCGCCGGGCCTGAGTTCTGACTGTTTCAGGTCAAGAAAAGCTGTTTGTGCTTTGACCTTTTCATACTGGGATCGAAGTACAGCTATCATTTCCCGAAAATTATCGTCTTTGCCATTCTGGAGATCTGTAAGTGCTTTTTCACCTAGTTCGTGTTTTTGATTAACCATTACATTTAATGGGCCTGGTAAATCTCATTTCATCTTGACGAGATACCGTTTGCCGCAATCCTTACAAAGCCGGTCTTTAGATTTGCCATTGGCTCTGTATTCGAATCCCTTTGATATGCTCTGCGTGGAACCGCAATGCGGACACTTCGTCGGTCTTCCTTTTCCCATGTGCATCACCTCGGTCAGACAAGAGCATCTGCGTTTATAAACGTTTCGATGCCGGTGGGTCAGTCATCCTCGTCAAGGAAATCCAAGTCATCGTCGGACGTACAGCGGGAACCGCTCGGCTCATAGCTCACGGTCTTATACGTGGCCTCAGCGGTGTCTACAAGTTCGTCGAACCGGTCGTATATGTTACCGACCATGTTCTTGATGTCGCTTACATCGCCCTCGATGACACGGACGCGTTCTTCCAACGGGCAGTGATGGTCCTGATATTTTTCGGGTGTCATTCTGGAAGGACAACGCACTGAAGGTATTTAAGCATTATGGAACATTTGTTTCACTGGATGGGGGTCAAAAACATTTTTATCATACCATACACATCATAATCCGCGTGCTGAGGATTGACTCTCAATAAACGAAGATAGCTTGTCGCTGAATAATGTGGTATGACTGATTTCAAACGCTTTGGAAAAATACGTTTATGCAGAACCCCTATTGCGATGCGCTTAAGATCGCGGTTCCTTCGGTGGAGAAGGCTGCCCAGAGCCGAGATGCCTGTATTTACAGCCTGCTTATCGCGGTGCTGCTGGAGCATGGAGGTCCGGTTACTCTCGAACAAGCGGCCAAGCGCATAGCTGCGGCCGGTGTCGGCGACGCCAACAATGTGCTGGATTCCCTTAAACGGTGCAGACCGGCACGGCCACCCATTTATCGAGATGGAGAATTTTACGAACTCGATCCCCACGATGACGAAGCGGACCTTTGGGCTTTCCGTCTTGGACTACGACCGCCGAAGGTACCGGCAGCACGCATTGTCGCGGAGAAGGCGAAGCCGGAGAAACTGCCAAGTCCGGAAACGCCCCTGACGACAGACGAACTAACCGAAGCATGGCGGCGTTATATACCCACCGGCTTCTCGTCGCAACGCTTGACAATATCCGTGCTCGACGCCCATGGCAGACCGATGAAACCGGAGGATATCGTAGCCTATGTTCAAGCACGGATGGAATATCGTTCGCTTTACGTGGATACTGACCGGAATTGGGGGAACAACGCTCCCGTTCGTGTTCGAGAAGACGGCTTATGGGAACTGCGATCCGACCACGAAGCCGTGCGATCGGCCCGTCACGCTGTGCGAAAACTCATCAAAAATGAACGACGCAATAACCAGCAGACCTGCGCAGTTACCGAGGCCGAAGTTCAGATATGGGAGAAAAAGAAAGAGGCGCACGCGGCAGAACTGGAGCGTTTGCAGCGGGTGTTGATTCACGCCTTTCCCATTGACCATCCGAAAGCGTTTGTTCTCATTGATTTGAACAAGCGACAAATCAAAACATTTCTCGAAGCGCAAATCACTCAAGTCGGAGAACGCTTAAAATCTTACGAGGTCATAGTTGGGGTGGAGGTTCGCCACATCCTGCGAATACTTCATTTTGACCAAGGCGACCGACGTCTTCACGAGCTTGGCGCGACCCAGAAGACTCGACAACTCAACCGACGCGGGCGCACTCTGAAAATTACGACGGAGATGTTAATCCGTGGTTCTTGTGGAATCGCGCGTCCCTTCGGAGATAAACGAACACTGCTTGCCTACCTATGTAGTGGACAAGAAACAAAATTTCGCAAGCGATTGGAGGCAGACGCGAAATCACTTTTTGCACTATATCAATACGGGCGCCTGCATCACTGCGTTCGTCTATATTGGGGATTCATCGACGAAAAATTATCGGCACCATGGGCTCACTATGACGAAAGTTGCTTGTATGATCTGATGCGGAGCGCGAATGAACAGAACGTGCCTTTGGAAATCGTCGCGGGTAGTGCGCCGGGGTGGGAGGATCCATGGTCACGGGCGCGAGCGGCTTATGCACGCAAGAGTCCGAACAGTTGGCATTATCAGCTTTTCGACGCAGATGGTTATCGGATAGACGAAGCAGAAGTTCAAGCGGCATGTCTCATGAAATCCGGGACAAACTTAGCCGCACGGATCGGACGATGCAATAGTTAACCGCGCTGCGACGAACGACGATAAACAAGGCCCGGTGCAAATCTCTTAAACCTCTCCACCTATAGACATGTTCACGACTCACAATACCTATAAGCCTGGGTAACCTTGGCCGCCTTGGAATCATCTGACGTGGACGCGTTTTCCGGATGGCGTAGAACCGGGAGCACCATACCGGATCAGTGCTTGGGAATCCGACTCCATTATTAATTACACTGTACTTTATTACCTCCTATGTCATTGAACATCACCAGATGTCCCAGACGCACAATCGCGTAGCCAACGTATGGCTTCCAGAACGGGTACATTCTCCTGGCCTGATGGAATGATCGGATCGTCATCCTTCTGAATCGCGATACAGTCTGGATCGTGCCGTCCAATTTCCCAGGCCTCCCGCACGTACAGTTCGCGCTTGCCAATACAAGAGTCCAACACGGCTTGTGGTTGGGACTGCCCATCTTGAAGTATGGCATAGCCGAGGAAGTATTGCCCAAACTTATGAAAGCATTTAAGAAACTTCGTAAGATTGTAATCTGAATTAGGTTCCATTGTGTTAATTCGTGAGATCATAAATGCCTGTTTCGTCTCTGATGCCGCAAATGCCACGGTAGGATTGACTCCAATAACAATACGGTATGAATGTGGCGCTGTTTTCTGCATATGGCGGACTATAGAGATTCTCAGGAACTCTTTACGATCTCCCTGGCCGAATTCCTTCCGCCAATTGCTGAAGATCTGCCCCGCGGCTTTGGGATCTCTAAAAAGAAGTGCGAGAATAGGTGGCGCGGAGAACCTTTCGTCCCATAAAAACACCGTTCCTGACCACTTCGCCCGATTCCAGAGTGCTTCACGAATAAGCGACACAGTCTTGACTTCCGTGTGCTTAAGTCGCTCAGTATCCAGGAGTTTAACCGGCGATTTGTTTGTGGCAGTAGTTACCTCAGGAGAGGAATTCTTCCGCGTCCTCTCCCCGTTTGTCTTGCGGTCGGTGCTATCCCATTCTTCCCATCGTCGTAATGGATACTCTTTCGCGTTTGGCAAACTCCATGCTGTGATGCTCGTTTTTGGGTCCCGGCCCAAAACGTTTCCTAACGTCACAAAACTCCCTGTGAAGTTAAGAGCCCGTTCATCAGCATGCTCATCTCGGAAAAGTTTTGTCGCCACTGCCTCTGGGTCCCCAAGGAGAAACACCCTGACTAAAATCAACGAAAGACACTCCAGCAACTTGCCCTTGACCTCTCCCTGTGCTGCCGATGACATGCTATGCGAGTCGAAATCGCCGCACTTCAACAACAAGTGTGGTGTTCCGTCTGGCTCTGCCAATTCAAAGGAAAAGGGTGGCAGGACGAAGTCCGACTTGCGGATAGTAACCCTCAATATGGGCTCTCGGGCTACCAAGCGTTCGGTCAGACCAGTAGCAAGCAGACTCTCAAGGGCCGCCAGCATTGATTCCGCCAGAAGAATACAGACTGGTCCATTCTCGCTCTCGATCACGATTTGGCATCCGAGGAGTCGCGACTCAAGAGTGACCGTGCGACATTCGTATAGTGAAGGCTTGTCGGGAATGTCTTCTGCGGCCGGTTGGCCTCGCCATTTTACGAAGAATTCATGTCTATCTTGTGGGGTGTCGCCTTTAGGCAGGTCGTCCTCGTAACCGAGTGCAAACCGAAGCGCTACTGCCGAATTGTTTAATCCCAGTCCGTCGAGAACATCGGGAAGACACGATAACTGTTTCAGTTGCCAGACATCAGCTTTCAGAAACAAGATACCCAGAATGGCACTGAACTCCAATTCGCCCTGCATTAGGAAATCCACGGTATATCCCTGATCAACGAGCACGCGCTTGACGCACCTATCGATTTCGTGCCACGCTAACGCATGTGGCACACGGCCCAGCTGCAATTCCAACCACTTCATACGACTGCAGCATTCCGCCTGCATCTCGGTCACATCGGCGTAGGTCCAGAATTCATTGGTGGCAATTGATGCGGCAGTCACAAGTGATCCGCGCGCAGCCCATAGGAGCCCGACGCGTTCATAAGCAGCTCCACACAAGTATAATGTTTTGACCAAATCATGGCGGCTCTCATGCTTATACAGCGGGACAAGCGCACGACCAAATGTCCGAATAGCGTCGTATGGCTTATCCCGCCGCAATTGGGCAACGCCTCGTTTGTAGAGTAACCGCGCGGCAGAGACGTCTCCATCTCGTGCGGCAGAGACACTGAGTAATGTCTCAAAAAGTTCCTCATATGCTGGTCGGTCGCCCACGACTTGACCCACCTCGGTCAATACATCAACCAGCGGTTCGAATGGGAACCCCACCAAACCACTGCATTGGCGAACCACATCTCGAAGGTCGTGGAGTGTATTATCGATCTCTTGAGGAGAGGCCGGCACAAGCGCAACTTGAAGGGACATTTGAAGGCGAAGTGCTCGAGCCTGTAAGGCTGCACTTGGCCGGGCAGGCTCACCCATTATGCGTTCCAACTCAGCGACGACAATATGTGTCCGATCATCTAGTGAGACGTCCGATGCTTCCGCATCATCCTTCCTGACCAAAGCATGCAAAATGGTCCAAAGATTCATCAGCAGTTCGAGGTCATAAACATTTTCGCTCCCTATAGCATATTTCTCAACTTGGCTGTAAAGGTCCAAAAACGATTTAAAATCTTCGTACCACCAATAGGCAGTCCACGCCTGCTGATATACGGCTACCAGGCACTGGTGAGAATTACCGTGTTCCTCGGCAGCCCTTCGAGCGCGAAGAAACTTTCCCTCTGTCTCTTGGCGCGGACGGTCAAGACCCCGCGATACTTCGGCAGCTTCGATACAATCGGCTACAAACTGCATGCCGAACCGCCCATGCTCACTCGAATCTTTAATTCGCGCTTCAATCTCCTCCAAGTCCTGCTCTCGCTGGAGATCAAGCGGCCCTTTCCGCACAATCTTTCTCAAAGCCGTGGAGAGCTTAAGCTCATCTATAGCGACGTTCTCCATCCCACCGAGGAAGACTCGGTCGAGTATCCATGACCGATCCAAGATACGAACATCTAGTTTGTGGGTTGTCCGCAATTCATCTTCAATTTCAGCACGAACTCTGTCGGCGATATACTGGCTACTAATGAAGAATGCTCTGCGATAGCCACGCTGAGTTGCTGCAATCTTGGCTATGTCTGCTCTTACCTTGCCTCGCCAGTCTTTCTTGGCACTAAATGCGAACGCCCACCGCTCCTCTGCAGCTTCTCTGCCAATGCCGGTGTACCAAGCGTAAGATAGTCTATCTGAGACCGGAAAAGTCTCCGTGTCAACCTTGCTGTCTCCCCCGCCGGTGGGACCAGTATGTGGTATTAGGTTTGGGCAGATATTGCGTTCCGCGAGACGGCGTGCGAAATTTTCAAAATCGGTTTCTTGACTCCGACTCGTGAGAGTTTCTATATGATACTCAAGGATAGCACGGTCTAACAACGGCCTTTCTTCCACAACGGAGTCGCTAAACCGTTCGGGGCGTCGTGCCCGAAGGAATTCCCGTGGAGAAAAATTTTGGTCTTTCGCTTGTTGGTATTGCTTCGTCAACTGGATCTTCCTATTCGAGTTTCTATCACTTATTGTGCGCTTGTGCATCTCCTGCTAAAGTTCATGCTGATGGTATGTGTCAACCCCTCTGCGGATTGACAAATATCCTTCAGTGTGTCGCATGCGACCAGCATGGGCGTGATGCAAACAGAGTGCAATTCCCCTGCGGGAACGCCACGGATGAAAGAACGCCATCTCAAGGATAACACCAGAGGAATATAGCCTGTCAAGGGCGATTAAGCTATTTGTAAATACTCAAACGCCTTCTGCAACGCCAGGATTGCCTTTGGAATCTCTCTTAGTGTCATAGCGGACGTGCTCCGCCAGTGTCCGGTCTTGTCGCGGTAGCGCACTTCCAGAACGACCTTGGGTAGTTCGATCTCCTTGCCGTCCTTCATTACGAGATTCCTGAATATTGAAACTCGGCAAGGGCCTACCATAATAATTTCTTCGGGTGGGTTGTTCCGCATGTTCCTTATCTGGTACTTGTACCCATAGGAAATAGATACATACCTACAGGTAAGCGACTGGACCGCCTTCCGGAAGTAAGTCGCACACCCCCATAAGGCATCCTGAGTATTTAAGCGTTGTCCTTCCGGAGTGAAGACGCTCAATCGCCAAACCGGAAGATTTATAAGCCTGGTTTCCCTTCCACTCCTGACAAACGACTCATGAGCAGGAGTTTCCTGTTCGCCTAAATCGCACCGCGTATGCGGAACGTAGCGCTGACGTGGATGTTGCCGCATCCGGAGCGTCTTTGCTTCTCAAGCACGGCAAATTCATTCGGAGCGCAAGCTCCCATTCACTCAACACGGAAAGGAGGTGTTTCCACCGTTATTCCGGCCAACCGGAACACCTTGCTCATGAGTCAAAACACAAACCGAAAGGAGCCGTTCAATGAACAAGTTCATAGGTGTCGGCACTCTGCCGAGAAACGGGATTCTAAACGGATCGGACAAGAAAGTTCTCCGGTTCACACTGGCCACATTAATCGGCCGCAACAAGAAAACGAAGAAAGACATCTGGTCGTATGTGCCCTGCGTGGTCTTCAAGCCATCGGAGGGGACCATCAACCTTCTGACCGTGGACACCAAGGGTGTGATGATCGGGCTGGAAGGCCGGGTTAACACATCTAAGTATGAGGCCAAGGACCACACGACGAAGTACTCAACTGAGGTCGTGGTTGACGAGCGAAGCATTAGGCTCCTCCAAGTCACTGTCAGCGGCGAACCGGCCAAAGACAAGGTGGCGTGATGTATGAACTACGTCACGGCGCTGATTCAACTTCCGCTCATCAGGGAGACCCGGAAAGAACGAATCCGGACTCCCGAAGATGTGGCACGAGTGTGCTCTGACATTCGAGATCTGGCCCAGGAGACGTTCCACGTCCTGATGCTGAATGCCAAGAATAACCTGATCAATCGGATCATGGCGACAGTTGGAATTGTGGATGCGTCCTTGGTTCATCCCAGGGAAATCTTCAGGCAGGCGGTGGCGGAAAACGCGGCGGCGGTTGTGCTCGTGCACAATCATCCTTCCGGCGATCCGACACCCAGCGCTGAAGATATCAGGATAACGCGGCAAATAGTCGAGGCCGGCAGAATTCTCGGCATTCAGGTGACGGATCACGTCATCATTGGCCGGGAGTCGGAATCGTCACGCGGATTCCTGAGCATGAGAGAACAGGGCCTGTGCGACTTCACAGGGAATAAATCATAGAAGGAGGTGATTGTCATGTATTCCCCGAAAATATCTGAAGACCTTGTTCACGTCTTATATTTCGTGGCCAAGGATCGACGAATGCCTATGACCAGGCTCGTGGACAACATTATCCGCGGTGCCCTCGCCTCGAATAGCCCGCCTCAAGGGAAGCTGGTTTCAACTCAATCTGAAACCGGCCTTCCCCAATCAGAACCGTGCAATGCGGTTGCCTGAATCCCGCCGCCTTTCCCATCTCCGGAACCGAAAGCCGTGAAAAGCTGTTTTAGGGCGCATTGTGTTCTGAAACGGTCAAGAACCGGCTGTTGATGCATCGACCTGAGACGCGGAAATAAGGCCTGAAACAAGCCAGAAACAAACGATTCCGGTCTATTCCGACCGGAAAAAAGGTCGAAGGGGCGGTTTGCTCGGTAAAACAGCGACCGCCCTTTTTTTCAGGAAAGGAGTTGGATCATGAACAGTCAAGCAATGGCTTTGGATTTGTGCCCATCGGAGTCCGTGCTGGACGGATGGATGCACTCGTTTGGGGTGTATTACCCACGGTGGAACGCCATAAGGCATCAAAACTCACCATGGAGCAAGGCAGTGATTATGGCCAAGCGAAAACACGAGTCGGTTATCGAACGATTTGGAATGATCATTGCCAGCCACCTATACCCCCTCTTGAAACCAAGAGAGGACTATATCATTACCCCGGTTCCTGGCGAACAGGAACGGGAACGCTGCCTGTTCCAAGGGCTGGAACGGTGCGTTACGGAGATACTGGCCGACTGTATCCACATCGGACTGAGGGGCAATGATAGCGTTACGGTTGAAAACCTGTTGGTTCAGGTCAAGCCAAAGGCCAAACGGCAGCACCAGTGCCTCAACATAGCGGAGCGCATGGTTAACGTGCGGAACATCTATGCCGTTATGAACAGGGGACGGGTTTACGGCAAAAATATCATCTTGGTGGATGATGTCATTACGTCTGGCGCGACCATGGCCGAATGCGCCCGTATTCTTCGAGAATCAGGCGCTTCGGCTGTCATGGGCGTGGCCCTTGCCAGAACGGTCCGTTTGAACCAGCCGGAAGTCAGCCATGCCGACGCCATGGGGGACAGCGGCTTATGAAAATATTAGTTGAGTTCAAGCGTGAGACCTATGGCCACGATCATCGCGCCATCAATAAACACAGCGAAAGGTGGTTCCGCGACAACTGCGGCCGCCTTTTTGTGCTGTCCCGAACCTTAGACGGATGTCCTCCGTTTTTCGAGGCATACGGACCATTCGCTGAATCCCACGAAGGGGTTCTGCCCAGACTCCGGGTGGCCGGAAAGGAATACTGGGGCAAAGGTTGGACATGGAAACAGGCAATCAAGGCGTTCTGCGCTGAAATCGGCGCAAACAGCGGGAGGAAACGATAATGGCTTATCTATGCGAAAGCTGCCGGGAAGTGTATGAAAGTGAAGAATCCATGGCGGTGTTTAAGGACATGCCGGTTTTGGATTGGAAAGAGGATGCCGAAGGCATGCGATTGTCTGGCGAGTGCCCGTTGTGCGGCGGGATGGTTTTGCCAACGGAGGACAAGTTGCCGGAAACTACCACCGCGATGGCCAGCTAAAGGGATAAGAAGAGCACGGGGCAGATTGCCTGTCAACGGACAGGCCTGCCCCAGTGCGGACAGTGAGCTGAAAGCGGGCAAAAGAGAGAATATTCCCGAAAATGGAGAAATATGAACACTGATGAAATATTTGGCGAAGTGATTTCCCGATACACTCGGGCGCAAGCCATTGAGGATGGAATATTGGTTGACGTCACGGAAATGGCGCGAGAGGCAGGGATTAAACACCCGACAGCCATAACAGTCGGCGTATTTGATGATTATGTGCATGTCCCAAAGGCACTGGAAGGAATACAGGACGAACAGGGACGGCTCTGGGACATTCTCTGGATGTTCGCCTGGCATGTCAAGATTGGCGAGATCAACGGCAACGAGGGGATATTTGAGGTGTCGTTTCTGACATATGAGGCCAAGGTGGCAAACGACATAGCAAAAAGCCGGAACGAAATAATCACGTTAAAGGCAGTATGTGGACCGAACGATGATGGATCGCCCTGCATCACGATCATGAAGCCGGATGAGGATTGAAATTCCACCGTTTTTTTCCGGCTGTTGAGTTCTTCTTTTTTTCTGCCCGAGTCATTCTTGACTCGGGCTTTCTTTCCCGCTTAGCGGCAGCTCTCGCAAGCCATCGAAAGGTTTATTACCCTCGGATCGCTTGTGGTCTTTATGGATAGAAATACGATAAGTCGGTTTCATGTCAGCCGGAATTCTTGGGGGGCGCAAGCGGAGCGGATGGTGTGCAGTGAACTGAATAAGTTGCCCATGGACCGGTTCATCGTGGCACATGACATCAAGTTCAAGTATGGGAATATAGATCACTTGGTGATTCGCGTGGTTGATGGCCGAATATTCATCATCGAAACCAAGTCTTACCGGGGAAAGATCAGCACCGATGGGCGGCATGTTTTTGTAAACGGTAGCCTGCCGAAAAAGAATCCGATTTGTCAGGTTCAAATGGCAATCCGCTATATTCGTGATTGGATGCGTAAGATGGGCTACGGCCAGATGAGATGGATACAAGGCCTAATTGTTGCACCCTTTTGCACGAAGGTCTACGGATCAGCAACATTGAATTGTATTCGCGTCGGGACCATTCAAGATGTGCTATCAACACTCAAATAGCGAACGTAATCCGGCACCATGCAATCTTTCTGTCTATTCGAATGTTGCATGTTTCCGTGCCTGACAAAACGATTGCATCATCCACGCATTTTTCTGAAACATTTAACCGCGCGATAACCAGGTTTTGTCCTGAAACGTTTGCTCGGACCACCACGAATTGGCGCACGTTTGTAACTGGCGGCTATACTCGACAACTCGTTGAGTTGCTGAGCATTTAATTTTACCCCCACTTGAGAAGAAAGCGCTGCAATAATACTACGCTTTGACACTCTTTTTCGTCGGGCAGCGCCTGATTGCTTGTGTGATTTGCCGATCCATCGAATGAGATTAGACTCTGATTGTTTTCTAATCATTTGTGAAGAGTATTTTGTTAGATAATGGACAACATGTTTTTGACCAGGAATTGGGCGAGACAACTCTGTGAAAGCATCAAATGCAAGCTTCGCTTGAGCAGGTGTGATCCCAGCTGCTTTTGCCAGATCACGGACTAAAATATGTTTATACTCACAAAGCATATTGGGCTCCAGAATGTTGGGTCTTATCCATTAGTAAGCTGCTTTTAAGTCGCTCAGTGCCATTTGAGCAAATCCCTCAATTGCTTGCTCTGCGGTTTGTTGCGTCAGTCCCCGACTAACGAGAAAAGTGACAACCTCGGGTTGCGATCTTCGTCTCATGATTTGAGAAATAATTTCCCACGGAGAATACTTTTGAGAACCGATCCAAGCTGGTTTCGGGCCGGGCAATTTCGGTAACGGCCCTTCAGGAATTATCTTAACCTCAGATTTTGAAGGTTGAATGCCGCATAAACCGAGATTTACCTTCAGGCTGAGACGATCTTCTGTTCCAGAACCATACAGTTCAAGCCACTTTTCAAATATTTCCTTCAGTTCCTTAGATGCTTCCCGCTTTGATTGGCAGCGAAATGCCTTTCCAACAATGTTAAGTCCACGCCCCCAAGACCGCATGATCGCTATGTAGGGATATACGGGCGGTTGCTTGCCATCCATCGAATAGATATGTGTTAGTTGATGAATGCGATTAGCGAAAGATTTTACAGGGACAAGATTGCACGCACCCGTAACGAGATGCCGTTCCACAACGGCGCCTATCATGCCTAAGAGAAACCGCCCGCTTGTGCTGAGCGCCTTAATAGTCACACCCCCAGCCGCAAGCTCTTGACAGCCTGGGACAAGGCTTGTTGTTAGCCGAATCTCCTGCTTATGGAGGTCTATCTCAAGGCGATTCATCTACGGTGCCATCGGATTGTGAACAGTTCTTACCAGGTCATTCCTTCGCTTTACGGCTCAATATATCAGAGACTTATCTCAGAGCAAAAGAAATAAACCATTCAGACAGGTAAGTCCGTGAAACTGGATTATAGAACAGAAGAAACGGGTCACCAGCAAGGGGTTGATCATCAGGGTCAATCCTGGGTCGGCTTCGACTTTTCTGCTCTTAACGACCATGAAAACTTCAACGATCCCGCCTTTCGACGTTTCATCGAGGCGCTGGATTTTATGGCTCGCGGGATTGCCTTGGAAATGTTTGTCACCGTGTTGGCGAGGCATGACCACGCACAGATGAAGGCATTCGAAATGCACATGCGGAAGATGAGCGACCACCAGATAGGTGATGAGCTTCACGTGGATCACAAGACTGCTAAACGGTGGTACGAGGATTTGATGGCAACTGTCCGAGAGATTTCCCCAATGGGGCGCGGCAAGAACCCGTCCCGTGTTGAAAATCGAACGCATTGATGCCCCACGGAAGGATATAGGTAGGAAGACAATGAAGGAGAAGTTATGGATGACATCATTCACAGACTCTACGAAGCGTACATAACCTGGGCCGGAACCATACCGGACTTGAAGCTAATCACTATCATCCGGTTGACCCTCCTGTTCGCCGTGCCGACGGCTATCTATTACTGGGCATTCATCTCCGGCCGCCGCGAAGGATTCGGCCGTTTTTTAGCATCGGTACTGGCAGATGGACTGATTCTTGCCATTGTCATTCGAGTGCCGCACGATGTGACAGCCAGGGCTTGGATTCTCACCGTATGTGTTCTGTTGCTCGCCTATCTGCCGGGAGTGCATCCCTTTTTCGTTTACCGCGAAGCTGGACGTCAAAAACGGCTTCGGACAGGCCTCTATGTGTTAATGGGCATTCTGCTATTGGCCGGACTGTTATGGAGTTAGGAGATCACTATGTTTTCCAGAATTAAAACTTGGATACGACGAGTGTGGCGGCGATTTGAGGGGCCGCCTAATGTGCCCATCGTTGTCCAGCCGCACGTGACGGGTACAGAAGGGCCATATGGGAGAGACCGCCGGGCAGAAAACCGCGACGTTGAAGATGCTGATTTTCGTCGAATGGATCCGGCTGAGGCGGCACGGGAAATTTTTGCACCCACCCACAATGAGGAAGAAAGCCATGGGTTCGTTGAAGTTGGCCCAGATGGCAACGTCCCGCATCGGGGGGAGAGGTGGGACCGTGAGCACAATTCCATGCGGAGGAGAATCCGGAGCTTCATGCTTGTCACCTGTTCCAAGAGCGTTGTGAGTTCCGCCGAAGAAATCAATGGTATTTGCAATGAATGTCACGGGCATGAATCGGCTGTCGTCAGATGTTCGATATGTGGAGTGATCCTCTGCCAGCTTCACGCCTATGTCCTGGAGCATCCTGCCGGACCGGCCATTTATTGCAAGGCACATCTCAAAGAGGCCATGGACAACTGGGATACCTGGGAAGCCTACGACATGCAACGGGGAGTGAAGCCCAATCGCAGCGTATATCCCGGCAAACCTCATGCCTTGGCAAGATACGTACAAAAATAAGGTGGGTGAAATGAACAACGGCAACATAGACAGAAAAACCCGGTATGAACGGGCCATAATGGAACTGACGATGGCGATTAAGTCGGGGAAAATCACCGATCCCCTGATCCAGGAATACTGGCAGCGTGGATTGTTGCCAGGCGAGCAGGGAGCAAAAGCGCAGGCGATGCTGGAAAATATACTGATGGCACCCTCAATCCTCGCCGATCTGAAGTCGTCAGCCGAGCCGCCGGAACCCGACATAGACCCCAAGCTGTTGGTGTTCATCGGCCGACGACGGGCCTTGCGCCGGATGACTGGGATTTTGAAGAAGTTGCTGACCATGCACCTGCTTATTCAAGGCCCCACGGGCTCTGGGAAGACCAACCTGATCTGGTTCATTATCCAGCAATTGATCGAGTTCGGCCTGAAAGTAGTTTTTCACGACCATAAAAATGAGGGACGCAAGTTATTGCGGCGATATTCCAATGTTGTCGTTCTGCGGGTATCCGACTTCCGGGAAAACTTTCTCAAACCGGTGGGAGACCCGAAACAGTATTTTTCGACATTCTGGAGCGAGTTCGCGCGCGCCTACAGGATTCGCCGCGAGACAGCCGTGAAACTCGTCGGCATTTCAATGCGGGTTCTTGCCGGCTTAAAGCCTGGCGATCCCCATCCCAGTCTTTATGACTTCCCCCACATGTTGCACGAGTTGGCGAAACGTTATAACGACCCGACACTGACAACCGCCGCTGTGGCTCTTGAATCGCTGAATGCGACGCTTGGAGAAGCGGCCACAGTCCGGGACGGTCCCTGCGCCGACGATCTATTTAACATTGTTGTGGTGCAATGCCACGGACTGCCCGCTGAGTTTCTCCAATTTTTTATGGCTATTCGTTTATTCCGCAAGCATGTGAAGGCCATTGCCCAGGGCCACACCGGCGAATTGACGTCTGTGATCGTCAGTGACGAAGGAGGTGTCGAGTTCGCCAAAGAGTATGCGGCGGAGGCCGGTTCCGGATACATTCCGCCACAGAAACGGTTAATCACTCAATTCCGGAGCACGGGAACCGGATTAATCATCGCCACTCAGAGCGTTAACGCCATTGACCCCGCCGTTATCGCAAACGTCGGATCATTCGTTTGCTTAAGGGCTCAGTTAGATGCTGATGTACGCATCAGTACACGTTTATTAGGCAAGTCCGAGGAACAGAGCGACGATGTCCGAAACATCCCGCGATGGTCCGGCCTGCTTAAAACGCCGAGCCATTCAGGCGCCGTCCTTGTCGATATACCGGAGGTCAACATGGGCGACTACATGAGTGACCAGGAACTAGACCGCTTAAACCACAACGCGCTTGAGCGGTTGAATTCTCATACGATTTTTGCGCCGATCCATCAGGATGCCGGAGCGCCAATATCCTATAGGGATATCCTCGGCGAGACGATGCCCCCCGCTCCATCAGTATCATCGTCGGATGCATTATTTGACTTCAGGGCCGAGCATACGAGCTTCATTCGAGAAATCATTACGCATCCTGATGCCAGTGTCGTCGAACATTACGTGAACCTTGGGTGGAGTGCCGGACGGGGTAATCGTGTGAAATCCGATCTCATTGACAATGGCATCCTTAAGTCACAGCGCCAGACTTCGCGCAATGGCCGACCAATCGAGCAACTCGTGCTGACGGAAAAAGGGAGGGAACTTTTCGATGAAACGTCAAAAGCATAGTCACGGTCACGAATTGACTGACCATCGCCAAGTCAAGGCCGATGGACAGGCAATGCTCATCGCGGCCGGGTTTCACCTGGTGCGGTGCGAATACCGGAACGCAGATTTGGTCGGGATTCGCAGGATCGGCAACCGAATCCACGTTCTAACTGTGGAATTCGAGCGGACGGTACGGAATGTAATCCGGAATATCCACAGGAATCTGGCGAATGGCAGCGATTTTAATTTGGAAGTGTGCATGACGCCGTCAATCCAAGCTGCAATGCAACGATTAATTCAACGAAAATTAAGTTCCGATGAACAAAAAAAGGTCCGTGTGATACAGAAAGACGAGTTGAACGTCGGGCTTTTACGCTCGTTGAACGGAGAAACAGGCGTTGATTCAGGGTTAGTTCAGGTTTATTCGCCAAGTTTATTCCGAGGAAAATCGAGTTAATTCGAGATGATTCGCGAAGTATCGAACCCGAAATATAAAATGGCGTGACAGCAGCAGTAAAAACAGTCACGGAAAGGAGGTGAAGTAAGTGAACTCTAAAAACATAACAATAGTGAAGCCCGGTGCAGGCAACAACGCTCAAAGCGAAGCCTACGACATCGCGATCCAACCCGGACATACGGGGAAACAAGTGATGGAGCAACTGAAAATTGGGAGTGAATACACCCTGTCTAAGGGCGACGGCAAGACGGTTGATCTGTCGGCGGATATTTTCCCGCTCGTGGAGAACGGAGAAAAGTTATTCGCTACGACACCGGCGACGGTTGGACAGTTGGCGGCATAACAATGATACAGGGGATGACGGCTGTGAGTAATGATTTTGACATTCTTGAATATATAAAGAAGAACCCTGATTGGTGGAAACAGTCCCGGCCAACATACTCGTTTGCGCTGGAGTCATTGAATCAGGATTCGGAAGACGACCGTATCCAGGGATTGTCAAACGTCATGCTCCGCCGTCATCACCCTGTTATCAATATCCAACCGCCGATTACCATTAGGCAAGTTCGTCATATAACTATACCGAATGGAGAATGGCCAGGTCATCCGAGAGAGAGGAATCCACATGCTGCGCCGCCCATCGTCGTGAATTCTGTAAGGTCTTATGCCCGGAAGTCCCATACTTCACGATACTGGCAGGATGCTGGGTGGAAGCGGAGATATGAAGATGGTTATCAATGGCTTAGCGGTCACTATAAGGCCAAAGGTAATTTATATAGGGGATCGATAAAACTGGCGGACAGTGTCGTTCAACCTATTGAGTATTACATTTATGATCCGCCACGCGTCATCCTTAGCGGACCTCATGGGGCGTGTTATCAGTGGCGGATATCGTTGGAACCAAACAAATATTTAATTCATTTTAGTAAAATGCCCGCAGACATTGACAGCGGCATTATTCAGATTGAACAAAATTTATCGGAAGCGTTGGAGATGGAGTAAGTCCATCGAAAGGAGGAACAACCATGGAAAACATAAAGATAAATAAAGACATGGGTACCATCCATGATTTCTTGGCAGGAACGGCCAACAGTTTGGAGGCCAGACTATTGGATGCTTGCCGGCAGGATAACGAACCTGCGGCGCAGGCGACTCTTGCCGAGTTGCTCAAGATTTCGCGTGTCAAGTACGCATCGGAAAGAGTCATGCAGGATATGTCAAAAGAAAACACGATCCCGACATATCTGATAAGTCCACTGACAATCCAGGAAGCTTATAGCGTTTTGACGAAAACCGCGGACGAAGCCCTGTTGTTCATGACAGGGCTGGTCATTGAAAACAGGAAATATGCCGTTACACGGTTATTAGAGTTCGAACTGAAAAGGCAGTCCGTGATAGCGGCAGAGGGTGAACAGCAGGCGGTGACCCGCCTTCTGATTTGGTTGCACAATCACGATCATAAACTCCTAATGACCTGGCATAGTCACCCGGGTTCTGGCGCAAATTCGACCACGCCATCGGCAATCGACATGGATTTCCATCGGCGGCTTGAAGCCGGGAATTATCCAGTCATCGGAGGCATCGTGAATCGGCAGGGATATGTGCGCTTCTTCTCGTACAAGCGGCCGTTCAAGGTTTCGATCTACGGAAAAGGAATGGAGGTGGCAGATGAACAACATAATGTCTTCAAGCTTGATACAAGCCATGCGGTTTAGGTCCAAAGGCTTTCACCCGGAGAAATTGGAGGAAGGCCACCCGAGCGCAACGGCCAGTCAGGAGAAACTGCCGGGATTCAACCAGCAGAACCTCCGGGATGCCAGGATTCAGATGATTGGATGCGGCGGCATTGGGGGATCTATTTTGGATCACCTCGTGCGGAAGGGATGCGGACGCGTTGACGTTTACGATGGCGATAGCGTCGAAATCGGCAATCTTGGACGTCAAAAGTTCTTCCCGTCCGATGTCGGACAGAACAAGGCGATCTGCGGCGCCCGAAACGCCATCCGCCATGCTTCCTGGCCGACCGAGATCGTGGCACATCCCATGTGGTTCGAGGATGCGACAAGACGCGGTTTGGTTGGGGGCGCAAGCGCCGCCATCGTCGGGCCTGACAGGGATAGCACAAGGGTCTTTTGCAGCAAATATTTCTATAAAATGTGTCCGGTAATTTCTGTTGGAATCGGCACACGGGCCGAACACGGATACGTATTTGTGCAAAAGCCCGGAGCGACATGCTTCGCTTGTATCTTCCCTGGTGCCATAACAGACCAGCGCACGCCATGCCCCGGCACGCCGGCGATGATTGATATTCTGCTGGTTATCGCCGGCCTCGTGCTTACGGCATTGGATTCTCTCCTGATGCCGGGACGCGCGATTAACTGGAATTACTGGGACATCTATCCATCGGGAGCCATTCCAACTCAGCCATTGATGATTGAACGACGAAAGGATTGTCCGATCTGCGGGAAGTTTAACTGACATATAAATAAGGAGGTCACCGTCATGATTATTCTTTACATGTTTTTATCGGCAGTGTGCGCATTGGGGTTCGTCTACCTGTTTGAAATAGGATGGATAAATCGTCCGCCCCACATTGCCTACCAGTGGCCGAAGGGACGGGCGATGCGATTCATGTGGGCCGCAATCGGCATCATAATGGCAATCAGTCAGATCCCATTGGGAATTCTGGCGGTTCTTGCCTGTTTGCCCGTGTGTTTAGCCCATATATCGTTAGTGGACCGAAATCCAACAATGCGGATCAACGTAAGCGACGTGGTCGGGCAAATCTCTCAGACGGCGAGGTCATCATTCCGCCGCTTCAGGGATCGGACCCGAATCGGACCTCATTACTGAAACGAGGTGAAATATGAACGTGTGTTTATCAATCAACGCCCTTTTGGCCGGAATAATCGGTGTTATCACCGCAATAGTCAGTTGGCGGGTGTTGCGCCACGCATTAAAAATCACCAATCCGGTCTTGGGTATATGTATTGGTGCGCTGACCGGCTTAGGGCTGGCGAATCTGGGAGGGATTATGACGGGACTCTTAATCCCCTACGAGACGCTCGGGATTGTGATTGTTTTGATGTTTCTTATAGCCTCGTTGCTAAACCGGAAGAAGGACAAGAAAAAGAAACCGTCATCGCCTGAACCCATGAATAATCGATGGGAGTCAGAAGATCCCTGGACAAGAGAAATTCGACTGAAAGTAAGCATGGTGCGCAAGTTAAAGGCCGGGAAGCGGTAATGGATATGGACGTTGTTTTCAAACAGGAATGGATTCCGCAATGGAAATGGACCTCGAGCATATGTCAAGGGATGCCAGGATGTGGCGGATCGGCCACATCCTGTCGAAGGGTATTTCCCTTATGCTCGCCAAGGAAATGGAGGAACGGGAAGCGCTGGCACGCAATGCACTTGCCACGCAATTCGGCGAAAATAACCGCGAAAGACAAACGACCAGCTTGTGTGATGACAGCAAGGCAATCCTGGACTATCTCAGGCGGGTGGGTCCAGCGTCACCGACTAATATCTGGCGCTACACGGGAATATCAAGGACGACCGTGTTCCGGCGCTTAAAGGGAATGCATTCCGCAGGCCTCCTTAGGAAAAGCGGGAGCACATCTGCGGTTCGATATGCAATTGACGAAGCCACTGGCAAGAAACCGCATCCATCCGTGGATAAAGAATCAACGGTATTGATTTCGGTTGTAACGCAATGAAAATTTCAAGCACAGGCGGGGGATTTTTGCATGATACCTGGGAGTCTCGCCAGAAAGACGAGTGGCTGACTCCACCGGGGATCATTCATGCTCTGGGAGATTTTGACCTTGATCCCTGTGCGCCTGTTCACCGACCATGGAGTACAGCAACACATCATTACACCGTTCTTGATGATGGGCTGATAAAGCCTTGGTTCGGTCGAGTGTGGATGAACCCGCCTTACGGGCGAGAGACTGGAATATGGCTCAATAAGTTGGCCACTCATGGCGACGGAATTGCCCTCGTTTTCGCAAGGACGGAAACCAAAATGTTCTTTAAATTCATCTGGAGTGAGGCTAACGCAATACTGTTCATGCGCGGCCGACTGGCGTTTTATCACGCCAGTGGACTGCAAGGCGGTCATGCCGGTGCGCCGTCATGTCTGATCGCTTATGGGGACCGAAACGTCAGGGCTTTAAAAGGGAGCGGGATCGTAGGCGCATTGATTATCGGCCGGCGCAAATCCCGTTCACGTTGGACACTGGATCGAGTGGCACGAGATGTGTGGGCTGATTAACACAATAAGATAGGCAACGGAAGGGGATCGCCATGACGATGAATGGTACGAGTTCAAGATGTCTGCGTAAGTTCAGCCTGCAGAAGCGCAAACGCGCGAAGCTGAGCAGGCTTGCTCGTGAGTTCAAGCAGTGTACGGAGTTTGCGTTCGGTTATGATGCGGATCTGCGCGGGTCTCTGCAGGCTTGTGACAAACGAAATAATCGGTTCGGGCAGGTCGAGCAGATTCATAATTTGAGTCACGCGGGCGCGGGAAAGCCCCGTATTTCGGGCGATTGAGGCCATAGTAAGCGTTATATCGGCTGTCAGCATCTGCCGCCATTCAAGGGCCGTATGGATAGGATGGCGAACGGGCGATTGACATACCATCTTCTTCCCGCCGCACTCTTTCATGTTGTCTTGAGAGCGTTCGGGATACGGGATCGGATGAACGATGAAAGGACGCGCGCCCCATCTGGCAAAGGGGATGCCCATGACGATGGCGGGTAGTTCATAGTTCGTACCGGGTTGCTGTCTGCGGAGCCCAGTAGTAGAACGGAGTTCACTACTGGGCGGTGCAGTGAAGCGAAGCTTCTACTGCACTGACTCCCTTGTTTCTCTCTTTCCCCGCTTCGCTAGAATCAAAGGTTCCGTTTTCTGTCTTGAAACCCCACAGTGAGCTATGCTCTACTGTGCGGGTGCCCTCCAAACTTCAGTATTGCGTCTACGTCCTTTTCTCCCTGCACGACGGCGACTTGTACGTGGGCTTCACCACTGACTTGCAGCGCCGTCTGACTGAACATTTCCACGGTGAGTCCAAGGCCACCGCTCCCCGTCGCCCCTTCCGTCTCATTTTCTGTGAATATTTCTTTTCTGAAACCGATGCGCGACGGCGGGAGAAATACCTGAAGACAACCGCTGGCCGAAAAGGCCTGAAACTTATCTTGCGGGAAACCCTGACCTCACGGGTTTGGGACTGAGATAGTATGTGCGTGTATATACATTGAATCTGACGGAAGGTTATAGTTGGCACTCAGAAAACTGGCTTTTGCCGTTCCGAACACGAACCCGCATCTACTGCCTTATTTTCCTTTTTTTTCATTAGACGGACACTAAGGGAAAAAGAAGAGGCAATATCTTGTAGAAATGGGGTAAGAGGCAATAATCTCAACCGTTAGGATATTAAATAAAAATTGTCAGGTATCTTTTTATTCATATTTTGGGTCTTTAATGGTAAAAAGACTTTAAGTAACAAAGGGAATTTGGAATGGAAGAACTGAAATCATTAATAAAAAGAACACGTTCTGGAGACTTGGAAGCCTTTACCCAGATAGTACAACGGTTTCAAGATATGGCTTATGGGTACGCCTATTCTAAACTAGGCGACTTTCATCTTGCTCAGGATGTAACCCAAGAGGCGTTTATGGAGGTATATTGGCAATTGCCAAAGTTGCGTGTTCCTGAAGCATTCATATCCTGGTTTCGGAAGATAATTTTTAAACATTGTGATCGTATTTCTAGGGCAAATCATATCCATCCCATATCTTTAGATGCTGAAACTCAAGAGGATGAAATGACAATGGTTGAAAATACAAGTGAATCTGTGCAAACCATAAGAGACCGAAATATTCAGGAAAAGGTAATGGAAGCGATCCGGTCATTGACGGAATCTCAACGGATGGTAACTACGCTTTTCTATATAAATGGATATTCATTAAACGAAGTTGCAGAATTTTTGGAGGTGCCTATGACAACAGTAAAAAAAAGGCTGTATGATTCAAGGAAACAACTAAAGGAAAGGATGATGGATATGGTTGCAACAACATTAAAGAATAATGTATTGCCGAAAGACTTTGCTCAACGGTTATTGATGTTTCCATTCCCAAAGCATAAACCAGAGATAAATATTGTTGATTGTCCTGATGATTCCTTTGAGGTTCGTTGCGTGGATGCTCAAAGTTATTTCGTGCCGTTTGTAGAAAACGGCAGGTGCGACTGGACTTTCTACGATAATCCTGACGGTTGCCTTACGGGCGTGTATGAATGTAAGGTCATTGATACTGCAAAGTGGAAAAATGGAAAACTCGTGAGGGTATGGACTCGGTTCAATGACTTCAAAGAAAATGGAAAACAGGATTGGAATGAAGCATATTATACAGTTGAAAATGATATGTTTCGGCGTGTAGAGGTTAAAAAGGACAAAGAAGGGAAGGCACTGCTTTCCGATTACTTTTGGTCAGGTGATGGCTCTTTAGCTAAACCTGCTTCAGTGAAATTAAAAATCGGAGCATCAAAGAAAGGCTGTGAATTGAATGAAGTTGTCGGCGTGTCCAAAGTTACAATACAAGGGCGTGCCTACAAGTGTTTGAAGGTGGTGTGGACAGGACATCAGTCTAGGAGTTCATCAAGGATTCCAACAGTATATGCCGAATGGTATGTTGCAAAGAATGGTAGAACTATCCTGTTTCGGCGATACAATGGGAAAGAGTATACAAAGCCTGAGAAAACAGGGAGTTTTGAATCGTTGTCAGGTAACTCGGAAGTAATATATAAGGGCGTTTCATTCCGTCATTGGTATGATTGTATTCCCGACATTATATTTGAAGAATAAAAATAAATTATTGTTAAGAATACCTGGGGTATTGCGGAATGTTTTGTTAGGGAGTGAAATTACCCATTAAATAGGCTTCAAACCCTAAAATAGCCTTCTACTGCCATATTTACAAATCATTCTAATTCAATAAATTCTGTTAAGTTATAGCCGTGGTCAGTCCGCGGAGCCACTCAGTACTCGGGGCAGCACAAACTCCTTGTTCAGAAATCCAGCATTTTGTTGGCATGTTCGAGTCCCATTATAGAATCAGATACCCTCCAGCGTCACCCGTTGTAAATAAAGCTGATGGAAAACCGTTCGCAGGACCTTTTCCGTTACCTCGCAACACCGCTCCAAGGTATGCTCGCCGTTCATGAGCACTTCCGGCTCGACAACGGGGACCAGTCCGGCTTCCTGGCACAATGCGGCATAGCGAGCCAACGCCTGCGCGTTGGCCTCGATGCAACCCCGGCTGGGAAGACCATTGCCCACGGCAATCACCGCGCGCCACTTGGCAAAACGGGCGCCCATTTGAGAGTATTCAGCCAGGCGGTCGCGCAATCCGTCCAGACCTTCGGTTATTTTCTCTCCTGGATGACCTGCCATGTCCTTGGCACCGGTATCAACTTTGATGCCGGGAATGATTCCTGCATCGGCGATGGCTTTAACAAAGGAAGCGCCATCTTTCTTATGCTGGCGGATTGTCTCGTCGTAGAGGATCGCGCCGCTAATGCACTCGCCGAGACCGGGCGTGGTCACAATCAGTTCCCGATAGGCGCGCCTGGCCTCCTCGGTCTGAGGAATTCCTACCCTGGCAAATCGTTTGTTGCAGGTTGGATTACTTTCATCCACCGCCAGCAGACCCTTGTCGCCCGCGACCAGTGCCCTCGCGGGGTCTATAAGCTCTTGCGTATTCATTTTGGGTTACTCCATTTCCAGTTACGGATTTCTGGCAGGTCTTGGCCATGCGTGTCGATATACAGCTTGTGCTCGACGAGCTTGTCCTGAACCATCCGCTTCAGCGCGGCGCCGCCTACGCCCAATTTCGGCAGTCGATTTATCACATCTTGCACCAGGTGGAATCTGTCAAGATCGTTTAACACGGTCATGTCGAAGTATGTTGTGATGGTGCCTTCTTCCTTATAGCCGCGAACATGCATGTTTTCGTGGTTGGTACGGCGGTACGTCAACTTGTGCACCAGCCAAGGATAGCCGTGGAACGCAAAGACGATGGGCTTGTCTTTAGTAAATAACGCATCGAATTCTTGATCGCTCAGTCCGTGCGGATGTTCCGTATTCGGTTCCAGTTTCATCAGATCGACAACATTGATCACGCGGATTTTTAGATCGGGCAGATGCTTACGAAGGATAGAAACAGCGGCCAGAGTCTCTAGTGTTGGCACGTCGCCGCAGCAGGCCATCACCACGTCCGGCTCGGTCCCTTGGTCGTTGCTGGCCCAGTGCCATATGCCAATTCCTTGGGTGCAATGTTCTATCGCGGCATCCATGGCCAGCCATTGAGGCGCCTGATATTTGCCCGCGATCACGACGTTAACGTAATGCCGACTCCTCAAACAATGATCCCAAACCGATAGCAGGCAGTTGGCGTCGGGTGGGAGGTACACGCGCACAACAGAGGCTTTCTTGTTTACCACGTGATCGATAAAGCCGGGGTCTTGATGGGTAAAACCATTATGAGCTTGCTGCCAAACATGCGAAGCGAGAAGGTAATTAAGCGAAGCGATTTTACGCCGCCATGGCAATTCTGCGCTAATTTTCAGCCACTTGGCATGCTGGTTGAACATCGAGTCGATGATGTGAATGAATGCCTCGTAGCAGTTAAACAGCCCGTGCCTTCCGGTGAGCAGATATCCTTCCAACCAACCCTCGCACTGATGTTCGCTCAGCATCTCCATGACCCGGCCGTCCGATGCAAGAAACTCATCGTTCGCTTTCGTCCGGGCTTCCCACTGCCGGTTGGTAACCTCAAAAATGGAATTTAACCGGTTGGAAAGCGTCTCATCGGGACCGAAGATCCGGAAATTTCGTTGCGCCTTATTGAGGTTAACCACGTCGCGCAGGAACTCTCCGAGTACATGCGTATCGGCGGCCTGAACGGAGCCTGATGACGGCACATTCACTGCGTATTTTCGAAAGTCAGGCATAAGCAGGTCGTGCAGTAATAACCCGCCATTGGCGTGGGGATTGGCACCCATTCTTCGCTCACCCTTGGGCGCCAGTTCGGCCAACTCTGGCATGAGTCGGCCATTCTGATCGAACAGGTCTTCGGCCTTGTAGCTTTTCATCCAGCTTTCGAGCTGCTTGAGATGATCGGGATGTGCGGAATCCACCAGGAGTGGAATCTGGTGGGCTCGAAAGGTGCCCTCGATTTGCAGTCCATCGACTATTTTCGGTCCCGTCCAGCCTTTGGGTGACTTGAGGACGATCATCGGCCAGCGCGGCCGAGTGGTGTCGTTCTTGTTCCGTGCATTGTCCTGGATCTGTCGAATGCTCTCGATGACCTTTTCCAGAGTGCCGGCCATAAGTTGATGCATTATTTCCGGCTCATCACCCTCCACAAAGTAAGGCGTCCAGCCATAGCCACGAAGTAACTGGTCTAATTCCTCGTGCTCGATGCGGGCCAACACGGTTGGGTTGGCGATTTTATAACCGTTGAGATGCAGGATCGGCAGTACGGCTCCATCGGTGATCGGGTTTAGAAATTTGTTGGAGTGCCAGGCCGTGGCTAACGGACCTGTTTCCGCTTCACCGTCGCCGATGACACAGGCGACGACCAGTTCCGGGTTGTCAAAAACGGCCCCAAAGGCATGGCTGAGCGAATACCCCAACTCTCCACCCTCGTGAATCGACCCGGGACACTCCGGCGAGACATGGCTGGGAATCCCGCCAGGAAACGAGAATTGAGTGAATAGCTTTTTCAGACCGGCTTCATCCTGACTGATATTCGGATAGATTTCACTATAGGTGCCTTCGAGATACGTATTGCCCACCAGCGCCGGGCCGCCGTGACCGGGACCTGCAATGTAGAACATATCCAGATCATACTTCTTGATGACACGGTTCAAATGAACATAGATGAAGTTCTGGCCCGGTGTGGTGCCCCAATGCCCGAGCAGCAGCGACTTCACCTGTGACAGCTTCAGCGGCTCGCGAAGCAAAGGATTGGCGTGGAGATAGAGCTGGCCGACCGAGAGGTAGTTCGCGGCGCGCCAGTAGGCATCCATCTTGCGGAGCAGCTCCGGCGTGAGTGTTTTTGATGTTGTTGTTATGTTTCGCACCTCAATTATAGTCTTACTTTCCGTAGCCGTAAGGCGTTGCTGATGACCGAGACGGAACTCAGGCTCATCGCAGCACCGGCAATGATTGGGCTGAGCAGCAGACCGAAGAACGGGTAAAGCACCCCTGCTGCCACCGGAATACCCAACGCGTTGTAGAGAAAAGCGAAGAACAAGTTCTGCCGGATGTTCCACATGGTGGCGCGACTGAGGCGGATGGCCTTGGCAATATCGCGGAGATCACCTCTTACGAGGATGATGCCCGCGCTTTGCATGGCCACGTCGGTGCCGGTGCCCATGGCGATGCCTACTTCAGCTTCGCTAAGGGCAGGCGCGTCGTTGATGCCGTCTCCGGCCATCGCCACATGGTTGCCCTCCGCGCGCAGCTTCTTGACATGGGCGACTTTCCCGGCAGGTTCGATCTCCGCTTCCACGGCGTCAAGGCCGAGTTGCCTGGCCACCACGGCCGCGATCCGGCGATTGTCGCCCGTGAGCATAACGAGCTTTAACCCGAGCACGTGCAAATCGCGGATTGCATCGGCGGTGGTTGATTTTATCGGGTCGGCAACGGCGAGAATTCCTGCCGGTTTTCCGTCGATGGCGACAAACATCGCAGACTTGCCCTCTTCTTGAAGTTTTACAGCCGAGGCTTCCAACGGCTCCAAGCCGGTGATCTTTGCGTTCCGCAGGAAATCCGGTTTGCCGATCATCACGTGACGACCGGCGACGTCGCCCAGCACCCCTCCCACCGTCACCGAGCGGAAGTCTTTCACAGCATCGAACACGACACCTTGTTCCTTCGCGCCCTGCACAATCGCGGCGGCAAGCGGGTGTTCGCTGTTCTGCTCCAGTGAAGCGGCCGGACGCAGGAGCTCCTTCGCGTCGAAACCGTCGGCGGGCAGGACATCCATGAGTTTGGGTTTTCCCTCCGTGAGCGTACCCGTCTTGTCCACAACGAGCGTGGTGACTTTCTCCAACCGTTCGAGCGCCTCAGCTTTTTTAACGAGCACGCCTGCCTGCGCGCCGCGTCCGACGCCGACCATGATGGACATAGGTGTAGCCAGGCCGAGGGCGCACGGGCAGGCGATGATGAGGACCGCGACGGCGTTGACGATGGCATGCGCGAGCTTTGGCTCCGGTCCAAGCCACATCCAGAGGACGAAGGTAAGCACCGAAACCGCCAGCACAACCGGCACGAAGACGCCCGCGACCTTGTCGGCGAGGCCCTGAATGGGCGCGCGGCTGCGCTGGGCTTCGGCAACCATGTTCACAATCTGCCCGAGCAACGTGCCGGTGCCAACCCGCTCGGTGCGCATGACGAAACTGCCGGAACCATTGACAGTGCCCCCCGTCACTTTGTCGCCGACGGATTTTTCCACCGGGAGCGGTTCGCCGGTGATCATGGATTCCTCCACGCTGGAGTGGCCTTCGACCACCGCGCCATCCACAGGCACCTTGTCACCTGGAACCACGCGCAACCAATCGCCGACTTTCACCTGATCGAGCGGGACTTCATGATCGCCCCCCGGTGCGACTTGCCGCGCCGTGGGCGGCGCGAGGTTTAGCAACGCTTTGATGGCGTTGCCCGTGCGGCTGCGGGCACGGAGTTCGAGCACCTGACCGAGGAGCACCAGCACTGTGACCATCGCGGCGGCCTCAAAGTAGATGGCGACCTTGCCCTCGTGTTGCATCGTGGGCGGGAACAGTCCGGGCAGGAGCATCGCTACGGCGCTAAAGACAAAGGCCGCGCCCACGCCGATGGCGATCAGCGTGAACATGTTCAAGTGACGCGTTACAACGGAGCACAAGCCGCGCTTGAAGAACGGCCACCCCGCCCACCAGACCACGGGCGTGGTGAGCGCAAATTGCATCCAGCGTGAGGCATGGCTATTTGCCCAAGACTGGATGGCCGGGATCAAGTGCGCCATCGCGAGGACAAAAACCGGAACCGCCAGCGCGGCGCCGATCCAAAAACGCCTTGTCATGTCGCGCAGTTCGGCGTTCTCCTCGTCATCCGTAACAGCTGTAACCGTCTTCGGTTCCAACGCCATACCGCATTTGGGGCAATCGCCGGTATGGTCTTGCTGCACTTCCGGGTGCATCGGGCATGTATAAATGGCTTTGCCCTGCGGCTTCTTGTCGTGCTTTGCAATGGCAGGCGTTGACAGAAACTCCTGCCGGCAGTGATCGCTGCAAAAGTAGAACGCCTGTCCCTTGCGCTCGGCACGTAACTCGGACGCTTCGTTCACCGTCATGCCGCAGATGGGATCGAGGGCCATATCAATTCCGTTTCATTTGACTGGTTCAGCGGTGTCGTAACAACATCGGTCTTCTTTTATGGCTACAGGCGCCCTCGGCCTCTTTGGGAATGATAGCAACAGAGACTACTGCCTTATCCTCTTCCATCTTAAACAACCGAGAACAGATTTCACACACAGACCGCAACCGATATACGTGTCTTGATTCACTTTCGCCTTCATACCATCTCCTTTATTAACGATATAACTTCGATTGGACACTTATCCTCCGCTTCGCGGCACGTGTTTTTCCGACTTCCAGTCCACTGTCTGAATCTGTCCTTGACTATTTGCGCCTCATTACCTCCTTCTTAATGCATGACGCGCGCTTTGATTTTATAGATGCACAGCGCTATATTTATATTTGAATTTGACGCTATCTTAGAATTAGGCGGCGCGAACCGCCATAAGAAGATCTCTTAGAAGCACAGTCGAAAAACCTGAGGGGGAGATCGGGAGCCCGTGGATCGCACTCGGAAAATAAGAAACCTGAAATCAAGGGTTCCCCGATGGGGCCTTGACCCGGATGGATATCCGGCCGACTTCGCGGCCTGTGGCTGGACCATATCATCAGGATAAAAAGGGGTAACACCTTCTTTTATCAGGCCGGCCGACCCGTTCCAGGGGCAGTCCAGCAGTTTTCAGCCACTATTCCCTGGTTCGGGATCCTGCTGCCCGGCGGGCAAGGGGACCTTGATGGACGCCGTGGTTCCCCGGCCCTTTTCAGAATGGATATCGAAACTGCCGCCCAACCCCTCGACGCGTTCCCGGATATTGAACAGGCCGAATCCTCCCTTGATACCGCTCTCATGGGAACGGCGTCGTTCAGGATCAAACCCGGCGCCGTTGTCTTTGACGCAGATATGGATGAAGGAATCTTCCCTCCGGACCGTTATATCAATCCGGCATGGGCCGGCATATTTCAGAGCATTTACGATCAATTCGCGGGTTGATTGAAACAGGAGCCCGCGCAGGACGTTTTGCATCGGCCCGGGAGTGCCGACGCCGTTTAGCCGTATATCCATGCCATGCTGTTTACGGAATTTATCGACCAGATCGTCCAGCGCAGGCATCAGCCCCAATTCGTAAAGCATAGGCGGCGTAAGATCCGCCATCAGAAGGCGGCATTGCGTAATGGCTTCATCCAGGAGTTTCCGAATGGGCGTGAGGCAGGCTTGCTCGTCGAGAAGCGCCTTACTTCCGACCGCCCGGGTGACGGAATCCAGCTTAATTGCGGAGAGCGAAAGACTTTGAACCACGGTGTCATGAATCTGCCGGGAAATCCGACGCCGCTCCTGCTCCTCGGTGGTGGCCAGCTTGTTGGCCAGCGACCGCAGGCGTTTCTGGTAATCAGTTTTTTCCTTTTCGGCCTTTTTGATCCCGGTAATATCACGGGCGGCGGCAAAAACACCGACGACGTGCCCGGTTTTATCCCGATACACCGTGGCATTATAAAGCACGGGCGTGATATCGCCGCTCCGATGCCGGATTTCCAGGGGATAGTCGCGCACGAAACCTTCGCGGAAGGCCCGTTGATATCCAAAGCGCGCCTTCTCCGGTTCGGTGAAATAATCCAGGAAATCGGTGCCGATCAGTTCCTTGCGGGAGCAGCCCGTGGCGGCTTCCGTGGCAGCATTGACGTCGGTTATTTTCCCGTCGGGGCCGATGTTTACCAGCGGATCAAGACTGGCTTCGATCAGGCTGCGCGTATGCACGCTGGCCAGACGCAGGGCGTCCGCGGCCTTTTTGCGCTCGGTGACGTCGATGCCGATGCACAGGATTTCCTCGACTTCTCCGGCTTTATTACGCAGCGCCTTGTTGGTCCACTGAATCCAGACGCGGCGACTGTCACGGCAGATGTTCTCGTTCTCATTGATAGCATACGCTTCAGGATTCTGGCCGATGGCCCGGATCAGGGCCGCCATGTCGTTGCCGGACGAATCCGTTCTCGGGACAATGGTGCCTATGACATTGCGGCCGCGGATCTCGTTCTCCGAATAGCCGAAAAATTTCTGCGAATATTCATTGAAAAAAGTAACCTGCCCGTCCACGGTCCGCCGCATGATGATGCTGTTAGCATTTTCAACCAGTTCGCGGTATTTCTGCGCGCTGATTTGCAGGGCTTGCTGCGTCTGCGTCAGATCGGAAATATCGTGCAGCGTCATCACGATTGCGACCGGCCGGCCATCCGGGTCCCGGCTGAACGCGGCGGACGGAAGGATCGGGACGATGTGCCCGTCGTTTGCGTGAATCTCAAATTGCTTCAAGTCGGGCTGGTTTCCGGCAAGCAGGGCCTGCAGTGTGGCGATCGCGGCCGGGCGGCCGTCCGTGGACAGCCAGCCCGGCAGGAAATCGGCGACTAGGCGGCCGTTGACATCGGCGCATTTGACCCCGATGAGCTGTTCCATGGCCGGATTGATAAAGGTGATGATGCCGTTCATATCCAACAGGAGCACGCTTTCATCCATGGCCGTTATTATCTCTCGGGCAGTTTTGGCCGCCGTGGCCTCGGACAAAGCCTTCACCTCCCGTTCCCGCGCCTCGCGGAGTTCGGTAATGTCCTGGGTGGTCCCGAATCCGCCGAGCAGGACGCCGTCCTTGTCGATCTCCAGTTCAGCTCGTTCGCGCACCCATTTTACGGCGCCCTCTGCGAGAATACGGTGTTCGATGTCGTATGGCTCGCCAAGGAGGGCGGCTTGCCACGACCGGTCCACAAAAGCCCGGTCTTCCGGATGAACGGCTGCCAAAAACATCTCGTAGGTCATGGGCCTGTCCCTGGGAATTCCAAAAATGCGATGGCTCTCATCGGACCAAAGCAATGTGTTGCGTCGCAGGTCCAATCGCCAGCTTCCAATATGCGCAATGGCCTGGGCTCGATTTAAGTCTGCCTGGCTCTCGCGCAACGTTGCCTCCATTTTCTTGCGCTCAGTAATGTCCATGCTGATGCCAATGAAGCGCTCGGCCCGCCGCTGTGCGCCCGTTCCCGCAAAATAAACTTGCCCTTTGGCCATGACCCAGTGGATTGTTCCGTTCGGCCAGACCACGCGGTATTCCGTATCATAGGTTCCCGGTGAGGCCGGATCTATCGCCTGCTGCACAGCTTGGTCAATGCGCCGGCGGTCGGCAGGATGCATAATCTCAATGACTTTTGAATATTCGAGCTTATCTCCCGCGGCAACGCCGAAAATGGACTGGCAGCGTTCATCCCAAAATACGCTCCCGATCTGCAAGTTATAGTCCCACGCCCCCATGTTCGCCGCTTCCAGGACCAACCGCCGCTGCTCGCCTGCGTAGCGCAGCGTTTCTTCCATCCGCTTGCGCTCGATGATTTCTGCCTGGAGCTGCGTATTGGCGGCTTCCAGCTGGCCTGTACGCTGGCGGACGAGCTTCTCCAAGTGAAGGCGATATTTATCCAGCTCGGCTTCGACTTTTTTATGCTCGGTGACATCAACGCCCATCTCCAGGACAAGTGTGGCGCCGTCCGTGTCGGTAAAGGGGAAATCGCGGATGAAGTAAGTGCGGCCGTTCGGGCCGGTCCACTCCCATTCGTGGGGCTTCATCGTTTTCAGAACGGTGTAGGTCTCGCAATTCTCGCAGGGCTCGCTGCGTCCGAATAAAAAATCAAAGCAGCGCCGGCCGCGGGCCTCGCCGAAGATCTCCCGGAAAAAGCGGTTGGCAAAGGACACCTGGTAATCCGGCGTCAGCAAAATAACGTAAGCCGGCAGGGCGTCCAGGACGTTAATGAAGCGCTGCCGTTCGACGTTCTGCGCTTCCAGGCTGGCATGCAGTTCTTGCGTTCGTTTCTGTACCAGCTCCTCCAGTTCATCGCGGGTCTTTTTCAGCGCGTCTTCCGTCTGCCGGCGCTCGGTGATGTCGATCACGATATAAGTAAGGCCCACGATTTCGCCGCGGTCGTTCCTTACTGGATCAGCCGTGGTGTCGTAAACCCACTCAATGCCCCGCGTGCAGCCCCGGATATCACAGCGTTCGGCCACGCCGCTTTCCAATACGCGCCGCTGCAAGGCGATTGTTTCGGCGGCGGCGCTGGCCGGGATCAGCTCATCCGCCCGCTTGCCCACAATATCTTCCGGCTTGAATCCGTGGCGCGCGTTGTATACCCATGTATAGCGCAGATCATGGTCTAACGTGGCCACCGTGAGCGGCGTATTTTGAAATACAACGCGCAAGAGTTCCTCGTTTTTGCGCAGGGCCTGCTCCAACTGATTATGGCTCTTTGTTTTCATAAAGGATTGCCTCTTGAAAGCGGTGTATGGCTAACAACAGCATTAAATGGTTATTGTAGAATGATGACTATTATGATCAAGAGAAAATACGGCACCTAAGGTATTCCGAAGTCAATTCTCCATCAATCCCTGATGGTAGCCGGGCTTGATTTTTACAATAATACGACACACATAAAGAAAGAATTATGGCTCGGGCGAGGATGGATAGCGCTACATTTAATTTGTCACCGGAAAACAGCTATGCTAACTATAGGCAACGATTTGCCGGCAGGGCGGAACGAAGCGGCGATCGAAATCGGGAGATTCCATGAATATACGAATTCTGATCGCGGACGACCACAAGCTGATGCGGGACGGGCTGCGCGCGCTCATCGAGAAGGAGCAGGGCTTGACCATTGTCGGCGAGACCGAAACGGGGAAGGAAACGGTGGCGCTGGTTCAAAAAGTTTCGCCCCATGTGATAATTATGGATATCTCCATGCCGGATCTGAACGGCATTGAAGCCGCGCGCAAAATCATTAAAAAAAGTCCCCGTATTAAAATTGTGGCGTTGTCGGGCTATCCCGACCGCCATTTTGTGACGGAGATGTTGAAGGCGGGAGCTTCCGCTTACATTCTCAAGCAGACCGCGTATGAGGAACTGATTCGCGCCATCCGCGAAGTGATGAACGGCAAGACCTATCTCAGTCCGGCGGTTACCCAGGGCGTCGTGGATTCGTTTGTCAGGGCACCGAAAAAACCCGGCGACAACCCCGCCTTTGCCACGCTGACCGAGAGGGAGCGGGAAGTTCTTCAATATCTCGCGGAGGGCAAGTCAACCAAAGAAATGGCGGACGAATTAAGCGTCAGCATCAAGACCGTCGAAACGCACCGGCACAACATTATGGACAAGTTGAACATACACAGCGTCGCGGCGCTGACCAAATATGCCATCCGGGAAGGCATTACATCACTGGATATCTGATCGTTTGAGGGCACCGGTTCGGCGGATGCAAACAGGTGTGGGGCTAATTTTGGAATTGGCCGCGCCCGCGCAGGAGTTAAAAATATTGTGAATATTTTACTAGTAGACGACCACTCACCGACGCAGAAAGAAATGCAGCGCCTGATAGCCAACGAAAAGGATATGACGGTCGTCGGCGCGGTGGGCACCGGCGAATTGGCCGTTCAGGAAGCCAAAGCATTGCGTCCGGATGTTATTGTCATGGATATCATACTCCCTGGCATAAACGGCATCGAAGCCACCCGGCAGATCCTGAATCAACAGCCGAGGAGCCGCATTGTTGCCCTCTCTAACCATTCCGGACACACCCTGGTGCAGTCTTTGCTTCTCATCGGCGGCCTTGGCTACGTGCGCAAGGACAACGCCTGTGAGGAGTTGATTCCCGCGATTCGCGCGGCCTATGCCGGGAAACAGTTCCTTGGAAAACGCGTTGAAGAATAATTCACGGAACGCTCCGTCCGGGGACAGACATGTCCGCGCCTTGCCCGGACATGCCCGCCCATGAATGGTTCAACGAAGTGTTTATGCCGAGGGGCATTTACCCCGGATCAGCCAGCGGTCATACTCGCCCAGGAAAAGAACCGCGTTCGTCATGGCCAGATAGCCCGTGTTGAGCCTTCTCTGGCGTCGGCAAGGAGTTGCTCAAAATGCGCCGTTTGCGTGTCCGCATCAGAGAGCATGGTCAGCGGGCGAAGGCGTCGTTCGGTGAAGTTCCGGAGGACCCCTGGGTCCTCGGCACCGACCAGGAAGTCCTTGATCTGAGGCGACAGTTGCAGTAATGCTTGTTTATTTTTTAATTAGCCGCCTTCCATGAGAAGGCTTGTCAAGAAGCGACTGACGTGGCGGTCGCTGGTTTTCGATCCTGAGGCATGTCATGCTTCCATTCGCACTCTATAATGGGTCATTTATTATAACCCGGTGCAT
>JAQUMN010000006.1 GCA_028718125.1 Kiritimatiellia bacterium
AGGGCAAATGACAATCCAGAACCAAAAAGGTCAAATAATCATCAGGTATGAAAATGCCGGCACAACGAAGGCGGAGCGCAAGGCGATATTTCGACGCAACCTTGATCAATTCGAGAAAGACGCGCATACCGGAAAGCTGATTTGTTTGTCCGACTTAATCGGACAGGCGGAAGCGATTCATATTGAGAACATAGAGAGCAAATAAAGGAGGGCCCGAAGATGAAAGGCAAAGTTTACAGCACAGGATTCCAGGACTGGAAAGAAGCGATCGAAAAACTTGACGGCACGGAACCAATCGAAATCACGAAAGATTTTTTTGATTATTTCCTTGGCGTGTTGCCGCCAGTTGGCTGGAGTTGTCTGGTCGCCTTGGCGAATGGTTGTGAGGTTAAAGCCAACTTTTTATTTGCGGAGGGCCGTGATTATAAGCGCGCTTTCTGGATAACGGACGGGAGCTATTTTGCCGGACGCACGAACGAAATCAACAAGGCATGACAGAAACCGCCGGGCCACGCATGGTACACGCGGACAGGAGATCAGAACATGACAACAGAACAAAAGCAGAATTGGAAGATTCAGCGGGAACGGTAGCAGGCGGAAGTATTGCAGGCGATCAAATTGGCTTTACCAGAAATCTGGCCGGCAGTGGGAATTGTCGGCAAATGGGTGTGGGTGCAGTTTCAGAAGAAACCGGGACAACCGATCATTGAAGGCTTGAAGGCGCTTGGCTTCAGCTGGTCCAGCCGACGCAGGTGCTGGCAGCATCCGTGCGGGAACTGGTCAGGCGGAGCGCAAGGCGATCCGCGGGAGCGGTACGGAATAGTCCGGGCAGAGGAACTCAAATGACGAAAGGGTGACAGCATGCAAACGATACAAAACCAATCAATTATCAGGCCGGTATGGTGTGGCAATGATGACTGCATGGCAGGAGTGGCGCGACTGTATGACGACGGGTCATATCAGATGATCGTGAAAGGGTGCGGCCATGCGCCGCATATCCCAACGCGAGAAACCATCAAAGCGGCAATAGCGGCAAAAGGAAACCCATGACCGCGGCGGAACTTCAGGCAGAGCGCGCCTTGACTGCAAGGGTGCAAGCGACATGGCGACGAGAACGGAGCAAAACGGACTGGTGGAAGCGGCAGGAAGAACGGAACGAGCAGGAGGCGCTCAAACTGCAGGCCCTCGGTCTGATGCTGATCGTTGTCGGACCGGCCATGTTATTCTGGACCTGGGTGCTGGTGATGACGTTATGCGTACTGGAAGTGCGGATATAACCGGCAAATAACCGAAGATGATCTCGATGCCCCCCTCCACCACGACTTCGCTGTTGTCCAGATAAACACGGAAAAGCAATCCATCAAAAACGTCGGCAATTGATCCCCAAGTGTCGGAAATAATATCGCAAATTATTAGTTGACATTTTAATCCGCAAGCATACTATGTATTCCGAAAGAGACATAGTAATTCTAAATAAGGAATATAGTATGTCACAAATATTTAACCTCGACAAAAAATCCGCGCAAGCGTGTTTCCATGCCTTGGCTTCTCGAAATCGGTTGGCGATATATGAATTGCTCCGCGAAAAAGAATTAAGCATATCCCAAATTGCCAGGGAAATGCATATTTCGCAGTCTTTTGCCACCAAGGAAATCAATATCTTAGAAAAGGCGACCTTGGTGCAATGTGGCTCCAGCGCAGGCATTCGCGGCGCCCAGAAAATCTGCCGCTCGGTATACGACGAAATCGTCTATCGGCCTAGTCGGTTAAAAGCAATATCCGACGGGAATATGACGAACAAATTATCAATTCCCATTGGTGCGTATCAGCGCTTCGAGGTTTTCCCGACGTGCGGATTGGTGAATGAGCACAAACTTATCGGCTTTCGGGATGATCCTCAGTCGTTCTATGATCCGGCCCATACTTCCGCGCAGTTGCTCTGGTTTGCGCGCGGATGGCTGGAATATCATTTGCCGCGCAAGCATCCCCGGAATGCTGTGGTCGAGGAAATGCGCGTAGCCGTGGAAATATCGTCAGAGAATGCCAAATCGGTCGGCGAAAACGAATGCCCGTCGGATATTAGTCTTTGGGTCAATGGGGAAAAAATTGGCCCATGGCATTCCTGGGGGTTTTATACCAATACCCGTGGCAGGTACACCCCCGCTTGGTGGCCGATCGATCATAATCAATTCGGATTGCTGAAGGAATGGAAAATTAATGGCGAAGGCGCCTATGTTGACGGCGAAAAAATATCTTCGGTGACAATATCGGATTTGGCGTTGAATAGTAAAACGCTAATTACATTAAGGCTGGGCATTGACGAGCAGGATGAACATCAAGGGGGGGTATGTCTTTTCGGCAGGCATTTTGGCAACTACTCTCAAGATATGTTAGTAACCATCAGTTATAAAGGACGAAGGCAATCACATGGAAAAACCAGCTAAATTAGCGATTTTCGGGGGTGCGCCGATTCGGGCAAAACCATTTCCGAAATGGCCTGTTTTTGGCCGCGAGGAGCGACAACGCTTATTAGCTGTTTTTAACAGTGGCAAGTGGTGGTACGGCGAGCGTGTGAAGGAGTTTGAGCAAAAGTATGCGCAATTTCACGACGCCAAATATGGAGTTTCATGCACGAATGGCACGGCCGCCTTGGAAATGGCTCTGTTGGCGTGCGGAATCGGTGCCGGCGACGAGGTGATTGTACCGCCTTATACCTTTATGGCTACTGCGAGCGCCGTTATGAAGGTGAACGCTGTTCCCGTCTTTGCGGATATTGATCTGGACACCTGCAACATGGATCCTCGCGCGACGGCAGAAAAAATCACCGGGAAAACAAAGGCTATTATGCCTGTGCATTTTGCAGGCTTGCCGGTCGACATGGACGCTTTCAGACAATTGGCAAAAAAACATCATCTGATGTTGATCGAGGACGCGTGCCACAGTTGGGGAAGCAGGTGGAAAGACAAGGGCACCGGCGCGTTGGGCGACTGCGGCGTCTTCAGTTTCCAAATGAGCAAGAATATCACCTCCGGCGAGGGTGGCATTCTCCTGTCGGATAGTGAAGAGATAGCCGAGACGGCTCGCAGTTACTCCAACTGTGGCCGGGGTAAGGGCAAGGCGTTTTACGAGCATTACCTGCTGGGAAGCAATCTGCGCATGACGGAATTGCAGGCGGCGATTCTCTTGGGACAACTCTCGCGCTTGAAGGAGCAAACCTTGAAGCGCGAGCACAATGTTGCCTGTCTGGAGCGTGAACTGAAAGGGATGCCGGGCATGGCCCTGCTTAAGCGTGATAAACGCGTGACAAGACGGAGTTATCATATGTTCATTTTTCGATTTTTGCCGGAGGCTTGGGGCGGAGTCAGCCGGGATCGATTTCTGGAGGCGCTGAAGGCGGAAGGCATACCGGCCGCCCCCGGGTATCCGATTCCTCTTTATAAAAATCCGCTATTTCAGAAAATTGGTACAGGCCCGCGGTTTTGTCCCTTATCGTGTCCGTATTACGGCCGTACGGTAGACTATCGTCGTGTAGTTTGCCCAAACACGGAAAAGATTTGCCGGACCGCCGTCTGGATATCCCATCCGGTGCTGTTGTCGAGGGAAAAGGATATGCGAGATATTGCTCGGGCGATCTCGAAAGTCTGGGAGCATAGAAAGGAACTAAGCCGTGGCTGAACTTTATGCCGGGTATGGCGAGACGATCCTTAATCCACCCATGGGCGTTGAGTTGGCAGGCTATGGCTATTATTTGAATCGCCGCGCCGAATCGGTACTGGATGATTTGAAGGCGCGGGCGATCTGGTTGGGCGATGGCGCCAACGATGTGTTGTTGATCAGTTGCGATCTGATCGGGTTCACGGTGGAATTCTCGGACGCGATTCGAAAAGCCATTGCTTCCGAGATTCATATTCCACGGGAGCATATCCTGCTTGCCTGCACGCATACACACACCGGACCAGCGTCCATGCCGTTAGATGCCTGCGGGGAGGTGTCGCCGGAGTATCTGGAAACACTGCCGGCGGCCATCGCCGAGGCCGCCCGACGGGCGCGCGCCGACCGGCAGTCGGCCACTATGCGTGCTTTATTTGAGACGGTCATGCCGATTGGCATCAATCGCCGATTGCAGAGTTTTGAGACGATTGATCCAGTCGCCAAAATTGCGGTCCTGGAACGGAAAAAAGAGAAGCTGTATATCGTCAATTATGCCTGCCATCCCGTTACATTGGGGCCTGTTCCCGCCGTGTCGGCAGATTGGCCGGGCGCGGTGGTGGCGGCGATCGAACGGCGCGGGCATCGCGGCGTTGTGTTCCAGGGATTTTGCGGGGACATTGATCCAGTCTGTTTTGCAAATCGCTGGGGAAAAGGCACACCAGAAATGCTGACTGTTTATGGGGAAGCAATTGACCGGCAGATTTGCTTGGCCGAACAGTATGCGAACCCGGTTGAGATTGCCGGATTAAAAGGCGTTGAAAAGAGAATAAGGTTGTCTCTGCAGGTTCCCGATCTTTCTTCGATTCAGCGGGAAAAGCAGTATCTATTGGCCCAATTTAAGAAAGCTCCTGGCACTATGCGGGCCATTGAGACATGGGCCGAGGAGGCGGCGGCACGGCGCGATTCGACCGCTGTCAATCCCTGGCTGGAAAATGTGCCCATCCAGAAAATAGCCGTGGGTGATGTGGCGTTTATCGGGTTACCCGGCGAGGTGTTCACCGCATATAGTCTGAAATTAAGGAAACAATGGCCAACGCTATTTACAATCGGATATGCCGGAGGCTGTGAGGGATATATTCCAACCGCCCAGGCCTACCACTGTGCGGATGATTATGCCTGTTATCAGGCTCCAAAACTGTATCGGCGCCTGTTCCCGTTTGCACCGCGTTTGGAAGAAGACGTTTTGCGCGCCTGTGGAGATTTACTGGCCGGCAAGCGCCGGTAGTGGAAAACACGATTGGCTCTTTATGCATGATTATACAAAAAGAGCAAAGATGATTACACCGAAAGATACCCTCGTCACAGCCTTGGGAGAGCCGAAATATCCGTCGCCCTTGCGCGAAAAGGTCCAGGGTATCATAGAATTTCTTCTTTTGGCGGGGTTACTTGGATTTCAAGGGGGGGCGAGTGCCGGAACAAGGAGTGTTCTGGCGGAGAATCTCGCGGTGTACAAATCGTGCGAGTATAATAACAAGCTGTTTTCTGCCGGTTCCCTGTTAAATGATGGGGTTCTATCTTCCAGTTATGACAGCGGCGCAATACGGAATGCAAACGGGTGGATCACATTGGATCTGGGAAAATCATACCCAGTTCGCTCCGTGATGGTTTATTACATTACCTATGGAGCGATTGGTATCTGTTATCCATGTCAGAGGCTCGATTTGGGTTCACGTCAATTCAAAGGTCAGCCCCTGTGCGAAGTCGAATATGCCGCGGATGTGGACGAAGCCACGCTGGTATTGGCATATGACGGGGATAAGGGGAAGACTTTTCAGCCGTTTGGAAAGAGCGCCGATTCCTTGCCGATCCGGCAGTATGAGACCGCCGGGTGGATGCGGGTGATCAGGGAAGATGCGGTCCAGGCGCGCTATATCCGAATCAAAGGCGGGGGATGTTTGAGTGAGATCGAGGTCTACTCGGATCTTCCGCCGGTGGCTCCGCGTGGATTGTACAGGTTCGAAGGCTGGGTCACGCCGTTATGGTACGAGACCGACCAAGCGGTTGACAGCGCCGGGTTTGCCATCGATGATGCTAAGATCGCCGAAAAAGACATCGCGCCATTCCAGACGCGCCTTGCGGACCTCCAGCGCACATTCCGCCAAGCAATGGAGTCCGTCACTGGCCGGACTACCGCAAAGGAATATCTCGCCCTTCAGGACTCAATCATCGAAAAAGCAAAGGCCCTGGAGACCGATGCCAGCGCGTTTGCCTGCGCCACCCCAAGGCCGATGCTTGATCCGCGGCATATTGTTGAAAACGGTTTCATCAGGATGCACGCCCCCCTGTGGGCGCCGTGTCCTGTGCAAGCTGCGGCTTCATACGCGCGTCGCGGCAGCGCGAACATGATCAAATCGGAAGTGATGCGAGATGTCAATCTCGATGTGCCTCTTTCCAAGGAAAAGGCCGAGGGCATCCAAGCGCTCAAATATCTCTCTCTCAGAGAGGGCCTGCCTTTTTTTGTGATGTTCTGGTACACTGACAAACGCACGCTCGCATATCCCTGGGGGTCTGGGAGGGGCGTCCCCGGACACCTGGAAGGCTATAAGCGTGAGATGGATTTTGATCTCCAGACCTTTGGCGACCACCCGGGCTTCGCCGGAATCTATTTCGACGAGATGTTCGGAGCAGTGTCGGATAATGAATACCTTCTGGCCGCCTTTCGCAACCGGCTGCGGCAATACTCGCCGGAGGCGCTTAAAGAACACGGCGTTGAAGACGTCGAAAAGGTGGTTATTCCTTCTATTCCCAAGAGCCTGAAGCTTTCGGAAAAGGAGTTTGCCGCTTTCAGCCCGCGCGAAAAGTTCATCTGGATAGAATGCCTTGAGGCGGAGGGCGATCTTTTTCACGGCGAAATGGACGAGGTTTGCCGTTACGTTCGCGCCAAGAGGCCCGGCACGAAGATGTATGTGCTGCTGACCCCGGCCAGCATGTGGGGCGACCCGATCGGCGGAGCGAGTTTTGCTCGCATGGGACGCATCGCCGATATTATGGGGGTCGATCTTTACAGCCACGGGTTTTATGACAAGGCATTCATATGTGCCTTGATAGCCTCCACCGCGACCGCCAAGACGGTATTTACGCCCGGCGCTCATTACGGCAACAGCCTCGAAGGATTCAATCACGACCTGGTGCTTGCCATGGCGCATAACGACGGAGTTTGGCCGTTCAGTTTTGGTACGGTTTTCAAACAGCACAATTACACAAGCCGCGCCCCGGAAGGACTGTGGGAAGACACCTGCCGGATATATTCGAAGATGGCTCGGTTAGAACCGTATCTGGCTAACACGACGCTTGATACCCCGATTGGTCTTGTTTACTCGGAACGGACGGCGGCGATGACGCACTGGGGAATGGGATTTAAAGGCAGTGTCTCACACTATATCACCGGCAATGAGGCGTTGTACCAGGCGCTTGCCCAGAGCCACGTGTCCGCCGAACCGTTCTTCATCCAATTGGCGACGCCGGAGTTTCTCAAGAAGTACAAGGTCCTTGTCATGCAGGATGCCCGTTCGCTGACTGACGAAGAAATGAAGGCGCTTAGCGATTGGGTGCAAAGGGGCGGCGTTCTTATTGCCACTGCATCCAGCAGCATGAAGGATCGTTGGGGAATTGTGCGCGGCGATTACGGCCTGGCCAAGCTGTTTGGCGTAAGATTCGTGAAAACCGGCGTCTCCCACCGAAGTCTCACGGTGAACCAGGTGTCCGCTGTGTTGCCGGGCATTGATCCGGGCTGTCCGCTTGACTTGGCCGGCCGCGCTGCCGACTTGGTCAAAACCGCAGGCGGTCAGGTTCTTGCCGCGTGGGAAGATGGCTCGCCTGCGATTGTTTCAAACTCTTATGGTAAGGGTCAAACTGTTTTTATCTCGGCGTGCCTGCCGTTCAAACCCGGGCAGAAGGATTCCGCCGTCCTGCTGGAATCCTGCGTAAGCGGCGCGCTCAAGCGTGCCGGCGCGACGATGCCGTTTGAACTCACCGGGGCGTCGGGTAATGTCTACGCGGTGGTCCGTCGGCAGGGCGAGCGTCGGATACTTCACATGATCAATCTTGGTTCCGACGCATGCGCCGACGTGAAGGTGCGCGTGCTGTCGCCCGCCGCCCGGCAGGCGACACTTCAGCCCGAAGGTGTGGCGATTTCCATCCGCCGGGTTGGCGACTACGCGGAATTCGATGTGCCGTCTTTCAATCTGCATTCGGCTATCGTTTTGGAATAGATATTGAATGACCGGGAGAGACCGGCAAAAAAGGTGAGTTCAATTGAAACTGGCGCATATATGGTGGACATAACGGCGCCAATCGACATCTGGTTGAGGGGATATGCCGGACGAAAAATGCCAAGTCAGAAGGGGCACGACTCAATGGCCCCATCGGCAAAGGAAAAACATCGCATGAAACAACGAATTGCAGCAACCGTCTTGAGTATCGTCATGTCCTTGGGCCTCGGCCTGGAGGCGTCCGGCGAAAAAGCCAAATTGAAAGCGGGGATATTTGTGGGATCCGTGGCTGTCCCGGAAATCGTGCGCACTTTGACGGAACAGGGCATGGAGGTGGCGACCTTCACGGCCAAAGACGTTAGTGAAGGCAAAATCCACCAATTTGACGTGCTGTTTTTCGGCGGCGGCTGGAACGGTTATGATTGGTTGGACTTGCCTGGGCGGATGCAATTGGTTGAATTTGTGCAGGCTCGCGGCGGGGGCGTGATTTTTTCCATGTTTCGCTGCGGTGTGGCAGCCCGGAGCAGTATCAGACCTTCCTTCCCGGAAATAGCCTGGGCATACAACAAAGTGAATGGGCCGGGGATAATTATCGCCGACACAAACCATCCTATCGTAAAAGGACTGCCTGAGAAGTTCATGGCTCCCTTCTGGGACCACGCGGTTATGCAGTTAGGGCCGGAGGGGACAATTATCGCGCGTGATACAAGTGACGAGATATCCATTGCCTGCGGGAAGGCGGGCAAAGGCCGTGTGGTGTTTATAGGCCCCTGGATCGGGATCGGCAGCGATGGGAAAGCGATTTATCCCCTGCCGCCTAACGACGCAAAGCTGCTCTTAAACAGCATCGGGTGGATAACGGCGAATGCCTCAAGGGAACTCGGCGGGGATAACGCGATAAGCGCGGACATCAGATTGAAGGTGCTACGGAGGGAAAGAACTTGGGACTGGACCCATGATGAGCGGGGGTTTGACTCAAAGCCGGGCATCCTGGCCGCCGAGATGTTTGAAGAAAATGCGTTGTTGGATGATCTGTTGTACCGGATAAAGGGCATGCTTCCTTATGCGAGCGGCGAATTGGCGAAAAGGGCATCCCAGTTGGCCGAGACACTCGCCGCGCTTACAAACCAGCTGAATGTTGTTTATGAACAGAAGAAGAAGGATAAGAAGGAAGAGATCGGCGGAATGGGGGTGGCCGAGTTGGAGAAGACGCCGGAATGGACGGGAACAATTATTCCCACCCAAGAGGTCGAAGCATGCCGAAGAGAAACGGAGGAGTTTGAAAAGATCATGGGTCCGATAATAGCGCAGACGAAGAAAGAGAGCGCGGAATATGAGCGAAAGGAAGACTTGACAAAAGTGCCCGGGTTAATCGAGCAACTGGGCTGTGAAGACAAGACGTCAAGGGCGGCTGCGGCACTGGAATTGGGTAGGATTGGGGACCGGCGGGCAATCTCGGCGCTAGTCGCGGCTCTCAAAGACGGAGAATATCCTGTAAGAAGGAACGCCATATATGCCCTGTCTTGGATGCAGGCCAAGGAGGCGGTACCTGCTCTTTTAAAGGCGAGTGAAGACGCCAAAGACACCCTCACCCAGCGAAGGATCGTGCAGGCATTGGGCATGCTTGGCGATGATAAGGCGGAAGATTTCTTGATTGAGAAGCTTGCCGATAAGGATTACCACACACGACAGAATGCGATTCTTTCACTTGGCTGGTTGAAGAGCAAAAAGGCGGCGCCTCAGCTCGCAAACAGAGTGGAAGTCGAAAACATCACACGGGAAGAACGGGCCTGTGTGGTTAGGGCGCTCGGTCATATTGGGGACGAGAACGTAATCCCCGTCCTGCAAAGCGCCGCCAAGAAATTCCATGAGAATTTGCACAGGACAGGAGGCATTGCGTACTACGACTATATTCCTGTGCAATTGCTCTGCGACCAGGCTACAAACGAAATAGGAACAGGAGGGAAAAGCGAAAAGGGAGTAAGCCAGCAGGATTTCTTGCGAAAAAAGGAACATTTCTATTGGCTCACTGGAAAATATAACGCCTTTCTGGGCAGATTCTTCATTTATGGGAGCCTGACTCCTATCCAAAGGTGTCAGGTCATCCGTCAAGCCGGTTATGCGGGTGTAACCGGTTTCATGGGATATACAGACGGCATTCTTGGCAGGGTCTTTGCGAAAGCGGAGCCTTCATGGGAGAAATATTCCGCCCATCTTGCGGAAGTTGAGGCGTATTTCCCCCTTTTTTCGGCGGAACACCAGATGGTTTTGTCTGAATGGCGACGTAATGCAACCGCTATTTGCGATAAGGCGAGTTTTGAGTATGACATTATGAGAAGGGGAAACTATGAGTGTTTTGGCGGTTTCTGGTCCGAGGAGTGTCTCAGTTGGGCGTATGGCGCCCGGGAAGGTAAAGGATTTTTGAATGACGGAGAATTTCGAGCGTATTTAGGCGGGAAATACAACAGGAACGAGCTTGCCGGTTTCGGGATAAATAATATCGAAGCGGTTAAAATCCCGGCGATGAATGACGAAGGTCGAAAAGAGAAATTCCTGTTTGCGGAATATATGGAGTATGTTGCCGACAAGGGCGTGGATGAGTATGGCGAGACAGCCGAATGGCTCAAACAAATGAGGATGGGCACGGAACTACTTTTCAATTTGGGCGGTAGAAGCAGAGCCGGCGTCGGCAAGTCAACCTATATTTCAGGATACCCAAGACTTGGCTCGGTGCTTGGGAGCTATGGCCCCCAGAGTTACAGCGAGCACTCGTTCGGGAACAATTTCGATCTTGAATTGCACCTTGATGGAGAGATGCGTCCTGTCCATGGCCAGTTCTACACTCATCAGGCAGACGGGAACGCAAGAGTGGAAAGAGGGTATGCCTCAAGCCTTCTCCATGGCCAGTTCTTCTTTCAGATGAACTGGCAGTTCGCGCAGAAAAGGCCTTGGGCTTATATGAATGCATGGGAAAAAGGGCGAGGGGAAGCCGCGGAACGACAATTTCAAAAAGGCAAAGCGATAAGTGATTATCTGGTTGAAGCAGAGAGCCCCAAAGAGATTGCCCTTTTGTATTCAGGCCGAACAAGCACGTTGAGTTATGGCACGGGTTCGCCGGACAGTATTGGCGGCGGAAGGTGCCTTTTCCGTTACACCCAGAACCAGCAGGGGATATGGGAGGCGCTTGTACAGTCACATCTGCCGGTTGATATCCTGTGGCTGGAAACGTTGACGATGGAAAAGATCGGAAGATACAAAGTGGCGATTCTGTCGGACGCAAAATCTTTATCGTCAAGCGAAGTGCGCCTGTTAAAGGACTGGGTTGGAGTGGGCGGCGTTCTGATCTCAACCGCCGGCACGAGTCTGCATGATCAATGGGATATTTCTTTGACTAATTATGCTTTTTCGGATGTGTTTGGCGTGGATTACGCGAAGACAGAGATGCGGAACAAGGACGAGTTTCGGAGTTTCGTGGAGAGGGATATTAAGCCTGGGCAGGTGGATAAGATAAAGCTGGTTGATGATAAATATATGGGTTTTGCGCACGGGGAAAAGGCCGCTGAATACGAAAAGGCCATGGGTTATGACGTTGTAAAAGTAACCCAGGGGAAATCTGTGGCCACCTGGGAAGACGGATCACCAGCCATAGTGGAAAACAGGTGCGGCAAGGGACTCTCGATCTTTCTTGCGCCCATTTATCCCGGACTGAGCTATAAGAGCGTTAGATGGACCGTGGATCCGCTCTATTTTGAATACTGGGATGGGGCGAAGGAGTTGATCGGCGCCACCGTTAAGCGAGGGCTTGAGTTCGCGCAGGCGGAATTACCCCTGGAAGTTGCGAACTGTCCGTTTTATGTGGAAGCGGCCTTAAGGATTCAGAAGAAACGGAACCGGGCTATGGTCCATCTGCTCAATATTGATTCCAAGGTAAATCTTGTCAGAGGTGTGGATGTGAAATTAAGGTTGGGTAAATCAATCGAGGATATTTACTATCCATACCCGACAAGGGAAAAAGTGAAATGGACTATTGCCGGAGACGACGTAAAATTCAAGGTAAGGGACTTTGACGTGCATGAGATGATCGTCGTGGAATGGAAGCGCATTGAATAAATAATTGCTGGAGAAAAGGGTGAGAAAGGGGCCTCCAATGGAAACAATGAAGCGGCAAGGACTGGCATCCATGGTGTGGTTGACGGTGGCGCTTTTCATGACAGGTTCCAGTCTCTATGGCTCGGCTTACACTAACAGCACTACCGTCTTTGTTCCGAATGACGGGGACAGTCCCTACACATTGGCGGCCATTGCCGAAAATATCGGAGACATAAACGTATTCAGTTATGATGCGGCATCCCATATCGCCGTCTGTGCCCTGAATCTTTCCATTTCCGGAACCTTGTACATCGGGAAAACGGATGGTAGTGGCAACTATAATGCCGGTGGTAATGAGGAAAAGCTCAAGATGAAAGACTCAACCGTTCACGTTATTACCATATATAGCAACGGAACACTGCTTGCCCGCGGCACACAGGGAACGTCCGGCGAGAGAAGGACAAGCACGGATACTTTAGCCAACGAAATTACAACCACTACGCAGACATATCCATATACATTTAGAATTGTTTCACATAGCGGCGGCTTAATTAAGTTATATGATACAAAAGTCAGTTGGGCTGGAAGTGGATTTTGGGTCTACTCGGATTATGATATTGAACGATGTCAGTTCTATGCCTATGGACATTATGCGTATGGTGTTGAGTTCGATGCAGTTAACGCTACGATAAAAACATTTCGTGACAACTATATAGGTTACACCACTGCAAACAACCGTTCAGCGTTATGCTGGAGAAGCGGGACGGGTGGAGTGCCGAAAGGCAACGTGGATATAATTAACTGCGAGTTTGAAAATGATCTGATTGACTATTACGCAATTGGGGTCAGGATCATCGACTGCAAGTTTAATAGTAGCAATGTGGCAACCATCGTCAGTACGGCCATTTATCCAAGTAGAATGGAATACAGAAACTGCCAATTCTCTGCCGACAGACGTATTGCATTTGTCGGTGCAAATGCCAATTCCTGGTTAACATGCACATTCTATTTGGGTGGTCACATCGTCAAAAAGCAAAAGCCCGGCTTAAACGTGGATCTGGGAGATAACGATGTAATTATTGAAGAGAAAAGCAGCCCAACCAATCAGGCGGCCATCTACAAGTTTACCGGCGGCAGTTGGTCGTCGGGCACTAACCGCGCGAGCACGGGCACGGACGCAACCGGCTGGACCCCTTCGCCCACCAATGAGGGTGCGATTCTGCTCACCGAGATGACTGTAACGTATCCTTCGAGTATCGTGTCCAATCAATATTATTACTACAACCTGAAAATTACGAATTGCCCCCGCGGCTACTTTAGCTACGATTATTACAGGGACTGTGGCAGTAACTATGTGACCTCAATAAGCAACGCTGTGGGGGCGGGCGACAAATGCATGGGACCCAACTGGTTCAGGTCAAATTCGGCTGTTCCGAACCCGGAACCTCTGATAAACGAGCCCCCCACCAATGGGACCTGGCACATAGGGATGGCACCGATCATCCCAAGCGGCATAATAGTTACAATCCATTAGGGGGGCTGTAAGCTATCCATCGGCTGCTCATTTATACCCACAATCACATGGTAGGGACGATGCCCAACATAAATTGCCTGACGAAGAAGAAGCTGCTGCAGTCTCATGAAAATCCCGGCAAATACCCCGATCTTGTCGTGAGGGTTACGGGCTACTCGGCGTTTTTCGCATCCCTGTCAAAGGAATATCGCCAGCAGATCATTGACAGGTTTTTGATCAGGGCAGGATAAACGAAGGGCAATCTATGAGTCCAAAGAAACACGAGGTCTCGGTGGTGCCGACAAAGTCTTTGCTGTCCGCCGTCTGAACAGCGCCGATCAAACCCATAACGACAAACAACCTATCAAGCGACGAACTGCCAACACAATGAAAACACAACCAGACGGAACAGCGATGAATGGCGCCATATCGAAAACCGAACCGCAACTATTGCCCCCAATCCTTAAAAGTAGTTCCCAGAGGTTCCATGAATAAAGTTAATCGTGCGCCCAAATTCATTATGTACTACCTTTTCCCTGTGGATTCCGTGCTCCGGCCAAAACAAGTCACCCCACATACCGTGGATCGGAAAAAACTATGCCTTCCGAAAGATGACAACGTTCTCCAACGCATGCTTCACCTGTTTCATCCGCTTCCGTCCAAAACAATCGTCCGAGATTTGAAGCAAATGGGATTAAATGGATTGGCCTGTGTCGGCCTTGATGGCACGTGCCTGTCACTGGCCGAAATTCGTAGTCTTCGATATGTCGAGCTCATCGAGGCTTGTCAAAAAGCGGGCTTAATGTTTATTCACGGATTTCCGTTTGCCGACACCTACGGCAACGAACTCAGCCAGCGTTACCCGCACATCAAACAGCGAACGTATGACGGCAAACATCCGTACGTCGGCTGGGACGAAAACAACGGCCATCCCACCCTTGATTATGGATCGGACGAATTCATTGCCTTCTGCAAGGAATCGGTCGACGCGCTCGACGAACTCGGGGTGCGGGTCATCGACTACGCGGAACCTGACCACTTTCCGTGGCTCGATAATGGTTATGGTGAATCCCTGGCCGCTGCCTGGAAACAGGCGAAGGGAAACGATCTTCCCCATCCGACGACCCTGGAACACCGGCAGTTCATGGAGGATCGCAATATTAAAGGCATCCGAGAAATCGGCAGATATGCCCGCCGAAAAGGTATGGCCGACCATCTGACGGCCAGTCCTCTCATGCATTTCCCCGCGCTTATCTGCCAGAATTACGGCAAGTATAGTCGCATGACTGCCACGGAACTCTCGACAACGTATCATTTCTCGTTTGGCTATGGCGTTGTGGAGATGATGCGCGACAAAATGGACATGGCGGTACCCACGGCCCGGCCGGATGGTGTTGGTTGTATCGAATCTAAGAGCATGCGGAGTTGGCAGGAGCGGCATGCCGTTTATATTGGCTGCGGCCAGGGGGTTCCGCTGGAACGGCTGGATGAAATATTAAACACGGCTGTTTTGCTTCATCAAATGGACTTGTTTTTCTGGGATTACGGCAATTTTCGAAATCAAAGTATGTACGGCCACAATCGGTTCGACGAGCCGTGCAATAAATACCGGGAGTTCCAACGACGCGTGCGGACAACCATCGACACCTATGGGCGCCTGCCGAAAGCATATCGGGAAGCGACCCCGACCCCGGACGCATTGGTTTATTATGCAAAAAACACAGATTATAGAAGGGCCATTAACAAGGAGGCGGACAAGTTGCCGGGTTGTTACTCTGCGTATGCCCTGGCGTTTAAATTGCAGGGGTCCGATATTCCCTTCCTGTTTGCCTATGATGAGTATCCGGATATTCTCCATGGGGATGCCAGGAAAGTCCCGATGATGATCATCGACGGCAATCAGGAACTGAGTTCCGCTTTTGCGGACGCAACGGTGAATTGGTTCGGAAAAGGAAAAATTATTTTTCTCAGCGGCACTCTCTCCGGTGCCGGCAAGAATTTGGCCGGACAGCTGGCGGCCCAATCACCGGGTAATTTGGCGATGGATCCGATTGTTCTGGACGGGTTCCGCACTGGCGATTATTGCCACACACAATCCGCTTTGGATATTGGCGGCTGGCGTGTATTCGCCAAGTGGGCCGATAAGGGCCTGGCTTACATTATGGGAACGGCGGCGACCGGGCTGCTCATCTATTCGCCGGTGTCAGCCTGTTTGTTGTACCAATCCGACCTGCGTCAGATTTGCCAGAAAGCATTGACGGTGGCCGGGCATCGGCCGGAAACCATCCAGGGGTCTATGCCTCGCGAGATAATGCGTTACCGCAATGGCGCCCGTCTGTTTCTGGCTATTAAAAATCATAGCGCGGCCATCGAGCCTATCGTCGTCACCCTGCCGTGGAAACCGACGGACTGCTATCCGCGTAAAGACGAACGAGCCCTGTCGCATAATGCCAACGGATATAAGCTGGATCTCAATTTTCGTCCCAACGAAGTTCGCATTATTGAATTTGAGCACACTGCCGGGATGAGAAATTAAGCTTAGGTTGCGGGCATAGCCCACGAGGGGAGGATATAATGGACAATATGAACAAGCAACGGTATCCCGGTCCACGCTGGGAAATTGTCATGGGCCAATATCGGGGTATAGAGGAATTTGCGGTCAATGAGCTTCAGCGGCTGATTCAGCAGTATCCCCCTTATGTGATTGGCGTTCAATCGGCGGCCCTGGTCAGACCAGACATAGACGCCCATTTGGTGTTGGTGGGGACCCCGGCTTCCAACCGATGGATTCGGGAACTGGTGCGCCGCAAACAAATCAGCATTCCTGCCCATCCCGAGGGATACCTGCTGGCGCGGGTGGAAGGATACTGGCGACCGGATCGGCGTTTGCTCGTGGTTGCCGGGCATGATGCCAAGGGCGTGCTCAATGGCGTGGTTGATTTTGGCGCTAAAATCCTGGGCCAATATGCGCTGCCGCCTGGTGAGCAGGACCGTCCGAAAGCCTTGGAGGGCATCCCGCTATTTTCCCGCTCCGGTCATCCGGCCATTGAAAATCGGGGGATTTGGAGTTGGGGTTATGTGATTTATGATTACCGTCGGTTTCTCGATAATATGGCGCGGCTGAAACTGAATATGTTGGTCATGTGGAACGATTGCCCGCCGCACAATTTTCGACAAATCGTGGACTCTGCTCACGACCGTGGCATTCGGGTGATTGCCGGATTTCACTGGGGTTGGGGCAAGGTCGGCTTGGCTTTGAATAGCCGCCGGGACCGGGCCAAGGTCAAAGCTGAGGTTATCCGCAATTATGAAACGAATTACCGGGACACGAAAGTGGATGGCATTTATTTTCAAACCCTGACGGAGCACGAGGAGACGACCTGTGGAGACCGGAGCGTGGCGGCGCTGGTATGCGACTGGGTCAATGAGATTGGCCGGGCTCTGCTGAAAATAAATCCCCGGCTTTATATTCAATTCGGATTGCATGCCACGTCGATCACGAAGTATTACCAGGATCTGGCGGAGTTGGATTCGCGGATTGCCATTATTTGGGAAGATGCCGGCGTGACTCCGTATGCTTACAGTCCCACCCTCACGGTGGCCGCAGATGATTTGGTCGCGCGGCAATGGATTGGCGCTGCGGAGGGAACTTTGGCCTATTCCCTCAAACTGGCCAAGTTTCGCGGCCGCTGTGAGTTTGGTTTATGCGCCAAGGGCTTTTCGGCTATAAACTTTAGGGATGACTTTGAGCATCATGGTCCCTTTATTCTGGGCGAAAGGAGCAGCACGTTTATTCGACGACGTTCTGCGCAGCGGCAGGAGTATTGGGATTCCATTAATAGTCGCTGGATCAAATGCCTGCCCGCCGCGGCGCGGTTTTATCGGGAAGTCCGCAAGGCCGCCCATGGTCCAATGACGGTTGTGGCGTTGGTGGAAAACGGCCTGTTTGAACAGGCCATTCCTGCAGCCGTGGCTTTGTTTGCAGAAACGGTCTGGAATCCGCAAACCGACGAGGCTTCGCTTCTGGAAACAGCCCTGGCACCCTACTATAGGAACTACTGAGTCTTTTATCTAGAGTGAAGCGGGAGATATGCATGAAAACACGGCACGACCTCTCATCGTTGGAATGGAGGCTCTCCGGCTGGACGCCGGAGATATGGCGTTTGTACAAAACGACGGAACCAGGGTTGGCGCAACGTGCCGAGGTCTCCGCCATTCCGGCGCCGGTGCCCGGTTCCATACAACTGGCCTTGCGGCAGGCGGGCATCATCCCGGACTGGAACGTCGGCCACAATGCCCGCCTTTGCGAGTGGGTGGAGAATCGCCATTGGATTTATGAGGCTGCTATTCCGGATGCGTGGCTGATAAAAAATATGCAATATCGGCTGGTTTGTGAAGGTTTGGATTACAGCGGGTGGATCATCTTGAATGGGCGCGAAATTGCGCCATTCTGTGGTTCCCACGTGCCGCATGTTATAGACCTTACGGCATATTTGAATGAACGCGCGAATATCCTTCAGATTGTATTCGACACTCCGCCCCGCTGGCTGGGACAGTTTGGCCGTACGTCGCAGATCAAGGAATGGAAAGTCCGCTTTAATTACATGTGGGACTGGACCGCGCGGCTGGTTCAACAAGGGATATGGGACAAGGTGTATCTGGACGTCTCGGATGGCATTGAAATCCGGGATCTTTTTTGTGTGGCAACTGTCAACACCGCCGATACAACCGGAAACCTGGACATCAAAGGATGGATTAATGGCGCTGCCGCGTCCGTCAGTATTGTGCTGGAGCGCGAGGGCCAGAGTGTGCGGATAGAAACGCTGAATCCCGCCATTTTCAATCTGACCGGGATTCATTGGCGGCAATTGCCGGTTGAATTATGGTGGCCTAATTTACAGGGGAGTCAGCCGCTATACCAGTTGAAGGTGGCCGTTCTCGACAAGGATTGCCATGCGCTGGACCAGACGACGCGAACGATAGGCTTCAAGCACATCCAGTGGAAGCCCTGTCATGGTGCCCCACCTCTCGCCGATCCGTGGCTCTGTTCAATTAACGGGCGGGATGTATTTTTGCAAGGCGCCAACTGGGTGCCGATCCGGCCGAATTTCGCTGACGTGACGGAAGCGCAATATCTTCGGCAGTTGACCTTGTACCGTGATCTGGGATTCAATCTTTTGCGGGTCTGGGGTGGGGCGATTCTCGAAAAGGAGATGTTTTACCGGCTGTGCGACGAACTGGGCATCATGATCTGGCAGGAGTTTCCGTTGTCCTCCTCGGGCGTGGACGATTATCCGCCGGACGATCCGCAGGCAATTCAAGACATGACGCGCATCGTTGCAACCTATATTGCCCGGCGGCATCATCATGTATCGCTCCTGGTCTGGTGCGGTGGCAATGAATTGATCACCACAGCCGGTGGTGCCTATCGCCCTGTGGATGAATCCCATCCTATGATCCGGGCTCAGCAGGCCACGGTGCGGAGCCTGGATCCCAGTCACCGGTTCATAGCGACTTCCCCGTCCGGCCCTACGGTGCATGGCAATGCGGGCACATTCGGACACGGCCTGCATTGGGATGTTCACGGCCCCTGGAAGCCGACCGGAGATATGGAAGAATGGCGTCAGTATTGGCTGCACGACGATGCCTTGTTCCGTTCCGAACTCGGCGCCTGTGGGGCAAGCTCATCGGAGTTGATCCGTAAATACGCTGGCGATCTCGATCCCATGCCAATTGCTGTGAGTAATCCACTCTGGAAATATCCGATTGATTGGTGGTTGGAGATCGATCAGTTCGTCAAGGATCACAATCGGAATCCCCGCCATCTGGAGGAATATGTGGCGTGGAGTCAGGAGCGTCAGAAGCAGGCTCTTTCTTTTGCGGTGAAAGCGTGCAAAGACCGGTTTCCAAAATGCGGTGGATGTATCATTTGGATGGGGCACGACTGTTTTCCTTGCGCATCCAACACTGCGATCATTGACTTTGAGGGGAGTCTCAAGCCTGCGGCAATGGCCATTAGGGATGTTTTACAGAAGTCCGCAGATTTTTAAAAAGGGCGAAGGCGTTACAATGTTCTGCTTGTTGCAATTATGAAAGGATGAAAACTCTATATTATGAAAACTAAATCTGTGGATTGCAAAGAGATCTTGGTGGGAGTGTACGGGCGCTATGGCGCGGAAGGTATCGTTGCCGGATTGCAAGGCGCCAACGGCGTTAAAGCGCGCAAGCTAACGGCCATCAACAGGGAAACACTGCTGAGCCTTGATGTTTTATGCCTTTCCGCGCTGACCGCTATTCCGGAACCGGAATTAATTCTATCCTATATCAAAAGCGGTTGCGGCGTAATCTTTACGCATAATGCCTGCGGAAGATACGATATTGCCTCGCCGCTGCCGAAGTTGTGGAAGTATTCCGCCATGGGCAAGGAGAACATGCTGCGGGTCTGTGCTTCGCATCCGATAACGCATAATCTTCCGAAAACATTTTCCCATTCCTATAGCGATCACGCCTGCCTGAAAGTTGGATTGCGCGGCAAGACGCTCGTCAAAGACAATGCGGGCAATCCGGTCGTGATCGTGGGAACGATCGGGAAAGGCAGGGTCATGGCCATGGGCAATCTGCCCGGGCTCGATCAGGCGGACCTCACGGCCGCACCACAGGAAGGGGAACTGGCCTTGCTGATCAATGCATTAAAATGGTTGGCTGCGGGAAGTTCCAGAAAGCTGGCGATCAAGTGGCCATCCAGAGGCATTACCCACAAAAAGATGTCGACAGGGGATGACGGTAAAAGCCGTCTTTTCCCGCCATTTACACTGCCGCAAAGGCTGTGCGTCTGCGATCTCAGCGAGGCGAGCGCTGAAACGCGGTTTATGCTGACCACCCTGCAAGGCGTGGTAAACAGGACGAATCCCTGCGTGTATCTGATCTACAATTCCTGGCCGGAAGGCATGAAATCCGACGATCTCTGGCTGGATTACTATGCCGCGAAAGGCATTGAAATCAACCGGGGCAACAGTGTCCCCGGCCTTATCCGGATGTTTGTAAACGAACTCAAGGGTTTCATTGTGTATGACCCCAAGCTGCCGGATTCAGCCAATATCGCCACCACCATGGCCGGGATCGAAAATGCGATAGTGGCGCATCCGGAAGCGATCGGACTCTTGAAGAAATGCGGTTTGAAGCCGCTCCATGATCTCCGCGGCCGATGGCGCGACAAGTACGCCGCCTACCGCTGGGCATTGGCGCGATTATGGCCAAAATGCAACCATCGCATCCTGGGCAGCATGGCTTATCCTTCAGACAAACTTTACGGGATCGAAGTTCGGGATTATCTGACAGCAGCGCGAAGTTTCGTTTTTAATTTTTATCCTGATTCCAAGGATGAGGATGGCCATCGGGCGCGGTCGCTTTTTAACGAGCTCACCTCCCTGGCCGAACCCCAATCCACGATCCTGGGATGGATAACCACGTTTCCTGGCGAGGGCAGATATGTGGGGGAAATATCGAAGCATGGGCACCATGTGCTTTGCACCACGTTTTGTCCCAATCTAAGTGTCCATGCCGGAGTTCCGTGCCGGAGCCCTTACCGTCAGAGCCATATTATCCGCGCCCGCCGCAAGTTAGAGCGCAAAATTTATGTCAGCCTGAGGATTTCGGACGGCGATTCGCCGGCGATCATGCTGAAATGGCATTCCGGGCACTGGTTGGACAAGCATCGCGGATTGATTCCTTTGGGTTGGGAGGTCCAACCACTGCTGACGGAAATGGCGCCAGCGGTCCTGGGATATTATTATGAAACCGCTACACCGAATGATTGCCTGATGTGCGGGGTCTCGGGCGCCGGTTATTGCCATCCTTCGATGCTGCCGAACCTTGACTTATTCTGCAAAAGAACCGGCCGACTGATGAAACAGTGCGATCTAAAAACAATCCAGGTTGGCGATCAGGATTTATATGACAGCACTCCGCTATATAATCGGCGCACACTTTCGAAGTTGTTCAGGGCGTCAGGCGCCGACGGCATCTTTGTGTGCGGTAAGGGCAAGATTCATGTTCAGGGCGATCGCGTCGTGATCCCAACTCCTTTGACGTGGACGACCTGCAATAAAGTCAAAGAATATCTGGAACGCGCAAGCCTGGAAGACGGGCGCCCTAAGTTCCTTTCTTTTCTTTTGTCCTGCTACACGACGAAGTTGAAAGAAGTTTATGATCTCAGTCGTTCGCTTCCTTCCAACACGTATGAATTTGTAAGGCCGGACGAAATGGTGTCTCTGGTGAGGCAGGCCGTAAATAAGAAATGGTTGCCATGCTCATAGTGCAGCACCGAACGGTAAAGTCATAGCCGTCGGTATAGGTAATCATATTCAGGGGAACGGTTATTTGCTTGTTTTGAATTGGAGGATAAAAACAGAAGTACATGACTGGAAAAGGAATAGTGATGAAGAAAGGACTAAATCAGACAGGTTTGATGAAGCAGACGGAATGGAACCGAGATGCCCGCTGGACAAGTTGCTGGTTCGGGGATGAGGAATTGTTCCGGTTCAAGGCCCGTGACTTCAATCAAAAAGCGGAGGCGTTGAGCAAAGCGGGCATTAATGCCGTGATTACATTTGGCGGATTTCATTTCCGGTGGAGCTATTTGGAAGACTGGCCGCGGCTGCTGACTTGCCTTAAAAATGTCTGCAGGAGCTGCCATGCGCAAGGGATCAAGGTTGTCGAACACCATAGCGCCATTCTAACCTATGATCCGGTCGGGGAAAAGGAATGGGAAAATATCAGGACGCATAAACTGTCGTCGCCCATTGATCCGGAAAAACATCCTGGTTTTGTAAGGCAGTTGAAATGGGGTGGGGCCGAGGCTGGGGGAGTTAATTACTGCGCCATGCGGCAGATAGATCCGCGGAATGGCCAGTTTTCCAGGAGTGGGTATTAAATAACATCCGTTTGGCAAAGGAAATATACACTTTTTAGAAAATATCAGCGCCATGGCTTCTGTTGGCTATAAAGACCGTTACGTGATCAAATATAAAGTTGGCGAAGACCCAGTAAGAGACGTTGCCGAAACCATTGCCTTTTTGAAAATATTGTTGGCAGGAAATCGACTATGATTCGAATTGCTTTTATTGGCACAGGAAATATCGTCCCCGCCCATTTGCGTTATCTGAAAACCCGGCGGGATGTACGCATCGCGGGCTTGTGCGATATTTTGCGCGAGCAAGCCGTCAAGCGCCAGGTGGAATATGGCGGCGAAGTGTTTACGGATTACCACGAAATGCTTGATCGGATCAAGCCGGAAGCCGTCTGGTTATGCACCCCTCCTGGCGTTCGGCGTGAGCCACTTCTGGCGTGCGCCGACCGGGGGATTCCCGTCTTTTGCGAAAAGCCGGTGGAACGGCAGGAATCTGCGGCTGTTGTTACGGCCAGGGAACTGACCAGGCGCAAGGCTCATGTGCAGGTTGGCTATGTATTCCGGAGCCTGCCGGCGGTCCAGCGGCTGCGCGCTCTCATGCAGGACGATCCCATTCACCTCGTCCAATCATTTTACGGCTGCAACGTCAGTCTGACCATGGGGTTGCCGGTCTGGTTTTACGACAAGACTAAATCCGGCGGCGCCTTGGTGGACCAGGCGACCCACAACCTGGATCTGCTCCGCTACCTGTTTGGCGAAGTGCGAGAAGTCCACGGCTACGCCCGGAACCCTGTGCACCGGAAACGCAAAACTTACACCATTGACGAAACGCTTGGCTTGGTCTTCACATTTGCCAGTGGCATGCTTGGCTCCCACATGCATACCTGGGTTGGCGATGCATGGCGGAACGAACTCGTCTTCAGCGGCGAAAAGCGGCTTTATCGCCTGTTCCCCAACACCGGCCGCCTTGTGATCGAACGTTCTGCGGTGGAGGTCAGCGCCCCCATTGCCCGGCAGCAAGCGGTCAAGTCATTAGCCGACGGGATTTTAGAGTTCCAGCCGGCAACCCGGTCGAAGTATGAATACGAAAATGATACGTTCCTAAAAATGGTCAAGACCGGAAAGTGGGACATCAATCCATGCGACTACACGGATGGTTGGAAGTCATTGCGACTGACGCTGGCCTGCGACAAAGCTATAACCCAAGGTAGAGCAACACCATAATTCATCGTTTTAGATTGACCACCATGCTCGTCTTTACCGCATACATATTGATTCAGGACAATCTAGTGATGCCGGTGTTACGCGGGATTTAAAGGATAGGTGTAATTACAAAAAAACCTGTAAGCATTCGGGTAGCCCCTGAGTATCCCAAACACATTTGCCCCGTTAAGACTGAAATCGAGAAAGAAGCCTTGCTGTTCAAATAATATTTAGGGACAAGTGTTAACGAGAGTAGAAGAACTAAATAATTGAAAGGTGTCATCATATGTACGTTGCTGTAAGAGATGACGTTTTGCGATTAGCTGGTTACACTAGCATTGCCGAAGGATTAAACGACTTGAAACTCGACAGCGTCGAGGTGGAGTATTTTCGGGATTCCACCGTGTGGGACACGGCTGGCTGGAATAAAGTTTCTTTTGCACAGAACGAAGCGGATCGGGTTATCGGGAGCCTTTACGTAAAAAAGAAAATTAAAATCTGTGCGTTCCTCTTGCACAATAATTTTAACTGCGCCAACCCTCAAAAGGAAGTGGAATGGATGATTGGCGTAATTAAAACCGCGGACGCGCTTGGAATCCCGGCGGTGCGGATTGACGCCATTACCAAAGGCGAAAAAGAAGAACCGTTTGAAGTAAGAGTTGAAAGATTTGTCGACTGCATGCGCAAGGGCATTATGGCTACACAGAACAGTAAAGTCGGCTTGGGTATCGAAAACCACGGTGTGCAGGGCAACGATCCCAACTTTCTGCGGCAGGTCATCACACAAGTCGGCAGAGAACGGCTTGGGGTAACAATGGATACAGGTAATTTTTACTGGAGCGGTATTCCGCTGAACCATGTTTATGAGGTTTTGCGTTCCGTCGCCCTTTTTACCAAACATACGCACGTCAAAAACATCTGTTATCCGGAAAGCATGCGGATGAAACAGCGAACCGCAGGATTTGAATATGCCAAATATGTTGCACCCATTTATGAGGGCGATGTTGATCACAGGGAGGTGGTGGCCCTTTTAAACCAAGCCGGTTATAAAGGAGCCCTTACTATCGAAGATGAAAGTTTGGGCAAATTCGAAGCTGTCCAGAAGAGGGAAATTCTGCGTAAAGATGCGGCCTATCTGAAAAGCCTCCTAACCTGATTGTTATAGTGGTTCAGGGAGATTGTGCGTTCAGCGAAGGCGGATGCATTCGGCGCGGGGTGAGGGTGTCCCGGTTGACATTTCGGCTATGGGTGGATGCTCACGCTCACACCCAAGCAAAATATAGCTTGGGTATCGCATCTCGAACGGTCGGAACTCCGTCGGTGCCTTTTCTACGGAGGGGCACGGTCTGGAAAGACCGATGTCATCATTGCCTGGCTGTGCGTCCAGGCGGCTGCGTACCACGAACCCGCGACTGCCGGGGCGCTGAGCAACCCGATTGCCATGGGGTTAAAGGTGGAAAACGTCATGTCCGAGATGAGGGTCCTGAGGATTGATTTCTGAGAATCCAAATGGCAGGTGGCGGTCCCACGGAACTGTTCTGAACAATCATATGGGGAAGGATTCGGCGGCTGAGGTTGCCCACGCCGGTTCCGGGTTGATGCTAAAGGCGGCATTCTGTTTGCATTCGGTCATAAGTCGGCACGGAATGCAGGAGAGACAGGAATTATGTCTGCTGGAGTCTGAAATTCGATCTTGAAATGGCAAATAGATTTATCAGGTCTATCGGATGTGGTTGCATAATAGGCAATTCAACGGAAATGAGTCCCGACAATCGGGAGTCGGGATTAATATGGTGAATCCCGCGTAACGTGCACCCCATCGTTTGGAAATAAATATAAGGAATACAATGCGTCCAAAAATCATAATGCATATCAATTTCTGCGAGCAGGGCCAATCCATCCCGGAAACATGCGCCAAAGCAGCGCGTTGGGGCTATGACGGCATCGAATTCCGTGGCTATAGCGAACAACACGGCGCAACGCCGGAGCAATATCTTGACTCCATCGCCCAGGCCACCCAACAATTCGGGCTCAAAGAAGTTTTGTTTTCCGCGAACCCAAATTGCACAAATCCATCCCATGCAGCACGTGAACAGGATATTGCCGGCGTTCTTTCATTTCTGCGATTGGCACACGAACGCTTTGATTTTTCGATATGCAATGCGTTTTCCGGCAGCCTGCATAACCCGGACAAATCCGTCCCCTACACGGACTTTGCCCAGCACGGCTCCGCGATTGCCACGGCCGATCAGTGGCAATGGCATGTCCAGGCTTTCCGGCAAATTGGCGACCTGGCACAATCGTTGGGTTTTCGCGTAGCGTTTGAAACACACCCAAATTATCTCCATGACTGGCCAGCCGTAACCCGCAAACTTGTTGACCAGATCGCCCATCCGTGTGTCGGGATCAACTTGGATTATGCAAATTATTACGCCATGACCGATAAGCCCGACATGGAAGACGTTCTGAATTGCGTGGGAGATTGGCTCTACTACGTTCACCTGAAGAATATCATCAGGATTCCTGGTCCACATGAACTGCGGGTCGGACTAGGTGAAGGCGACGTCAACAACCGCGAGCTTCTGCGCAAACTCAAGCAGCGCGGATATTCCGGCTTTCTGACTATAGAAGGACCGCGTCCGGGCGATCGGGAATGGTTCGCCCAGACGGACATAAAGTATCTCCTTGCGCTGCTCAGCGATCTTAATTGGCTCTAGCGGGCTGGGTGGCTGGAGTATTATCATGACAGCAAAACGATAAATATCCTGTGTTTCGGTGCGCATCCGGACGACTGCGACTTTCAGATCGCCGGAACAGCGATCAAGTATCGTCAACTCGGTCATCGGGTGAAGTTTGTGTCCATGACCAACGGTGACACTGGGCACTTCGCCATTGGCGGCGGGGTGTTGGCACAGCGGCGGTATAAGGAGACGCAGGCGTCGGCGAAGATTGCCGATCTTGAGTATATCGTATTGGATATTCACAGCGGCGAGATGGAGGCCACCATCGAGAACCGCAAGCTGGTCGTCAGAATGATGCGTGAGATGGATGCGGACCTAGTGTTTTGTCATCGTGCCAACGACTATCATCCGGATCATCGGGCCGTTGGCACGTTGGTACAGGATGCTTCCTACATTGTCACGGTTCCGAACATGGCCGCACTGACGCCGCATCTGAAACATGCCCCAGTAATTGCCTACTTTTACGACACATGCAAGGTCCCGAATCCGTTTGTGCCCACCATCGCCATTGACATTGACGACGTGGTTGAGCGCAAGGTCGCAATGCTGCACTGTCACGCTTCGCAATTGTACGAGTGGCTTCCATATAACGACAATACGCTGAAACTTGTTCCGAAGACGGACAAGGCCCGGAAGGCGTGGCTGACGAATCAGATGCAGAAGAAGTTCGGCAAAGAGGCTGATGACTGTCGTGAGACTCTGAAAACTATTTACGGCGGGAAGCACGGTGCTGCTGTCAAGGCCGCGGAAGGTATCATGATCTCCGAATATGGCCGGAGCCTACCGGAAAAAGAGTTCAGGACTCTGTTTCCTTTCCTTCCTAAGTCATAGTGTGACAAACTGGAGGCCATTGGCACATTATGAATATATGCTCGGGAAGTTTCTCTTCTGCTTTGGATCGGCTAGCCAAGGACTCCCCATCCACGAGATTCATCAAACGATATTTAAGACATAATTCTTGCCGTTCCTATTATCCTTTGTTGACATTCTGGCTATAGGTGTGATTACACTCACACCCAAGCAAACCATAGCCTGGCAAGAGCACCTTGAGCGCCCGGAACAACGCCGACACCTGTTCTACGGTGGCGCACGATCCGGCAAAACCGATGTCATACTGGCCTGGCTATGCGTCCAAGCTGCAAAGTTTCCCGGCGCGCGCATACTCATGGCCCGGCGTACGCGCATTGCGGCGGAGAAAAGCCTCTGGTCGGATAGCCTCGTCAAGATGCTGCGCGGCCGGCGCGACTTCAAATTGCTGGAAAGCGACCTCGAAATCCGGCACAGTAACGGCTCCCTGATCCGCGTGGATGGCTTCGACGATCAGGAGCGCGTGGATAAGATTCTCGGCACCGAATATCTGCATATCTTTTTCAACGAGGCCACGCAAATAAGCTGGCCCACGGTCCAGACGGTTCTGTCCCGCTTGGCCCAGGTGGTCGAAGGTGCGCCCTGCCACAAGGCAATCTTCGACTGTAATCCTAAGAGTCAACGCCATTGGCTCTACAAGGCCGGAATCCTGCACCAGAACCCCGAGACCGGCGAACCTCTGCCGGACGCTGCTATCTGGTCAAGCCAGCATTGGACGCCCTACGACAATCCATATTTGAGCAAGGATTTCCTCGATACCCTGAAGGCGCTGACCGGCACCCAGCGGCGGCGGATGCTGGATGGCGTCTGGTGCGAGGGAGAAGGCGCGGTTTACAGCGAATTCGACGAGGCGATCCATGTCCACAAGGGAAAAATGCCTACCGGCTGGGAACGCTGGGACAAGGTCCGGGGCATAGACTTCGGCTATACCAACCCCTTTGTATGCCTCTGGGGCGCGATTGACCCGGATGGGCGGCTCTGGATATACCGGGAACGTTATATCGCCCGGCAGACTGTCCAAGTCCATGCCAAGGCGATCAATGCGGCGGAGCCAATGGGAACCAGCTACCGCTGGACCGTGGCAGACCATGACGCCGAAGATCGGGCGACGCTCCACGAAGCCGGGATCAGAACTCAACGCGCCAGCAAGAATGTCGAAAGCGGGATCAAGACCGTCAAAGAGCGCCTGAAAGTTCAGGCGGACGGCCGCCCCCGCCTGATCGTATGCGATACCTGCCCGGAAACCATCAGCGAGTTTTTCGACTATGCCTGGCAGCCGGCAGTTGACGGCCGCAACGCCAAAGAAGCCCCCATCAAAGACCGCGACCATGCCATGGACCCGATCCGTTACATGGTCATGAAACTCGACCACGGCCGCGGCGGCGGACTAGCGATTCCGGGTTTTCTTCCGTCAGAGCAACAATTTCGTCGAACGGCAGGTTAGCGGCGCTTAGATGAGCGTTGGGTTGATCAACTGTTTTCGGTAACCGTGTCCCATTCTATGTGCCAATACTGGAAGGAGATGGTAGAGTAAACATTATGCCTTCCGGGGCGCGAATCTATTGCGGGTGTTGTGTCGGGCGGTGGTTCGTTTCTTCAAATCCTTTAAATCTCCGGCTAATCGGCCAAAAACCTTCCTTACGAATTGATTGGAGACAAAGGCCTCACCAAGTTTAGGGCATGGCTCATTTAATATGGAGGTAGAAAGTGCCCATACAAGGATTCCGCCCAGTGCGGAGAAAGCGCATTCAGTGAGTTCCGCTGAACAAGGTTTATCGGCCATGGCGCTGTTAGCGTATTTTGTCGAAGATGATGCAAGATAATCAGCCGCTCGCAAAATTGGCTCCGACTCGGAGTCGCGAAATTCGAGTGAATGGAGATTGCGGAATCCGAGTGTCAGGGGGCTTCCGTCTTTCAAAATAAGAATATTACGCTGAGCATTCGCATAAAGATTATATACGTGGGTGAATACGGCCTCGAATGTGGCAATTTTATCGTGAACGAGTCTGCATGGAAATGGAATGTTGTTTTCTGCATGTTGAAGAACTCGTAATATGCATGGCATGTTTAGACTGTCATATCCGATTGGTGTGCCCTTGGTGACAGCCTCAAATTCTTCCCTGGCATCTTTCTCAATAGTGGGCAGACAACCGCTCAATCTCTGAGATAGTAAGGAATTGAGCGATAAAAAATAGAGCATCCATTTTTCTGCATTCGCAGTGATCATCTTTGAGTCGCCATTTCTATAGGCTGTGGCAAATTCAGCGATCAAAATCTCGGGTCCATCATAAAAGCATTGTGCATCCGTCTGACGACGTTCAGGATCGGCGGTCTCTGAAGGTTCTATGTTTGGGTTGTACGCTGGGTCGAGAAGTGTTTCAACAATCTTTGCGCATACAGCGTAGCGTTTTTCCGCGATGTAAAGATATGGGATGGCACCAAGCTGCCCGAGGCTGTGATAAATATCTCTGCAGTATGATAGACCTCTCGACGAATTATTAAGGCTGTTCCCTTTTGTCTGGGGCGTGTATCCGTGTTTCTTTTCCTCTGATAGAATGAGTGACCGAGATGCATCAATAAGCGAATCTTGCAGAATCCACCCACCTACAGCAAAGAATGGCTGAGCAAGGTCATAGAACTTACTGCCAGAGTTACCGGACTCGTCACAGAATAGCGTGTGTGCTTCGTTATTCATCTCTTGGATCGTATGCATGGTGTGATTGTACAACCTTTATAGTGAAAGTCCAGGACACGTGATTGACATTCTGGCTATAGGCAGGAGGCCAGAATGTCGGACAACAAAGACCCGCGCATTACACGCGCACATATCATCCATGTCGCCCGCGCAAAGCAGATCGCCCTGAACCTACTGGCAGTCGCTGGCGGCCGGCCTTACATCGAAGCCCGCCTATCCCGGTTGCCCTTTGAAAGTGACGCATCCTGGAGCGGTCACGCCTCGATTGGCAAGAGCGAGACCAGATTCGGCACAACATTTGGCGGTGGCGAAGGCCGGATGGATCGTGCGTTTTTGATCAATTACGCCGGCCGCATTATTAGCAAAATCAACCAGTTTGTTTTCTCCACTGAAGTGCAACGGCTGAACGCGGAACCCGCTTTTCTGGCCGATACAACACGCACCGGAACGCCGATCAATGTGTTCATGGCGCGGGTCAGTGAGATTATTACCGCCGCGCGCTGGTGTTGGATCAGCGTAGATCGCGATTCTCTTTCGCGCGATGCCCAGGGCCAGCCGGTCCGGCGCAGTGTCGCCGCCAAGGAGGCCAGTGGTGACCGGGTCTTCTGGTCGGTCTGGGCGCCCGATGAAGTGGTTGACTGGAGTTTCGACCGTAGCGGCAAACTCCGCTGGGTCATTACGGAACAGACGGTCTATGAGAATGAAGACTTTGCCCAGCCCCCTGTTAGCCGGTTGGTTCGCACGATTTGGCAGCGGGGCGGGGGTGTTCGGTTGTGGCTCGATCCGGCTGACAAGAACAAAGTCGGCCACGAGGAATCCTTCAGCACTACGCTGGATGACGTGGGCTTTATTCCGGTGGGCAATCCCTCTGCCGATGCCTGGTGGTTTGACGACGTGGAGGCCGTACAGGCCAGTCTCTTGAACCTCGATTCCGTTCATGGCGAGAATCTTTTCCAGTCCGTCTTCCCGCAATTAATCCTGCCGGATGGCATGCTCCAAACGCTCATGGACGCGCTAAAGATCAGTGGCGAGGGCGTCATGGAGATGGTACGCGGCCTCAATTACCCGATCTTTGAACCCATCGAAGGCCAGGGCATAACCCGCTATTTGACACCCAGCGCATCCGATTTGCAGGCGATCCCAAATGAAATCTCGCGCCGGCGGCGGGAACTCTTTGAAATCGTAGGTCTTGCCATGGAGCAGCACCCGGACAGCCGGCAATCTGTCAGTGCCGAGTCCAAGGCCTGGGACCACCTTGATCCGGAAGCAGTCTTGAAGGAGCGCGCGCAATTGCTTGAGGAATGCGAAAAGAAGGCCGTTGAACTGTCCCACCGCTTGGATAACACCTTTGCAGTCTATCAGCCCGTATATGGCAAAAGCTTCAATGTGCGCGACGCGGCGGCGGATATGAGCACGTTGCTCGAACTCGGGAAACTGGACCTTCCCCTGGCCGCGCGCAAGGAAATCCAGCGGGCCGGTGTTGACGTGCTCGATCGGTTGACCGGCCTCCCGGATGACCGAAAAAAACTGATCGTGGATGAGATCGCGGCCTCAGACACCGTGCCATCCACGCTCAACGCTACCCTCTCTACGCTCCACGTGCCTCAAAATGGTTGACATTCCGGCTATAGGTAGAATCGCTTATTCCGGCTGAGTGTATATAGCCGGGCCCGGGGACCATGATACCCCGCAAACAAAACCAGGAGATGCCATGAACATTAAGGACCTGTTGGCAAAGATCGTTAAGGGCGAAGCGTTGACGGATGAGGAAAAGGCCTTTGTCGCCGATTATGATCCGGAAAAAGTCGTCAATTCTACGGCCGCGGCCGTCCGTAAAAGCGCTGAAGCGAAGCTCCGTGAGAAGGAAGCTGACCTCGAAAAGCTCAAAGCGGATATCGTGGCCCTCAAGGCCGAGGCCGATAAAAAGGCTGACGCCAACAAGCCGGAACTGGAAAAACTGGCCGGCGAGGTTGACAACTTGAAAAAAAGTTTAGCCGAGAAAGACACGGCCTTTCAGTCGCTTGAATCAGAAAAACGGCAACTGATCCGCAACGGCAAGCTGGGCAAGATCATGGCCGGACTGAAGTTCGTAGACGGACTGGATCCCGAAATTCCCCGGCTGGCGCTGGAAAGAGCCTTGGCCGTGATTGACGATGCCAATCTGGACTCCGCGGACCAGGTCATGCCGATCGTGGAAAAGTTCAGGGCGTCGAATAAGGCGATTTTGGCGGACACATCCGGCTACGGCGGCGGCGGGCACCCGAAGGACAGTTCCGGCGCCCCGGGTGGTTTGACCATGACAAAAATCAACAACATGTCGCCCGCGGAGTTCCTGAAGCAGAAGGACGCGATTTGGGCGGCTGAACAGAAAGGAACGCTGAAATAGGCCAGTGTGCTCATCGTAGGGCTCGATCTCGTATCGAGCCATTGTTGAATGACCGAACGCATTGCATATCAACCAGACCCGAAAGGAACCAAATCATGTTGCCTCGAAACAAACTCGCGATTCTCCTGATCCTGCCCTCGCTGATGCTCGCCGGAATTGTTCTTGCCGAGGACTATACGCCTATGTCCCGCGCTGGTTATCCCCAGACGGCGCAGACCGTGACAAACGGGCAGGCGGTTACATTGTCGCCTGGGATCAACATCCTGACCTCGATCGGCCAGGCGGATACCTACACGAACACGATCACGCTGGTCAATGTAGCCGCCTCCAATGTGGCCTATTGGCTGGTCAACGCCGATGACTCGACGAATACGGTGGCCTTGGCGAAAACCGGGAATTGGAAATCTGCCGCCGTGGTGTTGTCCTCAGGCGAGGCGCTGTATTTCATCTCAACCGCCACAAATGCGCTCCGCGCAGTCAAGTAAGTGTCGAAACCGTAATCGCCGGAAGTTGAAGATCGTTTAAACCGTCAACAATCACAATCAAGAAAAGGAGATTCCGCTATGGGTATGGCTAACATCAAGAATGAACTGTGGGCGCTGCAGATCATCGCGCTCCTGAAAACCAAGCTGGTTGCCGAGGGCATGTGCAATCCGAATGTCGTTCCGTCCGCACAGGGCGACAAATGCCACATTGTCGGCGCCGGCGAAGTCACGGTTACCGATACCGATCAGGAGAAGGATATCGAGTATCAGGACCCGGCCGACACGGATACCGAATTTACCTATAACGTGGATAAGAAATTCGCGCTCATTGTCCACGACAAGGACGTGAAACAGGCCGCCATCCCCTGGCAGGCTCTGTATGCTGACCGCGGCGCCTATGGCCTGGTCAAAGCCCTCGATGCCAGTGTCTTTGCCGATCACGCCTCTGCCGGGCTGGATAGCTACGAGACCGGCACCACCGCCTGGCAGCTTGGCGCTTCCGGCGCTGATGTTCCGGCCCTGTTCGCCGCGCTGGCCAAACAGCTCGATGATGCCGATGCCCCCGACGCGGGCCGCTTCGTTGTGCTCCCCTCCATCGGTGTCCAGGCGGTGCGGCTCTACATGGCCGGCAAGAACACCAACTGGGGCGACAAAGTCACCGAGAACGGCGTTGTGGGCGATTTCATGGGCTTTACCGTCCACAAATCGAACAATCTCACGACCGCCTCCAGCGTGATCCACGGTCTGGCCGGCATTAAGGGCGATGGGATTGCCTGGAAGACGCAGATTGACTCCAACGATATCGAAGCCCTGCGCTCCGAAGGTCGTTTCGCCACCCTGGTGCGCGGCCGTTGTCTGGCCGGGCATAAGGTGTATCGGCCGGGTATCGTGATCGACCTTAACCTGAATTCAAACCTGCTGGCTTAACCACCGGCAGTCCACGCGGACTCGACCCGGCGCAGGCCGGGCTCGGGTCCCCGGGAGGAATAGTATGGCAAATATCACTATTACCAAAGGCACCCGCCGTCGTCAGTGCGTGGAGTCGGACTTCGCCTTTTTCGCCGCCCGTGGCTTCGAAAAGGAGGGTTGGGCGCGACCGCCGGATGCGCCCTCCGCAAGTAAAGCGCCGCGTCCTGCTGCTCCCGTAGCTGCGCCGGAAAAGTCACAGCCAGTAGCGTAGCCGCGCCGTCTTAAGGTGGGGCGAAGCCTCCGGCTGAGCCGTTTCTTAATTGGGCGTTGGATGTTGGACGTTTGCTTAATTTCCGATTTCCTTCAGTCCACAGCCTACAGTCTATAGCCGTATTCAGAGGAACTGCCATGGCAATCGACATCACCGGAGCCAACACCTACTTCGGCGCTATGGTCCATATTAAGTCGGAAGCCTGGACCACAATCCCGCAAGCTAAGCGGATCGCCGCCATCGCCCATGCCGCGCGGCTCATCGCAAGCCGGCTCGAAGATGATCTGGAAACAGACACCACGGTTGATGGCGATATTCCACGCCATGATGCCGCGGTCTACGAACAGGCGCTATGGATGCTCCAAGAATACGACAATATCGCGCTAGACCGTGCAGAACGAGCCGCAAAGATTGCCAAAGGCATGTGGACGGGCGAACGCCAGTCGAACAACGGATTAACTTCAATCGCGCCCGAGGCGCTCCGTCATCTGGTCCTTAATCCGCGCTCCGTTTGCCTTTCCTTGGGGTAATTATGCAAAACCTGAATGAACTGAAGGCAACGATCCAAGGCATTCGGCGAACCATCGAAACGCAATCGTATCGGGCCGCCGCAACGATTACGGCGCCGTCCACCTTGTTCACAAAAAGCAGGAAAGTTACCTATGTCACCACGTTATATGAAAGCGGCGGTTATGCCGCGGCAAAAGCAAAATATGACGTTCTGGACGCGATGGCGTCCGTTACGGATCTATCCCTCGATCTTATCGATCAGGTCGAATTGATCTACAACGTCACGGCAACGGAAAAAACCGAAGGCGCCTGGTCGGATTGGAGTTGATATGCCTTTTCCACTCTCCGCAAATTACAAATGGGGCTACACGAAGGAGTCGCGCAAACAGCACTTCGGCACGGCGCCGCGCGAACATGAAGACCTCGAAACGATTGCCAGGATTCTGAACAATCTTTCGGTCCAACTTGTTTCTAATCCGGACGACGCCGGCCTGGAAAGAAATGGGGATAACTGGATTCTTAAGGTCCCCGGTGAAGCTTCGGAAGAGGAAGATGATATTGCATTGCGCGAAATTTCCGTTTGCGTAGATGGTCAGATTAAAACAATGAAAGTTATGGGGAGCGTGCCGTACTGATGATTTTATTGGGTCCACCGCCGTTGCCTGAAGGTACTTCTTTTCCGGTTCTGTTTCATTTCGGCCCGGACGATGGTCACACGTGCGATCGCGCTCAATTCGATTGGTATCTGAACGGCATATTCGTTTCGTTCCTTGATTTCAATAATGCCTCGGATGTATTGAACAAGATCCAGGGCCCATACACGATTGACCCGTCCAAATACAATTCCAATCGGTGCGCTTCACTGGTGTTTTCTTTCGTTGCGAAAGCGGCATGTGTATTGGATGGCACATGCGAACCCCACGAAGGCGCAAAAATCGATGTCACGGCCTGGAATAGATCCATCGTCACGCATTATATCAAAACGTCGGAGCCAACCGAATTTACGATCTGCGAATTGATGACAGGATCGGGACGGGTAGGGGAAGACGAGGGGGAACCGCCGCTGCCATGATTAAATTGAAACTCACAGCGCTGGAAGAGGCGGCAAGGTCCCGGCCCGCCGGGTATCTTCAGGAAGTTTTGGCCGCCGGACGAGTCGAAGCGGGCTTTTTATGGCTTTCTGATGATCTCTATGCGTCGCTCTGTGTCCGCTTCGGCGGTGATTGCAAACGGCCGGCTTCCATGCTTGCCAGGGCGCGGTTCACCGTCTGTAAGGCCTGCTCGCATTCAAGGGAGCAGGCTTTCGGCTGTGAGTTTCACCGGGGCTGCTGCTTTGGTCAATGGCGGTCAAATGTGGCCAATAAATGCCCGAAAGGAAAATGGTAATGTCCGACAAGTTTAGTCCAGTCGACTTATTACTCGATGCCAACACGCGCTCCCGCTGCGTGGATGTCGGCGACACCCTGCAGGTCCCGGACGAATATCATCAAATCGACCTGCACTATGGCTCACAATATCTGTTCATGGCAAAGGTTTGTAAAGGCAAGCCCTCAATGCCTTACGTATTCACGGAGAACACGGCTTTCTACTGGGGTGCTGATAGCGTCTATAATCATACGCCTTATCCGATCTCGAGCGTGAACGATCAGTTTCATATCGCCGGCGACTTTGCTTTCGATCCGGCCAAGGGCCTGATCTGTTGGCGGGCCAATCTTGCGACATCTGAATTGCTGGCTCTGCTCAATGAAACGACCAATCCGTCCTTGCTCTTTCATCATTATCTGTGGGCGCTCCCGCCGGATATTGATTCGGTTTTGATTGCCACATGGGACACGTTGATCTGGTTGCCTGCCGTTAATGCCGCCATCGCCGCGCCGGCCGCTACCCAATATGAACGTCGGAAAGACGGCCGTACTCAGGTTCTTTTCTCCGATGGAAAATGGCGCACCCGCTATGGAGTCCTGGTTGATGGTAACCCGGCCGAAACCTGGGGCGATCCAGAAGATTAACAGGAGGCCGGAAGGACAACACCTATGAAAAAATCAATCCTGTTTCTGATTCTTGTCTTCTGCCTGCTGGCGCGCGCGCCGGCGACAGCAGGAACCTATAACATGCTCGTTAATTTGTCCTCTGTTAATAATGATTACATGACAACGGAGGATTATGTTATCGCAAATACAGACATCAAATTAAACGGCCGCTTTTGTCTCTTGCCTCACGACACTAACTGGTATTCAAACGGCAAGCTCTTTTCAGGTTCGCCGGGGAACGTTGAAGCTGGCTACCAGGTCTTCTATTTCAACCACCTTCCGGGATTTTATCAACCGCCTCCTTTTGTGACGAATGTCACCGCCGATTGCACAAACTCGACGTTATTTTACCCGTATTCCAACTCAATGACGCTTGCCATTACCGGCGCGAACGTGGCTATGCCCTGGCAGATGTCCGCCTATCCAACTGAATTCACAAACGCGACCACCTTCTGCGTGAGCGGATCGAATACAACCACGCTGACCGCGATCCCGACTGGCGCGTATTCCGTTATCTTCCCGCTTCGCCTGAAGGGCTACTACCAGCCGGCCGCTACCAATATTCTGGTGTCGCCCGAGCGTCTGACATATAGTACCAACTGGTATTTGTCTTACTCAAACAGCCTTGCCGTCACAGTGTCCGGCATCACAAGCGGATCTAACGCTGTCTGGACCCTGGCAGGCCCGGCCGAGTTCACCAATGCCGTCAGTTTCGGCACGTCCTTTACCAACTCATTCACCGTGACCGGCATCCCGACCGGGCTTTACACGGTCACGTTCCCGGCCGTCGTCGGCTATACCGCGCCGGCTGTGGCCTCGACAAACATCACGGCCGCAAGTCCCCTGGCAAATTGTCTGACCGGGTTATATGCGAGCGTCATCTGGGGCACAAACACGAGCACAAATACGTCGGCCACGAATTTCCCAGCCTACACCAACGCCATCACGCTCATGGTCTACACCAATGGGCTATTTCAGACACCCAGCAGGGAAAAAATCATCGCGGCGAATGGGCTTTTGACAAATGCCGTGGCCGGCCCGCAAGGCCCGGCAGGCCCGGCGGGAGCCCAAGGTATCCCGGGATCGAACGGCGTTGATGGTGCAATCGGGCCACAAGGACCGCAGGGGCCTCCCGGAAGTAACGGTCTGGACGGCGCCACAGGCCCGCAAGGTCCACAGGGCGTCCAAGGACCTGCAGGAACGAATGGAGCCGTCGGCCCCCAAGGTCCGGCAGGGAGCAATGGTTTGGATGGATCCACGGGGCCTCAGGGCTCGGCAGGATCAAACGGCATGGACGGCGCAACCGGTCCCCAGGGGCCAGCGGGAACGAATTCGGTGGATGGCAGTTACCCCGTCATTTGCATAGAACTCGGCGGCGCCTGGACAGACTTTGAACTCAAGGCCAGCACCAATAACTTCACTAATCTGGTCTACTACTATAAAAGTTCCGCCACCAACGCCACTGCCGACGATGCCGATCCATACGTGTATTTCAGCGACGACTATCTTGCTGATGTCCGTCAATGGAAACGACAGGATCCAATCCATAGCAACATTTATAGCCAGCTTTCAAACACCAATTCAGTCTGCAACTACGTCTATATTTTCCCGTCCACAAACACCATTGTCCCGGCGTCCCAATGGATGCAGGCGACGAACGATCATTTGGTCTGGTCGTGGGTCAGGTTTGATGGACTTGATTTCGAGAAGAATGCGGATGGTTCAAAACAACGGTGGAATCTGGTGCGCCCCGAACGCTGGGAAATGCGCCGGACGACACCATAACAAACGCCTCGGCGTAGTCTCGCCACTGGCGGACGAAGCCCGGGCAAAGTAGGAGGGTGGTAAAATGAAGGGTTCTAAACTTATCGGGATCGTGGTCGGCATCATGTTGGTGGCCGCAATGTCGTTTGCGGACGTAACGAATGATTATCGCGCCGCTATGAGAATGTTCACTAATAAACAGTATGTGGCGGCACACGTCGCTTTTGCAAATGTAATCAAGGATTATCCTGCAGCCCCAGTTGTTGTGCTCGCCAACGCTCAAATGTGCGTTGGTAGTGCGCTTAAAATGCAGAAGGGCAAAGACGTGGAAGCACAGGCGGCATTCAAACAGGCGATCAAGGATTATCCTGCCGCTCCCATTGATTTGCTCGTTAAGATTGCTGGCCTTGTAGCTCATCAGTTCACGATGCAGGGCAAGTACGCCGAGGCACAGGCGGCGTATGAACAAATCGTTAAAGACTATCCCACGGCATCCGTTACGTATAAGGCGATGATTCAACGAAGCCTCGGTACTGTCCTGTTTCAGCAAAAAAAATACGCGGAAGCACAGGGTGTTTTTGACAAGGCGGTCAAGACCTACCCGACGGCTCCGGCCCCGTTGCTATCTGCCATCCAGTCCGAGAACTACAAGGCATTGAAAGCAATGGGCAATAACAGTGCGGCAAACACAGTCCTCGCAAACCTGATCGTGTTTGATGCGAGTAAACTGAATATTAGCGGCGATATGTTGCTCAAGAACTTCAACCTGTTGGTTCCGTCACAGATGACTGCCGAGAGTTATACGGCGGCGTTGCAGGACATTCTTAAAGTAACACCGGCTACGGAAGCTAACGCAACGTTCCTCAGCAGAGTCAAGAGCGAATATGAGAAGATGAAATAAGGAGCACAATGATACGGCTAATTATCATGGCCGGTCTTGTCTTTGGTTTTGCCGCCTTGCCTGTGATGGGCAAGGTGGTTTCCGCCACAGGCGGATCCGCCATAGGCGGAAAGCCGGATAAACCCGGCAAAATATCCGATTCAACCCAAAGCAAGATTGACAAGATCAAGGCACAGGCCAAGTCAAACGATTGGAATGGAATCAAGCAGGTATATGCCGACATCAATTGGCAGGATGGCGATGCTGTAATGTCGTTAAAGGCTCTTGCGAAGGAAGTGCCAAAGAATAAAAACACCAAAGAATTACGTCGGGAAATCAAAACAAAGTATGCGCTACTGCGTGAGGATGCCGTCGACATCCCCGAACTGGCCGACGTGGATGCATACCCGGTGCAAATCGTTTATGTCCCTACGATCACCCTGGCGCCGCTGGTAGTGGATGTGCAGGAAATCCCCGCCATGCGCTTTTATCCAATATCCGTTATCGGACTACTGATACCCGGTCTGTCTGTGCCATTCGTGGACGTGGCCAGTTCGTTTGTTCCATTCATCAAGATTAACGACGCCCAATACGAACAAGCCATGGCCGCCTGGTCGCGCCGCTGGCGTATCGCCATCGATGCCGTAGGGTCGGATGGCGTCAGGATCATCCCGCACCCCTATACCGCCCTTGGGATGCAGCGCGCTGCGCTTATGCAGATGATTGAGGCACAGGGTTGGACGCCAGGGGCGGAAAAAGCGTGGGCGCAGTATTATCAGGATTTGTCAACGGCTTTGAACAGGCGCATAAGACTGAAAAAGATATAGAGATAGAAAGGCATGGGGCGACATGGCAAATGGCGAGAGCATTTCATCCAGCATGGTTCTGGCTCAGGCCGCCCGCGTGCGTGAACTTGTCGAGACCGGCAATTACTCGCAATGCCCGGTGGTAGGCGAACAGGATGTCCAATTATTTCTGGTGGACGGCATGACTGCGATCTTGAAGCAGTCCTGTCAGAACAGTTTCCGGGCTGTGCTTTCAGGCGGAACGACCGGCGCGGTGATTGTTGGGATTATCGAGGCGTTAAAGCTGTTCGGTGGCAAATGATGGATCCTGAAATCAAACTAAAAGCCTATGAGGACGATCATGCCCACCTGATCAGCGAACTTCTGGGCAAAGTTAAGCCGCGTAAGATCGTGCGCGAAGTCATCGAGGCCGCCTACGCCGCCGGCTACGAACGGCAATCGGACGGCATCACGCTCATGCCGGAGTTGGCCTTCGCCTCGCTAAAAATGAAACACCCGGCCGGGGTAGGGCATGACTGGCTCTACTACATGGGCATCGAGAATCCGTTTCTGCCCGCTACCCAGCGCAACGATGTCGCAGCCCGCCGCTGGGCCGACGATTGGTTCTGTTCCGCCCTTATCGACTTCGGCCACCCCATTCGCGCCCGTATCTGGTGGCTGGGTCTACGGCTTGGCGCCTGGTATGGCTGGCGCTGCCATCGGCTCAAGAATCACCCAGGAACAGACAAACGCCAAAAGTAGGGGCGCTGATATGACCAATGCAATCATTGAGGCTGTTAAGGTTGGTTTGGAGGCTACTGGCGGCTTGCCCTGGCAGATCCAGCTTGGCATGGCGGCCGGCGGCGTTGTGATCGGCATTATCGGCGGCATCATCGGCTGGTTTGGCGGCAAAATTAAAAGTGGCGGGGAAGCCAGGAAAGCCAACACAAAGCCATCGTAATAAAGCGTGTAATCCTCTATCTTTTTTACACACGATCACCAAGTCCCATGCACCACCAGTAGACTATGGGTTTTAACTGTGCCCAAACTGTGCCCAATGTAACCCGTTTTTAGGCACAATCACGCAAACTCATAAATACGAAAATAAGCGAAAAACTTGAAAAAAGCAATATGCGTTTAATATATATAAACAAAGGTCTAAACGCAGGTTTGAAGTAATGAAAATGAGGGTGGGCCCGGTAGGACTTGAACCTACGACCAAAGGATTATGAGTCCTCCGCTCTGACCAACTGAGCTACGGGCCCGGAAAAGCGCTTCCGATTTGTTATCCGATGGCGGATCATACGCGGTTAGGTCCAGGATATCAAGCCGGCGGTCGGCTCATCTCCGATTTCAGCGATCCATTGGGTTGATGTAGGATTTCAGTTGGCATTTCGGATTTCGCCCTGTTACATTTTAGGCCAATGCAATCGTGCGAGTGGCGCCGCCGAAGGCGGGTGAACTTTGCGCCAGTGGGGCGGTCCAAGGGGGTTCTGTCTTTCATACTATCGGGATCCTATGTTTACCGAAGTGTCGAAAAAATCGATCTGGGTGGCGGTTGCATGCATGGCGGCGCTGCCGCTCCTGGCCAGCGAGCCGGCAGCACCGGGCGGAACGCCGGCCCTCGCGGATGCTTGGCGTATTATTTCTTCTAAGCGCTTTGTCGACTTGACGCATTCGTTTGAACCGGGGATTCCCCATTGGGCGGGATTCCCGGACGAAAAGCGGGAATCCGTCTACTGGTACGAGGCGGCCCCGAGCATTTCGGGAACCGGGTTCTTTGCCCAGGTGTATACTCATATCGGGCAATGGGGGACGCACGTCGATCCGCCGGCCCATTTTCACAAGGGCCTGCGGACCGTGGATCGCATTGAGGTGCAGGATATGATCCTGCCCCTGGTTGTGCTCGACATCCATGCGCGGGTCGCTACCAACGCCGACACCGTCGTCAGGCCGGTTGACGTCCAGGCCTGGGAGGCGGCCCATGGCCGGATCCCGGCGCGGGCATTTGTCGCCCTGCGGACCGACTGGTCCAAGTGCTGGCCGGACGCGAAGGCCATGGCAAACAAGGATGCTCAAGGTACAGCGCATTATCCCGGCTGGAGCGCCGAGGTCCTGAAATTCCTATACGAAGAACGGGGCATTACCGCCTCCGGCCATGAGACCACCGATACCGACCCCGGCCTGGCCACGACGAAAGACGACTATGCCCTCGAATCCTATGTGTTGAAACACGGCTGGCAGATCGAACTGCTGGCGAACCTGGACCAGGTTCCTCCGGCCGGCGCACTGGCCGTGGTAACCTTTCCCAAACCCAAGGGCGGATCGGGCTTCCCGGCGCGCGTGTTCGCGATTCTGCCATGATAAAGGCGGAGTGGAAGCGCAGGGGCATTTATAATAAAGAATATCGCGCCAGGGAAAAGCCTGGGGAAGAAGGAAGGGAGGGCAACTGAACTGAAATCTTCCGAAAGTGGCCTTGCGGGGAAAGGGAAATCCTGAAACCCGTCCGGGAAAGCGAGACCGCGCACCCGAAAGCGAGCCATGCCCGTGCAGAGCAATCGAATCGGGAAGCGTAGGCCGCGAGCGTCAAAGCCGCGTAATTGAGCCTCGAAAGATTTATTTCCGGGTGGTCCTTGGCCTTATTCTGCACGGGGACGGAACAGTGGATCCGTAAAACGGTCTGGCAGCGCTGCACCGGCGGGGTCTGAGAACGGGGTTCCCCAGGGAATCGTTGAGTTCCACTAAGGATTCAAAACAGCTGGCTAATAACAGGGTGGTGGGTATTCGCCGCCCGCTGCGCGACCGTCGCAACCCACACCGTTGGGGCACAGGAGACGAAGAGAAATATGTCTACCAGGGTTGCACCTGGAATCAGAGGACGCTGCCATCCTGGGCCGACCCGGGAAAGATTCCGCGAATCGCCCGTGGTGCTGATTCAGAAACTGAAAAACCTGATCCCGTAATTTCCAGAGAAGAAAAGCGTCGCGAAAATATTGAATGTATTTTGTAGAGATGTGACCGTGATCATAACGCAAAGGAGATGACCCTATGCTTGAAATAATGGGCAAGAACATTGATCTCGAGAAATCGGAACTCCTGTACGATGAGCCGATCTCGGCTAAGCGGTTTACTGCGAATTGGATCGTCTACGGCGGGGATTGGCAGGTTCAGGGCGAGTGGCTGGCCGGGAAAAATCCCGCCAATTGCCCCGGGATGGTATTCCTGAAGGGCGATTATCCGGGCAATGTCCTCGTGGACTTCGAAGCGCGGACGGTCTTGCCCTGCACGCATGACATCGATTTCATGTGGAACGGCAGTTGGGACAGCGAAAAGAATCAACGCGGCCTGGCCTACGTGGCCGGCCTGGAAGGCTGGTGGACCGGGAAAGTGGGCATTGAAAAGTCGCCTGAATACAAACTCACGGCCGGAACGCCATTGTTTGATTTCAACCCGGGACAGACCTACCGCATTCAAGGGGGGAGCATTGACGGTCATTGCTTCATCTTCGTAAACGGGCAATTGATTCTTGAATTGACCGATCCTGATCCCATAGACTCACGGAAATTCACCAAGGTAGGATTCGAAGCGTATTGCAGCCATATCCAAATTCGGAATGTGAAAGTCAGGCGCATTGCCTGGCAGCCGGTCCCGCTGAAATACACGCCGGAATTCTAGGCTCGGAACATAGCTGTTCGCCCCCCTCGTGTTAACAAAGGGCGACTTGATGCGACCAGCTCAGCACATCAGGGCGAATTTACAGGTTTCATTCAAAGGATTAAAATGATGAATATGACCGATCTTGAGCCGAAATCCGTTTGGCGCCTGTTTGCCGAAATCTGCTCGATTCCGCATCCCTCGGGGCATGAGGCGGCCCTGGCGAAAAGAATTGTTGAGCTTGCCGCGGAACATGGTCTGAAAAGCCGAATGGACGCTGCCGGCAACGTGCGAATCGACCGCCCTGCCGCGCCGGGCTTCCAGAATCGGCCGAGGATTATCATGCAGGGACACATCGACATGGTCCCGCAATCCGTTCCCGGCTTGAATTTTGATTTTACGACCATGCCAATCAAGCCGATCGTACGCGACGGCTGGATTGTTACCGACGGTACCACGCTTGGCGCCGATAACGGCGCCGGGGTGGCCCTGGCGCTTTCGATGCTTTTTGACGGAAGTTTGAAAATGGGGCCGGTGTCGGGCGTCTTCACCGTTTCGGAAGAGCCCGGGCTTATCGGCGCCCAGGCGATCGATCCGGGTTTTCTTGACGGAGATTATCTCCTGAACCTCGACGGGGGCGACGAAAACCTTTTCTGTATCGGGTGTGCCGGGGCCTGTCCCCTTGAACTTAATTTCAACATGGAGCCGGAACCGGCGGGTCCCGGCAACGGCATAGAAATTAATCTTTCCGGGCTGCGTGGCGGTCACTCCGGGATCAACATCAATGACCGGCGCGGAAATGCATTGATCTATCTGTGCCGGTTCCTGGCCTCCGAGCCGCAAGTCAGGATCGGCTCCATCGAAGGGGGGTCTATCGGAAACGCGATTCCGCGCGACGCCGTGGCCCGCGGAATTACCGGCGAGACTCCGCAGGCCTTGCAAGCACGCGCCGACCGCTTCGTCGCCGAATTAGCACGGGAGTTTGATGCGCCGGAGGGATTCAAGATCACCGTGTCCGGCGCAGCCCCCCTGGTGTCGCTGTGGCGCAAGGAGAAGCAAGTCAGCCTGATGCATGCCGTCGCGACGGTTCCCAACGGCATGCTTGCGTTTGACAAGGAGTTCAACTGCGTTCGCACCAGCAGCAACCTGGCGGCCATGCATGCGTGCCATGGACAGTGTGTGATGCTCACCAATCAACGCAGTATGGTTGATGCCGAACGCTCGGCCTTAACCGAAAAAATCGCCGCCCATTTTGCCGCGATCGGCGGCGCCCCGAAAACCGGCAATGCCTATCCCGGTTGGAAACCGCGGACCGATTCCGCGCTGCTCAAGAAAGCGCTGGAACTGAAAAAAAAGCTTACCGGCGCCCAGCCGCAGATCAACGTGACGCACGGCGGTTTGGAAGCCGGGATTTTTTGCGGCATCAATCCCGGCCTGGAGATCATCGCGTTTTCGCCGCACGCTGTGGATATCCACAGTCCCGGCGAACGCCTGGAGATCGGCTCGGTCGAGCGTGTCCACAATTTTCTGCGGGAACTGCTCGTGCAGCTTTAAGGCCGTGCGTTTTTACAAACTCCGCAGGCCGGTGCATTGCTGAAATTGGGTTGACCCTTGCCCCTGCTCCCTATTAACATCAGCATATCAGGATGAATTTGCCTGTTAATCGTGATTGGGCATTGGAAATAATGAAAAATACCGCACGCTGCCATACCAGTGATATAGTTCCGTGGCTCCATACGCATGAGTTTGTGACCGTTGATAGCGGGAACGAACGAAGGATAATCATAGTCGCAGTTGTGACGGCCGTGACTATGGCGGTGGAGATCACCGCCGGTTTTATCTTCGGTTCCATGGCCTTGCTGGCAGACGGATGGCACATGGGAACCCATATGGCGGCGCTGGGCATATCCGTCTTTGCCTACCGCTACGCCCGGCACCACGCCCGTGATCTGCGTTTTACATTCGGCACAGGCAAGGTGGGCGTCCTTGGCGGCTTCGCCAGCGCCGTGGTGCTGGCCGTCGTGGCCTTCATCATGGCCGCGGAATCCGGCCAGCGGTTCTTCAAAATGCCGGTCATTTACTTTGACCAGGCCATCATCGTTGCCGCGGCGGGGCTGCTGGTGAATCTTCTCAGTGCCGTCCTTTTGCGGAGCGGCTCCGCTCACGGGCACATTGCCGGTGCGGATCATGGGCATGTGCATGACCACAACCTCAGGGCCGCCTACTTTCACGTGCTGGCCGATGCACTCACTTCCGTTCTTGCGATCATCGCCCTGGCGTTGGCAAAGGTGCTGGGTTACCTGTGGCTGGACCCGCTCATGGGCCTTGTCGGAAGCGCTTTAATTGTGCGTTGGTCCTATGGATTGCTCAGGGACACCGGGCATATTCTGGTGGATGCTGCTGTCGAGCAGAACCTCCTAAAGTGCATGCGCGAAGCCATCGAATCCGGCAACACCGACAGGGTGTGCGATCTTCACGTGTGGAACGTTGGCCCGAGTAACTATGCGGCCATCGTGTCGGTTGTCTCCGATCATCCCAAACCAATAGAGCATTACAAGGCGTTATTGGCCGGCGTAAAGGGACTTTCCCATATCAGCGTGGAGGTTAATGAATGTCGGGCGGGAATGCTTGCCCCTGGTCATGTTGCCATCCTTTAGTGTCCAAAATAATATTCCCTCTCCCAAGGGGAGGATGAGGTCTTGTCAATCGACAACTTGAAAATAGTGATGCATTGTCAGTGTTTTTATACGATCCGAATTATTATTTTGGATAAGCATAGTTCGTATCATAATATCAGGGCGGATTTGCCGGTTATTGCACTTAATTGATCCGGTTTTCGCTTCTGCGTTTGACATTTATTGTCTTTGTCATCATTATTCCCCCCATGAATATTTCAACATCAAATACCGCCACAGGCCTGGCGCTCGTTGCCGCCATGCTGACATCTGCCGCCATCGCGCAGACCTCGTCAACCGTCATCCAGCCGAACGACGCGTCAAGGGGGACTGGAAGTCCCGTCGTGGTGGACGCCGGCATCTATACTCCCGGGGAAGTGCTGGCGACGAACGAGATGCGGATCTCGTTCATGGGCACCTCCTTCCTGCCGCGCCTCACGCAGGCCGCCAACAGCGTATTCGTCGAATGCGGCAACGGCGAGAGTTTTGTATTCGATTGCGGGGCCGGCGTGATCGAAAAATATGTCGCCATGGGGGTGGCCTATTCCCGCATGGACAAGATATTTCTCACGCACCTGCACGCGGACCACGAGAGCGACCTGTCGTTCATCTATTGTTTCGGGCCTTCCACGGACCGCAAGACCCCGCTGCACGTATGGGGTCCCACGGGGGACACGGCCGACGACGGGGTAACCAATTTTTGCAATACCATCAAAACCATCACCGAGTGGCACCGCGAAAGCTTCAGTTTCCTCTCCACCGGGTTGACCAACGGCCTCGATGGGTATACCCTGATCCCACACGAATGCCCCTACACGCTGGTCGGCAATCTTGTATATAATACCAATGGCGTGCGGATAACGCATTTCCCGGCCATCCATGACCGGAATGGCGGAATCAGTTTCCGGCTGGAGTGGCAGGGCATCGCGATGGTTTTTTCCGGCGACTCGCAGCCGAACACGTTCATGCTGAGCCAGGCAACCAACCTGGACGTATTGATTCACGAGGTAACCCTGCCCCCGGAAGTCTGGGCCGCCAAGAATGGCAGCGGGCTTCCCGTAACAGACCCCCGTTTTCCCGGCGCGGTTGCCACGGCCAAGAAGATCCAGGATTGCTCGCATACGCCGGCCAAGGCCTTGGGTTACATGCTCCATCAACTATCCTTGAGCAATGCGGCCCCGCGCCTGGCGGTGGCGACCCATTGCCAATTTGAAGACGACACCACGAACACGATCATGACGTATATCCGCTCCTGGTATCCGGGGCCGGTCACGCTCGTCCAGGATCTGCAGGTGCTCAATATTTCCACGGATAAAAGCCAGCCGATCCGCCAGCGGACGGCGGTTGTTTCCAGCGACGCTTTTTATGCAGCGGCGGTAAACTACCCGACGAACCAGTTGGCCGCGCCCAACTATACCAACAACATGATGCAACTGAGCGCCTGGCTGCAGGGGCACATCATTCCGGAGTCGGCCTATACCAATCCCCCGCCCTTAACGGCGCCGCGACATCATTCCCCGGCGGCTGATGTGGAAATAACCGATAGTCCGTTCAGTCTGGATACGCCGCCGGCGACGAACCAGATGCGGATCTCGTTCATGGGCACATCCGTCGTGCCGCGCTTGTCTCAGGCGGCCAACAGCGTATTCGTCGAATGCGGCAACGGCGAGAATTTTGTCTTCGATTGCGGATCCGGCGTGATCGAAAAGTTCGTCGCCGCGGGCGTGGCCTATTCGCAAATGGACAAGATATTGCTCACGCACCTGCACGGCGACCACATGAGCGACCTGATGTTCATGTATTGCTTCGGCCCTTCCACGGACCGGTTTACTCCGCTCTATGTGTGGGGACCGACGGGGCCCAGCACCAACGCACCCCAGGGGCCGCTGCCTAATGAAGGCATCACCAATTTCTGTGCCGTTATGCGAGCCATGACCCATTGGCATCGGGAAAGTTTCAGTTTTCTCTCCACCGGGTTGACCAACGGTTTGGATGGCTATGATTTAGTGCCATACGAGTGTCCCTATGAGCTGATCGGCAATGTCGTTTATAATACCAATGGCGTGCGGATCACGCATTTCCCGGCCATCCACGACCGGGATGGGGCGATCAGTTTCCGGCTGGAATGGCAGGGCATCTCGATGGCCTTTTCCGGCGATACGCGGCCGAACACGTTCATGCTGAACCAGGCCACCAACCTGGACGTGCTGATTCATGAAGTAACCTTGTCCCCGGAATTCTGGGCGGCAAAGAACACCGGCCGTAGTCCCGGCGACCCGGTTTATGAACAAGCCTTGATAACGTCCAGGATGATCCAGGACTGCTCGCATACCCCTGCCAAGGCGTTAGGCTACATGCTCAACAAACTCGAGGAGAGCAACGCGGCCCCGCGCCTGGCGGTGGCCACGCATTGCCAATTCGAAGAAGACACCACGAACGCCGTCATGACGGATATCCGTTCCTGGTACTTAGGCCCGGTCTCGCTCGTCAAGGACCTGCAAGTAATCACGGTTTCCACGGATAAGAGCCAACCCATTCAGCAGGGCATCCTCTCGTATTCAAGTAATGCTTTTTATGCGCACAAGCTGTTCTACGCCGAATCTCAACTGGCGCCGCCCAAATATACCAACAATATGATGCAATTCAGCAGCTACCTGCTGGATCATGTTATTCCTGCGCGGTTATATTCCACGCTCTATGCCGATATCGATATGGATGCGGATGGCAAAACCGATCCTGCTTTTTATAATCTCACGAACGGACTGTGGGCGGCGATGCTTTCGGCCTATGAATACGAACCGCATTCAGTATCCGTTGGCGGGCCGGGATACATTGCTGTGCCGGGCGACTACGACTGGGACCGCCAGATCGATCCGGCCATCTACCAGGAGTCCACGGGCCTATGGGTGGTCTTGTTGTCGGGGTCAGATTACGAACCTGCTTCGACAATCCTGGGAGGAGGGGCGGACTACATACCGGTGCCCGGCGACTACGATGGCGATCGCAAGGCCGATCCCGCAGTATATCGGGAATCTACGCGCGAGTGGCTGGTCATGATGTCGGGATCCGACTACGAGCTTTTCGGGAACGAGTTCGGCCCCCTCGACGCGGGCTATACGCCTGTCGCTCGTGATTACGACGGGGATGGTAAAATAGATTTGGCGTTTTACCAGGAGTCCACGGGCATCTGGTATTTCGGGCTTTCCGCCAGCGGATACGCGTTATACAGTACGGTCTGTGGCGGACCCGGTTATACTCCCGTGCCGGGGGATTACGATGGCGATGGCAAGACGGATCCCGGCGTCTATCGACGCGCCACGGGCTACTGGCTCGTGATGCAGTCGTGCTATGGATACACGCTGGCGTCAACGACCTTGGGCGGAGAGGGATATGCTCCCGCACCGGGCGACTTCGATGCGGACCAGAAGACCGACATGGTTGTATACAGGGAATCCACGGGCGAGTGGCTGGTCATGATGTCGGGATCCGGCTACGGAATCTTCGGGACCTACTTTGGCGGACCGGGTGACAGCCCCGTGTGGCTGTGCCCTTCAGGCTATTAGCATATATTCTTACCGGGCTACCGGAAGCGGACTTCCCTGCCGCCGGCTGAGGAAGCATATATGGCGTCCAGAATGCGCTGAACCACCAGCGACTGCTCCATGGAGCAGAGCGGCTTATCCTTGCCGAGAATGGCGTCCAGCCAGTTGAACTGGCGGTTTTCACGTAGGCGGGGAACCTTCACGTTCTGCGGAACCACCACCTCGTATTCGCCTGCCCGTTTTGCCGGGCGGAAAAGCTTGAGCGGGACCAGGGAAGCGCCGGCCTCGGTTCCGTAGAGTTCCACGTTGTTGCGGACAGCCTGTTCCTGGTGGATGACCCAGGAAATGTTCAGGTCCAACGTTGCCTCATTTTTGAACTTGATCAGAGCAGTGGCAAAATCCTCGACATCGAACTTCAGCTTGGCATTGCGGTCGGATTTGCCCCATCCGCCTTCGCCAATGCCCCGGTGCCCGAACTTGCCATAAACCTTTCCGCTGACCGAGACGGGATCCCAGTTGTCAATCAGATACAGGACCAGATCCAGATTGTGCACCCCGATATCGAGCATGCATCCGCCGCCGGACAGCTTCTTGTTGACGAACCAGGTGCCGAACTTGGGCGCGCCCATCCGGCGATACCAGTATGCCTTGGCATGATAAATTTCTCCAAGTTCGCCGCGTTCGACGAGCGCCTTCAGTATCTGCTGATCCTTCAAGTAGCGCTGGTTCATGCCGAGCATGAGCACCTTCCTGCTCCGCCTGGCGGTATCCACGACCCGCCTGGCCTCCGCATAGTTCAGGGCAAAGGGCTTGTCCAGCAGCACGTGTTTACCGGCCCTGATGGCGGCCAGGCTGACCGGGGCATGCAGCATATTGGGCAGGGCAATGACCACGGCGTCCAGGTCCGGATCGGCCACGAGGTCTTGCCATCGTTCATAGGCTTTTGGGATAGAATACTTCTTTTTTAAGGCGTCCCGGCGTTCGGGGTTGATCTCGGCCACGGCCACCATGGCGGCGCCGCTGTAGCGATTGATGGTACTGCAGTGATCGTCGGCAATTGCGCCGGCGCCGATCATTCCAACTTTGATGGTCATGGTTTTTCCTTCAGGTTAGCGAGTGTTCAGCGCCCAAGCTTGCGGATGAAGTCAATGCAGGATTTTGCGCTCTCCATCGGGCCGATGGCGTATTGTTCCTGCTCGACAATGTACCATTGCACGGAAGTTTCCTTTTCGAGAATATCGAAAATTGCCCGCCAGTTAACCGAGCCTTCACCCACGTTGGCCCGGAGATTGTCGGGGCTGAATTCCTTCACATGGACCGTCTCGATGCGCTTGCCGTGCTTGCGCAGAATAGCGGGAACATCCTGCCCGGCACAGGCGGCCCATCCGATGTCCAATTGCACAAGCAAGTCTCCCGGCGTCTCGGAGAAAATGCGGTCGAACTTGGTTGCGCCGTTCTCAAGGTCGAACTCGTGCAAGTGATTATGGAAGCCGACGCGCATCCCGCGCGCCTTGGCGCGCACATGCGCGGCGTTCAAGCGGTCGATGGTCCGGGAAAGGTCCTTGAGATCGGCGCTGGGAACAATCAGGCGATCGTTGCCGAGGAGCCTGTTCATCGCCACGGTTTGCTCGAAGGCGGCGCCTTCCAGAGCGTCCAATCCGCAGTGTGCGCCCGCACAATGCAGCCCGCAATCGGCGAGCAACTTTCGCAAGGCGGTTCCGTCGAGGTTGTAGAATCCGGCGAACTCCACGCCTTCATACCCCATGGCGGCTACCTTGTGCAGTGTTCCGGGAACGTCCTTTGGGGTCACGTCGCGGAGCGAATAAAGTTGAATGGCTACAGGGATCTTTTTTTCCGGCATCTTTGTGTCTCCTGAATACAGTTTTTATACTCGCTGACTCCGGCGGACTGGCTAAGCTTGAGCAAGTCGCGCTTGCGCCGCGCCGAAACTTTGGCCGCATCATGGCGCGGCCAAAGCGGGTATTTCACATGCAAACTTAAACCGTGAAATATCCGGGTCAACGCCTTACGCGCGCGTTGCCTTTCCAGATGCTCCAAACCTGTTCTTCGTCCGCGGGTTGGCCGTAATCGGTCATGAGCGTCGTGGCCAATGCGCCGCTGGCCCAGCCGAATTGAATCCATTTCTCGGGAGGCCAGCCTTTTAAAATCGCATAGAGCATGCCGCCGACAAAGCCGTCGCCGCCCCCGATCCGGTCGAGCACCGTTATTTCACGGGGTTCCACGACATGCCAGTTGGCCCCCTCGGCCATGATGGCGCCCCAAAGGTGGCGGTTGGTGCTGACGACCTCGCGCAAAGTGGTGGCAAAGGCGGAAGCATGCGGATAAGCTTTCTTCACCCGTTCGATCATGCCCTTGAAGCTGTCGATTTTGGCGGCAATATCCTTGCCGCCGGCTTCCGGCCCTTCGATGCCCAGGCAAAGCTGAAAATCTTCCTCGTTCCCGACCAGGATGTCGGCCACGCCCGCGATCTCCGCGAAAATCCGGTGCAACTCGGCTTCGCGATCCTTCCAGAAAGATGCGCGATAATTAAGATCGAAGGAAATCCGGGCGTCGTGCTTTTTCGCGGCCCGGGCGAGTTCAAGGCAGAAGATCCCCGTCTCGGGCGACAGCGCCGCGATCAGGCCCGATAAATGCACGATTTGCACCCCTTCCTTGGCGAAAATCCGCTCCAGGTCAAAATCCTTCACGTTCAGGGTCCGGCCCACTTCGCCTGCGCGATCATTATGCACCCGCGGACCGCGCGAACCATAGCCGCTGTCGGCAATATTGAACTGGTGGCGATAACCCCACGGCCCGCCCTGCGCTACTTCCTTGCCTTCATAAGTCATATGCCGGCCGGCGAGGTTGTCCTTGATAAAACGGGCAATAGGGCTGTCCTTGACAAAGGTTGTCAGGACTTTGACCGGCAGGCCGAGATAAGCCGCGACGCTGGCCACATTGGTTTCCGCGCTGGTGGCCTGCATTAAAAATGTTCCGCTGCAGTGCACCGGCTGGCCGCCGGCCGGGGTGATACGCACGCCCATGCTGGTGGGGACGAGCAGGGCGCAGGCACAGTTTTTCCTCAATTCTATTTTCATGCGATCATTCCTTTCGGGTTTGTTTATGGTTAGTTTGCATATCCAAAGACATTTAACCACGCATATCGGATACTGGCGTCCCATAGGGTCGCCGAGGGCTGTAGACTGTAGGCCGAAGGCTGTAGGTCGGAACACCATAAACACATAAGGGAAAAGCCGGAACCGAGATTTTGATGCGGTAATGCATAATCCTCGCTTTTTATTAGGATTTTCCCACGGTCAACAGCCCACAGCCCTCAGCCAAAGCATCCTGTGGGATGCTAATGGATATCGGATGATACTTAAATCCATCCAACGATCAAACTGTATCATTATCAATCTCTCCCTGTTATCCGTGTGATCCGTGTAATCAGTAATGAGTAGTTGTTCCATTTTGTTTATGGTTGCGTGAACGGCACAGTTTCAAAACCAGGTATTCGAGGATCAGGGACCCCGGTATGGCGCTGGAAACCAGTTGGCGGCGGGAGGCCAGGAGCCATGCCCGGCGCTGATCGATTTCCGGGCGGGTGAACCTTGCCGCCTGCCCGGCCAGTTTGCCGGCCACAAACGGATGCAGGGGGGTTCCCTTATCTGAAGCCAGGGCCTGCTTAAATTGGTCTGCCAGCGATTCCGGCAGATGGGCAAAAGTCAATTTGAAATTATCATGGCCCATCGGCTGGGCCGCGATCCAGCGATTATCCAGCGCTTCCCGTAGAATCAGCAAGTGGCGGAAACGCGTTTCCAGGCCGGAGATCATTCGAATGGGTTCTTCGCGCTGGAACAATAACTGGCGCAGCACCGCCAGGGAGCGGCGCAGGTCCCGCTTGCCCACGGCATCTTCCAGGTCCCAAGCAAACAGCTCGCGCGAGGACGAGGTCACCTCCTCAATATCCCCGGCCCTGACCTCGCGGCGGTCGCCCAGATAGGTCGCCAGCTTGGTGATTTCCTGCATGATCTGCCGCGTGTCGGTCCCGACTTTTTGCGTGAAGGTCTCGATCAATTCAGCGTCAATCTGCAGGCCGGCATCCTTGAACGCATGCATGGCAAAGGCCAATGCGCCACTGTCACGCTGCCATGGTTTTTCGGCGAGGTTGAATTCGATTATTTCGCCGTTACTGGAGCAAGCTTTATAAAACAAGGTGCGTGCATCCACTTTCAGGGCCGTGATAATCAGCAAGTGCCCCTTGGGAATGCCGCCGGAAATGGCGCCGGCCAGGGTCTGCAAGGTTTCCTGGATCTCATTGTTTCTTCCGATGACCAGATCGCTCAGGAAGTCAACCCCGCGCAGCCAGACGACCTTACGTCCGCCGAGGAAGCCGACCGTCCGGATGGCCTCCAGGCATTGGCGCAGGCAGGCGAGCGCCTGGGCAATAATATCCGCCTGGCCGTCAATGATTTCCAGCCCCAGGGTCTGGTCGGCTGGCGGGACGAAGCGGTCAATCCGTTCCCGGGCGGCCGCCGCGACGCTGAATTCGTCTTCGCCGACGATCAGGCAGACATGTACCGGCTTCACTTGTTCCTGTTTGGGCATATCTAAATTTATTGTTAATGGAAAATGGATAATGGTCAATGTTAAACCATCAACCATGCTTCAGGGCTGCCCATTCTTCCTTGCAGGTGCGGGTAACCCATGCTATACATACATCCCATCTCTGTTAATTAGCAGTATTTCAAAATCACAGGCCTCAGGCAAGCAAGGATGAACGAATATGAAACGTTTATGGGCGCCGTGGCGCATGGAGTATATTTTGAATTGCCGCCAGGCGGGGTGTTTCCTATGTGACGCTTTTCAATCCGAGAACGACAGCGAGAACCTGATCATTAAGCGGAGCAGCGCGTGCGCAGTCATCCTGAACCGGTACCCGTATAACAACGGCCATGTAATGGTGGCGCCATACCGGCACGTGGACAGTGTGGAAGGACTGCGGCCGGAGGAGCAGGCGGACATGATGGCCATGGCGGCCATGACCTGTGAGCGGCTAAGGAAGGTTATGCATGCGCAAGGATTTAATCTGGGGATTAATCAGGGTGTGGTGGCGGGCGCGGGTCTGAAAGACCATATTCACCTGCACATTGTGCCGCGCTGGGAGGGGGACACGAATTTCATGCCCGTCCTGGCCGAGGTCAAAGTCATTCCCCAGCCGCTCTTGGAGCTTTGGAAACACCTACAGTCTGCCTTTCGATGAACGATGGCCGCTGGTTTAAAAAAATGTGGTGGGCGGGGGCGAACTCGCCAGGCGTATATAACAAACAGTTGCGGCGCAAGCCGCGTAATGCAATACAGGGAGAACAATGCGCAGAACTCTTTTTAATGCCGATACCGATCGTCTGACTTACGGAATTCGCGAGATGGTTCAATTGGGCGCGCGGGTAGGGGCGCTTGATCCGGACTTTACCTTTATCGGCGAGAATATCGGCGATCCCGTGGCCAAGGGCTGGGATGCGCCCGATTTTGTCAAACGCATCGTGGCCGATCTAGCCCTCGCCCGTAACAACAAGGCGTTCGGCTATACCCATTCTTACGGGCGGATCGAAACCCGACGCTGGGTGGCTGATTATTCCCGGCGATATTCGCCCGGCAGCCGCCTGGATGGCGATCATGTTGTGTTTACGAATGGGCTCGGCAGCGCCATCAGCATTTTTTACCGGACGCTTAAGCCGGGGGCGCGGATCATTCAGCCGTCGCCCGGCTATCCCGCGCACTATTCTTCCGAATGTTTCGCTGCCGGTGCCGCCTCTATCGCTTATCGGCTCGATCCCGAAAAAGGCTGGTATCCGGACCTGGCGCACCTTGAGCGTCAGATCCGTCGTTACCCGCAGATCGCGGGCATTCTGGTGATTAATCCCAATAATCCCACCGGCGCCGTGTATGACGCCCCGACGCTCGAAGCGATTATCCGCCTGGCGGAGCGCTACAAGCTCATGCTTATCAGCGACGAGGTATATTTCCGGATGGTCTATAACAACTGCCGCTATGTCCACATGACCGAACTGGTCGGCCGGCGTGTTCCTCTGGTCGTCATGCGCGGGATCTCGAAAGATGTGCCTTGGCCGGGATCACGCTGCGGCTGGATGGAATTCCATAACACCGATCTTGACGCTGATTTTGCCAGTTTCTTCGAAAGCATCAAAAAGACGCTGATGATGGAAGTGTGTTCCACGACCTTGCCCCAGATGGCCCTGCCGCTGATCTATGATCATCCGCAGTTCAACCGGTGGATTGCGCGTTACACGAAGGAACTGGAGCTCAACGGCAATGCCATTGCCGGTATTCTGAGCCGAACTCCGGGATTGCTGGTTATTCCGATTCAGGGAGCCTTTTATATGATGGTCTTGTTCGATCCCAAGGCGCTTAACGCCCGGCAAACCCTGCCCATTGCCTGTCCTGCCGTGCGCGCCTTCATTCGCAAGGCCGTTGCCAAGCCGAACCTGGCGCCGGACAAACGGTTTGCCTATTATCTCCTGGCGGCCACGGGCATTTGCGTGGTGCCGGCCACTGATTTTGCATCTTCATACCCCGGATTCCGGATCACAACCCTCGATCGTGATCCGAAGCGCCGGGATCACGTCTATAGCACGCTGTCGGCGTCCATTAAACGCTACCTTGCCTCATGATCTTCGAGTTATCCAGACTGTTCCTTAAGCACACCAAAAAGCGCCTGCGCCCAGCCAGCCAGGTGCCTGAAAAAGGCGTGCATGCCTTTGTCAATAAGCCGTCCATGGGCCTGGTATACTGGCTGTTGGTATGGCTTGCGGCGTTTCTCCTGCAGATGGTGCCGACCATCCAGGAGGGCGGGAGCAGCACCGGGCTGATCCGGCTTGTGCCCGGCAGCATGTCACCCGTAACGGTCATCGCCTCAATGGATTTTCATCACCTTGATCTGCACCCCGCTCGTGCCACGGCGATCCGTTTAGATTCCAAGGGCCAGATGCGGCCAAACCTGGTGTTGGTGTCCGCCGGTACCGTGCTTGTTGAGCGCGGCCAGAAAGTGGATGCGGAAACGGCCGCCAAAATCCGGTCCTATCGCTCCCAGATCAAGGACCGGGTGCCATTCTCGAGCCGGGTACGCAAACTGGTCGGTGACGGCATGCTGCTATTAATCGGACTCTTGATTACCGCGATCCTGTTCCGGTTCGTTTGCCCCGGCGGCGCATCCGGGCTAGGCACTCTTGCGGAGCCTGGGGCCTCCGGCAAAGCCCAGGCCAAGTCGCGGCCCATTTCGCATAATTCGATGATTCTCTTGTTTCTGCTGGTTTCGCTCCTGAGCCTGGTGCCGGCCAAATGGCTGTTGTGGTTGGCGTTCAATCATTTGTTATGGTTGTCACCGTTGGTTGATGGCCTTTTGCCGTTGGCGCTGGCGCCTTTGCTGATGTCCATCCTGATCAGTCCTCCGGCCGCCATGGTGGTGGGATTCTGGGTGAGTTTTGCCGCGACTGTGCAGGCTGACTACCAGATCAGCGTTTTTGTGTCGGGTCTGATTGTGACCGCCATCGTGGTCCGCTTTTCCAGGGTGGTCAGGACGCGTGCGAAGTTGTTCCGGATCGGCCTGTGGGGCGGGCTGGCGGGCGCTGCCTGCTCGTTCGGGTTTGCCGCCATCGGGGTGCCGGGCGATCAACTTGTGTGGCAACAATGTCTGGCGAGTCTGGCCAGCGGCGTGCTCTCGGCCCTGGTGGCCATGTTGTTGCTTCCGCTTCTGGAGATCATCTTCGGAATTTCCACGGATATTTCGCTTCTGGAACTCTTAGACCTCGAGCATCCCCTTTTGAAGCGCCTCGCGATTGAGGCGCCGGGCACCTATCACCACAGCCTGATGGTGGCAAACCTGACGCAGGCCGCCGTGGCGGCCATCGGCGGCAATGCCCTGCGCGCCGGAATCTGCGCCTATTTCCACGATATCGGCAAACTGGTCAAGCCCGACTTCTTTTCCGAAAACATTCAATATGGTCCGAACCCGCATGATGACATATCGCCCAGCATGAGCACGCTGGTCATCATTTCCCATGTCAAGGAGGGTGTCAATCTGGCCCTGCGCCACAAGTTGCCCCGCGCGGTGGTCGAGGCCATTCAACAGCACCACGGGTCGGGACTGGTTTTTTATTTTTACCATAAAGCCAACATTCAGCGCGATGAAGCCCCTCAGAATGCCGCCGCGGCCGGCGTGAAGGAAGAGGATTTCCGCTACCCCGGCCCCAAGCCGCAGTCCCGCGAAATTGCCGTATTGAGCTTGGCGGACGCCATCGAGGCATCCTCGCGCGCGCTGGAAAAAATTACGCCCGGCAATATTGAAGACCTGGTGCGCGACGTAATTGATTCCAAGCTTAAGGACGGACAGCTGGATGAGTGCGACCTGACGCTGGCGGAAATCAATGCCATCCGGCGCGTGCTGATTTTAACCTTGAGCAACATCCTGCACGGGCGTGTAGCCTATCCCCGTAATGAAAATATCCCTCCACAATCGGCAGAAGAGACGCCGGCCGAACGTTCTTAAGCTTGCGACACTGGCGCGTTTTTTCCTGGAACAGGCCGAGCGTCTGAAGTTGGAATGCCCGTGGGCCGAGGTGTCCGTGGTGCTTACCGATGACGCCGGGATAATGCCGGTCAACATGACTTTTCTCGATCATGCGCGCGCAACGGATGTCATCACGTTCACGCTTGCGCCCATCCCCGGCGGGGGTGGAGGGGTAAGCGGAGAGATTCACCTCAATGTGGAGCGGGCAATGGAAGAAGGCGCACGCCGGGGCGGCGCGGGCGATGAATTGGCCCTCTACCTGGCGCACGGGTGCGACCATTTGACCGGGGCCAACGACAGCACGGTCCTGGAACGGCGCCGCATGCGCCGGCGGGAATTGCTTTGGATCCGGCGCGCCCGGCGGAAAGGGCTCATGCAAGGCCTCTGGGCGATGAAATAAATAGCTGCTCAGCGAAAGACGTTTTAACCACGGATATCACGGATGACACTGATATCAATCCAACTACTTGTTCTGCGGATCATTGGCAAAGAAAAAGCGGACTGTTTAATTGTGACATCGCTTTCTGTTATCCGTGCCATCCGTGTAATCAGTGGTGAGTAATTAGAAGCCATGATCGTTAAAACCCAGGCCATTGTCTTGCGGATGATTCCCTTCTCGGAAACGTCGCGCGTGGTTCTGTGGTTGACCAGCGACCACGGCAAGATCGCCACGATTATCAAGGGGGCTCACCGCCGCCGCAGCCCGTTCGTGGGCCAGGTGGACCTGTTTTACACCTGCGAACTACTGGTTTATCTGCGCCTGTTCCGGGGGCTGCACATCGTCAAGGAATGCTCGCCGTTGAAGACGCGGACGCTCTTGCGATCGCGCTGGCGGGCGACGGCGTGCGCCTCCTACTTTGCCGAACTGGCTGCGCAGATTTCGCCGCTGAACGCTCCGCACCCGGAACTATTCCGCGTGCTGGACATGGCCCTCGATTATTTTGCCGATCAATCGGCCCTGGAGCTTGGCCTGTTCTGGTTTGAATTAAAGCTGATGAAGGCCATGGGCCTTGCTCCGCAACTTAAGGAATGTTTGCGCTGTCACCGCCCGCTGCAGGAGGATAATGACTTTGTGGCGGAGCCGGGCGCGCGCGCCGCCCGCCGCGGGCAGGAGCGCGAATCTGTATTTTCCTGCGCGCGCGGCGGCATCCTTTGCAAGGCGTGTGCGCCCATGGTCCCGACCAGCCTCAATGCCGGGATGCCGATCACGCCGGACATCCTGGGGATCCTCAGGTTCTGGCAGGCTTCGCGATCCTGGCGTTCGGCGCAAAGCGCCACGTGCACGCCCCGGCAGATCAGGGAACTGGAGCGGATCATGGGGTTCTTTATGCAGTACCATCTGGAGATCGCCAATCCGGCCAGAGCGGTGGCGCTCTCGATCCTGCGGACGCGTTTGGGGCCGACGAGTTAAGATCGGCTGGATCCACCACGGAGCAGGCATGTAGACACGGAGCAGATATTGCTTGAAATCGCCCCGAGCGCAAAAACTCCTCTTTTTCCTGTCTCCGTGCCTCCGTGGTGCGGATTGTTGATTCTTAAATCAGCCCTTGAAGATCATGAACTTTCGCAGGGCAAAATTGATCAGGGCCGCGACGACGCACTCCGCGCCGAAGGCCACCGTGGTGGTGAAATGCCACTGGTTGATCATCAGGCCCATCAGGACGGTGCCGATCGCGATGGCAATGCCCGAGACGGCGTAAAACAGGGCCACTTCCACCGTGCGGTGGGCGCAGGCGCGGAGCATCGCGCGCTGGATGAGCCCCAGTTTGTTCAGGAAAAAGTCCACCGGGGGATAGCGCCGGCCGGATTCGAAGACCCAGAAGATATTTAACAGGTAGGCCGTCAGGTTGGAAAAGATGAACGCCAGCGCGTTATTGATCATGGCGTTGCGCGCGCGGATGGCATCGCTGATCGGTGTGCTGGAAAGGTGGAATAGTTTTACGAGAATGTCTTCGTCATTGAGCGCGGGGATGATCAACCAGGAGAGCATGAAAAAAACGATGATATGCACTGTTACCGCGCCGGCGCCGCAAATCGCGTATTTGATGAACTGAACCAGTGACGACGCTTCCCGCCCGGTGAACTGCTTCCAGATTTCCTCCATGCGTATCATGTATTATCCTTTCGTAAGGCAGGAACGATAATATGGCCGGCCTCAAAACACAATCCTTCTTTTGGCGGCAGCGAAGTTGACGAATTAATTTCTAATATCTATTATAAAAACCATTCTTCTGTTGCCTGCCCTCGAATGGGATAAAAGCTTTCTTGGGAAACATTAAATATCATTGGTGTCCAAAATAATATTCCCTCTCCCTGGGGAAAGGGTTAGGGTGAGGGAAATGCTATCAAATGTGCCCCCTCACCTCGGTCCTCTCTTGAGGGAGAGGATGAGGTCTCGTAAATCAGCAACTTGAAGATGGTGCTGTGTTATCAACGCTTTTATATGTTCTGAAATTCTTGTTTTGGATAAGAATGATGAAATATCAATGTTAAAGGTTGATCCTGATGTTTCTGAACGCGATAAAATACTGTGAGTTGTCCTGTGCATAGTCCGTATCAAATATTGAATGTGAGACGTGACCCCTGTGATGACTTATCCGCGGCGCTTCATCGCTGTCTTGAGAATGACATAGCCGTGGCAATAATACGATACGCATGACAGAAAAAATTATCATGAAGTATTTGAATTTACACGTCAAGGACGTTGCCAGGTTGAAAATGAATCGTCCGGCGACCATCGGAGTGCCGGTCAATTGTGGTGTCGCCCCGCGCGGCTCGGTTTTTCTCATGAACGACAGCCAGGGCAACGCCATTCCATTGCAAAATTCGGTGATACGGCGATGGAATGACGGCAGCGCTCAATGGGTTTTGCTTGATTTCCAGGCCAGCAAGCCGCAGGACCTTGTGCTTTCCTGGTCAAAGAACGCCAAACCTGTAAGGCCGTTGAATCCTGTTACCGCACACCGCGGGCCGATGCCGCTGCTGCGGACGGGGATGGTTGTCACTCAACCCGCTGAACACGCCCTGCTATCCATGTCTGGGCGGATTGATATTGACTTGTTGTTGACCAACCATCGCGGCCGTCGTTGCCAGGCAGTGGTTGAATCTAAAAAAATCGAAGTCTCCGGGCCAATACGTTCGGCAATGGTGCTGGAAGGGGCATTTTATGCCGGGGCAGAACGCGTTTTCGGTTTCCGCCTTCGTGCCACGCTGTTTGCCGGATTGAATCAAGCGCGTATTGAGCCGATGATAATGATTGACTCCCGAACCGGCATTTTGCAGAGGATTCGTGATCTTAAGATAAGCATCCGCCCGCGAAGCAGCGTCATTACGGGCGCCATCGGCGGCAAACCCGGCTGGCAGGGGAAGGTTGCCGATGCGACTAAAGTCCGTCTTTTCCAGATTGACGACCGGCAATACCGCATAGAAGGCGCAACCGGCTGCGGCAAACGCGCGCCCGGCTGGGCAGAGTTTGATGACGGCGCCGGCAGGATCGCTGTTGCAATGCGGGAATTATGGCAGCAGTGGCCCAAAGATGTTGAAATCAGCCGGCAAGGCGTGGCAATCGGGTTGTTCCCGCGGTTTAAAGTCGGCCGATTCAAACACATGGAGCCATGGCATAAGTATCAGTATCTCTTTGAGAAATGCTGTTATCGCCTTCGCACCGGCCAAACCCGCCAATGGGAAATATGGATCGACCTTGACGGCAACGGGAAAGAGCTGGCCAAGGCAATCAACGCACCGTTGGCCCCCGTCGTCGATCCTGGGCAGGCTCTGGCTACCGGTTTATGGGGAGAAGTAGCGCCGGCCGGCGGTGCCGGAATGCGGAAATACGATAAATGGGCCGACAATCTGTTTGACGGATACATTGCATCCGTCGAAAAACAACGGGATTACGGCGCAATGAACTGGGGCGACTGGTTCGGCGAACGAAACATCAACTGGGGCAACAATGAATACGACACCAGCAACGTCATCCTTACGCAGTTTGTACGCACCGGTAATCCGAAGTATTTTTACGCCGGCAATGCCGTTGGCCGGCATACCAGCGAGGTTGACACAATCCACTTTGTCAACGACGACCTGAAAAACTACTTTGAAAGCAATTTCCGCGGTCACAACTACCCGGTGCGTCCCGGTATGATGCATGAACATTGCGTCGGCCATGTGGGCGGGTTTTACAGTGTGGAGCGTGTCAGAAGATTGTTTGTCGCCGCGGCAGTCCGGCCCGGTGTCAAGAGACCCTACCTATGCCTGGATCCATACAATCTCGGACACGTATTCACCCAGGGCATGGCCAAGCTGTATCTGTTGACTGGCGATCCGTGGATTAGGGAGACAGTCATGGCCGTCGGGGACAATCTCGCTAAACTTGTGCTTGACCGCAAGTTCAAGGGATTTGCAGGCAGCAACCATTGCGGGCGGGTCAACGGCTGGACCATGCTGGCATTGGCTGCGGCCTATGAAATTGCGCCTTCCCGCGTGTTTTTGCGGGCAATGAAGACCCTGGCCGAAGATGCGCTGGCCGAGCAGGACTCGCATTGTGGAGGATGGCTCTACGATCTGAGCATCGGCCATTGCGCATGCCGGACAAAAAAACATGTTGGCGAAGCCGGTTTCATCGGATGCATACGCATGAACGGTCTGTGCCGTTATTACCAGATGACAGGCGACCGACGCATTCCCGATTCGTTGAAACGCTATATTGACTTCCTGATCAACGACACATGGGACGAGCGGGAAAAAGACTGGCGATATACCTCCTGTCCCGGTTCGCAAATGATCAAACAGATCGGCGTGACCATCAAGACAATGGTTTACAGCGGGCGGATTACGGGGGATGCCGAACACATAAGAATTCTAAAGAGCGCGTGGCGCGCTAAATTCAGCCGTCTGAAAAAGGACGTTTATGATCCCAGGTCGACCAAACAGGGCGCGGGCAAAATGTATTCATTGAATATGTACGGTTCCAGCGAAGCGGCGGCTCTGTCGAAAGGCGATAGGGGCAGGCGATAGGGGGCACGTCTTCAGTGGCTGTTGAAAACCCCTGAATAATTTTTTGTGGGACCGGTGAAATCGCTATCCTTTTTTCAGGAGGGAGCGAATGAAAGGTAACCAAAGACGAGTTGTTCATCGACATCTGGATAAAGATTTTCTGGATTATGCCGCCGAGTTAAGAAGCACGGACGGCTATCGGATAAGCCAACGTTGCCGGAAGAAAGTGGAAATGTTGTTTGGCGAAGCCAAGGAATTCATGGGGCTACGCCGTGCCCGGCGCAGAGGATACACGAACTTGATGGAGCAATGCCTGGTAACCGCGACGGTGCAGAATATCAAGTGGATAGTCCACGCACTTGGAGGTCAAACGCCCATTTTTTGCTATATATTGGATCCAGTGGGCTTCTAATTCTCTTGCACGCATGATCCGTGCTTTTTGGCTAACCATACAAAACGGGAAAGCGCTGTGGCGGACCGCCACTTTTATCGGAAATCCGGCGCTGTGTTAAAATAGGACTGCAATATCGGTCGTTTTTCAACAGCCACTGAAGACGAGACCCCTATCCGGGGCACCCGCCTTGTAAGTATTTTAAGAACGGTGGGATAGGTTCTTTTGCCAAGCTTGCGTTTACAGCGCCGCTTGATAATCTTCTCCGCCATATGCGCCCTGACGTCGCCATTCATCTGGAACAATGGTTTTTGAATTACGTCCGTCCCTTTATCAACGGGGACGCCGAATCGGAAGTCCTACGGATCAAGCTGGAACATTCCCGGCGCGTGGCGGAGGACATGACCGGCATTGCCCGCGACTTGGGCCTGGCGGAAGAAGCCATCCATACCGCGCGTATTCTGGGATGGCTGCACGACATCGGTCGGTTTCCCCAGTATGCCCGATACCGGACCCTGCGCGACGACCGGTCCGTCAATCACGGCCAGACCGGCTTGCAGATTCTGGACAGCGCCGGGGTGCTGGTGATTTGCGAACCGGCGGATCGGAAAATAATCCTGGCGGGGATTGGCTGCCATAATCGCCGGACGGTGCCGGATGCCATGGACGCCGATGTGCGTCGCTTTGTGCTCATGATCCGCGACGTGGATAAGCTGGATATTATGCAGACTCTCTACCAGGCCTGGAAAAATGATGAGTTCCGGCGTCATCCGGAATTGATCCTGGGCATTGACTTGGAGGGGGGCGTTAATCCGCAGGTCCTGGCCGATATCCGTGCGCGCCGTCCGGTTGCGTATGCCAACATCCGATCCCTGGCCGATTTTTTCATCACCCAGGTTTCGTGGATTTATGACCTCAATTTCCGCCCCTCTTACCAAAGGCTTGCCCAGCGCCGCCTGCTGGAACAGGCGGCGGAAGCCCTGCCGCAAGAGCCAAGCGTCCAGGCCGAGGTGGCGGCGGCCGTTCAGCACGTGCGCGCACGTCTGTAATTATACGGATTTTTTTCCCGTTCCGGCGGATCCGCACAGGCGGAACCACGGATATCACGGATGACACTGATTTCTGTCATTCCCATAAAAATGGGAATCCAGTCTCGAATTTTCTGGATTCCCGCTTTCGCGGGAATGACAATTAATAGTCTTCATCCGTGCTATTCGTGTAACCCGCCTGCATCGCTGGGGGAAGCACTGCGGGCAGGTCCGTGGTGAGTCGTTCCCTTTATGCTTCGCCGCGGATCCAGGCTTTGATGTCGGGCGGCAGGCCGCCCACATCCACCAGCGTGCAGTCGGTGTTTCCCGTTTCGGTTGGAATGGTAACGGTGTCGCCGGGCCGGTGGCCCGTGATGGCCTTCCCGACTTTGCATTGCGATGAAAGAATGCCGCGCGCCTCGTCGCTGTCCCATTCGCCCAGGATATAGTAAGTCTTCATTTGTTCATCTGCATAGCGCAGGGTCACGCGGGTTCCCGGGCCGGCCAGCGTGGAGGGGAACTGCTCGAAGTCCGTGCTCCTGACGGCGGCCAACTGGATTTCCAGCTCGGATTGGCGCCGCATGAGGATTCCCTGCGTTTCCTTGGCCGACTTGTATTCAAAATTTTCGCGCAAGTCGCCGAAACTGCGGGCCAGGGCGATGTCATGGCTGTTCTTGGGAATATCCTGGGTGGTGATTTTGGTCAACAGCGCCTGGCGTTCGCGATAACTGCGCAGGGAGGTGAAGCGCGTGGCGGGCGGAGGGGTGGCGGCAGCCTCTTCCTGCAGGACCACGCTTAAATCGGGATACAATTTCAGGATGCGCGCCAATATCGCTCTCAGGTCAACAACGGCCCAGGCGGTTGAATTCTTCATGCGGCGCATGAAATCGGTGCGTTGCTCGGCGTCCATGGAGTCAAGGGCCGTCTGCAGCCACTTCGGCTGTTCAAAGAGGGCACGCAGTTGATGCTTGGCTTTCAGCCGCTCACCGGCTGCGTCGCGCGCTTCCAGCACGGCCAGCGCTTCTATGGCCAGGTTGCCCGCCGTGCTGATGCCTTTGGCCTTGGCCAGTTCCGTGCGCCGGCACAGCCAATAAACAATTTCACAACTGGCCCGGTCGGCGCCGATCAGGGTGCGCATGGCTTCAAGGACGCGCGGCATCTGGCCGGCGGCCTGCAGGTATTCGATCAATTCCCCCAGGGCCGAGGACGCCGTTTCCGGCATGACTTTAAAAAATAAATGCAGTGCGTCCTCGCCACCGATTTCGTGCACGAACGTAAAGAACGGCCGCAAGCGGCGGGCCGGCAAATCGCGCAGGGTATCGAGGAATACCGTGGCCTGCAGGAATTGGGATGCGTGAGCGCTGATATCCGGGCGGCGCCAGGCGATGCCCAAGTCGCGGCCCAGCATGATGGCCTGCGCCGCCTGGCCCCAGTGGAGCTTGGTTGCGCCGATAATGACAAAAGCCAGCCGGTCTTCCACGGTGTCGCGCAGGGTTTCGTTGAGGGCTTCGGCGGGGAGTGCCGCCTGCATTTCTTCAACCAGGGATATAATCTGATTGAAATCGCGTTCCTCGCGGAGGGTTTGCAGCCAGGCGGCGTCATAGCGCTTTTCCTTTTCCAGCAGGCGCAACGGCTCGGTGCGCTTAGATGGAAATTCCACGAGCGGGTTGCGCTTGAGCTGCTTGCGGGCGGCGTCCCAGAATTTTTTCCAGGCGTCGGCGCTCATCAGGAGGTCGATCATCAGCTCCTGGAGCCGCACGGCGCTCATCGGCCCGAAACTGCGCAACGCGCAGATGACAACCTCGCCCGGCTCCTTCTCCAGCCATTCGGCAAACGCTTTGCCGTCCCGATGCCGGCGTGCCAGGATGTGATCTTCACTCAGCAGGTCCAGCGTTTCCGCGGCGTAGGCCAGGGACATGCGATGGGCTTTTTTATTTTCGAAGTTGATCACGACCTGATGGGCGTAAGCATCCAGTTCCGCCACGGCGCCGAATCCCCAGGTCTTTTCGTAGCAGAGCGCCTTCGGGCGCAACCGGCGCAAGAGACAAAAGCGGCGCAGGCATTCCGCGGCCGGCAGGTTTTTGTTGAAGCCGGCATGGGGGATCAGCGCCAGCGTTGCGTTGTCGTTTTTAAAAAACGCAATGAGGTGTTTGGCGCAGGTGGCGGCAAAGTGCTTGTCTTCGGCGTGCCACGCGGCCTGCAGGTCCAGCAGAGCCAGAAGAGCGGCTTCGTCGCGCCGGGCGACAAGCGCTTCATACAGCAGGTCGGCGCCGCTTTCCGCCCGGTCCGCATGCCCGGCGGCGTGCAGGTGATTCAAGACGGTGACAAACGATTGAACGGGTATGGCCGGGTCCTGGAAATTTGCCAACAGCCATTCCTCCTGGGCTTCGATGCTCTCTCCCGGCGTGGCATTTTTGTGTGCTTCAGGCATAGGGTTCCTTGTGATTAGGCATGTGTTCTGGGTTCAGTGTTCGGCGTTTGTCGTTCGACCACTTCATTCTGACCGGAATATTTTCGGCCAAAAGCGCCTCCTTGATCTGCCGGATCGTGTAGTCGCCCGTATGAATCATACCGGCAATAATGGCGGCATCCGCGCACCCGTCCGTGAATACCGCCGCCAGATGGCCGGGGGTTCCGGCTCCGCCGGAGGCGACGACCGGGATGCGTACCTGGGTGGCAATGAGCCGCGTCAGGTTCAATTCATAGCCCTGCCGGGTGCCGTCCGCGTCCACCGAGTTGACGACAATTTCGCCGGCGCCCAGATTCTCCGCGCGTCGCGCCCATTCGAGGGCGTCCAGCCCCGTCCGTTCCCGGAACCCGCGGATGGTGATTTCATAGCCGCAGGGGAAACGCTTGTCTCCGGGGGTCTTGACCGGGTCCATGCCCAATACGATGCATTGCGAGCCGAAAGCTTTAGCCCCCTCGGCAATAAGGGCCGGATTTTGGACGGCCTGGGAGTTAAGCGATATTTTTTCCGCGCCGGCCTGAAGCACACGCGCTATTTCATCGAGACTGGCAATCCCGCCGCCGACGGCGAACGGGATATGGATAGCGCGGGCCACGGCGGCGACCATTCGGATATCAATGGGCCGGCGCTCGGCGGAGGCTGTGATGTCGTAAAACACCAATTCGTCGCAGCCATCCGCGCTGTAGGCCGCCGCCATATCCACGGGGTCGCCCAGCACCACGTTGTTCTGGAACCGGACCCCTTTGGTGACCTTGCCGCCCAGGACATCCAGGCATGGAATAATGCGCTTTGTTAACATAATGCAAAATTTGATAAGGTGCTAATTAGGTGAGAAGCTTCAGGTTGGTTAAGTGAGCCTCTGATTGCCGGGTGGCATCCTATTATAAATACGTCCGGCGATCAAGTTTTTTGCAAGATGCTTTTTTGTCCGGACAAGGCTGCGTCAAGAACGGTCTCGCGGGAGCTCTCTCCTTCGTCCGGCAACTGCCGGACTATGGCGGGCAGGCTGCCCCTCCATAAATGCCAATTCTTTCGTGACATTGGAGGGTGTCCCGATCACGCCGCGGGCGGGTATCGGGACTGCGCCGCCGCTGGTTTCAGCGTGGATGACGCAGCACTGTTTGTCCGGATGGGCATGTATATGTGGCCTGTATCCATGATGACAGCCGGCAGCTAAGTATGCTACTATTTAAAGCAATTGCGCCGCTGCCGATTTTTATTGCGATCGCCGGCAGGAATAGCAATGTGGTTTTTGCAGTGCCCAAAATAGAATAATCGGATGCAAAGCAGGAAAGCCATGAAATCCTCAATCCAAGGCATTATTTTCGACATGGATGGCGTGCTCTGCGATTCGGAGCCGTTCATTGCCGAGGCGGCTTGCCGGATGTTTGCCGAAAGACACGGGTTGACCGTCAAGCCAGAGGATTTTCGGCTGTTTATCGGCACCGGGGAAGACCGCTTTCTAGGCGGCGTGGCTGAAAAATATGGCGTTAGGCTCAATATGCCCGCCGACAAGGATCGCACGTATGCTATCTATCTGAATATAATCCGCGGTCGCATGCATGCCTTGCCAGGCGTTGGCGAATTTGTGGCCGCTTGCCGGCGGCGCGGACTGAAATTGGCCATTGCCACGAGCGCCGATCGCGTTAAAATGGACGGCAATTTGCTGGAAATGGGATTGCCCCCGGATGTGTTTGATGCCTTGGTGAGCGGCGACGAAGTCCGGCGCAAAAAGCCCTCGCCGGATATTTTTTTGATGGCGGCGCGCAAAGCGCAGATGCCGCCGGATGCGGTGCTGGTGATCGAGGACGCGCCTAACGGCATTCAGGCCGCGAAAGCCGCCGGCATGCGCGCCTTGGGCATCACTTCCAGTTTCAGTTCTGCGGCGCTAAGGTCGGCTGGCGCCGAGTGGACGGCGCCGGACCTGGGACATGTGCCGGAGGAAGTAGTGGGGGGACGGACACCAGATGCCAGACGCCAGAAGACGGACGACAGAAGAGGAGCAGAGAAGCAAATCTCGAACATCCAATCCGTCAGCTGACGGGAACGCCCAACGTCGAATAGTAAATTCATAAATTGGAAGTATGGGAGTAGAACGATCTGTCCAAGAGAACCGTATGATGGAAAGCTGATATGATTGCCAAAGGCGATAAAAATTAATAGTCAATCCAAACAGGAGATAATATGAATTCGGTTAGAACAGACCTTGTTCGTTACGGCATAAAAATTGTCCAGGCCCGGCTGGTGGCCGGCGCCGGCGGCAACATGAGCGCCCGGGATGACGACATCATCTGGATGAAGCCCAGCGGACTGGCGCTGGATGAAATGACCCCGGCGGATTTGTGCGGCATGGACCTCAAGACGGGCCGACAGGTCAAGGGCAAACGCAAGCCAACCTCGGAGGTGAACATGCATTTGGCGGTATATCGCGCGCGCCCGGATGTAAACGCCGTATTTCATACCCATTCCGCCTGGGCCTCAGGCGTCATTACTTCGGGCATTACCTTGCGGCCGATGTTTGCCGAGTTTGTCAACGATTTAGGCCGCACGGGCACTGTTCCCTATATTACGCCTACCACCCAGCGCCTGGCGGATGCCATGGGTAATAAAGCCCGGACATGCGACACGATCTTCATGGTCAATCACGGCGTGCTGGCGGTCGGCGTGAACCAGAAACAAGCTTATTTTCGCGTGGTGGTGGTGGAAGACGCGGCCAAATCGCTCGTAGCTGCCTGCGTGGTGGGCCGACCGAAATTTTTAACCCAAAGTCAAGCCAAAGAAATCCTGTCGCTTCCTGCGGTCAAGCATCGCACCAAAATGGCGGAAGCGGGCGGGTAGGCGGGCGGAAGACAAAGACGGAATAACGACAGAAAAAAAGGAGCTGATTTTTCATGAAAGCGGCTGTGATCAAAAAACCGGGTGTGATTGTGGTGGAGAACGTGCCGGCTCCGAATCCGGGCGCCGGAGAGGTGTTGTTAAAGGTCGAGGCCTGTGCGTTGTGCGGCACCGATCAGCGCGTGCTCTCGGGCGAAAAACACGTGGATGTGAATATCGTGGGCCATGAAATCACCGGCGCGGTGGCGGGCGTCGGGGCAGGGGTAAAAGCGATCAGGAAAGGCCAGCGTTTTATTGTGCAGACGGTCATCGGCTGTGGCCAGTGCCCGATGTGCAGAATCCACCGCGAGAACCTGTGCGAAAAGGGGTTCGCCGCCATGGGTTACCAGTTTAACGGCGGATTCGCCGAATACATGGTAATGCCGAAAGTGGCTGTGGACCAGGGCTGCCTGATCCCGATTCCGGCCGATCTGCCGGCGGAGACCGGCACGCTGATCGAACCCCTGAGTTGTTGCGTCAACGGCATGAAATACATTCCCATGGAACAGATTGAGCATGTCGTGATTTTCGGCGGCGGGATTATCGGCGTGCTCAACGGCCTCGTGGCCCGCGCGCGCGGCGCCAAGCGTGTCACCATCATGGACGTGTCCCCGGTGCGGCTGGACCTTTTGAAAAAACTGGGCCTGCCGTTTGACGACCTGATTAATTCGGGCGTCAACAATCCGTCCGAATGGGTCAAGACGGCGACCGGCGGGCGCGGTGTGGATGCCGTGGTCGTGGCGGCTTCCGTGAAGGCACTGGTGGGAGTCGGTCTGAATCTGTTACGCCGGGCGGGGCATCTTTCTGTTTTTGCCGGCATGCCCAAATCCGACCCAGTACTTCCGTTGGACGCGAACCGGATCCATTATTACGAGCTCAACCTGCATGGCGCCAATAGCTCCTCGCAGGCGGAATACCTGCAGGCCCGCGATTTCCTGGTGGTCGGCAAAATCGATGGGCGTCCGCTGGTAACCCATCGTTTCCGCTTGGACCAGTTTAACGAAGCCGTTAAGACCCAGGGCGATCCGGCCTGCGGGTCGTTGAAAATCGTGATTATTCCGTAAGGTAATGGGCAGGCACGAAAGGAAAAAATATGCTCAAAGATAAACGGGCGGTAATTACCGGCGGAGCGCAGGGATTGGGCGAAGCCCTTACCGTGCGCCTGCTGAAGGAAGGTTGCCGCGTCCTGGTGGCCGATATTCAGGACAAGCAAATTGATGCGACGGTGGGCAAACTCCGTAAATTGTTTGGCGACAAAGTTGATGGGCTGAAATGCGACGTGACCGTGGAGTCCGATGTCGCCGCACTGATTGACAAAGCCGTGCAACGGTTCGGCGGTCTGGACATTTTTGTGGCCAATGCCGGCATTCTTGTTTCGGGAGCCATAACCGAGTTCGATGTCGCCAAATGGCGCAAGGTCATGGAAGTCAATCTGGTGGGCCAGATGATCTGTATGAAGTATGTGCTGAAGGTCATGGCTGGTCAGAAAAGCGGCTCATATATCCAAATCAATTCCAAGTCGGGTAAAAAAGGTTCGTTCAAGAATTCGGCATATGCCGCTTCCAAGTTCGGCGGAATCGGGCTGGTGCAGAGCGCGGCGCTGGAAATGGCCGCATTGGATGTGCGTGTTAATGCTGTCTGTCCGGGCAACCTGCTGGATTCGCCGCTGTGGGTCAACAGTTTGTTCAAACAATATGCGCAGAACTTGGGGATTACCGAGGCCGCCGTGCGGCAGAAGTATATTGACCAGGTGCCCATGAAACGCGGGTGCGTGTATGAGGATGTCTGCAACGTAGTGGTGTTCCTGGCCTCGGAACAATCCGGCTACATGACCGGCCAGGCCATCAACGTGACCGGCGGGCAGGAGATGCGCTGAAATTAGACACCGGACGCCAGACGCCGGATGACAGACAGCGGATCAAAGAAGCAAACATCGAACATCCAACATCCAACGCCGAACATCGAATATCGAATGTCTGAAAACAAATGGCATATGAAAAATCGAAAATCGAAAATCGAAAATCGGAAATCCGCCCGCTTCCTGGCCATTGACCTGGGGGCCTCGGGCGGAAAATGTTTTGCCGGCGTGTTTGAGCAGGGCGCTTTCTCCATGCGCGAGGTGCACCGGTTCGCCTATGAAAGCGTTTCCTTCCATTTGCCCGGCCGCGCCGGCCATCCCGTGGAGCGCATGGTTTGGGACGATACGCTCATCTACGCCAATATCCTGACGGGGCTGCGCGCGTACCGGCGTGAAGTGGGGAAAAGCCTCGATGCCATCGGCATTGATACCTGGGGCGCGGATGGCCAGTTTATTACCAAAGACGGCGATATGCTGGGCAAGATCTATGCCTACCGCGACCACCGCCTGGACAAAATGATTGACCAGGTTAAGGCACGCATCCCGGCCGAGCGGATTTACGCGATCACGGGAATCCATTTTCAGCCGTTCAATGTCAGCAACCAGATCCTCTGGTTCGTGCAGAACCGCAAGCCCCTGCTGATATCCGGCGCGCGATATGTGCCGGTCCCATCGCTCTTTTATTATTACCTGGGAGGCATCATCAAGGTGGATTCATCCTGGGCGAGCGTTACCCAACTCATGGACGCCAAGTCAAAAACCTGGAGCCGCGAAATTCTGAAAAAGCTCGGTATTCCGCCATCTCTCCTGCCGGGGATTGTGGCGCCGGGCACGGTGATCGGCAAGCTTCAAAGTGAAATCGCGTATGCGGTTGGATTAAACGCGGCCAGCCTGGTTGCCGTCGGCGCCCACGACACGGCCAGCGCCTTTGCCGCCGCGCCGGTGGATGACCCGCGCGAGGCGCTGATCATCAGTTCGGGCACATGGTCGCTGGTGGGCAAACTGGTCCCGGAGCCGATCACGACTCCGCAGGCCATGGCGGCCAATCTCAGCAACGAGGGAGGGATCGGCAACATCCGCCTCCTGAAAAACTGCATGGGTGGCTGGCTGGTGCATGAACTGCGGCGTGCCTGGCGCAATGCCGACGGCAAGGAAATGGAATGGCCCGAGCTGTATTCTCAGGCGCAGTCTGCACAGCCGTTTGCGGCTTTTATTGATCCCGATAACGCCGATTTCTACAACCCGGCCAACATGGAAAAGGCCTTTGGCGATTATTGCCGGAAGACAGGGCAACGCGTTCCGACGACCCGCGGTGGCATGGTGCGTATGGCCTATGAGAGCCTGGCGCTGAAGTACCGGATGATCAACGAGGATATTTCCGCCGTGTGTGGCCAGAAGACTGTCCAAGTGCATATAGTGGGCGGTGGCTCGCAGAACGAACTGCTCAACCAATTTACCGCCGATGCCCTGGGCCTACCGGTGGTGGCCGGCCCCGCGGAAGCCACGGCCGTGGGGAATATCATGGTGCAGGCCATGGGGATGGGTGTTATCCGTTCCCTGCGCGATGCCCTGCCGATCATCAAGCAGGCGTTCCCCATCAAGGAATTCAAACCGGCCGACACCGCCGCCTGGGACCAGGCCTATGTCCGATTCCGTAAGCTCATAGTAATATAGGGCGCGACCCTCCGTAGGAAGGCGGGCAAGCCTTGCGTCGCGCCATTGGAATTATTGGGTGAAAATGGTCTGACGCAAGGTCAGGTCCTACGGGGCGCGGAAGACAAATCAAACCTCAAATTCCGCCACGAGTACGGTATGGTCTGAGGCCTGGAGATTGAGGCGCGGGGCCAAGTCAATGTAACTATCTCGGGATTTGTTCGCAAGGGGTGGGGTTGCCAGGATGTGATCCACCCGCCAGCCCATCTTTCGCTTGACCGCGTTGGCGGTGCGGTAATCGAAGAAAGTATACTGCCCGCCTTCCGGATGGTATTTCCGGAAGACGTCCACGAATCCCCATGTCTTGGTGCGTTCGAATGCTTGGCGCACGTCCTGGTGATAGCAAACATGGTTGGCCTGCTGATCCGCATTGTGGATATCCTTGGCCTCCGGTGCCACGTTGAGATCGCCGACCCAGACCAGCAATGTCCTGGGCGTGAAATGCCGATCAAACCATTCCCGCAGCCGCTCGAACCACTTGAGTTTGTATTGGTACATTTCGTTCTCAATGTCACGGCCTTGTGGAACATAGGTGTTGACTACCTGAACAGGTCCGAACCTGGCCGAGATTAAACGCGTTTCGTCCGGCGATTGGCCGTCGTCCAGCCCGAACAGTACATGGGTCGGCTTGGCTTTGGAGAGAATTGCCACACCGTTATACGATTTTTCGCCCCGGAAAATTACCTCGTAACCGGCGGCGGTAATCTCCGCCACCGGGAAATCCTGGTCCTGCACCTTGGTTTCCTGGAGGCACAGGACATCAGGCCGGTTTTTGGCCAGCCAGTTGCTGACGGTCGTTATCCGTGAGCGGATTGAATTGACGTTGAATGTGGCGATTTTCATCGTGAAAAAAATGATACCTGAATGCCAGCAGGCAAGCAATATTCAACTTGAAATAACGAAATTCGGCCAAGGCGGACAAAATTGATCCGTTGAGATAATCATTGAAGCCGGGAGTGCGTCAAGAACGGTCTCGAGGAAGCTCCCGCCGTCAGTCGCCAGGAGGCTATGGCGGTCAAGCTGCCCCTCCATGAATGCCAATTTTTCCGTGATTTTGGAGGGCGCCCGATCACGCCGCGGGCGGGTATCGGGACTGCGACGCCGTTGGTTTCGCCATGGATGACACGGGTAGAGCAATTGAAGTCAGAGCAATTGAAGTCAGTTGACATTCCGTGGAAATATAATAAGTTATCTGCTTACATATATCTTTCAACCACCATAGAAAGGGAGACGCATGAGCCTGAAAATTTATTCCGATCCGGAAAAAATGGGTGCTGCGGCCGCCGTTTTCGGAGCCGAAAAAATCCGCGCCGCTATCACCGCCAAAGGTTCGGCCAATATCATCGTTGCGACGGGCGCCAGCCAATTCACAATGCTTAAGAACTTGGCGAAGGCGCCGGGCATCGACTGGGGCAAAATCACGATGTTCCATCTTGATGAATATGTCGGGCTTCCCGAAACGCATCCGGCAAGTTTCCGTAAATATATCAAGGAGCGTTTTGTTGCGCAGCTCCCGGTTGCTCTGGCGGCGGCATATTATGTCGACGGCAGCAATCCGAATCCGCAGGCGGCCTGCGACGCGCTGGGAAAGATCATAGCGAAGCATCCCATCGACGTCTGCTTCATCGGGATCGGCGAAAACGGGCACATTGCCTTCAACGATCCCCCGGCTGACTTCGATACCAGGAAAGCATATCTCGTGGTCAATCTTGACGAGGCCTGCCGCAAGCAGCAATTCGGCGAAGGCTGGTTCCCCACGCTCAACGACGTCCCGAAGCAGGCGATCTCCATGAGTGTGCGCCAGGTCATGAAAAGCCGTACGATCGTCAATACCGTTCCCGATGCGCGCAAGGCATATGCCATGCAGATCACGTTTGAAGGCGAGCTCGGCCCGATGCACCCCGCATCGGTCATCAGGCTCCACCCGGACGCCGCCACCTTCTGCGATGTTGCCGCGGCTGCAAAACTCAGCGCGTTTACGCGGAGCATCTGCGCCGCATAAAAGGCTGTGGCCTGCAGGTAATCGGCCGATTTGGCATGGATTTTGCCGATGCCGCTCTTGATTAAACTTTTGCCCGCTTATTGCCTGAAATGAGGGGTCTATGCCCGCTTCACGATCGCTCGCCGCCACGGTCGCCCGGATCTTCAAGCAAACCCCGGCAACCGATATTCATACCCATCTCTTCGACCCCGCCATGGGCCCGTTGTTGCTCTGGGGGATTGACGAGCTGCTGACCTATCATTACCTGGTGGCCGAGGTGCTGCGCGCGCGGACGGATGTGAGTCTCAAAAGTTTCTGGGATACGCCGAAGCCGGCGCAGGCGGAATTGGTCTGGCAGGAGTTGTTTGTCAGGCGTACGCCGGTTTCGGAAGCCTGCCGGGGGGTGCTGACCGTCCTCCAGACGCTGGGCTTGAACGCCAATGCCGAAAATCTATCCGGTATCCGCAAGTATTTTGCCGCGCAGAATGTGCGCGGCTATGTGGACCAGGTATTCAAACTGGCCGGGGTGGAACGCGTCTATATGACCAACGATCCGCTCAATCCGACGGAACGCGCGCTCTGGGAAAAAGGATTTGGGCGCGATCCCCGCTTCCTTGCCACCCTGCGGCTGGACAGCGCATTAAAAGATTGGCCCGGGAGCGTCGGCAATCTCATAGCCATGGGTTATGCGGTGGATACGTCGCTTGCCGGGCGGACTTTGAGTGAAGTCCGCCGTTATCTCGCTGATTGGAGCCAACGGATCGATGCCCGTTATCTGGCCATCAGCCTGGCGCCGAATTTCCGATATCCGGATGTCACGGCCAGTTTAACGAATCTGATAGTCAAGGCGGTGATTCCGGTGGCCCGCGAACGGGGTATTCCCGTGGCCCTGATGATTGGTGTTCGCAAGGCGGTCAACCCTTTGCTGGGCGATGCGGGCGATTCGGTTGGTGGAGCGGATATCGCCGCGCTGGAAAATCTGGCGCGCGATTTCGGTGATGTGACGTTCCTGGCGACCTTGTTGGCGCGCGAGGACATGCATGGCCTGTGCGTGGCCGCCCGAAAATTCAAGAATATTATACCGTTCGGCTGCTGGTGGTTTCTCAATAACCCGTTCCTGGTCCGCGAGATTACGGCCATGCGCCTGGAAATGCTGGGGCTTTCATTTGTTCCCCAGCATTCAGATTGCCGTGTCCTGGACCAGCTCATTTACAAGTGGATGCATTCCCGTGAGATTATCGGTTCAGTACTGGCGGCAAAATACGATGACCTGGAGCGGGCCGGCCGGCCGGTTTCCGCAGCCGATATTCGCCGTGATCTGGCAACGCTGTTCGATGGCCGCCTGATTAACCAGCGGCTGCCTGCCGTTACCGCGTAAGGATATGCGTTCGCGCATAGAGGCGGCGATAGGCGAGCGGGGGCATGCCTTCGTGACGATGAAAAATGCGTCGAAAATATCCGGCCTTTTGAAAACCACACGCACGCGCGATCTGATCCACGTTGAGGGTGCTTTCACGCAGCAGCGCGCGGGCTTCGCGCAGGCGGCGTTGATAAATGAAATCCGTCAGCGTAATCCCCTTGACCTGACGAAAAACACGCCCGAGGTAGTCCGGGTTGCAATGGAGTTCGTCGGCAATTCCCGCGGTGCTGATCGCGGACTGGAAATTGATCGTGCAGAAAGCCTCTGCGCGTCCGGCCAACACCTGCGCCGTGGCGGTCGTTTTTTTTGAAGGCCGGCCCACATCGGCTGCTTCGCACAGCATGAGCATGACCAGCAATGCCGCTGGGATCGGCTGAAGGGCGCCCGCTTCCTGGTCGTTAATGAAACAATGATATAATTCCGCCAGACGGTCAGGGCGCCGCACGACAGCCTGCTGGGGAACTACAATGCGATTATCCGGGGAAAAATGTTTTATACTTGGCGCGACCCGGAAGTGGATCCAATAGAACGATAAGTCGCACGGGTAGGGGCGAGTGCCGCCATGGCGCCGCCCCGGCCACAGGACCAGCGTTTGGCCGGTTTCGATGACGAATGCGCGCCCTTGTTCCTGCAGGTCAAGGCGCCCCTTGCGCACAAAGATCAGCTCGAAGGAATCGATCACCCGGTCAGGATGGATGCCGCACCCGCGCGAGATAAAGAGTCCAGCATTGCACGCCGTCAGCGGTGGGTGCAGGGATAGCGTCAGTTTGTCGGCGGTAGTCACGAAAAGTCGGAATCGTCCCTTTATTATACGGTTCTCGCCTCTTGTCCTTTATATTGTAGGTCGTATAAACTGCTTGGCAAGTCGGATATTGTAGGTCGTATAAGGTGCTTGGCAAGTCGGAATCAACTGCAAGGGAGGAACCTCATGCTGAAACACCATGCATACCGCAGTCTGAGATTCGGCCTGTGGCTGGGCGTTCTGCTGGGTGTCCAGTCGGCTTATGCCTCTGCCACCTATTACGCGGACTGCAACCGGCCGGATGATGGCGGCGACGGCAAGAGCTGGGCCGCCGCCAAGCAGACCATCCAGGCGGCGGTGGACCTGGCCGTGGCCAGCGACCTGGTGCTCGTCACCAACGGGGTCTATGATAAAGGGGGAAAGGCCGATCCCTCGACCTCCTTGTCAACCAATCGCGTGTTTAGCCCGCGCACCATCACGATCCGAGCCATGAGCACAAACCCGGCCGATACTGTCATTGTCGGCGCGCCCGACGGCGGCACCGGCGGATGCGGGCCGGCAGCAATCCGGGGATATAAGGGGATACTATACAGCGGCGCAAGCTACCTGATAGGGTTCACGATCACGAATGGATACACGATCGCTTCCAGCAGTGGCGGAGGCACCGACTATAAGGATCTATACGGCGGCGGCGCTCACGGCGGCATTCTGAGCAACTGCGTGATCGTCGGCAACAGGGCTCAAACCACGGGGGGAGGCATGGCCTACGGTTCGGTGTACAACTCCATTATCATAAACAACACCGCCTCCAGCGGCGGCGGCGTGGGGGTAAGCGCGTTTTGTTATTACTGTGTGATCAGCAACAACACCGCCACCGGTTCCGGGGGCGCGCTTTATAATGGGGTCAATGCCTACAACTGCCAGATTGTCAATAACATGGCGGGAGCTGGAGGCGCCATGCAATCGGCCGGCCTTGCCAGCAACTGCGTGATTCGCGGCAACACGGCCACGGGGAACGGGGGATGCGCCGAGAGCAGTGTCGGGCAGAAATTCTATAACTGCCTGATTGTCGAGAACCAGGCCAAACGCGGCGGAGCGGCCTACACTCGGTGGATATCCGGGGCGGCGTCGGAGTTTACAACGTTCGTCAACTGCACGGTGGTCAGCAACTGGGCGACGGAATCGGGCTATTACGGAGGAATTGAAGGACGTAATGGCGCCACGGGGCCTTACTGGGTGACAAACTGCATTATCCGGTTCAACTACAACACGACCGGCGGCGTGGAGAGCAATTACCATTTCTCGACGGACTCTTCGGTGGCTAATTCCTGCCTCTGGCCGGATATCACCGGCCAGGCGTTCGACAAGGGCGGGAATATCGGCGACGATCCGTGTCTGGTCGGGACGGGGGATTACCAGTCGCGCTATCAATTGACGGGAAACTCGCGGTGCATTAACGCCGGGTTAAACCTGTTCTGGGATGCTTCCTCCAAAGACCTGATTGGCCGCAGACGCATTATCAGCGGCATCGTGGACATGGGCGCCTACGAGTTCCTGGCCCGCGTTACCATCATTACGGGGCATTGAAGCGGCACCAACCTTTGCCGGGGCGCAAGCGATCCTGCAATAACAACAGAAAGGGATCGAGCGTATGAAAATCCGGATCGTTGGCCGTCCTGGCCATGGGCAATCTCATTCTGTGAAATCGAAGTCTTGGCGCGCCATCAGCCGCTTCAAGCTCGTTCCGCTGGCTTTGAAGGACGTCACCTTTACCGGCGGTTTTTGGGCGGCGCGCATCGAAAACAACCGCCGCGTGACGCTGCCCGTCGAATACCGTCTCTGCAAGCAAACCGGGCGCATCGATGCCTGGAAGTTGAATTGGAAACCCGGCCAGCCGAACCCGCCCCACGAATACTGGGACTCAGATGTTGCCAAGTGGATTGAGGCGGCAGCTTACAGCCTGGCAACGCACCCGGACAGCAAGGTGGAGTCGCGCGTGGACGGCGTGGTGGATTTGATGGCCAAGGCGCAAGCCAAGGACGGCTATCTCAACACGCATTTCCTGGCGGTCGCGCCCATGAAGCGCTGGACCGATCTGCGCGGTTCCCACGAGCTTTATTCCGCCGGGCATCTCATGGAAGCGGCGGTCGCCTATTATGCGGCCACCGGCAAGCGCAAGATGCTGGATGTCCTTTGCCGCTACGCCGACCACATCGATTCGGTTTTCGGGCGTGAGAAAGGCAAGAAGCGCGGCTATTGCGGCCACGAAGAGGTTGAACTCGCGCTTGTCAAGCTGTACCGCGCTACCGGCGAGCGGCGTTACCTGAAGCTGGCCAAATATTTCATCGATGAACGCGGCCGGCGGCCCAATCATTACTTCGACATCGAAGCGAAAGCACGCGGGGAAGATCCCCTCAAATGGAATAGCGGACGATATGAGCGCTTTCAGGCCGATCAGCCCGTGCGCGCCCAGGCTAAGCTGGATGGCCACGCCGTGCGGGCACTCTACCTGTGCTGCGGGATGGCCGACGTGGCTGCGGAAACCGGAGACCGGATACTGCTCGCCGCCTGCAAACGTTTTTGGCGGAATGTAACCCGGCAGCGCATGTATATCACCGGCGGTGTGGGCAGCACCCATTCCGGCGAGCGGTTTACTTTCGATTACGACCTGCCAAACGAAAGCGCCTATGCTGAGACCTGCGCAAATATCGCGCTCGTGTTCTTTGCGCAGCGCATGCTGCAGATCGAAGCGGACGCCCGGTATGCCGACGTGATGGAGCGGGCCCTTTACAACGGGGTACTCAGCGGGATTTCTCTGGATGGCAAGCGGTTTTTCTATGTCAATCCTCTGGCCCAGCATCCGGAATTATTCCATTATAGCCGGTGGGTGACGGAACGGCAGAAATGGTTCGACTGCGCATGCTGTCCGCCGAACATCGCGCGGCTGCTCGCGGGGTTCGGTCAATACGTCTGTTCGCAGGGGCTGGGCGAGATTGCGGTCCATATTTATGCCCAGAGCTCGGCGCGCTTCGAAGTGGATGGCCAAACCGTGCAGTTGGAACAGAAAACGGAGTACCCCTGGGAAGAAACCGTACAAATCAAGCTGACCTTGCGTGCGCCGGCGGATTTTGTGCTGGCGTTACGGATACCCGGCTGGTGTCGTAATCCGCGAGTCACGATCAACGGGAAAACCTTGCATCTGCCGGCGATAACATGCAAGGGGTATGCGCGGATCCGGCGGAGTTGGAAAACCGGCGACCTGGTCGAGCTGACCTTGCCCATGCCAGTGGAACGGGTGGAGGCAAATCCCGCAGTGCGCATGAACTGCGGGCGGGTGGCAATCCAGCGCGGACCTTTGGTATTTTGCCTGGAGGAAATCGACAATGACGCACATCTCAATGACATTCGTTTGTCCCGCAATTCGCGGTTGACGGCCAAATATGAGCCGCGATTGCTGGGAGGCGCGGTGGTTATCACGGGGCAAGCGTTCCGGCGCAATCCCGAGGGTTGGAACGACCGGCTTTATCGCGCCGATCAATCCAAGACCAGGCCAGTCGCCATCAAGGCAATCCCGTATTTTTTATGGAACAACCGCAAACCGGGTGAAATGCTAGTGTGGATCCGGGAGTAAATTCGCGCAGAAAGGGTGCCGTCGATTAAGGTGGGGACGGCGGCGCGGTTTGGCGTGCTCCCCTTTGCATGTTGCGGTAAATAGGCTGCGGAGACGTCAGGTCAATTACTTTGCGTATGTACTCCCCAAGCGCCTGTGCATCATCGTTGTTATATCCGAGTTGCAGGCCGAGGTTGACAAATTCCTGCGAACGCGCGGACTCCAGCAAGGGTCCCAGTTCGTGCCGGTCCTGGTGCAAGGTTTGCGCGACAATGCGGCGGTCGGATTCCGACAGATTGGCGCTGTGCATCAGTTCGGTTAACCTGCAGGTTTCATCGAGCAACTGGGACATCCGCTGGTAGGCAGCCAGGCCTTCCTCGCTCAAGTTGGACAAATCGCGGTCGCGGAAGTATGTCGCTTGTTCCGCGACCGACATTTGCGCGGCTTGCCGAACCTGTTCGCGCTGGTTTGTAAAGGCTGCGTATTGCTGGGGATTGTTTTTTTTCAACTCATCCAGCCAAGATTGTCGGCGGCGCGGGGGGCGGGAGGTGTCCGCCGCGCGATTGGTCGCCGCCTGCTGAAGCGAAACGATAAGCGTATCTTTGTTCTGGAGTGCCGCTTCCAACTCGCGGATGCGGGCTTCCCGTTCGGCAAGCGCTTGTTCGTCGGCTCCGCTGCCGGACTGTTTCGATGCAGGCGCCGCAGGCACGGGGGCTGCTTGCTTAAGCGTTGCCTGGAGGGATTCCCGCGCCGGGCGCGCCTGTTTCTCGACCGCCGCCATCTGCTTACGGAAGTCATTCGCCTGGTATCGATAATAAGCCGCCATAACGGCGGACGCAATCAACCCAATCAGCAATATCATCCATGCCATGCGACCCATGATCCAAGCTCCCGTCGTCTGCGGTTGCCAAAAAAAGCGAATACTGGACTCTCCGGATGTTAAACGTCATAAGCGCATTCAGCTTAACCGGGAGCCAGCTTTTGGTTTAAGTCGCCGGGACAGCGCCTCCGGTTACAATTAAATCTGATATTTTTTCATTCGACATCCCGTCTCTTGCGGGATAAATTCAGCGTTCGCTGTCAAACATAATAGCGCCTGCTCACCACTGATTATCCTGCCTGGGGCGGGGCGAGCACGGAGGCTTGCCACGCTAAAGGCATGGGCACGGATAACAAAAAGAGCTGTAACTAATTTAATGCATAGGAATTTTCCGCCTTAGGCGGATTTATGGCATGACAAAGACGCGGCAGCAGACCTGCCCGCAGTGCTAACATAGCAGGCGGGGTGCCGCGGCTACAGGATGCATCGCAAAAAATGTAGCCACTCTGTTGGGGCGTCCGTTATCGTTGTTGTTAGCCGTTGCCTTTTGTAAGCGATGCGTATATGAAGCAAAACAATTCCAACGCGTTTCAGATTCTTCAGACCGATTCCGGGACCCGGGCCCGGCGTGGGCGGCTGATGACGTCGCATGGCATGGTCGAGACGCCCGTCTTCATGCCGGTGGGCACTCAAGCCACAGTCAAGGCCATGACGCCGGCCGAACTGGAAGCGGATGGCGTCTCCATGATTCTTTCCAACGCCTACCATCTGCATGTTCGTCCGGGCGAGGACCTTATCGCGCGCGCCGGCGGATTGCATCGCTTTATGGGCTGGCAACGGCCGATTCTGACCGACAGCGGCGGGTTCCAGGTTTTCAGCCTGGCGACCATGCGCAAGATCCGGGAAGATGGCGTGGAATTTAATTCGCACGTGGACGGACGCCGGCTTTTCCTGGGGCCGCGGGAAGCCATGGCCATTCAGAGAGGCCTGGGATCGGATATTGCCATGGTGTTTGACGAATGCGCGCCGTATCCCTGTGACCATAAATATGCTTGTCAAGCCATGGAACGAACCCTAACATGGGCGGCTGTTTGTTCCCAGCAGGCGAGGGCTGACGGCCAGCAGGTGTTCGGCATCGTGCAGGGCGGTACGTATGACGATTTGCGGCGGCAATGCGCCGAGCGGCTGGCGGCCATGGGCTTCGACGGTTACGCCGTTGGCGGTGTGAGCGTCGGCGAGTCGGAAGACCTCATGCTGGCGAGCGCCTCCGTGAGCTTGGCGCAGTTGCCGGAGGAGGTCCCGCGATACCTGATGGGCGTAGGCCATATGCGCCAGATCGTCGAAGCCGTGGCGCTGGGCATTGACATGTTTGATTGCGTGATTCCGACGCGCGTGGCCCGCAACGGTTCGGCGTTGACCCGCACCGGACGATATCCGCTCAAGGCGGCGCGTTACAAGGAAGATGCGGAACCCATTGAGCGCGGGTGTGGATGTTATGCCTGCCGGACGTTTTCGCGAGCTTACGTCCGGCATCTGCTTAACACGGACGAAATTTTAGGGGTTCGACTGCTGACGATTCACAATCTGCACCGGTATATGGAATTTATGCGGGACATCCAGGTCGCGCTCGAAACGGGCGCTTTTGCCCAATTTCGCAAAACGATCCGGGAGACAGTTGTTAAAGAATAGGTCGCCGTAATTATTCGGAAATTTAAAGACATTTTTCCGCTCCGGCGGATCCGCTCAGGCGGAACCACAGATATCACGGATAACACTGATTTCTGTCATTCCCATGAAAATGGGAATCCAGTCTCGAATTTTCTGGATTCTTGCTTCCGCGGGAAGGACAATTAATCGTCTTCATCCGTGCTATCCGTGTAATCTGTGGCGAGTAGAAACTGAGAATCAACAAAAACAGGAGTAAATAATGAACGTAATCAGTTCGTGGATGACAATCGGCATGGGTGGCGGATTGGGCGGCCAGGGAGGCCAGCAGTCGTCGCCGGTCATGATGATCGGCTGGCTGGTGATCATGGTGGGTCTGTTTTATTTCATGATGATCCGCCCCCAACAGCGCAAGGAAAAAGAGCGGCGCGCCCTGATTGCCGGTATCAAATCGGGCGATCGCGTGGTGTTCGGCGGGGGGCTCATCGGGACCGTGGCCAATGTCAAGGACACCGTGCTGGTAATAAAAGTCGCCGACAACATGAAGTTGGATGTTCTGCGCGCCTCCGTGACGCGCGTAATTCAGAAGGATACGGATTTGGCCTCTGTTGCAAAGGAATAGACGATTATGGATAAACACGCGCTTTGGAAATGGCTGTTGTTGATTGCGCTGACGTCTTGGTCGCTGGCGCTGGTGGTTCCGTTCCGGCAAAAGGTAAAACTCGGGCTCGATCTCAAGGGCGGCACGAGTTTTACCGTGCAGATCAACGAAAGTGAAATCGAAAAGCAGATCCGCGAGGAGAACAAGGATAACAAGGATCTCACGGACGTAAAGGTCCGTAGTTTGGTAAGTACCGCTGTTCAGCATGCCCAGGAGCAGGCGGTCGAAATCATCCGAAACCGCGTGGATGCCCTGGGCGTGGCCGAGCCGCTAATTTACCCCGAAAAGCACAACCGGATCGTCGTGCAGATCCCCGGGCTCAAGGAGGCGGACCGCAATCGCGCTGCCAAACTGATCCAGAGCGCGGCGTTCCTCGTGTTCAGCATCGTGCATGAGGATAACGACAAGTTAGTGAGCGCCCTGTTTGAAAAGGGTCTGGCGCCGGAGGGCTTCCAGATCGGGCCATCCGCGAGCGGCGGACGCCAGCACGAGGTCTATCGGCGCGACAAGCAAAAAGTCACCGACGAGGCCATGACCAAAGAATTTCGTGACAGGATGGAAAGGTTCCAGGCCCCGCCGGGCTACCGGTTTCTGCTGGAAGAGCGCGAGGAAGAAGGCCAGAAAGTTTACACGCCTTACTTCGTAAAGCAACGTTACGAGCTGCGCGGCGATACTCTCAAGAACGCGGGAATCGAATACGATCAACTGGGTCAGCCCTATGTGACCCTGAAGTTCGACTCAAAAGGCTCACGCAAGTTTGCGCGCATTACGGCCGATTTGGCTCCGGGCGGCGCCAAGAACCCGAACCCGGAAGGCCGCCGCTACCTGGCGATCATCCTGGATGACCGGCTCTATTCGGCGCCTTACATTAAAACCGCAATCTACGGCGGCGAAGCGATCATCGAAGGTAATTTTACACTCAAGGACGCCCAGGACCTCTCAATTGTGCTCCGCGCCGGGTCTCTGCCCGCGCCGGTGCAGATCATCGAATCGCGTACCGTGGATCCTTCCCTGGGGCGCGACTCGATTGAAAGCGGCACCCGCGCCACGATTTACGCCTGCATCCTGGTGGTGTTATTTATGGGCGTCTATTATATGGTCGGCGGCCTGGTGGCCAACATCGCGCTTTTATTCAACATCCTGTTACTGCCTTTGGGCATGATGATCACGGCCGGGATCATGGGCCTTTTCACGGGCGCAACCGGAGCGCATATCGGCCTGCCTGTGTTGACTCTGCCGGGCATTGCCGGCATTGCATTGACCATAGGTATGGCGGTGGACGCCAACGTCCTTATTTTTGAGCGCATCCGTGAGGAACAGTGGCTGGGCAAGCGGCTGGGGCCCGCCCTTGAGGCCGGCTATACCAAGGCCTTCATCACCATCCTGGATTCCAACCTGACGACCGTGATGGCGGCCGTAATCCTTTTCATGCTGGGAACGGGAGCGGTGCGCGGGTTCGGCATAACGCTTACCGCCGGCATCATGGTCAGCATGTATACAGCCCTGATTGTGACGCGCATGATCTTTAACGTCATCGTGTCACGCACGTCCATGCCGCAACTCAGAATGCTCTCCTTGATCAAGCCCACGAAAATAAATTTCATCGGCTGGCGCAAGGTGGCCATTACCATTTCCGTGGGCATCATCGTGCTGACCTGGGGATACATGGTGGCGCGCGGCATGAAGAGCATGGGCAACCTCCTGGGCACGGATTTCACCGGCGGGTCCGCCGTGACCTTCCAGTTCTCCCAGAAACAGGGCGTCGAACAAATCCGCGATGCCCTCGCGGCCGTCGACATCACGGACGTGCAAATCCAATATCAGAAGGAAATGGACAAGAACGGGGAATATCTCCAGATCCGTTCCGCCTATGGCACGGGCGACAAAATCAAGGCAACGCTGTCAACCGGCTTCCCGGCAGCGGATTTCAAGGTCCTGAGCGAAGACATGGTGGGGCCGCAGATCGGCAGGGAAATGACGACCAACGCCCTCAAGGCGATGCTATATTCATTCATCGGCATGATTATTTATATTGCCTGGCGATTCGAGTTCTCCTTTTCTCTTGGCGCAATCGTTGCGCTGATCCACGACATCATGATCAGCATAGGCATTTACTGCCTGTGCGGACGGCAAATCAACATGATCACCATAGCGGCTTTGCTTACGATCATCGGCTATTCCATCAACGATACGATCGTCATTTACGACCGTATCCGCGAGAACATGCGCAAGTATCCCGGGCGGAACATTATGGAAGTCTGCAACCTGAGCGTCAATGAGACGCTCAGCCGGACGATATTGACCGGGTCATCGGTCATCATGGCGGTGCTCATGCTGTTGATCTTCGGGGGCGGCGCCATTAACGACTTCGCCTTTCTGTTCCTGGTGGGCACGTTCACCGGAACGTTTTCCTCGATCTATGTCGCCACGCCGATCATGCTGTTCCTGCGGAGCGTGTTTAAGAAGACGGAAGCGGGGGCGCCCGCGCGTTGAAAGTCTGGAAGACCATTCCCTGTGATGGACCCCGGGCGATTCAAATAGCGGCTGCGCTCGATTTGCCTCTGCCCGTGGCGGAGATGCTGATGGGGCTTGGTTATCAGGACCTGGCCGATATCGAGCGATTTCTGAAGCCACGGCTGAGCGAACTCTCCGACCCGTTTTTACTGCCCGACATGGAACCGGCTATCCGGCGGGTGCAACAGGCTATCCAGGCCAACGAATCCATCGTCGTCTATGGCGATTACGATGTGGATGGCATCGTCAGCACCGGGCTACTGGTGCAGGTTCTGCATCGCCTGCGCGCCCGTATGGTCACCCCGTGCCTTCCGAGCCGGCAGGAGGAGGGCTACGGTCTGAGCCTGGCGGCGCTCAAGCGCTGTATGGGGCAATGCCGTCCGACTCTGCTGATTACGGTGGATTGCGGAACCAACGATACGGAAGCTGTCCTCCTGGCGCAGAAGTCGGGCATTGACGTCATCATCACCGACCACCACGAAAACGGAGGTCAACCGGCCCCGGCGCTTGCCGTGGTCAATCCCAAGCTGGGACGGGAGGATAGCCTCAAAGTCCTGGCAGGCGTCGGCGTAGTGTTCAAGCTCTGTCACGGATTGCTTAAGTTGGGGCGTGACCAGGGCCTGAAAATTGCGCATAATCTCGATTTGCGCGAATACCTGGATTGGGTCGCGGTCGGAACGGTTGCGGATATTGTGCCGCTGACCGGCGAAAATCGGATTATGGTGCGGCATGGCCTGACCCGGATGAACCAGGCCCTGGCGCCCTGCTGGAAATCGCTGGTGGATGTCGCCGGCATCCGGGGCCCCATCAACGCCCAGCACATCGGCTACGGCCTGGGGCCGCGCCTCAATGCCGCCGGCCGGCTGGGCAATGCGGACACGTCGTTGGAATTACTGCTTACCGACGACATGGCGCGAGCCCATGAAATCGCCATGGAACTGGACGGCGCCAACCGGGATCGCCAGAAGATCGAAGCTGGGATCGTGGCGGAGGCCATGCGTGAAATTGACGTTAATTTTGACGAGCAAGAGCATTATGGACTGGTGATTGCCAAAGCCGGCTGGCATGCGGGGGTCATCGGGATCGTGGCTTCCCGGCTGGTGACGCGTTACCGCCGGCCGGTTGTTGTCGTGGCATTTGATGAAAGCGGGGTAGGGCGGGGATCCTGCCGGAGTATTGAAGGCTATCATATCCTGAAGGGACTTGAGCGATGCCGGCAATATCTGGTAACCTACGGCGGCCATGAGATGGCGGCCGGTCTGGAAATTGACAGAGGCCGGTACGATGATTTCAGAATGGCCTTCAATGAAGTGGTCAAGAGCGAGCTCAAAGGGCGCGATCTGCGGCCGGTCCAGCGGATCAGCACCTGGATCGAGCTGGAACAGGTGAATGATGCGCTGTATGCGGCCATGGAAGCGCTCCGTCCGTTCGGGCAGAATAATCCTGTGCCCGTGCTGGCCGTGCGCGGCGTGCGCATTCAGGGTCAGCCTCGCCGGGTAGGGGTAAACCATCTGCGTTTTACGGTAGGCAACGGACGGACCAGCCGTTCAGCCATTGCCTTCCGTATGGCCGATGTCGCCATGCCGGAGGGGCCGGTTGACGTGGCGTTCACCTTTCAGAAGAATAACTTTATGGGCAACGAGACGCTGGAACTGAATGTGCAGGCTATTCGGAAGACGGCATGAAACAGAAAGAAGACAGAGGTCGGAATGATGAAAGCCGGCCTGGGCTCTGGTTGCCTGTGACACCGCCGGAAGCGGGTAAACATTTCGTTCTGAATTTTGTATTCTGTTTTTTCTACTGACGCCTGATCTCTGACTGCTGTTTAAGGTTTTCACATGATCATTCGAACGCAAGCGCATCCGCGGGCGGGACTGATAGGTAATCCTTCGGACGGGTATTTCGGCAAGACGATCGCCTTTGTCTTCCGCAATTTCCGTGCCGAGGTCATGCTGTACGAGACGCCGGAAATAGAAATCCTGCCCAATACCCGCGACCATTCCCGCTTTAAAGATATGCACCACCTGGTGGAAGATGTCCGCCTGTTTGGTTATTACGGCGGCATCCGACTTCTGAAGGCCACCATCAAGCGGTTTCACGATTATTGCCGGGACCATGGTTTCGCGCTGGAAACCCGCAATTTCAGCATCCGGTATGCCACGGACATTCCTTCCCAGGTCGGCCTGGCCGGGTCCAGCGCAATTATCACCGCCTGCCTGCGCGCCTTGATGCAGTTTTACGATGTGCGCATTCCGAAGCCGATCCAGGCCAATCTGGTCCTGTCGGTTGAAAAGAACGAGCTGGGTATTTCCGCCGGCCTGCAGGATCGCGTGGCCCAGGTGTATGAGGGCCTGGTCTATATGGATTTCAACCGGGAACTCATGGCGCGCCAGGGCTGCGGCCGCTACGAGCCCTTGCCCCTGGAACTGCTGCCGCACCTTTATATTGCCTACCGCACAGACCTGTCCGAAAGTTCGGAAGTATTCCATAACGACATACGCAGCCGCTTCGAGCACGGGGAGCCGGACGTCATCGCGGCCATGGCATTCTGGGCGGATTTGACCGACCAGGTACGCGCGCTTCTGCTGAAGGGCGATGGCCGCGCGATCGGGCCGCTGCTGAACGCCAGTTTCGACCGGCGGTGCAAGATATACAAGCTCAGCGCCGGCAACATTGCCATGGTTGAAGCGGCCCGGTCGGCCGGTGCCAGCGCCAAGTTTTCAGGGTCCGGTGGCGCCATTGTGGGCACCTACGATGACGAGGCCATGTTCCAACATCTGGCGCGAACGCTGGGAGCAATCCAAGTTAAGATTTTCAAGCCGGATTTTTCACCTGCCAGGGAGGATGCCCATGATTCGTAAAGCCGTTATTCCCGCAGCCGGTTTCGGCACCCGCTTTCTGCCGGCGGCCAAGTCGCAGCCGAAAGAAATGTTGCCCATTGTTGATACGCCCGTCATCCAATACGTGGTGGAGGAGGCCGTGGCGGCCGGCATTACCGACATTCTCATGATCATCGGCAAGGGCAAGCGCGCGATAGAGGAGCATTTCGACCGCAACTTCGAATTGGAAGCGGAACTCGAAGCCAACGGTAAAAACTCCGAGCGCGAAATCTTGCGGCACATTTCCGATATGGCCGACGTGCATTTTGTTTGGCAGAAACAATTAAAGGGACTTGGCGATGCCGTGGCCTGTGCCCGCTGCCACGTCGGCGACGAGCCGTTTGCGCTTTTACTGGGCGATACAATTGTGGAATCGTCGTCCTCGGTTACCAGCCAGTTGATGGAGGTGTTCGGCCGGTATCAGGAATCCGTGGTGGCCCTTGAGGAAGTGGAACACGCCAAAGTCAGCCGGTATGGAATTATGGCCGGCAACGCGACCTCGAAGAATTTATATCTTATCTCGGACTTTGTCGAAAAACCCGATGTCAACGAGGCGCCATCCAACCTGGCGATTGCCGGCCGCTATATCCTCACCCCGGACATTTTCGACTGCATTGACCGCCTGACGCCCGGCAAGAACAATGAGATTCAATTGACCGATGCCCTGCGCCTGATGGTGAAGACCCGCGCCGTGTATGGCCTCCGGTTCGACGGGAGGCGCTACGACATCGGAAACAAGCTGGACTTTATCAAGACCAACATTATCTTCGGCCTGAAGCGCGCCGACATGCGCGCGGACCTGCTGGCTTTCCTGCGCGAAAATGCAAAATGAAGCGCCAAGAATACAAAATTATTTTTGAGCCTACCGGACGACAAGTGTTTGTCCTGCCGGGTACCATCCTGCTGGAGGCGGCCGCCCAGGCTGGCCTGATCATCCAGACCCCCTGCGGCGGCGCAGGCCGTTGTGGAAAATGCCGTCTGAAAGTCATCAGTGGTGCGTGCCCGCCATCCGCCAACTGCCGGACGGCCCTGAGCGAGCCGGATTTGGCCCAGGGGTATCGCCTGGCTTGCCATGCGAAAATCCAGGGCAATCTCGTCGTGGAGGTGCCGGCCACCTCGCTCTTCGAGTCGCAACAGCAGATCCTGGTTCAGGCCACGGGTGAGCCGATGGAACTGAGCCCAGCCATCAGCAAGCGCTTTGTGGAGCTTGAACTTCCCAGTCAGGCGGACTCCCGTTCGGATGTCGAGCGTCTGCGCACGGTCATTCCGCCACTTGTTTTCAATCCGGTCGGCATTCGCATGCTGCGTCTTCTGCCCGGGATCTTTCGCCGTCAGGGCTTCCGCGGCACGGCGGTAATCGTGGACGGCGAACTGGTTGATGTCGAGCCGGGTAACACCACCAGCCTATGTTATGGTGTCGCCGTGGATATCGGCACAACGACACTCGTGGGTACGCTTGTCAACCTGAAGACCGGGCTGGACATGGGCGTGGAAGCAAAAATCAATCCCCAGACGTCTTACGGTGACGATGTTATTTCCCGCATCCGCAAGTGCCGGGAAGAGGCCAACGGCCTTGCCCAACTCCAGCGCATGATTATCGGCGCCGTTAATGACATTGTGGACGCGCTGGTGCGTGCCGCCGGCATTGACCGGGTGCATATATATGAGATTGTCATGGCCGGTAATACCACAATGCAGCAGATTGTATGCGGGATTGATCCCTCGGCCCTGGGCGAATTGCCGTTTGTGCCGGTTTTTACCGATGCGCCTGACTTGGAGTCCTCGGATCTGGGGCTGGACATCAATCCATGCGGCAAGGTCTACGTCTTTCCGCAGATCGGCGGGTTTGTGGGCGGAGATACCGTGGCCGGAATTGTGGCCAGCCATCTGGACCGCGGAACCGAAACCGTGCTGTTTGTGGATATCGGCACCAACGGTGAAATTGTGCTGGCGCACAAGGGGCAGATGATGGCCACTTCCGTGGCGGCTGGGCCGGCTTTTGAAGGCGCGCGCATTTCCTGCGGGATGCGCGCCACAAACGGCGCCATTGAAAAAGTGGTTATGGATGGCGACCTTCGTATGAACGTCATCGGCAACACGCGCCCGGCGGGCCTGTGCGGCTCCGGCCTGGTTGACACCGTGGCCGAACTCCTGCGGACTGGTCTGCTGGATCCCACCGGTCGCCTGCGGACGCCGGATGAAATTCCTTCTGATGCGCCGCCGGCTCTGCGCAAGCGCCTGATCGAGAAGGATGGGCATGTGGATTTTATGTTGGCCGGCAAGACGGAAACGGGTTCCGGCAAATCCCTGCTCCTGACCCAGCGGGATGTGCGCGAACTGCAGTTGGCGAGCGCCGCGATCCGCGCGGGCATTTCCATTCTCCTGGAGATGGCGGGGCTGCAGCCCATGGACTTGAGCCGGATTCTGCTGGCGGGCGGTTTTGGCAATTTTATCCGGCGTAATCATGCCCGGCGCATAGGCCTCCTTCCGCCCATCCCATGCGAGCGCATCCGATTCATCGGTAACGCCTCTTCTATGGGCGCTAAGCGGGCGCTTCTATCTGTAGCCGAAAAGCAGTCCGCTTCCGTCATTGCCCGCTCAGTGCGCCATGTGGATTTATCGCTTTCCCCCGAGTTTCAGACAGAATTCAGTGCGGCTATGTTATTTCCCGAAGATGATCCGGGCAAGGATTGCGAGGGCTGATGCAGAAGCGTATCAGAAGTCAGCGGTCAGATGTCAGCAAGCGGAATGAGGAAGCGCCGCAGCGGTCCAGTCAATCATGTCGATTTTATGATCTCTAATCTCTGACCTCTCCTTCAAAAGGAATCATTATTATGGCCATCGTGCGCATCCTGATCGTGGAAGACGAAAACATCGTGGCCAAGGATATCCAGAATAGTTTGATCGGACTGGGGTATGCCGTTGCGGGAGTCATATCCTCCGGCGAGGAAGCAGTGGAACGGGTCGGCGCGCTAAAGCCCGATCTGATCCTCATGGACGTTATGCTCAGGGGCGCCATGGACGGCATCGAAGCGGCCGAGCGTATCCGGCGGGAGCACGCCGTGCCCGTCATCTATCTCACCGCCTATACGGATGACGACACCCTGCGGCGCGCCAAGTTAACCGAGGCGTTTGGGTACCTGCTGAAACCCTTTGAAGACCGCGAACTGCGCACGACGATCGAAATGGCGCTCTATAAGCACACCATGGAGCGCAAACTGCGCGAAAGCCGGGAATGGCTGGAAACCACGCTGCGCTGCATCAGCGACGCCGTCATTGCCACCAATGACGCCGGGTGCATCCAATTAATGAACACAAAAGCCGAAACCATTACCGGATGGAAGGCGGTTGACGCCAGCAGCCGTAAACTGACCGATGTATTTTGTCTGATGAAGAACAGCGCGCCGGCCCTTGTTGAAGGGGATTTGACCGCAATCCTGACAAAAGTCGCCACCGTGCACCCGGATTCGGAGGACATCCTGATTTCCAGGGATGGCCGGCAGACGCCCATCGCTCTCAGCGTTGCGCCGATTCGCGACGACCATGGCACCATTCTCGGTGTGGTGGCTATTTTTCGGGACATTACCGAACAGAAGAATGCCCAGGTCCGCGAACGCCAGCTTCAGGATCGTCTGTTCCGTTCCCAGCGCATGGAATCGCTGGGGAGTCTGGCAGGGGGTGTCGCGCACAATTTGAATAACATCCTGGGACCGATGGTCAATTATCCCGATCTGATCATAAAGAATCTGCCTCCCGACAGTTCCCTGCGTCAGGACCTGGAAATCATCAAGAATTCCGCGCGCAAGGCGGTGGATATCATCCGCGACCTGCTCACCCTGGGCCGGATCGGGCATTTCCCCATGGAGCCCCTCGTCCTGAACCGGATTCTCGAGATGGTTATGCGGTCGCCTGCTTATCTCGGGTTACAACATGGCGCCCCGCTGGTGATGGTGGAACTGAAATTAGCCTCCAACCTGCCGTCAATTCAGGGGTCCGAGGGCCTTTTGCAGGAAATGGTTGTCAACCTGCTGATCCATGCATTCGACGCCATGCCGCAGGGCGGCCGACTTACTTTGACAACTTTGGTGGAACAGGTGCTGAAGCCGGTGGCAGGCTACGAACTAATCAGCCCGGACACCTATGTGGTCATGCATGTTCTTAACACGGGTCCATGGATTGAGGAGCAGGAATTAAACCGGATGTTCGAGCCGTTTTATGCCCGCGACAAAGTCCGGTCGCAGCAGCGCAGCGGCCTGGAGCTTGCTATCGTGTATGCGGTTGTCAAGGAACACAAGGGATTCATTGACGTGCGCTCGTCCCACGGCAAGGGATCAGACTTCAGCGTTTACATCCCCGTTTCAGACGCCCTGCCGGAAGTCCGTGAGCAGCCGGATCATCTCGATTTCCGCGGCAACGAAATGGTCCTGGTCGTGGACGACGATGAAGAACAACGTCGCATTATTGCCCGTTGGTTGCGCACGAATGGCTATAAGGTCCTGACTGCCCACAATGGCCGGTCCGCCATCGAGCTGATCGATTCCGCGGCCCGCGCGCAGAGCCCGCGCATCGATCTGGTTCTGCTGGACATGATCATGGGCGATGACCTCGACGGGCTGGACACCTATAAGAAAATTCTGGAATTAAATCCGCGCCAAAAAGCGATCGTATCCAGCGGATTCACTAAGACTGACCGGATCAAGGAGGCGCTGAAACTGGGGGTGGGGCAATATGTTCAGAAGCCTTACGATTTCGAAGACTTGGGTCGTGCCGTCCGCCGCGAGCTGGACAAGCCATGAATAAGAATGGTTAATGGAAAATGATTAATGGTAAATAAACCGGCGTCAAGCATTCTTCCTCGCCCATCCGCCCTTAACGATTTGTGCGCTATCCGTGGGATGCTCCGCTGTCACGGTAATGGCGATCCCCCCGCGTGGATTAAACCGGCCCGTTACGCGCAGGCGCCGCGGCCGGCATGCAGTTACAAGGTCATCCAGGATGCGATTGACCGCCGACTCGTGAAAGGTCCCGTGATTGCGGAAGGAAAAAAGATAAAGCTTCAGCGACTTGCTTTCCAGGCATACGCGGTCAGGAATGTAATCAATCATGATGGCGCCGAAATCGGGCTGGCCGGTGACCGGGCAGATTGCGGTGAATTCCGGGCACTCGAAATGAATCCAGTAATCCCGCCGGGGATAGGCGTTCGGGAACGTTTCCAGGCGGGCTTTGGCAGGCGAGCGGGGAATCGGAGATCCGGGACGATGCAGGAGTGTCAACCCGGGATACGGCCCCTTGCCGGGCCGTGGAGTAGGAGGTGTTTTCATAAGGTGTCATAGTATGGTATGACGTCTTGATATTCAACACCAATCCATCTCTGAAATTATGCAGTTATCGCAAAAAATAGGTGAAAATATTATTGACAGTAGAAGATGGTTTGATATTCTTAATATCAAAAGACAGTTTAATCTAATTGTCTAGTCTATGAATTATGTTTTGCTATCCATTGGCAGAAAATATCAGGACTAAACGAACTGCCCTAACAAGGGGCCAATTGATCATGCGCAAACCATCCTGGATGTTACTGATCATGATGACGGTTGCCGTGCTTGGCGACGCGGTTGCCGGAGATGGGCCCAACACCAGTCTTCCTTTCGACGACAACTTCGAAAACTACACCAACGGCACGCCCCTGATCAACGGCACGAACGGGTGGTACGGGGATTACGAAGCTATCATTGTGCAGACCAATACGGTGTACGCGGGAACAAATGCCGCCATGATTCCGCAGGACTGCATGCTCTCCAACCGATTCGCCAGCATTCCCCGTACCAACGTCTGGATTGATATGTGGGTGCAACCGGTACCGTATGACCTTACAAATTATCCGGCGGTGGACACAAATGCGGCCGTGATGTTTTACATCGACAGCAACGGATATTTCGTAGTGCACGATGGCCCGACAGACAACCCCGACAACTCAACGAACTGGGTGGTGGCGACGACCAACGTCAAAATTGACGTTGAAACGCCGACTTGGATGATGGTCAGCATTTACGAAGATTTTAAGCACACTAACTGGAATTTGTATTTGAACGGTGAAATAGTCACGAATGCCATCGGATTCGTCTGCGCGAACCCGACAAATTTTTCCGGGTTTGATTTGTATAACGGGAGCCAGACGACCTATCTGGACAATGTTCACGTGAAGGGCATGGATCCGAGCCATCCTACGCTCGTCGTGATCCCGCCCGCGTTGTCGGTCAATGCGTTTGTCGGCAATACGCCATCCACGCAGACAGCACAGGTGAAAAACGTGTGGGCGGATGATATCGGGTTTCAGGTGGCGACAGATCAGTCCTGGCTGACGACATTGCCGGTGAATGGAATCGTTACGAATGGAACTACGCAAAATGTGGATGTGATTTATGCTAACACGTTTGGTTGGTTGCCGGGCGCTTCAAATGCGGTGGTGACAGTGGTGGCCACAAACGAGATTGGTGATCAGTGGAGCACCCAGACGGTGGCGGTGGTCCTGAATATCATGGACCTGCAGGTGACGCCGGAGATTACCGATACGGTGACGGTCGGCTCGACGCCGGCCCCCCAGACTGTTGACGTTGTTAATGCGGGGGCGGGCTCGTTTACCTATACGGCGACGGTTACGAATACCTGCGCATGGCTGGGCCTGTCAGACGCAGGCGGGACAGTGGGCGCGTTCAGCACAAACAAACTGACGGTGACATTTGCCGATACGACCTGGTGGACGGCGGGCGCGAGCAACGCCTCAATAACGATTGCCTCCAGCGAGGGCGGCGGGGCGACGCAGACGGTACAGGTGATATTGAACCTTAACATGGTGTTGCAGAAAGCGCCCGCCGAATTGACGAGTGCGGTAATCCAGGGGGAGACGGCAGTCACGAATTTCCAGTTGTGGACGGCGGATCCGGGAATTGCAAATTATACCCTTACCAATAACCAGAGCTGGCTGGTGTTGAGCCAGTCGGGTGGCTCCCTGACGGGACAGACGGATGGGGCGACGAATACGATCACGGTTACCTACCCGAATACGGCGGGAATGATAGTCGGGGAGCATTACGACACGATCACGATAAGCGCGCCGGGATGCACGAGTTTGACCATGGCCGTAACTCTCACCGTGCAACCGCCGCCGATGCTGAACGTCAGCCCGGTTTTTATCACGAACGTGGTGATGGAAGGCCAGAACATTGCGGACCAGCCATTACTGGTCTGGAACGGTAGCCCAGATTATGGGATTTGGTGCCGGGCGGCGACGAACGTGGGGTGGCTGGCCGTGCTGGCGACCAACAACTATTTGGCGCCGATGGACAAGACGAGTTGGACAGTCAAGTATGCGGTTAGTTCGTTAATGGCGGCAGGGGATGTGCCGTCAAACTATTTCGGGGAGATTATCGTGTCCGCGACAAACGCCAACGGTACGGTGGCCAGCGGCTCGCCGGTCACCATTCCGGTCAATGTGCAAGTGAACCCCAGGCCGCGCATGGCCTTAAGTTTGACCAATTTATCCCAGACAGTCTTGCAAGGCCAGGATGCAGCGAGCCAGGAGTTCTATGTTTGGAATGAGAATGGATATTACACTCTGAACTATACGGTAACCAAGGATGTGTCATGGCTTGTGCTGACGTCGGCCGGCGGGAGCAGTACCGGGCAACATAATCGCGTCGGGGTGCAATACAGCACGGCAAACCTGCTGCCGGGAATCAGCTATGGGGTGATCAATGTCGTGGATACCGGGCGCAACGTGACCAACCGGGTAAGAGTGGCACTGACAGTAACCCCCTTTGCGACGCTTGCGACCGACGCGCAGTCGGTGAGTCGCGTGATACGCAAGGGGTTCACGCCGTCACCCACGGTTTTTAGTGTATGGAACGGCGGTAGCCCTACTGGCAGCATGTATTTCACGGTGAGTTCGTCGGAAAGCTGGCTGCGTGCGACACCGGCAAGTCATACGCTGCTTGGCGGGGCTAGACAAACGGTGACGCTGACCTATGCAAATACCGCGGAAATGTCGCCAGGGATTTATAACAGCACGGTGCGGATTGATGCTACCGATGCAAGGTCGGGCCAACCTGCCTACGGATCACCGATTGATATTTCGATCATACTTAACATTAGCGATTTTAAGGGCTTTAATTTCGGGGGAAGCGATTCAGGGGCATCGGACCTGGCAGTGTATCGCGAAGAAAACGGGGCTTGGGCGATCGGGAATTTACTGAGCGGATATGCGACTAACATTTTCTTCGGGGGCATTGGATACCAGGCAATGCCGGGGGATTACTTCGGCGATGGAATTACGGACCTGGCGGTCTATCGCCCTGGCAACGGACGTTGGTATGTGTGGCAGATGAACGGAGGAAACGTTGTGCCCGTCGGCTTATACGGCATTGATTGGCCGCAATGGGCCGGAACGGGGTATATAGGCGTGCCGGCCGATTATGACGGCGACGGCTTGATCGATCCGGGTGTGTATGTGGAACAGAGCGGATTGTGGTCGGTGCTGTTGAGCGGGTCCGGCTATCAAGAGATAGCCGGGGGATTCGGAGGCTTGGGATATGCAGCTTTACCGGCGGGGGATTACGATGGCGATGGGAAAACAGATTTTGGCGTGTATTATCGCTCGACGGGATTATGGCGCTTAATGTTCTCAGGCTCGGACTATGCGGAAGTGGCCGGGGGATTAGGGGGCACTGGATTTGAGGCAGTGCCGGCTGATTATAACGGCGACGGTTATACGGATCCGGCGGTATATGAAACCAGCACGGGCTTATGGGTCATGTTACTGTCCAACCCTGACTCGTCACCGTGGTGGCGTCCCTTTTATGCCCGATTCGGCGGGGGAACGGAGGGGATATTGGTACCGGCTCCGGGGAATTATGATGGGGCAGGGGGCGACGACCTTGCTTTGTATTATACGGTCACGGGAACTTGGTTCATCCAAACGATAAATAATGTGTGGATTACCGATCCCAGCGGATATTTTCTGGGAGGCTACGGGTATCTGCCGCTTACGCCTTAGTATAGATGGAATTTGATCATGCCGAAGCCATCCATTATATTGACAATCATGGCGCGTCTGGGCGCAGTTCTTCTGCGCAGTCTGGTAATGGCCGCCGTGGTTGCCTTGCCCGGCGGTGCGTTCGCTGGAACCACCAACTCGCTTTCAACCGTTTTTGTTGACAACTTCGAATCCTACATTACCAATACCCCGCTGATTGAAGGCACAAACGGATGGTATGGTTCCTCCAGCAACATTGTAGTCGTATCGAACACGATCATTTCGGCTGCCGGCAGCACGAACATTGCCATGATTCCGGAGGACTGCACGCTTTCAAACCGGTTCATAAGCAGTTTGTCCACGAACGTTTGGATTCAGATGGACGTGCGGTCAAGCTTATATGACGGATTCAAACATCCGGTAGTGGACACGAACATGGCCGGGGCGTTCTACATTAACAGCAATGGCAATTTTGTGGTGCATAATGGGCCGGCTTCGCCGGAAGCCGACGATTCGGTGAACTGGGTGACGCTGACGAATTTCAGCGTGGGGATGAGTGGTACGAATTGGGTGACGATCGGGATCTATGAAGATTTCAACATGCGCAAATGGCATTTGTATGCGAGCACCAACACGCCCACGTCGTTCTCTCTGGTGACGAACAACATAATGTTCATTAATCAGGGCCTGACGAATTTCACCGGGTTTGAAACCTATAATGGAGCAATGACGTCATATTTAGACAATGTCTCCGTGATGGTGTCGAACAAATTGGTGGCAACCATTAGCGGTTCTTTCGCGGTTAGCAACAAGTTTTATGACGCAAGCACAACAGCTACGATCACTAATAATAGCCTGACGCTGAACGGCACTGCGGGTGACGTGACACTGGTCCCGGGAGCGGTGTTTGACACAAAGGACGCGGGCATGGACAAAACCGTATACTTGACGGAGTCGGTGCTTGCAGGCAATGATGCCTTAAATTACACGCTTTCCTTTGTGGGGGCGCCGACGGCTACGGGCGATATTGCCAAAGCAGGCATGACGGCCGCCCTGGTTGCTCCGATAACCAAGCCCTACGACCGCCTTTTCGGGGCGACCCTGGGCGTCAACAACTATTCATTTGGCGGCCTTGTCGGCAGTGAAACTTGCACAGTCACCAAGACGACGGGCGCCTATGCCACCTCGAACGCGGCAGCGGGAATCATGGTCAGCACCTCGCTGGAGCCCGCTGACTTTTCCGGCTCCGGCGGCTTCGACACGAACAACTACAATTTGCCCGTTAACGCCGCAGGCGGTGTTGGGGACATTACCCAGGCACCCCTGACGGTAACCCTGGTTGCTCCGATAACCAAGCCCTACGACCGCCTTTTCGGGGCGACCCTGGGCGTCAACAACTATTCATTTGGCGGCCTCATCGGCAGTGAAACTTGCGCAGTTATCAAGACGACGGGCGCCTATGCCACCTCGAACGCGGCAGTGGGAATCGTGGTCAGCAACTCGCTGGCGCCCACTGACTTTGTCGGCACCGGCGGCGGCTTCGACCCGAATAACTATGCTCTGCCCACCAGCGTCTCGGGCAATGTTGGCGAGATTACGGAGAGGGTCTTGACTCTGGGCGGGTCGTTCGAGGTCGAAAGAAAATTTTACGACGGGACTACGAGTGCAACGATCACGAACAATAATCTGACCATGAACACAGTGATCGACCCGGACGTGGTTGTTCTGAATGCGGTGGCGCAGTTCGACACGCCTGGCGTGGGCTCAAATAAGACCGTATACCTGACAGGCTCATATCTGACAGGGGCGGATGCGGGTAACTACACTCTGTCGTTGGCGGGTGCGCCGACAGCCGTGTCAGACATCTATATATACAGCCAGACGATATCATTCCCGGCGATACCGGCCCAGCCATTGGCCAACGGCAGCGTGGAACTTAACGCGACGGCGTCCTCGGGATTGCAGGTGAGTTACACGAATACCAGCGTGCTCGGTTCGAATATAGCCGGGAACATCCTGACCTTCGATGGATTAGGTGAGTATACCATCATGGCGTCGCAGACCGGCAATGTGAACTATAGCGCAGCGCCGCCTGTATCGCGCTCATTCGCTGTGTATGATAGCGAGGCGACGCCTACGACCAACACCATTCCTTTTACCGACACTTTTGAATATTATTTCAACTTCGAGCCGCTGGTTAACGGCACCAACGGATGGTACGGATCCTCATTGGATGTCATCGTGCAGCCCTACATCGTTGCCACGGGAACTAAGGCTGCCATGGTTCCGGTGGACTGCACGCTCTCTAATCGGTTCTGGAGTGAAGCCCCTACCAACGTATGGATCCAGATGGACGTACGGCCAGCCCTGTTTGACGGGTCGAATAACCCGGTCGTGGACACAAATGTTGCCTGGATGTTTTACTTGAACAGCAATGGTAATTTTGTGGTGTATAACGGGCCAGCCACCAATGCCGACAACTCAACCAATTGGGTGGAGACCACAAACGGATGCGTGGGAACGAACGACACAAGCTGGGTAACGGTCGGCATCTACCAGGATTTTACGCAGACTAATTGGGATTTATATGCGAAGACGAACGGGGATTTATCGGTTGCCTGGATATTGGTGACAAACAACATCGGATTTGTCAATGCGAACCTGACGAATTTTGCGGGGTTTGATATCTATAACGGATCAGATACGTCCTATGTGGATAATGTAAAGGTGCGTGCGCCGGGGACGGTATGGGTGGATCCGACGAACCTGGTTACCGACGTGTATCGGGGTAATATCGCTTCCAACCAGACATGTATGCTTATGGCGCAGACCGGCGTATGGAATTTTACCAACTCGATTTCGGCGGGTGCGGCCGGCTGGCTGCAGGTGAACCCGGTTACGGGTATTGTTGATTCGGCCATTGGCGGGACCAACCTGGTGGTGAGTTGCGGAACAATGCCCGACGGCAGTTACTCTGGAACCGTGACGGTCAGCGCGATAAATGCCGAAGGGGTGCCGCGGATGAGGACCATAACGGTAACCTTGAACGTCCTGGGCATGACGGTGATACCGTCCGACCTGACGGTGACGAACGGATTCATGTACAGTAATAATTTAGTCGTTCCCTCGCAAACATTTATGATTACCAACACCAGCGCAGTGCCGGTAAACTATACAATCCTTCCGCAGGGAGATACGCCGGATTGGTTGATTCTGAGCACATACAGCGGGAACATAGATCCGGATAGCTCGACAAACATTACAGTCGTCTATACGAATGTATTGACGCCCGGGGCTCTGCCGCCTCGGGTTTATACAGGGGAAGTGTGGGTAACCTCACCAGACGGAGGGGGAGGGACATCATCGGTTATTGTGGCGATGACCGTCGTGGCGCGTCCGGTGCTTGAGCCATATCCGTCCAATCCCGCCATTTTGACCCAAACTATAGCCAAGGGCGCTGCGCTGATACCCCAGGCGTTCACGCTCCGGAATGGGAGCGTGGCGCCGGTGGTGCCGATGGACTACACGCTGACGATATCGAACGATGCTTTTCTCATTCAAAGCCTGAGTGCAGTGAACGGGGAGAGCACGGGAGAGACAAACTCGGTAACGATCAATTATACGGACGTATCGGGGCTTGATGCGGGGGTCTACACGGCGATAGTACAAGTGGCGGCCTGGGATGCGGGGAATAACTACTCGCCGACGGGGACGGTGTTCTTGACTACGAATATGGTGGTGCAGGTGACCGTGGTGGCGCTGGATGCGCCGTCGGGGGTAACGGCGACTGACGGAACTTATACAAATAAGGTAGTGGTAAGCTGGAATCCGGTGGTGGGTGCGATAAACTATAAAGTATACCGCTACTCGACGTTCGACTCGACAACGGCGGAGCCGATCGGAGCGTCGGTTACGACTGATTTTAATGATTATACGGCGCTGCCAGGGGTGCGTTATTATTACTGGGTCAGCTCGGTCAATCATAATTTGGCCGAAGGCGCAATGAGCACAAACCGGGAAACAGGCTATCGCGGATTGGCGGCACCGGGCGGTGTTTTTGCGACGGATGGAATCTACTTAAACAAGGTTCGTGTGACTTGGCCGTTGGTGGATGGAGCAACCGGGTATCGGGTGTATCGCGGATCAGTGGGGGGCGCTTTAACGCCGGTCTATTTCACGGTGGGCGGGGTATATGATGATATGAACGTGACAGCAGGCACGCATTACGAGTACCGCGTGGGAGCGACCAACGGCATGTTCGGGAGCGCGCTGAGCGTTGCCGAGACTGGTTATGCGTTTGGAGTTCCGCAGGGATTGAGCGCATCCGACGGAGCGTATGTGGGGAAGGTGCGGGTGACGTGGAATGCATTGGAAACGGCTTCGGGATACCAGGTCTGGCGAGGGACGCACGCTATATTGCCGCCGGGAGGTGGGGCGATTAAGCTGGCCACAGTGGTTTCGCCCACATTTGACGATGTCAATGTATCAGCGGGAGTGACGTATTATTATTGGGTGAGAGCTGAGAGCGTACTGGCAGGAGTCGGGGGTTGGTCGGATATGGCCAGCGGATATGGGGCTGCGTCAAGCCTGGACATTTTGGCTGATAACTTGGTGGTGTTGCCGGTGCAGGTGGGTGTTGGAACCTCGCCGGCAATCGTGTCGTTCCGTATGGGCAATCGGGGTGGAACGAATATGGCGGGAGCGAACGGGACCGTTAAAATGGAGTTTTTTGCGTCCACGAACGCAACGTTTGGCGCGGAGGGCAAAATTTCAATCGGTAATGTAGTGACGCAGGTGACATTGGGAATCGGGCAGGAGATGATGATGAATGTTGCCGGGAATCGGTTAGTGATGCCGACGACCGAAGCGAATTATAATATTTTTGTACAGGTGTTGCCGTATCCTCCTTCGGTGCTGGTGGATTTAAACCCGGGTGATAATGTGGCTATGCGAACGGGCGTCTTGCGGGTGCGTTCAAGCGGGCGGAATTACCAACCCTTCAACGATTATGATGGCGATGGGATATCGGATTTGGGGGTTTATCGGGGCACGGAATGGAGCGTACGGTCAGTGGATGGATATGTGTGGTGTGCCGGGGCCAATGCCTTTAACAACCCGGGGCTGCCGGTATTGGGCGATTTGGATGGCGACCGGCGCTCGGATCCCATGGCGTTTGACAACACAATCGGGCTATGGCAGATCTTGTGTTCCGGAAGCGGATACCGATTGGTGAGCGGAGGGTTTGGCGGGGTTGGGGATACGGCGCTTGTGGCCGATTATGAAGGCGTGGGGCGTGACGGGGTGGGGCGCATGGTGAATGTGGCGGTGGTCAATGAGGTGAATGGGCGGTGGACTGTGGTAAACTGGGGTGTAGGAGTGACCGAATGGAACTGGGGCACGCCCGGATATCAACAGGTAATCGGTGATTATAACGGGGATGGGTGCTGGGATATGGCGGTGTATCATGAGGCATCTGGGTTATGGTACATTCGGACGCTGAACGGGCAAGTGCTGGTATTCGGTGCCGGGTTTGGAGGTCCGGGATATAGTCCTGTCCCCGGTGATTATGATGGTGATGGATACTGGGACGTGGCGGTGTATGAGCAGACAACCGGGAAATGGTACATTGCCTCGTTGGATGGCCGGGTATTGGCATGGGGAATTCCATGGGGCGGGCCGGGGCTGGAACCGGTTATGGGGGACTACGATGGGGATGGCACATGGGACTTGGCGGTGTATCAGGAGGCGACGGGACTGTGGTTTATCGGTTGCCTGGATGGTAGAATCCCGGCGTATGCCAGTTCCTGGGGCGGTCCCGGTTACCGGCCGATCGGAAACTGATTGGAATGATAATGGATAAAGAAACAGTGCGCGTTATTATTGATAAATTACTTATAATCCAGGAACGAGATTGTCATATTGCGCGGTGCCAGCGGGAATTGAGCGATATTCCGAATCTGAAACAGAACATCGAAACCAAGCTGAATCAGCACAAGGCTGCGCTGGAAAAGTCAAAAGTAACCATTAAAACGCGTTTGGCGGCCGTCAAGGAGATGGAAATCGAAATTGAAACCTTCCGTCAACAGATTGCCAAACTCCGCGAACAGCAGTTTCAAATCAAGTCCAACGAGGAATTCAAGGTCCTGAACAGAGAGATCGCCGCCTTGCAGGAAAAGATCCGGGGCTTGGAAGATACTGAAATCGAGCTCATGGAAACGGTCGAGCAGGCCCAGCGTGAAGAGAATGGGCTGAAATTGGAATCGGCCAAGGCGGAAGGGACCGTGCAAAGCGAAATTAAGCAATTGGATGACCGTCGTAAAAGCCTGGAATCCGAATTGCAACAGCTCCAGACGAACCGCCAGGGTCTGGTTGTTGGTATTGCTGAAAATTGGTTAGCTCGCTATAACCTCGTTATGGAAAACCGCAAGGATGTTGCGCTGGTGGGCTTGGACGGCAATGCCTGCGGCGGATGCCACATGAAACTTCCTCCGCATGTCCTCCAGGACATCAAGCGGGCCAATGCCATTATTACCTGCTCGTTCTGTGGTCGCCTCTTGTATTGGCACACGTAATCGTGTACCATTTTTCCGGATCTTGGGTAGTCAGGCGGATGGTCGCTCTGTACCCCGTCCCCGATACGTTCCGTCTCTTCAAGAGTTCGGGACGTTCTGGGCGGAGCGCGGTGAGGAAAGTCCGGACTCCGCAGGGTAGGGTGTCCTGGTGTAATGCTGGGAGGTCTTTCGATTAATCGAAAGAAACGGATAGTGCCACAGAAACAAACCGCCCCGAGACGCGTTAGCGTGTTGAGGGGTAAGGGTGAAACGGCGGTGTAAGAGACCACCGCTTTGGACCGTAAGGTTCGGAGGCAAGGCAAACCCCACCTGGAGCAAGATCAAATATGATACTGGCAAGGCGACCCGCCTTTATTCCGATACTCCTCGTGGGTGATCGGGATCAGTATCGGGTTGATCGCAATAAGTCCCGGCCAACGATGACCGGGCAAGATAAATGACCGTCGCACCGGTTCGGTCCGTTCCCGCCGTCGCCAAGAGGCTATGGCGGGCAGGCGCGGAAGTGCCGGCGCACAAAATCCGGCTTATAGCCTGGCTTCCTGAGATCCATTACGCCGAGGTTAACAGTTCAAGGGTTCATGGTTCAACGGTTAGGCCTAAACCCGCTGAACCGTGAATCCTTCAATCTGACAACCTGATCAAGCTGAGTGTATGAACATCACGGCCATAAATCCGCTGTTCCAGCGCTTGAGCCCGGCATTTGTCGCCACGTCCCTGGTGATAGGCGCTTTGTTTGTCTTCCAGAATTTTCAGCTTTCGTCCCGATGTTCTTCGCAATCAGGACCGGAGAAATCGGCGCATGCCGTCTCGCTGCCGGCGTGGCCTCGAATTGACACGCAGTCAATCGTTTTTGACGGCCAAATATTTAAAAAACAGGCCGGGGAACAACTTGCCGTCAATCTTGGCCCGCTGGCAAGGCGTTTCCGCCTGGCAGGAACTTTTTTTGCCGCCAGCAGTTACCAGCAGTCCCGCAAGGCTATTATTGACGACATCCAGAAAAAAAACCAGTGCTTGGTAGCCGAGGGCGATAAATTGGATCAGAATATTACGGTTGTTTCCATATTCAGGGATCGTGTTGTTTTACGCGAAGTAACTCCCGGCCTCGCAGAGAGTCGGGATGAGCAATTATGGCTCAGCTTTACGGGGGGCGATAAACCGGTGCCGCCCGCAAATAGCCAGGAAGCGGCTGTGACCCAAGGTGAGGCAGACACAGCTCTCGGCCGTTTCGGCAAACGGACCGGGGAGCGCCGCTGGGTGCTTCAACGTAAAGAGGTGCTTCGGTATTACCAGGAACTGCTGAATAATCCCGAGCGCTTGGCCAAGGTGTTTGAGTCGTTGAAGCCGGTTTATCAGACAGGCAAAATCGCCGGATATACGCTGGATGTCGAAGGCGAAGGGGATGTCTTTCGCGCATTTGGCCTTAAACAGGGTGATGTCATCCGGCAGGTCAATTCCATGCCCATGATCAGCCAATCGAGGGCAGAATACTTTATTAACGAATTTGTTAAGGATCGGGTCAATGGCTTTGTCATCGACATCGAACGTGAAACGAAGCCAGAAAAAATGATCTATTTGATAAGGTAAGACAGAAGTAGATATTCTCCGATAGGCCCTTGTGGCGCCACCCCCTCCAAAAGCTGAAAAGAGCCAACAGCTTGTGCTCAAGAGTATATCTTAGTAGACATAAGATGTATTATGCGACGTGGTTTGGGTGCCCTGTAATCATGGGTTGTTGCGGTCTGCGGTTGATGGCATTAGGCTGAAGGTTGCAGGAAGGCTGTTAGAAATTGTACATGACGCTGGCGCTCAATGTGGGCTCATCAAAGAAATATTGGAGCTGGCCGCCGATGGACAGATTGTGCGAGGCGAATATATCTGCGCCCGCTGCAATGCCAACACTGTGGTCCTCGCTGAAATCATAGCTTTGCATTGCCGTTTCCCGCTTACCGTTCACCTTGGAAAATGCCGGGCCAACGTATAATAATAGACTATAAGGGTAGGCGTCCGTATTATCCATGTGCGATACAAACACCTCGTAATTGAGGGTCACGGAGGCATACATATCCTGCCATTTTAACCGGGTTGTCTCGGAGTCGCCTGACTGGTATTGAGAATATTCTCCCATGGCGCGAATACTGCATCGCCCCGCCAGCCACGTCGGGTCCGTAAGGTCAAAATGCCAGATTTTCAGGTTTAAGCCTGCCGACCACTTGACCTTGCCGCTCCCGAGCGTGTCATATTCAGTGCATTTTGCCTGGCAAGCGCCCAAGGTTCCGAAAATGGTCATCCATTGTAAAAAATCATATCCCACATACCCGTAATAATTATAGGCTTCCAGTTTGGTTTTTCCGCCGTCGTCGTATTTCATGTCGCGTTTCAGCGCCTCGAATACGCCGCCAATGCTTAGGTTATCGAGACTTTGCTGGGTAAACATCGTGTCGCGGGAATCTGAGGCTGACAGCGTGGCCGACGTAAGCGATATGCCCCCGCCAAGCATCCACGCTGTCATGAGTGCAACGGATATTGATTTTGTCACCATGTAAGACTCCCCTGCCCGCCATGCCGCGTCCGTCAGCTGACGGGCATCAGGCGAACTGTATTAATGTTATGTAGTCAGGGGCATACCCCCCTACCCAACCGTGGTTATACTGAAAATGTGGCACAAACATAGGGGCAATACAAATCAAAAGAACTATCCGGCCGCAGTCGTCTGCCTTCAGTCCGCCAGTCCCCAGCGGCGGGAAAAAGGCCAGTAGACAAAAAAGGCCGGACCAACCAGATTGACGCGTTTTACAGGACCCCAGTATCGGCTGTCCAGGCTGTTGCGCTGGTTATCCCCGCAGGCAAAAAATTGGTCGCCTGCCAATGGCACGCGGTTGTTGTGGCTGGCAAGGTAGGTCCCCGTTTTCTGATAGCCGTCATACCCAGACTCGCGAGCCTCGATCCGGGCGATACTTGAAGGATGCGCCATGATTGTCCCGTTGATATACAGATTCGGGGTTTCGATGCTGAGGATTTCGCCGGGTAGCCCGACCATGCGCTTGACATAATGTTCGTTTTGCTTGATCTGTGGATGCTCAATGCCGGTGGTCTTGAATACCATGATTTCACCCCGCCGGGGCTTGTGGAAGTTCCATCCCACTTTATTGACGAAAATATGATCCCCGGCCATGTGCATGCCGGACGCCAATTTCTGGCCTATGATGACATACTCGCCGTTCGTGACGCATTCAGCGAGCGACCCGTATGGATTGGCGCTGTCATAAATTTTATGGTACTGTTCCCCTATGATCACGCCGCGGGTGTCGCCGATGGATGCCCAGTAGGCTTTACCGGACGTCGTGGCGTGCACCTCGACATACCATTCCCCCGTTAGTAGCCACTTTGCTGTTTTCAGCGGCATATAATCCATAACACCAGAGTTCGCGCGCGGCTCATAATGAATACCGTAAAGCGTCGGGCTCATGGAGGAAGTGGGAATCTTGAACGGCTGGACAAAATAGGTCCGGAAGGCCATGGCCACGGCCAGCGCCACAACAAGAATTTCCAGGTTTTCGCGTAGCCAGGCCCAGGATCGCTTGGGGATCAATGCTTCTATCCGGGTGCTCAGTTCCCTCGCTGCGGGTTCAGCCTGCGGCCAGTTGCCGGCCTTGAGTACATCCCGTACCCGTTGAACGCCATCGTCCAAACGCTCCAGGGTGGTTGCCTCGGCCACGTCTTCCCGCAGATTGCGGACATGCCGCGCTTCTTTGATTAAATGCAACAGGGCTTTCTTCGTTCGTCTTCGTTCGAAAAAATTCATTTGGCTCCTCACATTTTATCAGCATACTGGATTCCCGATCAAGTCGGGAATGACATACACAAGCCTCATTCTGTCATTCCCGTGAAAACGGGAATCCAGAATATGTATTACATGAAATTCCTTGGCATGTGTTAAGTGCTCGATTTGAGCACCGAAATAAAAGCTTCCTGCGGCACGTTCACCCTGCCGACCAGTTTCATGCGTTTTTTCCCTTCCTTCTGGCGTTCCAGGAGCTTACGCTTACGGGAGATGTCGCCGCCATAGCATTTGGCCGTCACGTCTTTACGCAGCGCACGGATGGTTTCGCGGGCGATGATCGTCTTGCCAATGGCCGCCTGCACGGGGATGGTAAACAAATGCGGAGGGATGACGTCCTTCAACGCAGCGCACATCTGCCGTCCGCGGCTCTCCGCCTTGGAGCGATGAATAAGGCAGGAAAACGCATCCACGGGTTCGCCATTAAGCAGGATATCCAGGCGCACCAGGTCGCTGGCCATGTGGCCATGGTGCTCGTAATCCATTGAGGCGTACCCGTGTGACAGGCTTTTGAGAAAATCGTAGAAATCCACCAGGATTTCATTCAACGGCATTGAACACGTCAGCATGACCCGCCGCGTGTCCAGCGAATCGGTCTTTTCCACCGTGCCCCGCCGATCCATGATGAGTTTCATCACATCGCTGATATGCTCGTTTTTGCAGATGATAAACGCGCGGATCATGGGCTCCTCGATGTGGTCAATGCGCGTCAGGTCGGGCATATGCACGGGGTTGTCGATGGTCAGCATCTCCCCGTTTTTCAAGAATACGTTATAGATGACCGAAGGATACGTGCTGATGATGTCCACGTCATACTCGCGTCGCAGGCGCTCCTGGACGATTTCCATGTGCAACAGGCCCAGGAATCCGCAACGGAAACCGAATCCAAGCGCCACGGACGACTCCGCCTGGTACGTGAACGCGCTGTCGTTCAGGCTGAGGCGATCCAAGCTGGCTTTCAGTTTCTCAAGGTCGGAGGTGTTGACCGGGTAGACACCGCTGAATACCATGGGCAGCACAAGCTTGAAGCCCGGCAACGGTTGTTTGGCCGGCCGTTCCTGGGTTGTAATGGTATCGCCGATAAGAATATCGCGGGGTTCTTTGATGGTCCCCACGAGGTAACCGACCTGGCCCGCATTCAGAACGGCCACCGGGGTGGGCTTAGGGCAGAACATGCCGACTTCCTTGATTTCGCCGGTATAGCCGGTGCTCATGAACCGGATATGGTCCCCGGTTTTCAGCCGGCCGTCCTGGATACGCACATACGGCATCACGCCGCGGTAGGCGTCATAGATAGAATCAAAAACCAGCACCCGGGTACCACCCTCAGTATCCGTTTTTGGCGGCGGCACTTTGCGCCTGATCATTTCCATCAGGGCGGCCACCCCCTGCCCCGTCTTGGCGCTGATCAGGCACCCCTCCTCCACCGAAAGACCCAAAATTTCCTCGATTTGCCTGGCCACGATATCCACATTGGCCGTGGGCAAATCAATCTTGTTGATCACGGGGATAATGGTCAAATTGGCTTCCATGGCCAGATAGGCGTTAGCCACGGTCTGCGCTTCCACACCCTGCGCAGCGTCCACGACGAGCAAGGCGCCATCGCAGGCCGCCATGCTCCGCGAAACTTCATAGGTGAAATCCACGTGGCCCGGTGTATCCAACAGGTTAAACTCATACGTCTGGCCGTCGCCGGACTGGTAATTCATGGTGACGGGGTGGCACTTGATGGTAATGCCCCGCTCGCGCTCGAGATCCATGCTGTCCAGAACCTGGTCGCGGAAATCCCGTTCTTCAACGGTATGGGTCAATTGCAACATGCGGTCGGCCAGCGTGGATTTCCCGTGGTCAATGTGTGCGATGATGCAGAAATTGCGGATACGTGAGAGCGGATTGGAAATGGTTGATGTGGAATGGTTCATGGTCAACGGGGAATCGTTCATAAGGAATGGTTAACGGTTCGTAACTTTATGATACTTCCCACTCACTTGCCTCTTTCCGTTCCATTGCCCATTAACTATCAACCATTAACCATCTGTTGTCGTCCGGCCAGTCCCTTGCCGAACGCGGCGCGGGCTTTTTCTCGCATCTGCCGCAGATCCTGCGCCATGGTTTTCGATTTAAATAGCGCGCTTCCGGCCACCATGATATTGGCGCCGGCCTCCGCCACGCGCGTTACGGTATTCAAATCAATGCCCCCATCCACGGTTATGCCTAAAATAGCATCCCTGTCCCTTTTCCGCCCCGGTCGCGTCTGCGCGGTACGGCGGATGGCGGTGATTTTGGGCAATACCTCCGGCATGAATTTCTGGCCGCCAAATCCCGGATGAACGGTCATGCACAGCACCTCGTCCACCTCGCCAAGAAATGGAAGTGCCGCTTCAAACGGTGTCTCGGGATTGAGCGCCACCCCGGGAGTGGCGCCCAGTGCGCGAATGCGCCGGAGTGTGTGCAGGACATCGCACGAGGATTCCACATGGATCGTCAGGGTCGTGGCCCCGGCCTTGATGAATGTTTCCGCCAATTGATCCGGCCGTGAGAGCATCAGGTGCACACTGAGCGGAATGTTCAGGCACCGGCGCGCCATCTTGACTACATCCGGTCCCATGCTCAGGTTGGGCACGAAGTGCCCATCCATGATATCCAGGTGCAGGGCGTCGGCCCCGGCTGCCTGTGCATTGAGCGCGGATTCTTCCAGACGGCCGAAATTACCGGCCAATAATGACGGCCAAATATAAATCTTTTCGTTCATGGCGGGTAACAATATCAGAAGCACGATGGCCGCGCAAGCCGTAGGAAGGCCGAAGAACGGACGCAAGGCCATCATAGGGAGCTGTTCGCCGGATCCAAGGCCGCGATACGTGACATGACCAGATCGGCAATTTTCTGGTGCCGCTCCGGATCGCCCTTGAACACGGAGCAATCCGCCGGTGTCACAGGCTTGCCAAAATAAGTGGTGATCTTGCAGTGCTTGATCCGGCGCGCGTCACGGGGAAACGCTTCGAAGGTGCCGCGTACATAAGCGGGGATGACCGGAACGCCTGCCTTTTCAATCAGAAACCCGATGCCGGCCTTGACCGGCTGGAGGCGCCCATCCCTCGTGCGCGTGCCTTCCGGAAATATAAAAATCATATTGCCTTGCCGCACCAGCCTGATGGCGCCTTTGAGCGCGCGAATGTCACCCTTGGTGCGGTCGATGGGCAGGGTGCCAACCGCCACCGCCCACCACTCCATGAACCGCGATTGCTTGAACAGGGTGTCGCGTGCCAGAAAATAAACATGCCGGTTCCAGATGTTACAGCATACGGCGATCGGATCGAGATAGCTGGCATGGTTGGATACCAGGATACAGCCGCCTTCCCGCGGCACGTGTTTGAGGCCATGAGTTTCATACCGGTGAAAAATCCATAAATAACACAAAAAAAACACGCGGGATATATGATAAACAAGCGGTCGAAACCCATCCTGCTCTATGGCTTTGGGCAGGCGGTATCCCGGGGAAGAGCGAATAATTGAAAGAATCTGCGTTACCACGTCCTCAATGCTCAGGTGCGTTGTTTCAATGCGACAGGCTCCGGGCGCCATGGCTAACGGCGCCGTTGATCGCAACTGATCGTATGCGTCGCGCCGCAAGAGCGCGCGCCTGACCTCATCCGGGTTTGTTTTTCCTCCGGCAAAATCCTGCTGTTCGCGATATCGGCGACGTGCCCTTTCCTCGGGGTCGGCGTCCAAATAAAACTTTAAAGCCGCTTCCGGAAATACCACGGTGCCGATATCGCGCCCTTCCACGACCAAATTGCCTAACGGCGTCAAGGATCGTAAATGTTCCCCTACCCAGCCCCGCACTTCCGGTATGGCCGCCACGGCGCTGACCTGTTCTTGGACCGGCAGGGACCGAATGGCAGTACCGGGATCAACGTCATTAATGGTAAACAGGACAACGAGGTTTTCCACAGAAAAACGCATTGATACCGAAGACAGATGCCGGACAATCGCTTCCGGCGAAGCCCCAGTTAAACCGTCGTTGATAATCTGCCAGGTGAGCGCTCGATAAATGGCGCCCGAATCCACGTGGATATAACCCAGCCGCTCGGCCACCTTGCGGCTGACCGTGGATTTACCTGACGCGGAAGGTCCGTCAATTGCTATTATTAAATTCGACATGCGCTCCCAATGATGCCAAGTGATGCCAGAATTCAGGATAAGAGGTGTTCACGCAGGCAATCCCGCGGATGCGGACGGGTGCAGAGGCGCGCAGCGCCAGGATAGCCATGGCCATGGCCACGCGATGGTCACCATAACAGTCAAGTTCCACACCACCGCGCACCGTCGTTCCGCCGCTCACGCGCATGCCGTCCTCGCGCTCATCGGCGGAAATGCCCAGGGCCCGCAGATTGGCTACCATGCACGCAATGCGGTCGGATTCCTTGACCCGCAGTTCGCGGGCATCCCGGATGATTGTCGTTCCGCGCGCCAGGGCGCCGGCCACGGCCGCTATGGGAAGTTCATCGATCAGATTCGGGATTTCGGTCCCGCCAATCTCCGTGCCGCGCAGATCGGCGCCGCGAATGGTGATGGCGCCGGACGGTTCAGCCGCCAAAGACTCTTGTTCCGGCACAACAGCCAGATCGGCGCCCATGCGCTTCAACACGTCCAGCAATGCGGTTCGCCGCGGATTCAAGCCTACGTTCTGAATGGTCACATTTGTTCCTGAAACAGTGGCGGCCACCAGCCAGAAGGCGGCTGACGAAAAATCACCGGGCACGGTCCAGTCCCTTGCCTTCGGTTCCGGACCGCGCGGCCCATAGCCCCGGATCGTGATCAGGTTCCCGTCAATCCGCAAGGGAATCCCCAACATCCGGAACGCGCGCTCGGTATGATCCCGCGTGGGCAGTGGTTCTTCAATGCGCGTTTCTCCTACCGCAAAAAGAGCTGCCAGCAGAATGCAGGATTTGACCTGTGCGGAAGCGATGGGCATAGGGTATGCGATACCCCGCAAGGCACCACCGGTGATGCGGATGGGCGCACAGTTCCCCGCCCCCATCAGTTCGATTCGGGCGCCCATTTGTTCCAACGGCGCCTGGATGCGTTGCATGGTACGGGAACGCAACGATGCGTCGCCGGTCAATTCCGTGGTCCATGGCCGCCCGGCCAGGAGTCCGGCCATAAGGCGCATGCCGGTTCCCGAGTTACCCATGTCAAGGGGGTAACGTGGGCAGACCCAGGGTCTGCTCGTAACCTGAATGTGTTCCGGTGTTATCTCAACCCGTGCGCCGAGACATTCGATGGCTTTCAGGGTGTTCAGGCAATCTTCGCTCCGCAAAAATCCAATTAAGCGCGATTGCCCGACAGCCAGGCAAGAGAGCATTGCCACCCGGTGTGAAATGCTTTTGTCCCCGGGTGCGCGCACGGTGCCCGTCAGCACGCGGCAGGGATGGATGGTTACATTATCGGCCGTGTTCACGAGGCGTTCCCCTGGCCCCGGGTTAACGCACGCCGTCGTTCACGGCTTGTTTGCAGAAATTTGTCCAGCATCTCCAGATCGCCGCTTTTTAAAATGTTTAACAAATGGTCCGCTTCCCTGGAAAATGCCTTCAGTTCGTTGTGGATCGCAGGCTGGTTGGCGCGGATGATATCCCGCCATAACTGGGGGTCGCCCTCCGCAATGCGCGTGGTGTCGAAGAAACCGGCGCCACAGAACGGTCCAACCCGATTGGGTTGGATCCGGCCCACGCATGTGGCCAGCAAAGCGGCAACCAGATGCGGTACATGACTGGTTTTTGCCAGGAGGTGATCGTGTGCTTTTGGCGATAGCCTCTGCACGCGGGCATCCAGGCCTTGCCACAGGCGCGCGACCTGCTCGCTGGCTGCCGGCGCTGTCCGGCGCGTGGGCGTCAGCGCCACGAGCGCGTTCCGGTAAAGCGTGGCGGATGCCGCCTCGATCCCTTGCCGTTCGGAGCCGGCAATCGGGTGGCTGCCGATGAAAGGCACTCCTCCGCGCGGAAACAAGGCCTCTACCCGTTGCACAATCTCCGCTTTGCAACTGCCGACGTCCGTCATAACGCCGTCGGCGGCCAGGCGGGTGCGGCACGCGCCGATCAATTCCGGTATTGAGCTGACCGACGTGCAGAAGACCGCCAGGTCGGCGTCTTGCACGGCATCTTCGGAGCGTTCAAAGACCTGGTCCACGATCTCCAGTTCCAGGGCCAGCTCGCGTGTTTCCGCCCGGCGCGCAAAGCCGGCCACGACCTTGGCCAGGCCTTTCTGCTTGATGCCCAGTCCCAGCGATCCGCCCATGAGCCCCAATCCGATAATGGCTATGCGATTAAACATAATGCTCCCTTCATTCCATTATCACAGCATCCTGTTATTTCGCAATCGTTAAATAATGCCGGCTGGGTTCCAGAATACCTCCGCTGACGCCGTAAAAATCGTCGTCCAGATGGAACAGGCCCCGCGTCACTTCCGTCCAGGGCGCCCCGGCGCGTGGATGGTAGGATTTCATGCGCGCCCAATGCCTGTAATTCTGGTGAGCATTTGTTTCCAGCACGCCGATTTTCAGGCCGGGCAAGGGCGCCAGGCGCGCGGCAACATTTTTATTCCAGTCCACGAGGATGGGGTTGACCGTCAGGTCGGCGCAAAAGCAGGGAATATGCCGCTCATGGGCCAGCCGGGCGATTTTCAGGCTCATGCTCAGCGTTTTGGCGATCGGTTTCAAGGCGATCGCGCGGTACCCCATCTCAATCCGTTCCCGCGCGTCCCGGTCCGAATGCGCGCTCTCGTCGGCCGCCAGGCGCACCGGGATATCGCGCACATCCACACGGTAATCTTCCGGGAAGGGCTCCTCCAGAATCATGATCCGTTCCAGGGCGCCTATTTTTTGGGCATGCTCAAGCAGTCGCATCAGGCGGTCTTTGCTGTCATACCGTCCGTTGGCATCCAGGTAATAGGGAATGCGATGATGATCCGTATAAGGAATTTCGCTGTGGCCGATGGCCTCATGGATGGCGGTCAGGCGCTGTTTGTCCCAGGCCAGCATCTTATCCGGATCCCCGTCCTTGTCCGGGTCGGCGCCGATTTTTATTTTGATAAAAAAGTAACCATCGGCCACGGCTTGGGCGATGTCGCCCTGGGAGACGTCATACGTCATCAGGGGGATACTGGCCAGTTCGCGATGCCGATGCACCAGGGCTCCGCGATAGTCCGCGGGAATCATCTCGTCAAACGTGTGCAGAGAGTTCTCGGCTGCGTAAAGCATCCAGGCGGCGTTATCCACGGCTACCAGCGCGTTGAGCGCAAAGGTCAAACGCAAGGTCGGCAACCCCGTGATCGTTTGCCCGTATTGGTAAGTGGCCGGCAACAGCTCGTCCAGCAGGGCCATCGGGTGGTCGAACCCCCGCTTTTCGGCTTCGCGCAGGGCAAACGCCGTCATGAGAAACATGACGGCGTTGCCGGCGGCCTCGGGATGGGCGGCAAACAGGGCGGCATCGCCCCAGAGTACGCTTTGCGTGCCAAGGCCGAGGCCGATCTTCCCGTTGCGGCTTTCCATCCGGGCAACAACCTGCCACAACTCCCGGAGGTAAGCGCCCTTGAAGCCGAACGGCGAAATCAACGGCTCGCGTTCAAAGGCAAGGTTGGTGCGTTTTAATTTGATCATGGCGATATGACGCCTGCCGAGGTGCTTCCCTTATCGCACGGGTTAATTTCAATCTCGCATAACGGAGTCAACCTGTCAATTGACTTTGATATGACAACACAATGGCGAATGGTTCCTTCATATACAATAGAGCGAGTAGAGACACTTGCGCGCGTCATGGAAACAAATCGCTTGCGCTGGAAATCCATGATCGGACCGCCATGCTGTTTCCCGGAATGAGGCGCGCGGCGACCCTGAAAAAGGAGGGTAACATCTATAATGGCAGTTCAATCGGCAGGCAACGGTGGGAGGCATTCCTCCGCCGCATTAAGCCGGGATGCCAAGTGTATGCAGGAACACCCCCGTGACCCAATGAAAATAATTGTGATTATTTGCTTTTTGCCGCAGGGCGATGGCTTTTCGGACGCGAGGTAGGAAAAGGCGGGAGCATGAGCGCTGGACAGGCGATGTCCGTAGGCGGGTAGCCAAAATAACGCCGAAATAATTTAGAAAAATAGGTAATGTTGTTGTATCCAATGGCATACGCGGTTTCGGACACGTTGTGCCGGCCATCCAGCAACAAACGCCGGGCCTGATGCATGCGCCGGCCGGTCAAGTAGGTCGTCATCGAAAAACCGCTTTCCTTCGCGAACAGGCGCGACAGATAAAACGGACTGATTCTAAGTGCCTTTGCCATCCGATCCAGGGACACCGGCTCGCAGTAATGCTCGTTCAGATATTGTTTCGCGCGCTGGATCAATTCCCCGTGTCGCCGCTGGCCGTATTTTTCGGACGGATGCTCCTTCGTTCCGCACCGGGCCTGTCGGCTCGCCCGCCACACGCGCATCAAGATTGCAAGCACCCATGCGCTGGCCGCGAACTGGCCCCAATGCGTCCCCCCTCCCCGATCACACTGCAATTCGTCCACAAAGGGCGCCAACTCATTGCGTATTTCGGCCGCCCGTTTGAAGAACTCCATGGGCGATACCACGCGTCGGTAATCCTGAATGGTGTCCCAGAAGAAATACACCATGAACACCCGCAATCCGACAGTCAGATCGAAATCGTCGCGGTGATGCGTGTCTTCCGGAAGCAGGATCACGTCGCCGGGGCCTGCGACAATCCGCGATCTCTGCATCCGTATCGTCACCTGCCCGTCCACCACACAGAGCAACTCGTTGTTCCAGGGAGAATGTATCTTCTGAGACCAAATCGTGTCAAACAACATCATGCCCATGGAATGCACGGATGGCCAGGTTGCGCTTTGAAGATGTTGTTTCGCCATGGCGCGCAACGTGGCCCTGCAAAAACGCATGAAGGTCTGGTTATATTTACGCCGCGCCTATATCATGCCGACCCATCTGAGTCTGTCAAGCCAAGAAACAAGATAGAAACAAGATATACCGATCATCTAATTCCTTCATTTCCTGGTCTGCCATTCGACAACGAGCATGCTTGCCCAAAGTCCAGCCGGCGCGACTGACGCAAGCGTCAAAATCACGACGGTTGTCAGGCCGTGAATAATGGCGCAGAACGATCTGTTCGATTCCGGCCGGATCAGAGTTGTTGGTGTCATGTTGTCCGTTATCAATGGAACGAGAAAATGGCACCACGGTGCAGGAACTCGTAGGCGCCGATATCCACCGTGCCTTCGATGATCTGGCGATGCCCGTCCATATCGCGCGTGCCTGTCATCCATGCCCCTCACCACCACACCGAGAGGACGCGATTCGTGCCCTCCAGATTCATGTACGCATCCATATTGACATCGCTACCACCTACAACACCTACAACTAATCCAATTTGACATACAGTATAGGGCCCCGCAAACCAATTATTGTAAACAAGCGCTTCATAATTTGGTATTCCTCGGATGCCTGCGCCCCAGGTGCTGATACACTTGGTCGTGTTATGATGGATATAGATATTATCCCCGGCGATAACCGTTCCATCCCCCCGGTCCTTGCCGCCATGCATGTCGAACGTACTACCGTTTGCGTTTTCCAGCGCAAGGTTATAGCGGGCCTCATAACTGTTGCCGGGAGTGCCGGTTCCTGCAACAGAATGTCGGTTGTAGTCAAATTTATTCGCTTCAATAAGGCTGGTTGCAGTGCCATAACCATGGCTGATGCCATAGCCATATCCGGCGCGTTGACAGTGGTGAATGTAGTTGTGATGGATATAGGCATTGGTGCCGCCGTCATCTAGCCGGATACCGGCCACCGACCATCCGGATATCTCGCAATTCTCGATTTCCAGACCATTGTAGGCGCAGAGTATGCCGGCTGACTCATAAGTGGGCGTTTGGGTAAGATGGGGGCCTTGCAGGCGCAGACCGGATATAGAGACGTTCGGTCCCCCGCAGGTAAAGAGAGGCCAAACCCCGGCGTCATAAGTGCTTTGAATCAGCGCGCCGGCCGATCCGTTGGTTCCCCGGTCACTGGCCAGAATCACACCTCCGGGAATAGTGATGCGCTGCATCCCGCTCAAATCGATCACCGCATTGCTGACGACAAAAATAATATCGCCGCTTTGAGCGTTTGCGAGGGCAGTCAGCAATTCCGTCTTGGTGTTAACGACATAGTCCGCAATGCTTGCGGAACAGATATTACTGTATCCCGCGCCGCCGCCGATGGGGTCTCCGGTCGGCTGTTCCTCGCAGCCGAAGCCGTATTGCCCGCCATGGTCCTCGAACCGCTGTAAAATCTGCGACGCGGACAATTCTTTGGCGAAGATGTTCACCTGATCGATAACATTGGAATAATAGTAAGTGTAAGCATATGACGACGCAGAGCCGATGGAAAGGTGGCTTCCGTTTGAACGGATGACGGTGTTTGAACCCGTCGCTGTTCCACTCTGTAAGCCGTTGACATAGATCTTTCCCACGCCGCTTTTACTTTGATAGGTTCCAACCAGGTGGCACCATTTTGTACTGTCGAGAATATTTGTTCCGGTTACGATAACATTATATGATGCCCCGCTGATGGAGCCTTTGGCAATCATCAGGCACGCTTTTCGTGCTCCTGTTGTGTAAAACATATACGTATATGATCCTTTGCAGGCGATAACATGGTAGCCGGGATTAGTGTCCGGCTTGACCCAAGCCTCGACCGTGATCTCGTTCGTAATCTGCAGGCTGATGTTGTTGCTGCACTTCACGTAATCGTTTGTTCCGTCGAAGGCCAGGGCATAACCAATTCTGCCATTCACCCAACAGTTCGTGGTGTTCATGTTCATCAAATAGCCGGTATTGTTATACCCGGAGCCGTCCGAAGCCGTTCCTCCCTCGCCCTCGTCAAATTCCAAATTCGCTCGAATATCCATGCCAACACTCCACTGCCGGATTTCCCAGTCGGTAAGGGCGCGACTATAGATTTGCAATTCATCAATAACACCGTCGAAGTAATCCGCTGAATCGGCGCTCGCGCCGATGGCGAGAGGGACGTCGGAGACGCCCATGTCTTCATTCGTGCCGACCCCATAGCCGTCCAATAGGCCGTCAACATAAACACGGCCGGCGCCATTGATGTAGGTGCCGACCAGATGATACCAGTTCGAACCGTTCAGGGTGGTGTTCCCTATAGCAGTCACATTCCACTCGCTGCCGCCTGCTTTCCCGATCAGCAGTACGGCTTTGCCTGCGTAAGTCCCAAAGTAATAGCTGTAATCGCCCTTGTCCGCGATGGGGTGGTAACCCGCGCGGGTATCCGGCTTCACCCAGGCCTGGACCGTCAACTCGCTCGTGATTTTCAAGCTGGCATTGTTCGGAGCGATGACATAATCGTCCGTGCCGTCGAATTCCAACGCCGGATCGAGTTCGCCGTCAACCCAGGAAGATGGGCCCATGTTCATTAGCGTCCCGTCGTTCTGATAGGCCGAATAATCCGCGGCGCTTGTGCCGCTGCCCTCGTCAAAATGCCATCCGGCATTAAAATAGTGATCCTGAATTTCCGATTCGCTGAGCGCGTTATTATAGATTTTAACTTCATCAATGACACCGTTGAAATGATAAGTTGCAGGATAATACGGATAAGTCGCGCCGATGGTAAGATTGGCGTTCAAGGTGCCGATGCCTTCATCTGAGCCTAACCAGCGGCCATCCAGGTTTCCGTTTATATAGATCTTGGCCATTCCATCTTTATAAGTGCCGACAATATGATACCACCTGTTGCTATCCAGAATAGTTTGCCCCAACAGAGTGACATTCCACCCCGAACGATCTTGCTTGGCGATCAATAACGCCGCCCGTCCGCTGTTAATGGCCAACCAATAGGTAAGAGAACTTCGGCTGACGATGATATGGTATTCGGGTCTGGTGTCCGGCTTGACCCAGGCCTCGATCGTGATTTCGTTCGTAATCGCCAGACTACTATTAGCGCCGCATCTTACATATTCATATAGTCCGGTGAATGACAAGGCATATCCCGATTTCCCGGTAACCCAGCATGCAGCTGGGTCCATATACAAATTGGTGCCATTATTGGAATGGCCTGAATCGTCCGCGGTAGTCCAACCGCTTCCTTCGTCAAAACGCCATTCCCCGACAAGCACGGCTTGCGCGGGCAGAGCCGCATACAGAAACATGACAATGGCTGCTGAAATCAATAAAAATCGTGTTGTTTTCATGTTAAAATCCTTCCTGAATTCGTCCGTTCTCTTAAAAAGTTTTCGACTTCTATTATCTTAAAATATTAATCTTGAGGAAGTTACAACAGATTTGGCTTTCTCCCCCTCTTTCTGCTCTTGTCTTTGCCTGCTTCTGATTAAAATTTGATGATTCTTATGTAGCCGACACAAGCGTGTTCGGGTGGCTTCACCCGAATGCGCTTGGGTCGGAACGGCGAGTTCGCGAGCCCTCCTGTGGTATGCTCTTGTGAGTGAATCGAACGCTGGGAGTATCCGTCCGGTGGGGGGAAAGCAAAGACGACGGTGCTCCGAGCATCCCATCCGACCAAGGAAAGTCAGCTCAACCAATGGAGGCACCGTCGTGAACCGTATAGTAGCATTAGTCCGCTGGTTTTGTTGCCAACTTTCTTTTGACGAATTACTCACGGCAACTGTTATCATTTTGGAAGTCCTCAACCATGATCGCCCTGACATTCTTTGCAGAGACGCTTTCCGCCAGGCGCATCCCAACTATCGCAAGTACGCTGTCGATCCCAATCCGCCTCTCACCGAATGCCCGGCTCCAAAGCAAAGCCAACCGTTTGCTGACTGGAAAACATTGCTCGTCCAGTATCGCCAACGAACCGGTAAGGACCTGCCTCCCATCCATCGGCGCCATGGCGCCAACGCGGTCCCTTCTTCAACGCGTTGTCCACTCTGCAACGCTCCCGCCTCGTACCTCTACTTTAACGACGGCAAAAAACACGCCCAACTCCTCTGTAAAATCTGCCTGTCCCTCTCGCAGCTTGCGCCTCACCGCCGACCAGGCCGCCATGTCATCTTTTGGTGCCCCCACTGTGGCGCCACCCTGTATCGCTGGAAAATCTCTTCTGTCCTCACAATCTACAAGTGCCCAAACGACCGTTGCTCCGCTTTCCTCGCAGCCTGTCAGCAACTCGACGCCAAAGAACGCAAGCTTCAAACTAAAAAATCCAGCCAGTTTAAACTCCGTTACCAGTACCGCGAGTACCACTTCGACCCTAAATCCCTTGTCCCCGCATCACCCCAAGCCGACCACCTCGGCCGTATTGACCGCATCCAAAGCGCTTCCAACACCCTTGGCCTTGTCCTCACGCTCAGTGTTTCTTATGGCCTGAGTTCGCGCATGACTGCCCACATGCTCAAACATGTCTTCGGCCTTAATCTCTCGTATGTCTCTGTTCTCAATTACTTGAATCAGGCCGTCGTGCTCTGTCACCAATTCAATCTCCACTACAAAGCACCCCTCGATCAAATCGTCGCCGGCGATGAAACCTATATCCACGTGGCCGACCGATGGAACTTCGCCTGGTTCACGATCGGCACCGCCCGCCGCGCCATCCATGCCTATCACCTCTCCGATTCCCGCGGCACTCGGAACGCCCTCATCACCTTGCAGGAAACTACCCGTACGCTCCCCCACCACTCAACCATCCAGTTCGTCGCCGACGGCAACCCCGCTTACGACTCCGCTGTCCTCACCCTCAATCAACAGGCCAAAGCCAAGAACCTTACTCCTCCGCTCATCCGTCGCACCATTATCGGCCTGGCCAACGATGATACCGAAAGCACCGAGTATCGCGCTTTCAAACAAATCATCGAACGCCTCAATCGCACCTATAAATTCCACACCCGTGCCCGCTGTGGTTTTAAAAACTTTAATGGCGCGATGGCCCTTACGGCCCTCTTTGTCACCTACTACAATTTCCTGCGCCCTCACGGGGCCCTGGATTATAAAACCCCAGTACCCATCGACGCCCTTCAAGGTGTTCGAACCATCCAAGGCCAATGGACTAAAATCCTGCTCATGGCCACCGAGCTACCTCTCGCCGCTTAGCCCCACAGGCTGTATAGGAACCTGTATCCCTCTGCACCACCGCTCTGCCCTGATCCCATCACCATCCCCTTCCAAAGCTCCTAAACCCTTTGCAGCATGTCCAACCTACAGCGCCGACAACTCATCCTTCCCCTGCCATTCGACCGCCACCCTATCCTTTCATTTTTTCATGTAACTTTTAACAGTACCAATTCGTCAGAGTCAAAGGCCGGTTACCACGCCGGCGCATCGGAGGAAATGCGCACATTATCCACGTAACCCGCGTCATCTATTATTTGGCCGCCACACCCCAACATCAGGCATCGCGAGAAGCAAGGGATGTCCAGATTTTTGAAGTTCACCCCGTCCACCGCCAATTCGCCGTTCACGTATCCCCGATAGGTTCGCGTCGTATAATCCATGCAGAAATCCAACCGGAACCACCCGTTGCTGTCCGCCGTAAACGCCTCTTCTGAAGCGACCCACTGGCCGAGCACGCCGTCATACACCCACAGATGGTTGGTCTGCATGTAGGCCAAGGCGCTGGCTTCCATTGCCCCCAGCGTTTCCTCCCCAACGTTCACCTCCCCCTGCGCACTCTTCATCTCCAGGCTTGCCCAGACCTGCGTTCGCCCCATGGCGCCGACATAGACCGCCATTTCGTTGGTTCCTACCGTGGATATCCGCACCGAGCCACTGCCCGCATAACTCGCGTTGGTCGTCACCAGAACATTGCTCGAAGCTGTCCAACCCTGCTGCCCGTTCAGGGCGCCGGCGGCGTATCCCTCGCCCGTCTCGAACCCCGCCAGCCAGCCGTTGGTTCCCGATGCCGCGTCTATTCTCACGTAGGCGTTCGACACCGTCGGATCGAACTCCCAGCCGACTTCCGCGCCGTCGTTCATGCCGTCGTCGTCCGTGTCCGGATCCTTCGCATCCGTGCCGCAGCCGAATTCGTCGTCGCTGATCAGGCCGTCTCCGTCCCGATCGACAGTGCCGGGTCCGTCGTCCATACTCGCCCAATAAACGGAATGCAGATGCATGTCATCCGCATAAACAGGGGACGAGGCATTGGCGCGGACGGCGAACACGGTGAAACGCTCCGTCTGCGGGTCGGCAAATCCCATATTGGTAAAGACCGGCTCACCCGCAATATAGAAATCCCATTTCCGCGACTCGAAGTTCTCCCGGGTCGTGACGCGCACCCACTCCCCGGTCGCCGCATGCCACGCCGCCCGCCATCCTTCGCCGTCCCGCGCCGTCCATCGTCCCTGCGCATCGATGCCGAACGCCATGGCCGACCGGGGGCCGACGGTTTGGGGCACGGTGGCGGAATTCGCTTTCCAGCGGAAATCGGACCACACCACCGGATCGGTGATCCCGGTAAAGATCTGCGCCGCGGCGGCTTCCCCGCCGCCGCCCGCCAGCGATATTGCCTGTTGATTCGAGAACACCTCGGTCGTCTGCACCAGCGCTTCGCCGGCCCCCACCGCCCAGCCCTGCTGGGCGTCGAGATTGCCCGCCGCGTAGCCTTCGTTCGTTTCGAAACCTGCGTTCCAGGGCAAGTTCGTCAAATAGGCGTCCGGCCACAGAGGATCGCGGGCCCACGCCAGTTCGACGATGTCATCCACCCCGTCCCCGTCCGTGTCCGCCTTGTACGGATCGGTGCCGTGCTCATATTCCTCCCCATTCGACACCCCATCGCCGTCGGAGTCCAGCGCCAGCCACCAGGCCGGCCCATTCGTCGCTGAAATCTGGATATCGTCCACGTAAGCGTCCGCATTGCCCAGGGCCAGGGCGCCCTCCATCTTGAACCGGGAAAGCCGGCTGTTATTCAAGTCCTTGAAAAACACCTGGTCCAGCGCCAGGACCCCGTCCACGCCCACGGCATATACTTTCTGGGTATAATCGATCATAAAATCGACCTGGTGCCAGAGGCCTGTGCCGCCTTCGAAGGTGTTGGTGGAAATCCGCCATTCGCCCAGCTCGCCGTCGTAGGCGCAGGCGCGATTATCTTTCATGCCGACGATCACCGAGGCGTTTCCCGTCCCGGGCGCATCGAGTTCCCCCTGGCGAAGGCGGGACCAGACGCGGATCCACACGCGGCCGCAGCCTTCTGCGGCGATATGCGCCGCCAGGCTGGACGCGGAACCATTGGTTCCCTGCGAAGGCAGCAGGGCCGACCGGACGCCCCCGTGACTCGCGCTCTCCACCACGGCCACGTCATGGGAGGCAATCCACCCGTTTTGCCCGTTCAGGGCGCCGATCGTGTAGTCCTCGTCAGCCTCGAAACGCACGATCCAGCTTTCGTTGGTCCCCGCCCCAGGGACGATCCTGTGAAATTCGTCCGGATCCGTCGGATCGAACCCCCATTTGATCTCGTCGCCGTCGTCCATGCCGTCGCCGTCCGTGTCCGGATCGTTCGGATCCGAACCGTACCAGTCTTCCTGGTCCCCGTCTAATCCGTCGCCATCCGTATCGACATGACCCGGCACGTCCGCCACGACGTGGAGGTCGTCCATATAAACCAGGCGGGGAGGCGATTCGCCGTAAGCGGCGATCACATCATCGATGAACTGCTGGATACCGCCAAAAAACACTACGGGATTCCATTGCTGGGCGGCGGGCCGGTTGGCGAACGTCGCCGCATAGAGGGCCTGGGCTTCGGCCAGCTTCTGTTCCAGCGTCTCGAGTTCCTGGGCAGCCTCCGGACAGGGGTAGAAACCATATCCGGCCGGCAGCACGTAATGATAGTATTTATCGAAATACGTCATCAGCTGATTGATGCGGTCCAGGTTGGCGAAACTGGCCGGCGGGGCGATATGCCCCACCGCGTGCCACACCGACTGCGACGGATTATACGCCTGCCCGTTCCACATAAAATCCATGTTGCACAGCAGAACGCTGTCGTGATAGTTCACATTGTAATAATAGGCTTCGATGTCATCGAAAAAACCGTCGTAATACATGCTTCCCCAGTCGGGGGTATCCGTGAGATAATGATTATAAGCGGCATGCGCGGGTACGAAGGTGTTCTGGAAGACCACAGGCTTGCGTTTGATCAGCGCCGTTTCCCAGTCCATGTCGTCTTGTTCCCAGAGCAGAGATTTGACTCGGGGGCCGGTCCACCAGATCTTGAAATCCTGGGGCAATTGGTCCCCGAAGGCCGCCAGGTAGTTCGTCTGGATATCATTGCCCGCATACTCGGGCAAAATACCGCCATCCGGTCCCCAGTAGAATACCGGACAAACGAGGAATTTCATGCTCGGGTAATTGCTCCGGCAGGCCGTGTACATGCGATTGAAGAAATATATATCCGCTTCCTGCATTAGCCCGCCGAACTGCTCCACGTCGTTCGTATGAATGGGCGGGCGGCCATCGTCCCACCAGAACGCCAGGTTTCCTCCTGCATCCCCTATCATCTGCGCCTGCGCTATGTAGTTGGTGAAATCGCTATCGCTCCCACATTGGAGCTTGATAAAGTCCGGATCCCCCGCGTACCACGACCCAATCCCGATATACCAGTCGATGCCCAGCGGCGTAAGAAGCTCGCCCAACGCCTGGATTTCGGCTCTCACTTGCTCCTGGAATGCCGGGTCCAGGATCTGTAAACTCGTCATGTATCTCGGAATCAAGATCGAGCTGCTTATTGACATCATGTTCGGTTTCCAGTTCAGCATGTAACGGGCGGCGTTGGCACGGTTCGCCACCCCGTTGCTGTCCGTCGCGGTGAGAATACCGGTCATCCGATTCGTCAGGCTGGGATAATCCGTGACCGCAGCAGGCCGCACGACGCACGCACCATTCTCGTATGAAATCAGCTGATTGAGGGAGACGATCGCCCACAACAAGCCCCGCGCATCGTATCCGTTCAACGCGACAATGTTCTCACCTCCGCTTGTATAGGCCTTGATCGCGTAGCCCTCGGTCTGCGGGGGCACGGCGAGATTCGTCAGCGTCGTGTCGCCCACCGCCAGAATCGCGCTGTACCCCGGCGCCGCGTTCGTCGTAAACCCATAGGCGCCCCCATACTTCTGGATGCGTTCGGTCAGCAACCGCAATCGGGCGTCGTTCGTGGCGATGCCCTGCCCCAGCAGAATTCCGGCATTCGCCAGCGAGTAAAACCCCGGTCCGTAGAGCGCCTGCTTCGGTTGCGGATAGATCTCGCCCGTGTAATACGGCGTCATCAAGGGATCCGACTTCAGCCGGTCCGCCACGTCGTCCGCGGCAACCGGTATCGCAATCAGAAGGCCGATTAATCCCAGGAACCCCAAGCCCGCTCTTCGGCTGAAACGCATGGCGTGTTCTCCTTTTTTATAAAGACGAGGCCCGGCCGCGAACGGCGAATACGACGAACCGATCCGCCTGCGGGTCGGCAAACCACAGATTCTGAAACACCGGCCGCCCTTCGACATAGAGGTCCCATTTCCGGGTCGTGAAGTCTTTCCGGGTCGTGACGCGCACCCACTCCCCCGTCGCCGCGGGCCAGGTCGTCCGCCGCCAGTATGTCCCGTCCCGCGCCACCCAGCGCCCGTCCCCGTCCACGCCCCACACCGCGGTCGCGCCTTCCCCCGCCGTATCGGGCGCCGTCCCCGCATCCAGCTTCACGCGAAGGTCCGTCCAGACCACCGTATTGCTGATCGCGCCGACAAGTCGGGACGCGGCAAAGGCTTCCATAGTTCCGTTGGTGCCTCCCGTGAACCCGACCGCCTGCTGATTGGCGTACACCACATTCGTCTGCACCGCCGCCGCGCCGGCTTGAACATTCCATTCCTGCTGGGCATGGAGATTCCCCGGCGCGTAGCCTTCGCCGGACTCGAAATCCGTGCTCCAGGGCAAGGCCGTCGGATAGGTGTCCGCCCACAGGGGATCACGGCCGAATAGCGCCTCGGTTGCATCGTCAACCCCGTCGCCATCCGTATCCCCCTCCGTCGGCAGGGTCAACACAACCTGATCCACGGCCCCCTTGTCCGCGTCCACTCTCACCTCCGAAAATCCAGCAACCGCGGTCGCAAATCCCAACCCGGAAGCCACGAGCGTCCCATTCAAATATACGCTCCATTGCTGATTGCCGTAATCCACCCGCGCCGAAATGCGCGCCCAGGTCTGATAGTCCACCGGCGGATGATTGGTGAGGGTCACCCAATGGTTGGTACCCGCGGCCAACCCGTCATAGACCACCAGATGGCCGCCGTAATCCACATACATCATCGCACTTCCGGCGGGCGCGTTGGTGGGCGCGCCGTTTTCCAGCGAGCGCGTACTCAGGCTGAACCAGACCACGGTGTTCGTCGGCGAATTAAAAAAATGCCGCGCCACGGCCACGGGGTTGGTCCCCCGATCGAACGCCAGCGACCGCGCGCCGAGATACGCCAGGTTCGTTTGGACCCGTGCTCCGCAGGCGGGCCAGGCTTCCCAGCCGTTCTGGCCGTTGAGATCGCCCACGGCCACCGTGTTGGACTCGAACCCTTCGATAAAGGGCAGGCTCGCATATTCTTCTTCGCCGGAGTTCATCGGCTTGTCGAACACCGGCTGGAGCGGGGTTGCCTTTATTCCGCCGTTCTCGGCCGTCACAACGTCCGGGGCCGCGTCTACGGCCATCGTCTCCCGGGCCTCGGGCAATCCATCGTTTTCTCGAGCCAGATCCCCGCGTTCCACCAGATAGCATCGCGCATAGACGGCGTCCACCTTCGACCGGTTTTCGCTCCCGGAATCCGTCCACTCCACCCGGGTTCGTCCGGTCGTCGCCAGCGCGCCCTGCGCCAGCGCCCAGCCGACACTCGTGAACTCGTCCGTAGGTTCCAAATCCTTGGTATACACCGCAATCGTCTCCCCCGCGCCGCCCGTCGTCTCGATCGTCAGCGTTATTTCATCCCGGTCCGGATTTAGCGTCATATCGCGGATGACCGGCGGATTCGTGCTGAGCGGATAGAGGGGTTCGTACGGCCGCACTTCCTTCCAATCGAAGCTGTTGGTGGCCGCCCGCTTGTACCAGTAGCCCAGCCCCATCAACAGGGCCGGCTCGCTCACATTCGTCTGCGCGTTCAACCAATACCCGTTGCCGGCCGACGCCGGGTCCTCCTGCAGCCAGTACACCGCCATCCCTATTTCGTCCAGGATCTGGTCGGCGTTCGTCTCGTCACGGGCGCCGTGGGCGCCCGCCTGGGCCAGCCGGCTCGCGTTCAGGGCAATCCCGGATGAAAAGGGATAGGAAAACAGATTGAACCCCGGAACCAGCGTCACATGGTTCGTCGTCTCCAGGATGACCCTGCCGCAGAGATACACGCTCTGCATTGTCGCCTGATTATTCCGAATCCAGAATCCCTCCCCCGGATGAATTTCCAGGTCTGACGCGTTCCACTGGCTTAAATCCGCAAACCACCGCCCGTCCTTTTCGGGATCGCCCGTGCCGTCCGCCTTGTAGGCGTCCACGCAATTTTGCGCGTCCTTGTCCCACTTCCGGAGCATATCGGACGCTTCCGGGGTCAAGGCCCCGGTCAATTGATTGGAAAAGAGCGTGTTGATTTCCGGATGAAACAACGTAAACGGCGCCGATACCAGCGCTTCCGTGTTGCTCGGGATGGCGATCCGCACAAATCCTGCCGGCGCCGACACCCTGTTGAGTTCCGCGCCCCGCAGGGCCCCGGGCAGGCTGAGCAGGAGCATCGCGCAGACAACGCCCAGCCTGAACGGCTTGATGCCGGGATGTCGAACGGCCGCGCCGTGCCGCGTTTTGACGACGTTATTTGTTGTCATTTTTACTTTACGCATAGTTCACCCGCCTTCCGTATGCGGAGTTTTCCATTGTTTATTGTTAAATCAGGCCGCCCAAGGCGACAACTGCCGTTCTTTCGAACGGCCCCTATCCGTCAGCCGACGGATAGCGGCGGTTCGAGCAGCGAGAACCGCATCGGGTTGTCCACCGTAAGCGGATCCGCCTCTGGCGGGAAATTCCTATACATTCAATTAAGCCCCATCAGGTGGGAGGCGCGCTATGTGCGGCGACGAATCGGCCCTGCCGGTCGCGGCGCGCAGCGCCCCTCCCACAAGGATTGTCCGCCGGCTTGTCCACCATAGCTTTAGCGACGGCCGGAGGCGGATCCGCCTCTGGCGGACAATTCCTGTACATGCCCTACCCTGACCTATTCATGAAGATTTCAGTTCTTCATGAATAGGTCACCCGAAGGGCTCCACCCTCCACTTCTTCTCTCCACCGTGTCCGCGGGAGGGTCGAGCTCCCGCGAGACCGCTCCGAATCATGTTATTCAAACACGAATAGAATCCCACGCTCGGCGGGACGCTCGTAGGCCCCCAGGTCGTGAATGGCGAAACCGTCGCCGTGGCCGTCGAGAGGACGCGTACGGCCATCCAAGTCCGGCGTGACGGCTGGCAGGTTCGTTCCCGCGTCAAGGCAGACCGAATCCGACCTCAGCCGGAAATCGCCGTTGCCGACAAACCCGGGATCGCCCGAGAGATTATTCCCGCCGTCGTAGGCCTGGCCCGTGACAGCCGGCGCCGTCAGGGAATACGCGACCGACGAGTTCGTCGTGAAGTTGTAATTGCTCTCCACGCCGCTGGCCGTGTTGTAGTTGAACCGGATAATGCAATTCGTGATCGCAAATATCCCGTAATTTCCCGCACAAGCGCCCGCCGTTGTCGCCCGATTGCTGACTACCGTGCAGTTGACGAGCGTTCCCATATTACCTGCCACCTGAGCTCGCACGTATATCGCTCCGACGCTCGGCGCCTGGTTCTCGACAATCAGGCAGTTATAGAATTTGTACGTGGTCCCCTGCGAGTATCCGGCGGCGCCCCCCCACCCCGTAACGGCGGTGTTGCCGCGAATCACGCAGTTGCTGGCGATGCAGGCCGAACTCAGGGCGCCGCCTGCTCCCGCCATATTGTTGACAATCTGGCAGTTGTAGGCTTGGCACGCATTATACAACCCGCCACCGGAACCGGTGGCCGTATTGTTGCTGATCACGCAGTTCCAGCAATTCGCGTTTCCCACCCCCCCGCCGCCGCTGGCGGTGTTGTTTCTAATAATGGAGTTGTATGTCGGACCGTAGGCCCTGCCGCCCCCCGTGTCTTTTGCCATGTTACCGACGATCACGCAGTTGCTCAGCACGCCGCCCCAGGCGCCGCCGCCGTATTGATCCAAATAGGCGGTGCCCCCGGTGGCAAACGTGTATCCATTCGTGATCGTGAACCCGATCAGATAACTGGAGCCGCCGTAACATGGCCCCTTATATCCGCGGATCGCCGCCGGTCCGTTGCTCCCCGTAACCGGATCGGGCGCGCCGACAATGACGGTGTCGGCCGGATTGGCGCTCACGGCGCGGATCG
>JAQUMN010000007.1 GCA_028718125.1 Kiritimatiellia bacterium
ACTGGAATTCCAAAACTTGGACGCATGAGTTTGAAATTATCGGCACGGAGGCCAAGGTCCGGTGGCATCCTTATGACAGCGCACGGGTGACGCGAACTATCTGCCGCGACGTTCAGGAGCTGGAATTACCCAACCACGCCAATGTTCATTATCCGCTGATTGCCGATTTTGTCTCCGCGATTCTGGAGGGCAGGGATCCGGCGGTGACTTTGGCGGAAGGGTCCAAAACCAACCTGCTCATGGATGCTGTTTATGCGTCCGGCGCGCAGGGGCGCGAAGTCCGCCTTAAGGAGATCGAGGCGTGAGCAAGGATCAAATCAAGCCGGCGGTAATCAATCAGGTCGTCGATCCCAATGGCCTCAGCCAGCTGAGGCCCTGCTTGCCAAGGCATAGCGCTTCAGTAGAGTCCGACGTAGGGCGCGACCTTGCGTCGCGCCATTTCGCCCCCCCCGCTCCCCGCCTGCCGCCGGCGCCGGCAAATGATTTTGCGGATTTCATTTGCACGTATTACGCGACCTGTCACGCGCGCATGCCGGCGATTGAGGCCATTGCCGGAAAATGGACTTTCGAGGACTTGATCCCCGGCATGAGCGATTTCGACACACGTTTTATTTGCGCCGACACAATGACCGTTAATGACTGGTGCCGGATGTCAATGATTGTCGGCCAGGTGCACTTGGACCTGTGCAGACAATATCCAAAATGGGCACGCATCCTGGAACATTTACCGGGCGTCAACCTGGTCTGGCGCGAATTGACGGATGAGATCAGTTATTATCCGGAATACCCGCAATGGACCTTTTATGAAACTACCAGGGAGCAACGTTTAAAGGAAGCCCATGGCATCCTGGAGCGCCGGCCCTGGGACCATAAGGACGAATACTTTCACCTCAAAAAATTCCTGCTTTATTACGGCCCTTATGACCGTTCGATTGATCGCCCGCTCAACCTGGGAGCGTTTGAGGCCAAGTATCCTCTGCATAGCCGGCTGATGCATTATTTTGCGCCGCCGCTCCAGTCGGCCGTGTCCATTTGCCTGAAACGGCCGGTGCGGGGCAAACTGGAGGCATTACGTCTGGCCGAAGAGCTGTTTCCGGAAATAACCGTGTTCCGGGAAACGCGCGAGCTTGTGGCGCGCCATTACGAAGCGGCCGAACTTTATATGGAGCCGGCGATTTCCGCGCTCGAGCAGCGCCTTTTCGCGGGGCTGCAGCACGTGGCCGCGGCCCTGGGCGAACACGTGTCCATTTTGCCGCGCGATGTCATGCGCGGCCTGCCGGAGACCTGGCGTCCCGCCTTGAAAAAAATACCCGTGGATCCGTCCCTGCTGATCTTCGATAACGCCAAGTTCGCCCGGCTCATGCGCGGGCGTCTGTTCTTTTACGTCAACGCGCCGACCCGCTTCGACCATGTGTTCCTGATCCAAAACGAATTGAGCCGCATCGGCAGCAGTTTTTTCCGTGTGCCCTTTGCCCTTTTCTGGAAAATGATCCATGGTGAAACCGTGGCCGATCCCGCCGCCATTGTCCCGCGACTGGTGCCTGACGTGCTGACGAAAGAGCAGGCCGCATGCACCCTGGAATTTGACCGCTTAACACGCCTGCCTTACGCGGGCCAGCAGGATCGCATCGCGCATGACATCATCGCCATCTACGACGGTTTTTACCATGCTCTGTTCGCCATCAGCGAAATAACCCGAAAAATGGAAGGAACAAGGAAAACATGAAAGTCAAGGCCCACAAGCTGCGTGATCGCAGGTTCGCCAACTGGACAACCGAAGTGGCGGATCGATGGGATTACGCTGATATGCTGGCTGATCGCGGCTGGCGCAAGGACTGGATCAGTTTCGATTGTTGCGCCTACGTGCCTGAAACCAAGCGGGTCTATTGCGGAATAACTTCGTTTGACGCCGATATTTTCTGGGCCTATGACCGTCCCACGCGCCGTTTCGTAGACTGCGCATTCGGGAAAGTGCGCAACCCCTACGATGCCAAGTTTCATCGCTCCCTTGTGCGCCGGGAAAAGGACGGGTGCCTTTACGCCGCAATTGCGCTGCTGCACGATGCTGACCATTACTGGGAAGCGCCCGGCGGCGCGCTGGTGCGCTACAATCCGGCAACTGGCGATATCTGCAAGTTGGCGGTGCCCCTGCCGCATATTTATATTCAATCCATTTGCCTGGACCAGAAACGCGGCATGATCTACGGCCAGGCCGCCCTGCCGGAACGCATGTTTAAATTCGATTTGAATACCGGCCGCAGTGAAGACCTGGGTCCCCTGGCCGGCATGGGTTTTGCCCAGGGCGAAAACATCGAGCTGGATGCCGATGGCTGCGCCTGGTGCGGATGGATGCTGACCCGGGCATGGCAATCCACGCCCGGGGTTGATGCAAACCGGCTTTGCAAATATGATCCCCGCCTGGGCCGGATTATTTATTTCAAAAAAGGGCTGCCCAACCCGGACAAAAGTTACGGATTTCAAAAAGTCGAGGGGATTTTTAACCTGGGCGGGGGCAAGCTCTTTGCCAGCGGAGGTAACGGCTCAATTTATCGGATTAATCTGAAAACGGGCATGGGCCTTTGCCTGGGCACCCCCATCCGGGACCGCCGCAGCCGGCTGTCTTCCCTGACCCTGAGCGCCGACGGAATGGCCTACGGCGTGACCGGCCGCGACGGCCGCTGCGAGGTCATCCGCTTCGACCCGCACAAGGAAACATATAAATTACTCGGGGCGGTGACGGACGGCCGCGTCGCCTGCTGGCAGGTTCATTGCGTGGTAATGACGCCGGAAGGGGTGCTCTTCGCCTGTGAAAACGACAACCCGCATCGCAGCGGGTACCTGTGGGAAATCAAGCTGTAGACAAGATATTAAGCCGCACGATTTTTGTAAAACCATTTTCCCGCAGGAATAGGAATATGACCGGGAAACGGACAATTAAGCGAATCGCTTTCCTGCAGGAATATGAAAATCGTCCTTGGAAGCTGAAGGAATTAATTCCTGAAGTGGCGCACAAGGGCTATGCCGCCGCGGCCTTCGCTGCCCAAATTGGGCAGGAGGCATTTATTGCCGAGTTGGCGGCCGAGGCCCGGCAGCATAACCTTGAGGTCATGGCCTTTACCGGCTTCATGAAATACCAGCAGGCGTGGCTCAAGGAACACCCCGATCAAACCATCCGGCTCAATAACGACGTTGAAGCGGTGGATCAGGACTACGCGAGTGTTTTCTGGGGCTGTCCTTTCAATCCCGCCTTCCAAAAACGCTACTTTGATTTCCTGCACCAGCTCGGCGCTATTCCCAATATGACCGAGGTCTGGGTTAATGATGAAGCGCTTCTCGGTTTCGGGCCCGACAAGCTGGCCTGTTACTGCGCAGTCTGCCGCCGCGATTGGGAAGCCGAATTCGGGGCGCCGATGCCGCGTCCGCCGTTTCCGAGCCTTGTCGCAAAAGCCCGCTTCGTCAATTGGCGTTTCCGCCGCTGGAATGCGGTTCACGCGCAGATGAAAACTGCCTTGAGCCACGATCACGTCGTGCGCGCCGTATTTTTGGCATCACCGGCCTGTTGCGTGGATATGAACCCTTGGATCAGCGGCGTTGACCTGGCTTCCATGGTGCAATTCATTGATGGCGTCATGACCGACCCTTACTACACCTTTCATGAGGCGATCGCGCTGAATTTCAAGCCCCGAGAAGTATACCTGAGCGAGTGCTGCCGGATGCTGGCGGGGATTTGCGGACCGGACAAGCAGGCCGAAATCTGCGCGCAGGGCTTTTCGCAAGGGACGTTTACGCGGCCCTTGGACGAGCGCGACGGCTGGTGGGCGGGAATCGTTCCTGCCGTTCTGGGCATCCGCGCCGTCACGGCCTATACGTATACGCTCCAGCGCATCTCTCCGATGCAGAAGACCTACGAGCGCACGTTCGAACTCGACCACATTTTCAGTCAAACCGCGCCGGTTGATTTTGCCGGCGTAGTGAACAGCCTTGAAACGCAGTGCTTCCACGTGGTTGGCGATCGAGGACCGTCGTGGCTCGTTACCAGACTTTTTCCGACAACGGAAATGCTGCGTCACCAGGCGCTGCCCTATGCGTTTGTGCCGTCGTCCCGCCTTGATCCGGAGAACCTCCGGCGCTTTCCGGTCATGATTCTGCCCGGCGTTTCCTGTCTGAGCGCCGCCGCGCGCGACGCTCTGCGTGATTACGTAAAAGGCGGCGGCATCCTGATCGCCTGCGGCGAAACCGCCAACCGGGATGAAAACGGCGAGCCGTTGCAGGATGGTTCGTGGCTGAACGAGGTATTCGGGATATGCGCCATGACACCCATGCAGCGCGCGGAACAATTGAAAGCATGCGGCGACCCGCCTGCTTTCCGGAATTTACCCTGGCCGGATGAAACGACCGGCGGTTACAATGATGGCATATATTATCCTGTCCTGGGGCTGAATCATGCCGTTCAGATCGAAGCACGCCCCGATGTCGAAACGCTTGCGGTTTGGAGAAGCGGCGCCAGGGCGCCGGCAATCGCCATCCGCCGATTTGGAGATGGACAAGCCGTCTTCGTTGCCGGGTTGCCGGGCCGTATTTTCTATCGGGAAGATGTCAAACTGACGACGCAGAATTTCATCGGGCATGTTCTCGGCAAACTCATCCTGCAGATGGCCGGCCGGCGCCTGCCGATTCGCGCGAACGGATTTACAAGCGCCATCCCGATGTACCGCCTCCGGCCGCTGGATCCGCGCTTGATGCCCACGGCTGAATTCATGCCTTGCGTCGGGAAGAACCTGTATCTGGCGACGGTGGCTTCGTATTTCAGGGAGCCCATGCGTTTTGAAGTGGAAATCAGCGTTCCTGCCGGAAAAACCTGCGCAAAAATAAAGGAGTTGACCGCCAACAAATTAATCCGCGATTTTACAACTGCCGGCGACCGAGTTGCGATTGACGTGGCCCTGACCCCGGATGACTGTATCAAAGTCTTTGCGTTCTTCTTGAAATAAGGTCATGAATATTGATGGTTATTGTGTTTTAGGCGTTGAACGGGAATTCGACCTGACGGCAGAAACATTGCTTGCCGCGCTTGATGCGGCTAAGGTTGATTGCGCTGTAATTGCGCCGGCAGACAGTTTCCTGGCCGTTAATAACCGCGCCGGGAATGATTTCATTCTGGAAACAGCCGGAAAACACCGCCGCCGCTTTATCCCCACATGCTCGGTCAACCCCTGGTATGGAAAGACTGCCCGGCAGGAGTTGAAACGCGCGATTGATGCAGGGGCCCGTCTCCTTGTTCTGCATCCGTTTGTGCAGGGTTTCAGCGCCAACGATGAGCTTGTTAATCCGCTCCTGAAGATATCTTCCGAGGAAAAAATGCCGGTCTATATCCATACCGGCCACCCCGGCAACGCCACTCCCTGGCAATTGGTTGATTTAGCCGAACAGTTTCCGGAAATTGATTTTATCATGGGCCACTGCGGGGCAACCGATTTCTGGAACGATGTCATTCCCGCCGTGCAAACCGCGTCCAACATCTACCTGGAATCGTCCTTGGCGCGTCCTTTTGCTTTTGCGTCTTATCTCGCGCAAATCGGGAAAAGCCGGGGCATTATGGGTTCTTACGCGCCGCTTAATGATTTAACCTTTGAATGGGAACAGACCCGCATGGTTCTCCCACCGGAAAAATGGGACGCAGTCTACGGCGGCAATTTGCTCAGATTAATTGAGAAGCGGGGTAAACTATGGTCATAGATTGTCATACCCACTGGGGAATATGCTGGCAGGAAAAATACGGCAGCAACCCCGATGAGTTGGTAGCGGTTCTTGACCGGCATTCGATTGACCGAGCGATTCTTTTCGGCCATGAGGGCCTTACAAGAATTGATAAATGCGCGGATGATAATAATACCGTCGCCCGGCTTGCCGCCGGCCGGCCCGAACGCCTCGTGCCCGTTTTATCCGCCTGGCCGCAGCAGGGCAAGGAGGGACTGCGGGAGATTGTCAGATGCATATCGGTCCTTAAGATGAAGGGAATAAAGTTCCATCCCTGGATTCAGGGATTCAGCACCGCCGATCCAACATTCGGAGAGATGTGCGGCCTGGCCGGGGAACTTAATGCGCCGATGTTTTTCCATGACGGAACGCCATGCTATTGCCTTGCTGAACAGATAGCCGGTCTGGCGCGCCGGTTTCCAAAAACAACCTTTGTCCTGGGACATTCGGGTCTTTTATGGAATTGGCGCAGCGTGCTGGTCGCGATGCGCTTGCCCAACCTCTGGCCATGTCTGTGCGGGCCCCACCTGCGGACGATTGAGATTATCTGCCGGAAGGCCGACCCGGACCGCATTATCTGGGGGTCGGATTTCGGTTTTGGTTTTACCGACCCGATCTCTTACCGGCTCGGTCTGATTCAGCGTGCTAATATAAGCGATGCCCTGCGCGAAAAAATTCTCCATGCCAACCCGCTGCGTCTTTTCAACCTGCCGCCTATGGCGGAAAGCAATCTGAACAAATAGCTGCAACAGGAGGATATAAAATGACCGGCTCAGCGACACTCGCGGGTCCCGCTACGCGAGAACAATGTCCCCACATTATTCTCAAAGGCAACGCTTATCAGCGCGGAGTGCAGTATGGCAAAGCGTTCAAGCGCCACCTGCCCGTATTTTATGACTGGTTTGTACAAAAACCGGTTGCCGATGTGTTGACCGAAGAATACAGGGCGATCCTTGAGGAATTAGAAACTACGTTTCGCCGTGTCTACCCGCAATTGTTCGACGAAATCAAGGGGCGCGCAGATGGGTCCGGGATGAGTTATGACGCCTGCCGTATTATGGCGTTTCACAACGACATCCGCCCGCTCCTGAAGCCCGGCTGTTCCAATGTGTTGACGACCGGCGGACCGGACGGACCATGGCTGGCCCGCACGTGTGATCTGCATGAAGATGAACGCTGTTGGCAAATACTGATCATCTCCCTTGCGGACGATGCCTTGTCGCATGCGACAACAACCTATCTCGGGTTGATGGTTGGCTTAGGGGTGAATGCCGCCGGCCTGGCCGTGGGGGGATCCAGCTCCAGTTCTTCCACGCCGCCTTCCGCGAAAGGTCTGGCCAACGCAACGCTTGTAATGCTTGCGACTCTGAAGTCCGTTGCCGACTGTTGCCGGCTGGCAAGCGAAACGGGGCTGACCGGCAAAGGCGCCAACCTTGCTCTGCTTGACGCATCAGGTGATGCTGCCGTAATTGAATACGCGCCCGGCCTGCTGGCCATACGACGTCCCGACCGCACGGGTTTTCTGGCGCACACCAATCATTCCATAACCGGCAAAATTCCTCGTCCACCTGCCTGGCAAGCCAGTCTCGAAAACTCCCGTGCACGCTACGATCATCTCTGCGCTATGGTAGGGCAAGCCGCGCCTGAATGTCGCACCGTTGAGTTGGCCAAAAACGCACTGGCGGACCATGCGGGGGAACACCATGTCTGCCAGCATATACCCAAGGGCTTTAATACCATCTATAGTTGGGTCATTCAGCCGGGAATCGAGCGGAGTATCATGCATTTTGCCTGGGGCTATCCTTGCGAAATGCGTTATGAGAAGATCGATCTGGACTGGGCGAAAATGCGGTCGGCAATGTAAACAGGCGATCATCTTTGAATAATCGGTACTGCCAAGGCGGCGCAAATTCAGTTGAAACGGCAAGCCTGCCTGCGACAACTCGTGCCGCCCAGAGATCTCCCCTCTACTGTTACGCCTTAATTAAAGTCACCCAGTTACAATTCGCTGCTTTCGCATATCGGGGCTTGATTTGAACTGGTCTTCCGCGTGCTTTCAGGGTAAATTATCTTTCGTTCAGTCACCGGAATCCTGGAATGCGGGCATTGAATAGACATTATGCTTATCCAAAACAATAATTTCAGACCGCACAAAAAACTGATATTGCACCACCATCTTCAAGTTGGCGATTGACCGGACCTCCCACAAATAACGGTTAATTTTATCAAAAAACGTAACTACTCAGGTCATCCGTGCGCTTGCTGTCATTCCCATGAAAATGGGAATTCAGGGCTCGCGCAGAGCCGTATCGGGTGAACTGGATTCCCGCTTGCGCGGGAATGACCTGAGTAGTTGCCAAAAAATATGAATAACTCCTTTGAAGAGCGATTGGTCGACGTACAGCGGCGTATTACCGAAGCCTGCCGGCGTGCTGCGCGCTCCCCGGAAGATGTGCGTTTGCTGGCGGTCTCCAAAACCCGCGCCCCGGAATGCGTTCGGGAGGCCGCCACCTGCGGCTTGACGTTTTTCGGCGAAAGCCGCGTGCAGGAAGCCAGACAGAAAATCCCATTGTGTCCTTCTTCCTTGACCTGGCATCTGATCGGCCATCTGCAGACGAATAAAGTTAAGGATGCCGTGAATCTGTTTCACCTGATTCAGGCGGTGGATTCATTGAAACTGCTCATGGCGATTGAGACCGCCGCTGAGGCGGCGGGACGCGTCATGCCGGTTTTCCTGGAAGTCAATGTTTCGGGCGAAAGCTGCAAGTTTGGACTTGCCCCCGATGCCGTTCCTGGCGTATTACAGGCAGCGAACGGCATGCGCCGGGTGGATATCCAGGGATTAATGACCATTCCGCCGCTGGCGGAGGACCCGGAACAGGCGCGTCCTTTTTTTCGCGCCCTGCGGGAGCACCGCGATCGCTGGCGGCAGGAAACCGGTTTTGAACTGCGCGAGTTGTCCATGGGCATGAGCCATGATTTTGAGATCGCCGTGGAGGAAGGCGCCACCTGGGTTCGCCTGGGTACAATTTTATTTGGCAAAAGGAATACGCAATGAACGCGCCTGTTTCACCGAAATGGATCCTGACTTTTATCGGCGCCGGTAACATGGCTGAAGCCCTGGTACGCGGCATTATCCATGCCGAACTTTTACCGCCAGCGCGCATACGGGTGACGGACTCTGACCGGCGCCGATTGGATCATTTCCGGGCAACCTTTGATGTCGAGGGATTTGAGAGCAATGTGAACGGCGTCCGCGGGGCGCAGGTTGTGGTCATGGCGGTTAAGCCGCAAGTCATGGCGGATGCTCTACAGGAAATCAGCGCCGGGCTTACGCCGAAAACGCTGGTTATCAGTATTGCGGCCGGCGTCATTACAAGCCGACTTGAAAGAAAATTGCCGGCGGGCACGCGAATCGTGCGCGTCATGCCCAACATGCCAGCCATGGCGCGCGCCGGCGTTTCGGCCTATTGCCTGGGCAGCCGGGCGACCGAAGACGATGCCACGCTGGTGGAATCTCTCTTTCAATCGGTAGGGGTGGTGGTCCGGTTGGATGAAACGTACTTGGATGCGGTGACCGCCTTGAGCGGCAGCGGACCTGCCTATGTATTTTTTCTGGCCGAATTGATGATGCAGGCCGCCGATGAAATGGGTCTTGACCATCAAACGGCCAGAACGCTGACGCTGGGCACAATTCGCGGCGCGGTGCGCTTGCTGGAACAAACCGGGCAAGAGCCTGCGGAATTACGGCGGCGGGTAACGTCCAAGGGCGGGACCACGGCCGCTGCCATGGACGTGCTCGGAACAGGACGCGTAAAGGAAATATTTGTCAAAGCCATCAGGGCGGCACAGAAACGATCGCAGGAGTTGTCGGAGGGAATGGTGTAGATTTTACTCCGTAGAATCTATTCATTCGTTTTATGCTGAACATTTGATGAACGACCGTCCGAGCGTTTGTCATTCTCATGAAAACGGGAATCCAGAAAAGCCGGACTGGATTCCTGCCTTCGCGGGAATGACAGACGTAGGACCACGTGGTTTAATATTCCAAATATATTTGGGGAATGTTTCAAGTTTATGATTACGAAAGACAAAACGAGATTGCAAACATACATTCGTCTTGTTGTTGCAGGATTTATTCTCCGGGCGTTTTGCGTGCTGCCGGTAATGGCAGCACCGGACCAGGCCGCGGCCGCGACAAATCAACCTGCCCTGACCTCAACTAATCAGCCGGCCCCGACTGCGACCAACCGGCCTGCCCTGTGGTTTCCGGTCGGCGAGCAGATATTTTATAAAGTCCAGTGGGGCGTCTGGATTGTAGCCGAAACCAAGGTTGCCAGCGAGTATTTCGAGGAAGACGGGCGCACACTGTTGGCCATCCGGGTAACAACCCACACGCGAAGCATAATGGCCGCATTTTATCCCGTGGACGATTTCCTTGAAAGCGTGGTTGACCCGGTCACCTTCCTGCCGATTCGTTTCACCAAGCGGCTCAGCGAGGGACGCTACCGCCTGCACGAAATCACGACCTTTGATCACAAGGCTCGTATGGCGCATTGGCAGCACCTGCTGAAAAACGACAGCAAGGATTTTGCCATCGATGCTGATACGCGTGACCTGATCAGTTATATGTTTTTCATGCGCTCGCAGAAGTTTGAGCCCGGCCAGCATTACGACTTCCGCGTCATGGCGGATGAAAAACTTTACGATCTTCTGGTGGATGCCCGCAATTTCGAAATATTGAATATCGGCAATTATTCCAAAATTCGCACTCTTAAACTTGACCCCGAAGCCAAGTTCCACGGTTTGTTCTTGCGCGTCGGCAAACTGGAGGTCTGGATTTCGGATGACGAGCGCTGTCTGTGTGTCCGCGCCACGGCCCAAGCGCCGGTAATCGGCACCATCCGGCTGCTGATTGACCGGGTTGAGGGCCCCGGCGATGATTACTGGACGCATCCGGGCGATACAAATTTCCCGCAGAATGCACGCGCACCCATGGAGGGCCAACAGAGTGAAAAATGACGTTCAATGGGCGCGCGCGCTGATAAGACGCTTTGCCCGTCAGAAAATCATGGTGATCGGCGACATGATGCTGGATCGCTATATTTACGGCACGGTAAACCGCATTTCACCCGAGGCCCCTGTGCCGGTGGTGCGGGTCGTAGACGAAAAAAATATGCCCGGCGGCGCCGCCAACGTGGCGCGCAATGTGCGCGCCCTGGGCGGACGCGTGTATGCCCACGGAGTTGTCGGACGCGATGCAACCGGCAATGATTTGCTGCACGTCCTTAAAGATGACCACGTTTGCACACAGGGAGTGCTTCGCCATCCCGGCATGCATACAATTTTGAAGACGCGCATCCTGGCCGAGCGTCAGCAGGTTGTGCGCGTGGATTGGGAAGATCGCCTTCTGCTGCCGGCCAAGACCCGCAGCGCTTTCTGTGCAGGGCTCGCGGCCGCCATGCGTGGCATCTCGGGCGTGATCATCGCCGATTACGCCAAGGGAACCATCGGTCAGGATGTCGTGGACGTCGTCCTGCGCTCGGCACACCGGAACGGCATTCCCGTGGCGCTGGATCCCAAGGAACATGACACCCTGAAATTACCGGGGCTGACCGTGGCAACCCCAAATCGCAAGGAAGCCTTCGCTCTGGCCCATCTGCCGGAAGAAATACCCCGCGCTAATCCTTTGCATGATCGACCTTTGTTGCGAGTGGCCGATATTCTATTGAAGAAATGGGAACCGTTGTTCCTGCTGATCACGCTTGGAGCGCAGGGTATGCTGGTGGTTTCCCGTAACCAGCCCCCACGCCACGTGGCCACCGTGGCACGCGAGGTATTCGACGTGAGCGGCGCCGGCGATACCGTGATTGCGACCCTGCTGCTGGCGCTCTCCGCAGGCGCCGATTACGAAGCTGCCTCTGAACTGGCCAATTGCGCCGCCGGTGTCGTTGTCGGCAAGCTGGGCACGGCTACCTGCTCGGACAGGGAACTTCTAGATTACCTGGACATGCTGACCCGCACCGGTGTGGAAACGGTTCGCCGATCTTGATCGGCATGGCTGGTTGATATTCGTCAAGCGTGGCTTCAAAGGAGCTTGGGATGCGACTATCAGCCGATACGCGCGCCATCACATTGATTTGTTTGTTCCTGCTGGCGGCCACGCTGGCGGCATACTGGCCGGTGCTGGGCAACCGCTTTGTGGATTTTGACGATCCGCTCTATGTCACCGAAAATGCCGTGCTTCAGCAGGGACTGAATCTTAATACCATACGCTGGGCCGTCTTCAGCAACCACGCCTATAACTGGCACCCGGTTACCTGGCTTTCACTGATGATGGATTTTGAGCTGTACCGGCTCAAGCCCATGGGCTATCACCTCACGAACCTGCTCCTGCATATTGCCAACACAATCCTGCTGTTTATTGTCCTGACCCGCATGACACGCAAAATGTGGCCCAGCGCCATCGTGGCGGCCTTCTTTGCCCTGCACCCCCTGCATGTTGAATCGGTGGCCTGGATCAGCGAGCGCAAGGATGTGCTCAGCACGTTTTTTTTCATGCTGACACTCTGGGCCTATGCCCGTTACGCCGATCGCCCGAGGGTAGGGCAGTATTTGGTCGCACTGGCGCTCTTTGCCGCGGGTCTCATGGCCAAGCCGTTGCTGGTCAGCCTGCCGCTTGTGCTCATCCTGCTGGATTACTGGCCGCTTCAGCGGCTTTCGCCGTCGCCGCAGCCATTGCCGCCGCAGCGGTCGTCACCGCCGCAGCAGCCCGAAAACGGGCGCTCATCCTGGCGATTTCTGGTGCTGGAAAAAGTGCCGTTTGCCGCGCTTGCCGCGATTGTCTGCGTAATAACCTTCATCGTCCAGCACACGACGGGAGCCGTGGGCTCATTTACACAATATCCCCTGGGCATTCGTGTCGCCAACGCCGCACTGGCATACCAGAATTACCTCGTTCACACGGTTTGGCCGAAGCACCTGGCATGTCTCTATCCCTACAAGTTGAACCTGATTTTCTGGAAGGTCCTGCTGGCAGGAGCGATCCTGCTTGCCGTGACGGCGCTTGTCCTCCGGTTCCGGCGGCACGCCCGCTACCTGTCAACAGGCTGGTTCTGGTATCTTATCACCCTCGTGCCGATGATCGGCTTGGTGCAGGTAGGCAACCAGGCCATGGCCGATCGCTATACCTACATTCCGTTGATCGGCATTTTTATCATGATTGCCTGGGGCATTCCCGATCTTGTCCTGCACTTCCTTCCGGAGCTGCTCCGCCGGAAAATGATGCTGTACGCTCTCTCCATCCTTGCCTGCGGCATTATGATGCTTCTCGGGATCGCTACGTGGTTTCAGTCCGGGACATGGAAAGATACGGTTACGGTCTTTGAGCACGCCATTGTCGCGACAGAAAACAATTATCTGGCGCACAACAACCTGGCTAACGTCCTGCCGGGCCAAGGCCGGCTGGACGACGCCGTTTATCATTATGCCGAGGCCCTGCGGATCAGACCAAATTATGCCGAGGCGCACAATAACATTGGCGTAGCTTTGGCCCGGCAGGGCAAGGTGGATGAAGCCATCGCGCATTATCGCGAGGCTCTGCGCCTGCGCCCGGATTGCGCTGAAGTTTATGTCAATCTGGGCGCGGTTTTGTATGGCCGCCGGAATTTGGATGAAGCCGCAGGCTTGTTTGGCCAGGCAATTCGCATTAATCCCTTCCTGGCCAATGCCCATTATAACATGGGCATCGTTTTGGCGCAAAAAGGCTTGATGGCCGAAGCCGTGAGCCACTATGTGGCTGCCCTGGAAATCCGGCCGGACATGATGGATGCCTATAACAATCTGATCCTGGCGCTTGTGACCTGTAACGAATACGGCAAGGCCATGATAGCTTTCCGGGCCGCCATACGCTTGTACCGGGAATGGTCGCCCCCCATGACCGGCAACCTTTGGCTCCTGGCCACGCGCCAGGGGTTGAGCACCGCGGATCGCGCCGACCTGATTCGCATGGCCGAACAGGTCGGCCTGCCGGAATACGGCCTTGACCCGGCGTTTCTTGATTCGCTGGGGGTGGCATACGCCGGCGCCGGCCGTTTCCCGGAAGCCGTCGCCATCACCCGGCAGGCGTTGTTATTAATGGGTGCCGAAAGTCAGACGGACGAAAACAATCCTGTCGGTTATCGGCTAAAGCTCTACGAAAAAAATGAGCCCTATTACGAAGATTCCATTCCCGGGAATCGCGGGAGCCTGCCCGCTTTCTGATCGTCCCGGATTTGCGCGCTTATACGACAATCGGAATGCTGACCGCAATATTATTGACAATACAAGGCAACCGGATATAATGAAACAAAATTAATGCATATTATATGCATTCGCCGATTATAAACAGGAATACATACAAGGAAGGGAACCGGCATGAAGCGTTTTATTTGTGACGTCTGCGGATATGTGTATGATCCCAAACTGGGCGATCCGGAGCATGGTGTAAAGCCCGGAACACCCTTCGAGCAGGTTCCGGACGACTGGGTTTGCCCGGAATGCGGAGTAGGCAAGGATCAATTTTCACCGGAATAACAAGAAATTGAGTGATTGAGCGATTCAGAGATTGAGTGATTGGCGATTGGATTTTTTTGAAATCGTTAAATCGCTGAATCACTAAATCGCTTAATTGCTTCAAGGAGGATTGTCCCATGGAATTCATAGGCAGCAAGACGGAACGGAATGTGTTGACGGCGTTTGCGGGCGAATCGCAGGCACGCAATCGTTATACGTATTTTGCCGGCCAGGCGCGCAAGGACGGCTTCATTCAGATCGCCGATGTGTTCGAGGAAACCGCCAACCAGGAACGCGAGCACGCCCAGCGGCTGTTTAAACTCCTGCAGGGTGGAGTGGTGAAAATTGAAGGTTCCTTCCCGTCCGGTGTGATAGGTACGACCCTGCAAAACTTGAAGGCCGCCGCCGCCGGCGAACATGATGAATGGTCGGAAATGTATCCGGGCTTTGCCAAGATTGCCCGCGCGGAATGTCTTGAGCCGATTGCGAAAATATTTGATTCCGTATCGGTGGCGGAACGCCAGCACGAAAAACGCTACCTGGGCTTTGCGGCCAATGTGGAAAAGGGTACGGTCTTCAAAAAAGACAAGGAAGTCGTGTGGCGCTGCCGCAACTGCGGTTATCTGCACAAAGGCAAAGAGGCGCCCCAGACCTGCCCGGCTTGCGCCCATCCCCAGGCCCATTTCGAATTGCTGGCGGAAAATTGGTAATCAATGCGCCGGCAGCTACAACGATAACGGCCGACGGAGACCCGACGGCGATGTTCCAGCCCGCGTAAACCTGTGAAAAACATCCGCATTTGCCGTATCTTATTCATTACACTTGTGGCTTTGGCCAGCCGGGTGATGGCGGAGGATCCTTTTCAGGTGTCGGTCCTGTTGGAGTCTCCCGGCATAGCTTTGGCTCAGACGGAACCGCAGCTGTTGTCTGTGCAGGTTGTAATTCCGTCTCATCACAAGTTGTATTCCGATCAATTCCGGGTCGAGGTTCCTGCGCCGTCACGCCTAATTCCTCGTTCCCTGCCGAAACCGGAAAAACGCGCCGACCCCGTTAGTGGAGAAGAATCGCTTGTCTTCACGCACTCCTTCAAGGCGATCTACGCCATTGAAAACCTGAATACTAATCGTTTGCCGGTCACGGTGCGATGGCAGGGATGCAACGAGGCCGTTTGCTTTTTGCCCGTAACAAAAATATTTCTGATTTCATGGGCAGACGGAAAGTCATCTTCGGATACCGTTGATAACGCAAACACGGCGGCCTTGGAAACCACGATGCCTGCCGATTGGCATGCGCTGACTAACCGGTTTGTGCTGGTCGCTCAACAGGCCGGGTATCTCGGTTCGTCGGAATTTATTTCATTTCTGGAATCGGCGAAAGGGCAGGGGAACGCCGCGCCGGAAACGCCCCTTGACCGCTGGTTGAAACGCTCCTTGTGGCTTTCGATCCTGGTTGTGCTGATGGGTGGCATGGCATTAAACCTGACGCCCTGCGTATTGCCGATGATTCCCATCAATCTGGCGATTATCGGCGCCGGGGCCATGGCGCGGTCGCGTCGGCGCGGGGCCGGGCTGGGGGCGCTGTATGGACTGGGCATGGTCGCCGCTTACGGCGTCCTGGGCTTGCTGGTTGTGCTGACCGGTTCGAAGTTCGGCGCAATCAACGCTTCGCCCTGGTTTAATTTTAGCGTCGCGCTTCTGTTCGCGGTTTTGGCACTGGCCATGTTTGATGTCTATGCGATTGACTTTTCCCGGTTCCAGAGTCGCTTTAGCACCCCCAACATGGGGGACGGTCACCACCGCTGGGGCGGTACACTGCTGATTGTTGTCTTGGGAGCGCTGGCCGCGATTCTTTCAGGCGCCTGCGTGGCACCGGTGGTGCTCTCTGTTCTCCTGTTATCGGCCAGTCTTTATGCTCAAGGTCATGGCGCCGCTCTGATGCTGCCCTTTATCCTCGGCCTTGGCATGGCCTTGCCGTGGCCGCTGGCTGGCGCGGGTATGGCCTGGCTGCCCAAACCGGGACACTGGATGGAACGCATCAAATACGGCTTTGGCATCCTGATCCTGATAGCAGCCGTCTATTATGCCTATACGGGACTGACAATCTGGCGGTCACCGCGGCAACAGCCGTTGAGTGATGCACAGGGCGGGTGGCTGACCAGCCTGCCGGAAGCGCTCGCCCAGGCAGACCGGGAACAGAAACCTCTTTTCATTGATTTCTGGGCATCGTGGTGCAAAAATTGCCATGCCATGGAGGCTACGACTTTTCGGAACGCGCGGGTCCGCCAACAATTGGAATCGTTTGTCCGGGTCAAGATCCAGGCCGAGCATCCCAATCAACCGCCTGACCGGGATATTCTGGACGCATTTGGTGTGATCGGATTGCCAACGTATGTTATTCTAAAACCCGACAGGTAAACTTGAAAAAAAAGCTGAAAAAGCATTCCTGTCCCGAATGCCTCGTCTGCAAGTGGTGTGCAGATGTGCGATGTGGCGCTTGCCGTGGCTGGCTCCACAAGAAAGGAAAGTCAGGCAACCAAAAGCCACAACCCCGCTTCTTCAGGAGGTCGGCAAAGAACGATCAAGGATTACAAACAAACCAATTGAGGCAACATTTTTTTCATGCAAACCAAGATATTCCCGCATGCGGATGATTTGACGGCAGCGCTTGTTGATCTTTTGGCGCATCATTTTCAAATGGCGTTGCCGACACCGCATGCGGTGATTTTACCCGGCGGCCACACCCCCCGGGGGGCCTATCGCCAGTTAGCCCAAAAACCTTTTCCGGTTGATGGAAACACGCACATCCTGCTGAGCGATGAGCGCCTGGTTCCGGTGCACTCGCCCGAAAGCAATTATGGTCAGTTGCAGCCGATGCTCAAGGCCTTGCACATTCCGGCCGCTCGCATCCTGCGGGTTGATACCCGTCAGCCGTTGGCACTGGCTGCCCGACATTACGGCGAGGGCCTGCGCGCATTTTTTGAACATAAAGGACGGATCACATTGGGCGTGCTGGGACTTGGCGCGGATGGACACACGGCTTCGCTGTTCTCAGCGCAGGATGTTGAACGCGGCCGCGATTCACTGGCCTTGGCGGTTCCGCGGCAACCGGGTCCCGACCGGGTCAGCGTGACGGCCGACCTGCTGGCAAAAGTTGAATGCATTGTGTTCGTTGCCGCCGGGGCGGAGAAACGACTGATCGTAGAACGCATGCGCGTGGCGGCCGCCACCCTGCCGGCCGGCTTGGCCGTGATTGGGGTTGCCAATGTCCAGGTATGGTTTGCCGACAATGCAGCGGAATGAAGACAGGGCTGCGTCATTCTCGCGGCTCACCGGGGACGGTTCGCCCTACCTGATGCGATTTCTTCGGAAATGGTGGGGCGAGGCGTCTCGTCAAGCCGTCAGAAAACAGCCTTTTTACGAGAATGACACAGCCGTGGGAATGAAGTCGTTTCTTGCCTTCGTGTTTGACACTCCGGTCTTTTTTATCCATATTTACCGGTCAGCAACCATTCATCATCAACCATTTTGCTGAAGGCATTCCATGAACTACCGGCAACGTTTTCTGGCCTTCGCCAACTTTGAGCCTGTTGACCGCATCCCCCGTCGCGCCCATTTTATCACCGACCTCAACCAGCGGATCGTAGCCAAACTGGGCACCTCGGAACTGGAGAAGCACTTTGACATGGATGCGCCCCGTGGCGCCGGGCTGACCCCGCCGCCCGGATTCAAGGTCCCGGATTATTCCGCGTATCACCCCGGCAAGGTGCCCGGCAAGAATGGCTTTTCGATAGATGGCAACGGCTGCGGGCATCAGACCGCCGGCTTTTATCATTTCACGGAATACATCAGTCCCCTGAAGAACGCGGAGCGGTTCGAGCAAATCGAAAAGTATCCCATCGTCAGCAATGACGGATGGTCCGATGAAAAAATGCGCAAAACCGGCCAGGAGGCGCATGCCCAGGGCCGGGCGGCGGAAATATTTGTCGGCCACATGTATGAAAATGCCTGGCAGGTGCGCGGGTATGAGCCGTTCCTGGAGGACTTGCTCATTCAACGGGAGTGGGCGGAACTGCTGCTGGATCGGTTCTGCGAAAACAACCTCCGCGTGGCGGTCGCGGCCGCCAGGGCCGGCTACGACTACATCCGCACGGGCGACGACGTGGCCAATCAGAACGCCTTGATGTTTTCACCGGACGTGTGGCGGGCCGTCATGAAGCCCCGCTGGGCAAAGGTAATCGCCGCGGCACGCGCCATCAAAAGAGATATTCATGTGTGGTATCATTCCGACGGCAATATCTGGGATATCCTGGATGACCTCGTGGAGATCGGCATCACCATCCTGAATCCTGTCCAACCGGAGTGTATGGACCCGGCGGCAATCCGCAGACGGTTCGGCAAGCGCCTGGCCTTTGACGGGTGCATCGGGACGCAAACCACGTTTCCGTTCGGCACAACGGACGACATGCGTCGGGTAGTGCGCACTCTGGCCGAAAGTTTGCAGGCCGAGAAGGGCGGACTCATGTTGTCGCCCACGCATGTCCTGGAGCCGGAAGTGCCGATCGCCAATATCGAAGCCTTTTTCGAGGAATGCGACCGCGTCTCGGCCGAAATCTGCGGCCGCAGCAAACGCGCTTGATGGAGAAAGTTGGCAAACAATTATGAAAGATATTCCGGAAAAGGATCGAAGCATTTTGCGGCAGCTGGCGGAAGCGCAGGCGAAGGTTGCCGCCCTGCCGGTCCAGCGCGAAACCGCGGCCGCCTGGAAGCGACTGAACGCCCTCAAACCCGGGCGCCCGCTCGTCTGGATCAATGAATTGCCCTGGCACGAAATGGATGTTGACGGCGAACTGGCCCTGCAAAGCACCCATCCTTTCTGTCGCAATGTGGAAAGTCAACTGCGCCAAATACTTTATCAATGGAAGCACTTGCCCGGCGACATGGTTGTGGAAAACACATTTTTTTCGCCTCTGGCCGTCCATGATACTGGTTTCGGCATCGGCGAAGACGTGAACTTCATTCGCCAGGATCCGAAGAGCGGCATCGCGTCCCGGACGTTCCATCCGCAGATCAAGGACGAGAAAGACCTGTCTAAAATCAAGACGCCCGTATTGACCCATAATAAAGCCGCCAGCGAAGAAACGTTTCAGACTCTGCAGTCCCTTTTTGGCGACATTTTGCCGATTAAAAAGCAGGGCATTATCCATTCCTGGTTTGCACCCTGGGACGAATTGATCCGCTGGTATGGCGTGGAGGAGGCCATGGTGGACATGATTGACCGGCCGGAATTGGTCCAGCAGGCCATGGATCGGCTCGTCAAGGCATATCTGGCCAGACTGGACCAGTGGGAGGCATTGAACGTGTTGTCGCTTTCGAGCGGGAATAACCGAGTCGGTTCGGGCGGCCTGGGCTACACCGACGAATTGCCTGCGGAGGGCTTCAATCCCGCACGGGTGCGCGCCAAAGACCAGTGGGGATGCGCCACAGCCCAGATCTTCTGCGATGTGTCACCGGCCATGCATGAGGAATTTGCCCTGCAGTATGAACGCCGCTGGCTGGAACGGTTCGGGCTGAATTATTACGGATGTTGCGAGCCCCTGCACAACAAGCTTGATATTCTGGCTTCCGTGCCCCGCCTGCGCAAAATTTCCATGAGCCCATGGGCCGATGTGGACAAGGCCGCGCCGCTTCTCAGCGGACGGTATGTGTTTTCCTGCAAACCCAGCCCGGCTGTGCTGGCCACAGACACCTGGAATCCCGGCGAAGCGCGCCGGGCTCTCCGCACCGTGCTGGAGAAAACCAGTCGGCACGAATGCGTGGTTGAAATCATTATGAAAGATGTCAGCACCCTGCGCTATGCGCCGCAACGGCTCTGGGAATGGGCGGAAATCGCCCGCGAGGAAACGTCCCGGTGGGCATAGGATCCCGATCCGCGTGATCAGAAATTCACCACAGCCTTAATGCTCAGGTAAAGCTGAAGTTTCTGATTTTCCACATCGTCTCCGGATGCGCCGGGATTGGGGTCCTTGCGATCGAACGCATACACGACACCCAAGCCCGGCGCTATCTGGGCATACCGGAACAGGGTCAGGGAAAGATTCAATTCGAAGCCGACGGCGTTCAGCCAACATGCATCCAATGCTCCGGTGGCGTCCCCGCTCCAGGCATGCCCGCCCTCATAATACAACTCGCCGAACAACTGGTGCATGTACAGGGGCAGGGTCGCATCCGCGCCCCGGTAATATGACATCATCGGAAAGCGATAGGCTGCCCCGGCCTTGACAAGATAGCGGCCGACTTGCGAGTTTGGATTGTAGCCGCGCAGGATGACACTCCGGTTTAATCCGGGACTGGCCACCTGCTGGACAACGCCATACCCGCCAAGGCCAAAGAAGCTTTGCGCGGTTTCATCGCCCTGCCCGGCGGCGCCGACTCCCTCCAGCCGGAGCACATGGTTATCTGCCCACACTACGGGCACATATTCAACCCATTGGCCCAGCACGCGGGTTTGCGAGAGATCGCCGCCGAATGCCTTGTCCGCGCGCTCAATCGTGGCGCTGACGGCCCGACCATCCTCAAAGGACGCGCTGCGTCCGAAGGACGTGGCATTGAAAAAAGTCATCTGCGCGAACAGCGCCGATTCCGTCCCCTCAAACAGATTGCTCGTCACCAATGGGCGTCCGGCATAGTCCTCGGCGCTTTTGGGAATGACTTTGCGATCGGTTCCCTGCCAACCGAACGAAAAATCGGCCCGCGAATCGATGCGGACCCGGGGCAGGGTCACCATGCCGCCAGCCTGGCCAACCTTTTCGTTGTAATCGTATAAATATCCGGAACGGTCCTTGACCAAATCGTAATAGCTTTCCGGTCCGTAGTTGCCGAAAGCGGTCAGGATCGGATAAAATCCGGAATATTGATAGACCAGCGCCCCGAGGGGGGTGCCCCACCGGCTTTCCGCGCCTGCGAGCGCAAAGATATTCTGTGCCTGGGTGTAATCGGAACACGCGGACGCGAGACCGCCTTCAATGGCGCCATTGGCTACCGTGAGCCAAGGTGTCCAGTAATCCAACCGCACACCACTGAGGGAATTATACGGCTGGCTCACGACCGAGTCAGGCGTATTGGTTTTCGAAGGCGCATTCGTGGCCAGAGCCGTTGTTACGGCCCAGGCGGGCGATTGTTTGAATCGCTCGGCATCCCGCGGCAAACTGGGCCAATCGGGTTTTAATTCCGGTAATGGAAAACTCGGCGGTGAAAGGCTCTCCACGTTCAACAAGCTCAGGTAATAACCGCGCGAATCGTAAGCGGCCACGGCCAGTTCCCGGCCATCGGGCGAAAAGTCCGGCGTAAATACGCCTCCCAGCGCATGCGTGATGGCCAGCACCTCGCCAAACGGCAAAGGAAATCTATATAGATTATAAACGCCGTTACGATCGGCCACGAACACAAGATTGCTGCCGGAAGGATGAAACAAAGGCGTTATGATGATGCAGGGCCAGTCTACCAGGAGCGTATCGTTACCGGTATCCAGATCAATGTTACGCAATTGTGAATGGGCATCGTTGGCTAAAACGTAAACCAGGTGCTTGCCATCCGGGGCATAGGCGGGATCAACAATTGAGTGAAAGGGCGGCGCCAGCGCCCGGATGGTTTCAGCCCGCCGGTTGCCTGCCTGCGCCAGCGGCACTTCAAGCAAAGAAAACCGGCCGCCCTCATTGCGCACGGCCGCCAGGATGCGGCCATCCGGAGCAATCGCCGGAAACCGGTAGCGGCCCTCGCGCGTGACCAGGGTCTGCGTCTGCTTGGCCGGGTCATAGCAATGCAATTCGTTCCATATCCGGTCGCGGCCGATCACGTTCAAACGGGTATAGTAAATCAGCTCATGGTCCTCGGGAACGGCGAGGGATGTGGAATCAAAGTCCACGCGGGCGCCTTCCACGCGCTGGACGCGTTTCGTTGTGCGGTCATAGCGATACAGCACGTCGCGTCCGGCTTCGGGATGGCCGGCAAAAAAAACCGCGCTCCCATCCGCGCCGAATTGCGGGTCGGCTACCTGCAAAGCTCCGGGTGTCAGGCGCGTAAGCGGGGTAAGCGGATGCGATTGTAATCGGCGGATGCGCTCTTGCTGACAGCTCTGCGCCTGGACCAGCGCGGCGCGAGTCATCCGGTTGAACGTCATGCCCAGCGCCGGCTTGGCGCAGTTGTCGAAGAAATACAGGAAGGAATGGGCCACGTCATCGGAAAGGTTGCCGGGCAGGTCAGGCTGTCCGTTCGTTTGCGCCGAAAGGGCTTGGGCATACTCGATCGTTTTCATGCCATAGAGATAGGCGGCATTACCGTAGGGCCATTCGGGCAGGGCTAAGTCCCACCGGCTGGCGCTCAGGACACGCTGATCGGCAAACGGCATGCGCATGATCATGTCCGCCACGCTGGTGCGTCCGCGGCCGGAGCTGGAAAACTCGGTTTCCGCCCAAATGGAAAGTCCTTCCAAGTACCAGGTGGGCGCGAGGAACCCGGGTGGCGCGGCGCAGGCCGCCAGGACCAGGGATAAAAAATCACCCGCCGGCATCACCCGACCAAAGATCGCGTTCAGGAAAGCATCAGCGCCATACTGGGCATCCATGGAAAGCACATGGGCATATTCGTGCAGAACAGTGCGGCGCAGAAACAGGCCCGGCTCGTAAATGGTGGAGCCCGGCGAAGAGCCGGCGGCATAGAGCAGGATCGTAGGACGGGGATACACCCAGGCGGAGCCGTTGTGCTCGTCCATCGTATCGGCATAGAGAATGGCTGTTTTACCGCGCGGAGTCCAGCGCAGGGCAGGTGTCAGGAGATCGTAGGCTTCCTCGCTGAGGCGGATCAGAGGCGGTATCTGGGGGCCAAGCGAAACCTGGTAGATATAAATGAAATGCGCGCTTTCCGTGCGCCGCAGATCCTCATACACCGGCATTAAGTTGGCCTGAGCGGAAAGGGGCAGGCATAGGAGTGATAGGATGTGAACCAGCAGGATACTATAGTGTTTTAGATGAATGGTTTCACCCAACCTGATTCATTGGAGCATTGAAACACCAAAGCAAAATTAACCACAAAGAACGCAAAGATCGGAGAGAAAATGGAACGTAGGCATGTGTGTAAATGATTGGTGTTCTCTGCGTTCTTTGCGGTAAAATTTTTTATTGCCACTGCCTCGCCGGGGTAGGTCCTCCACTAACAGTCAATCCGAACGAGAAACGGTTGCACATGCTTACGCCAACCCGAAGCGTTTTTTAAACCGCTGAAACAGGCTGACCTTAAGCGCCTCCACATCAGCCTTGCTGCGGGCCATTTCGGCATTGGCTTTACAGCGGTCGCCGAAAATGGTTTCAATCTGGTGCAGCACCGCCGGTTCGGTTTCGATGAGGATTTTAAAGGCGCTGCGATCAATTTCCAGCAGGCTGCCACGGGTGGCGGCCTCTACCTGGGCCATCCGTTTATCGCCGGTCAGCAGGGACATCTCGCCGAAAAAATCTCCGGTGTGCAGGACCTTGGCAATCCGCCGATCCTGCATCACGTTAAAATCGCCATGGAGAATAAAGAACATGGAATCGCCCGGCTCCTGATCGCGAACCACCACGTGTCCCGGCGCAATCGTATGGGTCAGACCGAAGCGGACCAGGTGCTCCAAACCTTCCGGGCTGACTCCCGCAAACAGCGGCAGACTGCCCAGTAGGCGGACGGGTTCGCGCAGGTCCGCTTGTGCTTGCGGTTGCTGCATGATTACCGTACGGATCGGGTAGGGAATCTCGATGGCGTGTTTCTTGAATTGATACCAGATGGCAGAAAAGACTTCGTCCCGGATCTTCCGATGTGAGCCGGGATCGGCGATCATATATTCGATCCGATATACGATACTGGAATCTCCGCACTCGTGGAGCAAAACCGCACTATCGTCTTTTTGGACAATGTGAGGATTCGCCTTGAGAATAGCCAGCACCGCCTGTTTGACCTTGACGGGCGGGACATTGTAGCTGACGCCGATGGTGATGAATTCTTTAACGACCGGCGTGGGCTTACTGTAGTTAATCACCTTGTCGGTGGAAATTTTATTATTGGGAATAATCATGTAAATTTTATCGGTGGTCTCGATCTTCGTGTAGCGCCAGTTCATTTCGCGCACCTGGGCGCGATGGCCGTCAACCTCGATCCAGTCGTCGAGATCAAACGGTTTCTCGGTCTGAATAATCAAGCCGGCAATGAAGTTGCCGATGGTATCCTGCATGGAAAGTCCGATGATCGCCGTCAGGATGGCCGAGGGGGTCAGGATCGCCGCCAGGTTGACGTTCAACACCAACCGCAGGAAAAGCAGGGCGAAAAGCGCGATAATCAGCACCGTGGTCAGATCGCGGATAATCCGGGCCACAAATACGCGCCGGCGATGTTCCAGGTATTGCCCGATGTAAAGTTTAACGACAACCTGAATCGTGAACAAGGCCATCAGGACCAGTTCAAGGGCTTTCAGCCACGGCGCCAGAAAGACAGGCAGGGGCATTCGTGTGCGGATGCCTTCGCAGATGAGGATGAGAACTGCCAGTTGAAAAACATGGGCCGCGTTCAGCGAAACCCAGCGCAGTCGTACCAGAATGCGCAACAGCACCCAGAGCACAACAAATGATCCCAAGGCAACCAGCCAGGGATGCGCTTGCACGGGCAAGGCCAGTATGGATTCAATCATAAAATTAATTGCCGTGGCCGTTGATTCGATGCCCCTATTATCGCTGCCGGCCAAAGCCAATCAAGCGAAAAACTTCACATGTGCGACCGATGCGCGTCAGGAACGGCCTCGCGGGAGTTCCCTCCTTCGTCCGGCAACTGCCCGGACTATGGCGGGCAGGCCGCCCCTCCATGAATGCCAATGTTTTTGCGATATTGGAGGTGGAACTCCGCGACGCCGTTGGTTTCGGCATGGATAACGCCGCCGTGGCGTGTGCGACTACCTTCGTGTTTATGCTTTTATGGTCAAATCCAATTATGATATAAGAGCCGCATGCAAAAGATCGCGTTTGCATGCAGAATACGGGAGTCAGGATTCAGAATTAAGGCGCCAGGTTAAAATTCAGTTTCTTCTGCAGGTGCGTAACAAATCGATGAACTCGGCTCCGTTTAATTTCACCGTTCGCGAAAGTTCGCGCGCCCGATACGTTCGGCTCCTCGTGACGCCGCAGAGGGGCCTGGAGGTCATTGTGCCGCGAGGCTATAGCCATTCCAGGATTCCGCCGATTATCGAAAAAAAACATCAATGGATTCGCTCCTCTTTGGACCGGGTCGAGGCGTATCGCACACGGTTCCCACCGTCGCCGGCATGGAAGATTCCGGAACGCATTGCGTTTCCGGCCATACAGCGAACATGGCAGGTTGAAATATATCCGGAAGAAACCAGACAGGTCACGGTGCGCGAAAACAGCAAGGGTCTGCTCCAGCTGCGCGGCAACGTGGGCCAGGCAATCGCTTGCCGCGCCGCGTTGCATCGCTGGTGGCTGCGCCAGGGCCGCCACCACCTTATACCCCTGCTCAGGGAGATTAGCCGGGAAACGGGCTGGTCCTTCGATCACGCCACCGTGAGACGCCAGCGCACGCGCTGGGGAAGTTGTTCCCGGCGCAAGTCGGTCAGCCTGAATGTCAAGCTTTTGTTGCTTACCCCCGAACTTGTCCGCTACGTCATGATTCATGAGCTTTGTCATACCCAGGAAATGAATCATGCCCGCCGCTTCTGGCATCTGGTTCAAACCGAATGCCCCGATTTCCGCGCGCTTAATAAAATTCTGCGGCAGGCCTGGAATACCCTGCCGGAATGGGCATGCGATGAATAGCACATCAATAAAACTCCTAATTCCAAGCTCCAGGGAACGCAATCAATTAAAACAAAACAAACAAAACGGATTGAAAAGTTGGATTTTTGTCTTCATTAGAATTTGAGTATTCCTTGGAAATTGGATTTTGAAAATTGGAAATTGGAATTTTCGGGGTTGCCGCGCCGCCCCGATCATGAAGCGCATCGGGACGTAGTAACGCGGCAGACACAGTCCGCGATAGAAAGTAGAATAAAGGATTAAGATACATGGCCCGATATGTAAACCCGCGACGGCGGCGTGAAGATCCTATGCGCTGGATGGTTACCCGCGAGCGATTCCAATTGCCCGACATGGAACCGCCCGCGGCGGAGAGCGACGTTACCGTCCGAGAAATCGTTAATGACATATTCAAGAACATCGAGGTCCGGCGTCAGCCCGCCCTGCTGGACCAAATCCGCGAAGCTTGGCGCGACCTGGCGGGTCCGGGCGCGGCCACCCATGCGCGGCCAGGCTATCTGGATCATCAGACGCTGGTGATTTTTGTGGACAGCGCCGTCTGGCTGAACGAGCTGGCGCGCTACGAGCGCGCCGGGATATTGGCCCGGCTTCAACAGCGCTTTGGCGCGGAATCCCTCAAAACCTTGCGGCTTCAGGCAGACCCGGAGGGCAGGCGGAAAGCCGTGATTAGTGATCAGTAATCAGGGATTAAGAAGCTGTTGAAAAACCGCTTCTCCGGTCATTCAGAGCGGAGCGAAGAACCTCCAAATCACAGATTTGGGCCATTTTTGAGATCCCTCGACTTCGCTCGGGATGGCATTTACTGGAGACAACGACTTTTTCAACAGCCTCTTAATATGTGTTCGGGAGAGCCCGCCCAATGATTCGACCTGCCTGCACCGTATAGCGCTGCATGACCAAACACTGAACCCCGAACCCTGAACACCTAAATAGCTACTTTTCTGTTTACAGTTCGCCGTAATGATCGTATAGTTCACGACAAATGAACAAAGAGATCATTCTGCCATGAAGCCCGAAATCCGCCAGCAACAGCTCATGAATCGCATGCGGGCGGTGGAACGGGAATGGCGCGTGGACGAACTGGCGCGCGCACTTAAGGTTTCGCCGCTCACCATCCGCCGCGATCTGGATGCCCTGGAGCGCACCGGCGCCATTGTGCGTACTCTTGGCGGGTGCCTGGCCATCGGCCGGACCCAGAACGCCGTGTACCAGAAACGGGTTGCCACCCGGTTTGAGCTCAAACAGGCCGTCGGACGCGCCGCGGCCCGGCAGGTTCACTCCGGCGATACGCTCCTGATCAACGATGGCTCCACCACTTTCCATCTGGCATCCTGCCTGGGCGGTTGCGGTCCGATCATGGTCTATACCAATTCCGTAGCCATGATCGGCGAATTCAGCCGCTTCGAAAACGTGCGCCTGTTCCTGCTGGGCGGCGAATACCACCGCGACCTCTATTACCTCGGCGGCGGACTCATGGCCGGAGTGCTGGACACCATCCGCGCCGACACTGTTTTTCTCGGCGCCGATGGCGTGGATGCGCGCGGCAACTGCCTGGCCCTGAATCCCGATGTGGCTCGCGACGCCCAGATAATGCTCCGACAAGCCCGGCGCAAAATATTGCTGGCGGATGCCACCAAAGTCGGCAACTGCACTGGCGCCATATACAGCCAGTTGACGGATTTCGATCTCTGGGTCACGACCGTGGGGATGCCCCGTGCCATGTTCAAACGTTTTCGCAAATTAACAACCATTCAGGAGGTTACGCCATGAGTTATGACATTGCCTGGGCCAAGGTAAATCTGAAGAACGTGCCGCACCTTGTGACGCCGGAAATCCCGGGGCCAAAATCCATTCAAATGCATGGGCGCGCTTCTAAAATCATGAAGGGGTATTCCGGCCAGGTCAAGCTGTTCCCGGTGGTGTTTGACAAGGGCTATGGCTGCACCCTGACCGATGTGGACGGCAACACCTACCTTGATTTTTCGTCAGGCATTTATGTTACCACCCTTGGCCACTGCCATCCCAAGGTCACCGAAGCGGTGCAGAAAGCCACGGGCCAACTGATGAACTGCCACGATTTCACGACCCCCATTAAGCTCAAGTTGCTTGAAAAACTCACATCAATCCTGCCCGGCGACCTTGCCGGCGTCCAGCTTTATGACAGCGGCACGACGGCCGTCGAGGCCGCGTTGCGCGTTTGCCGCGCGGCCACGGGCAAACATGAGTTTCTTTCCTGCTACGGCGACTTTCACGGCAAATCAGGCCATGCCGTGAGCCTGGCACGCATGAAGCGCGTCAACGGACCGACGCGTGAGGCAGGTTTTTACATGCTTCCGCGGCCTAATCCCTACCGGCCGCTCTTCAAAAAACCGGACGGCACAATTGACACGGACGCCTATATCCTCTTTTTCGATGATTTTATTACCGAAGCCACCACCGGCCAGATTGCGGCAATTGTGCTCGAACCGATTCAAGGCTGGGCCGGATCAATCATGCCACCGGACGATTTCTTTCCCAAATTGCGCCAGTGGTGCGACAAACGCAAATTTCTCCTGGTGGCCGACGAGGTCCTGACCTCCATGGGGCGCACGGGCACATACCTTGCCATGGAGCACTGGAACACGCTGCCGGACGTCGTGACCTTGGGCAAGGGTTTCGGCAATGGATTCCCCGTGACGGCGATGGTGGTGCGCAAGCCTTATGCGGACGCTGTGGAAAGCATCAGCGCCTCGACCAGCTATGGCGGCAATCCGATGGCCTGCGCCGCGGCGCTGGCCTCGATAACGGCAATTGAAGAAGAAGGCCTGCTGGAAAATGCCAAGCGCCTGGAAGCATTTTTCATCCCGCGCTTGGAGAAGATGAAGCAGGCGCATAAAATTATCGGCGATGTCCGTTGCAAGGGCTGCCTCATGGGAATCGAACTGGTCAAGGACCGCGGGACCAAGGAGCCGTTTGATGAGGCCGGCAGGCAGGTCTATCAGCGCGCATTCCGCAAGGGCCTGGCCTGGATTCCCGCCGGGCACATCCTGCGCATGAGCCCGCCGATCGTCATGGACGTTGACGTGGCCGCCAAATGCATGGACATGATTGACGAAGCCATCGGCGAAACGGAAAAGGCCCTCGGATTCGGCAAGTAGCCGCAACTATTGGAACGACATTATGAAAACGATAAAATTCGGAATCATCGGGGCGGGTCTCATGGGCCGGGAATTCGCCAGCGCCGCGGCGCGCTGGTCACATCTGCCGGACATGCAGGTCCGGCCGGAGCTGGTGGCCGTGTGCGACAAAAACCCGGTTGTTTTAGACTGGTATCGCCAGAACTTCCCCTATATTCAGTCCTTCACCACCGATTACCGCGAACTCCTGGCCAGCGCGCACGTTGAGGCCGTCTATTGCGCGGTGCCGCACAACCTGCATGCGGAGTTATACACGGCCATTATCAAGGCCGGCAAGCATCTGATGGGCGAAAAGCCGTTCGGCATCGACCTGAGCGCCAACCGGGCCATCCTGGCGTGCTTGCAAGCGCATCCAAAAGTCTTTGTGCGGTGTTCCTCGGAGTTCCCCTTTTATCCCGCAGTCCAGCGTATCGGCAACATGATTGAAACCCGGGCCTTCGGGCGGATTATCGAGGTTAACAATTATTTTCTGCATTCCAGCGACCTGGACCCCGCCAAGCCTATGAACTGGAAGCGTATGATCGAGTTCAATGGCGAATACGGATGCCTGGGCGACTTGGGGCTCCACGTTTGCCACGTGCCTTTCCGCGCCGGCTGGATTCCGAAAAATGTGCGGGCGATTCTCTCCGATATCGTCAAGGAGCGCCCGGACGGCAAGGGCGGACATGCGCCGTGCCGGACATGGGACAACGCCACGCTCCTATGCGAAGCCTCCGATCCCGTCTCGAACGCGTTATTCCCACTCACGCTCAAAACCCTGCGGATCGCGCCGGGCGAGAAGGATACCTGGTCGATTGAAATACTGGGAACCAAAGCCTCGGCCCGATTTTCCACGAAGAATCCTAAGCTCCTGCAGATCATGGAATATCGCGGCGGCGAGCAGGTCTGGCAACATATTGACATGGGACACGAGACCGCCTTCAAATCCATTACCGGCGGCATATTCGAATTCGGTTTTTCCGATTCGATCCTGCAGATGTGGGCGGCGTTCCTGTATGAATTGACGGAAGCAAAACCTATGAAACAATTCGCCGCCTGCGTAACGCCCGATGAGACCGCCTTAAGCCACCGGCTCTTTACCGCCGCGCTGGAATCGCAGGCAAAACAAAGCGTCGTGGCAATAAAATAATAGCCGCAAAAAAGGACCAAAATGAAAAACATACGCTTCGAACGTCTGTTCAACCGCAACGAGCGCGCCGTGATCGTTGCCATGGATCATTGCGAATTCGACGGGCCCATTCCCGGCATGATTGACCTGCCGGCCACAGCGTCCAAAATTGACGCCTGCGTTGACGGGATCCTCTTGTCGCCGGCTATGCTTCCACACTGTCGGCATGCCTTCAACTACAAGGGCGCGCCTATGGCGGTTACGCGTCTTAACTGGAGCTCCGTGTATTGCTACCAGTGGGCCTACAAGGATGCGGTTACGGTTCCGGCCTTCAGTCCCGCGGAAGCGTTGCGGCTGGGCGCGGACGTGGCCCTAATTTCACTGACGCTGGAAACCGGCAGCGAGGCCAACGACGCTCGCAACGTCGAAGTCTTCCGGTCGCTCTGCAACGAAGCCAAACAATTGGGCATGCCCGTAATTGGCGAATATTACCCCGCCGACCCGGATAATCTTTCACCGGAAGACCTGCACCGCAAGGTGTTCGCCTGCGCGCGGATCATCGCCGAATTGGGCGCCGACCTGATCAAGACTTTTTATACCCATAAGTTCAAGGAGGTAACCCGCAGTTGTCCCGTGCCCGTGCTGGGTTTGGGCGCGGACAAATGTCCGACGCAGCTGGAAGCCCTGCAGTTGGCGGCGGCGGAAGTAGCCGGCGGGGCCGGCGGCGTGGTGTTCGGGCGCAATGCCATCCAGGTGCCGAACCCGGCTGCGTTCCAGCGGGCTTTGTGCGATGTGGTAAAACGCGGGGTCAAGCCGGAAGCGGCTGTGCGTAGGCATAAATTGCGTTAAAAAATTAGCACATGCAAATGTAGCCACAAAAAGGCGAAATATTCACAAACAGGAAAACCGGAGCATCATGATTGTATAATCCATGTTATTCTGAAGGACGAAACTTAATATGGCTACGCAACACAATAAAACAAAAAAAGTGTTTGATACCGACCGGCGGATACGACTTGGCATCTGGGGATTAGGACGCGGCATGAGCTTTTATGCCACCTGTAAATTCCTGAATATCGATGTGGTGGCCGGCTGCGATTACAACGAGCACATGCGCAAAAATTTCCTGAATGCCAATCCGGGCGCTTTTGCCTCCGCCGATGCCGACGAGTTCCTGAAACAGGATTTTGACGCTGTCCTGCTGGCCACCTATTTCCCGAATCATGCTCCCGATGCCATCCGCTGCCTGCGCGCCGGCAAGCACGTGATGTCGGAAGTAGCTTCGTTCTTCACGATGGCCCAAGGCGTCCAGCTGGTCGAGGAAGTCGAGAAGAGCGGGCTGGTCTATAACCAGGCGGAGAATTATCCGTTCACGGAGGCCAACATGTATCTGGCGCGCAAGTGGCGCGAAGGCTTATTCGGGGACCTGATGTACGCCGAATATGAATATGTCCATGAAATCCGGGAATTGGCCTATACCTATATTGACGGGGTGCCATGCCAGCCGGGAAACACCGTCCATTCCTGGAGAAGCTGGATGAATTATCATTATTACTGCACCCATTCCCTGGGGCCGATCATGGTCATCACCGGCACGCGCCCGACGCGTGTTGTGGCCCTGCCGGGCAAACAACACGTGGCGGGCTACATCATCCCAGGTCCCTTCGGCATGGGCGGCATTGCCCCATCGCTAATCAACATGGACAATGGAGCCGTGGTCCGGAATTTGATGGGGGCCACCACGAACGACAGCCATGTCCAGCGGCTCTGGGGCACTCTGGGAGCGGCCGAGCTCAATGTCGGCAAGAACCTGCAGTTGCGGCTGGGCGGCACCGGCGGCTCGCCCAAGTTTGAAGTGATTCCCAAATGGGATGCAATGGGCGAACTGGCGGCCAGAACCGGTCACGGCGGCGGGGATTTCTGGACGCTCTATTATTTTGCCCGCCAGATTTTCACCGGACAAAAAGCGCCGTTCGACCTCTACGGCGCCTGCGACGTAACTATTCCCGGCATCCTGGCCTTCCGCTCGTCGCTGGAGGGCGGCAAGCCCTACGACGTTCCCGATTTCCGCAACAAGGCGGAACGTGAAAAGTATCGGGAAGACCACTGGCGCCAGGAAGCCTACGACCATAAGAAAGGCGCCTTCCCCGCCGGCGCCGATTACGCGGTAACCCGTAACTTCACGAAGACGATGGCGGATATTGTCAAACATGCAAAGCTGTACCGGGCGTATGCCGACTGGAAAAAGGTCCGGGCCGACATGGTTTCTCCAGCCGCATCGTTCCGTTTTGTGGACCAGATGATCAACCAGTTCGAGCTTATGCGCGCCACCTATGCCATGGCGCGCAAGATCGCCGATGCCTACCAGCAAAGCGATGGTGCCCGCGTGCTCCGCGAAATGCTGGAATTGGGCGAGGAATCCGTGGTTATGGCCCCGGGCTTCCTGGCAAAACTCAAACGGGAATGGGCACAGGCCATGCGGAAGCTTCCCCGAATGCTGGAAGCCCGGGCCAGCGGACTGCTTCCGGCCGGCGACAGCATCATTAACGCCCCATGGCCATCGAAAAAAGTCGCGTTTCGGAAAATTAACCTGATTACGCGGGATGACAACCTCTGTTTTGTGGATCTCCGGTCGATCCATGAGGGCTGCAAGGATGGTTGGGTATATGTCAAATTCACGGTGATTATCCCGGCGCCGACAAAGGCCGTCCTTCAATTCGGCGCTGACGGTCCGGTAAAAATATGGCTGAATCGCAAGATCGTGGCCTGCGAGCCAGATGCCACCAATCCCCTGACCCCGCCGCGTTACAAGGCTCAAGTGGCGTGGAAGCGGGGACGCAATAAAATCCTTTGTGCTATTCGGACTAACGGCGGCAAGGCCTGGGGGATTGTCATCGACCTGCCGATGTGACGGGCTAGTGGGGCGTCAGTCTGTGATCTGGTCCCGAGCGAGCGGTAATAGGCAGTAATTTTAATTATGACGTAATCTCGTATTCCAACCGTGTCATTCCGAGCGAAGCGAGGAATCTCGGTTTCATCAGAAGATGTTACCGATCAACGAGATCCTTCGCTACGCTCAGGATGACAGGCCGAAATTTGTTTCCGTGTGTCTGGCCATAACGAGAATTGCTGGGTAATAGGAATCCGACAAATAAAAGAGAGCCTGACCATGGAATTACAGGAAAATGCCTTGTTGGCTTTGGATACCATTCATCAGAAGCCGACTACGGGCATTCCGTCGTGGCTGATTCATCCCATGGAGCACCGGATTATCGACCGGCTGGCGGGCGTGCCCGAAGGCTCGTATATCAAGAACCCGGATGAGATCTACCTTAAAATGCAACGGAATGTCGGCACCTGCCTCCTGGATCAATACCTGGCCACTAACCCGCTGAGCATGGGTGCACACGGCTATGATAATGACAAGCCCAAAACAGCCACTACCGGCCTCGACCATGTTGTGTGCGACGGGATAGTCATTGATTCGCCGGAAGCCGTTGTGGAGCACATGGAGAAGGTTTCGTTCCCTGACCAGGAGAAGAAACTGGCTGAAATCAGGGCGGATTTGCCGGCCTGGCAGGCAAAGTGGGCACAGGAGATACTGAAGAGCGAGTCCCAATGCCAGGATAAAATCGGACCGACCATGCTCAAGAGCGGTTACGGCCCCATCGGGTTCCCCGGCCTGAGGTACGGTAGATACGGCTATGTGAATTATTTCATGGCCTATGCACTCTACCCGGATGTGATCGAACGCGATTTTGCACTCCAGACGGATTATTGGGAGCTGATGAATCAGGCCACGGCAAGCATTTATGAACAAAACCTGTTGCCGCCGCTCTACCGGCTGGACCACGACATGGCCGACTCGCGCGGGACCCTGGTTGACATCAAGTCGCTCGACAAAATCTGGTTCCCGCATTTTGCGCGCTCGCTGGCGCCCCTCTTGAAGACCCCGCTCAAAATGATATGGCACTGCGACGGCAACCTGTCGCAGATGGTTCCGCGGCTGTTGGAAGTAGGCTTAAAGGGATTCCAGGGGTTCCAATACGAAGACGGCATGGATTACGAGAAAATCTGCAAAATGAAAACCCGGGACGGCGACGACCTGATCATTGTTGGCGGAGTTTCAGTGACCCGCACCCTGCCGTTTGGCAAGCCGGAAGACGTGCGGAAGCAGATCGCATGGCTGGTGGAAAAGGGCCCTGAAACAGGACTGTTCCTGGCCGGCAGCAGCTCGATTGCGCCCGGCGTTCCATGGGGAAACATGCAGGCGCTGGTGGAGGGGTTGAAGTATTACCGTGCGAACGGGCGGAAGTGAATCGTCAGCGCATTCGAAGGCAAATAATTGAAATTAAAGAATCGGCGGTAAAAATTGATTTCACCGGCACGCGCCGTTCGCCGTGAAAGCGCCGGACGCCGTGTGAAGACACGCATGGAATACGTAAGCGCGGGAAGCGGTACGTCAAAAACTGAACGGGCCAAGATAATGAGGATATTCTTTATAATGAAGGGAACAGAAGGTGATAACAGTCAAAAACAACCGTCCTATCCGCGTAGGGGTTTTGGGCGTCGGGCGCGGCAAGTCTTTTACCGGCAATGCCGCCAAGGCCGCGGGGTTTGAACTCGTGGCCGTGTGCGACACCTGGGAGGAAAGACTTAAAAAATTCGGCGAAGAGAGAAAAGTGGCAATTTACACCGAGTATGCCAAGTTTTTGGAGCATGACATGGATGCGGTGGTGCTGGCGAATTATTTTCACCAGCATGCCCCATTCGCAATCAAGGCTCTCAAGGCCGGGATGCATGTCATGAGCGAGACCGCCGCCTGCCACACTCTCGGAGAGGGCGTCGAACTCATCCGAGCCGTGGAAAAGGCCGGGAAAACCTACATGTTTGCGGAAAACTATCCCTACATGCGGCACAACCAGGAGATGCGGCGTCTCTTTAAAGCCGGCGAATTCGGCACATTCATGTATGGCGAATGCGAATACGTCCATCCGATGGATGCGGATTCGGCCAATTCCATAAGCCCGGGACTCAATCACTGGCGCAACTGGATTCCGGCCACCTATTATTGCACGCACGGCATGGCGCCGGTTATGTTCATCACGGATACATGGCCGGTCAAGGTAAACGGATTTGTCGTGCATACAGCCCCGGATAATCCCGAAGGCCAACGCCGGCCGTCATTGCACGATGGGGGCGCCATGATGGCCGTGCGCATGGATAACGATGCCGTTGTTAAACTTCTTCAGGGAGGCTTGCGCGGGCATGACATCTGCACGCGGATTCACGCGGCGAAAGGTTACATGGAAGGCAGAAATGGTCAGGTAACACTGATAAGACAGCAGTGGCACGAAAAAAGAAAACATCCGGAACGCATGACCTATACGCCGGATTTTCCCGTCATGAACGAGCTGGCCATGAAAACCGGCCATGGCGGCGGCGACTTCTATACGATGTATTATTTTGCAGATGCCATCCGCAAAAAAGAACAGCCTTACCTGGATGTTTATCGCGGCGTGGCGATGTCCATAGTGGGCATCCAGGCCTATCGTTCCGCCTTGGCGGACGGGGAAACGGTTGTGGTGCCGGATTTGCGGAAGGAATCGGCGCGGAAATATCATGCAAAAGACGATTGGTCGCCGGATCCGGCGCGGCGAAGGACAGGCCAGCCCTGGTCAAGCGTTGAAGGGAACAAAAAACCTTCGGCATTTGCCTTGAATTATGCGCGTAAAATCTGGAAGAAAACCGGATACACGGGAAAATGACATGATGAAACCATTATTCGAAGTCAAATCAATTGACCGCAAGTTTTATGAAAAACGCCTGCGCGACTGGCTGCCGGATAAAATCATTGATATCCACACCCACATCTGGCTGAAAACCTTCGAGAAAAGGAAGGGACCCGGGATGAAGGCAAGGACTGTTTCCTGGCCTTCCATGGTGGCGGACCAGAATTCCGTGGAAGACATAGTCGAAACGTATGAATTAATGTTTCCCGGGAAATCGGTAACGCCACTGATTTTCGCGAGCCTGTCGGGTCCAAAGTATTTCGATGCGGCGAACGATTATGTCCGGCGCTCCTCACAAAAACACGAGTTCCCGGCCCTGATTTTCTCCGATCCGCGCTGGGACGCTTCCGATCTCGAACGTCGGATTCAAAAAAACTGTTTTTTGGGTATCAAGAGTTACCTGACCATGTCGCCCGTTTATCTGCCGACCGCCGAAATCAGGATTTTTGATTACTTTCCCCGCCATCAACTGGAACTCATGAACCGGCATGGCTGGATCGTGATGCTGCATATTCCCCGGGACGGCCGGCTCCGGGATCCCGTGAACCTGGCACAGATGCTGGAGATCGAGGAACGGTATCCTGATCTTCAACTCATCATCGCGCACGTGGGGCGCGCTTACTGTCCAGAAGATATCGGCAACGCTTTCAAGGTGCTGGCTAAAACCAAAAAAATGTGTTTCGATATTTCCGCCAATACCAACGCGGTGGCCTTCCAGCGCCTGCTGGAAACTGTCGGCCCGCGGCGGGTTTTGTTCGGCAGCGATATGCCGATTTTGCGCATGCGAACCCGTCGGATTTGCGAGAACGGAGTTTACATCAACCTGGTTCCCAAAGGTCTTTACGGCGATGTTTCCGGCGATAGCCACATGCGCGAGGTGGAAGGGAGCGCGGCGGAAAAACTTACGTTTTTCATGTATGAGGAACTGGCCGCTTTCCAGCGTGCAGCCCGCGCAGTTGGGTTGGCGCGTGCCGATATAAAGGATGTGTTTTTCAATAATGCGGATCGGATAATACGCAACGCACGGCAGGGCCGAAAAAATAAATAGCCCGAATAAATTGCGATGCTATAAACAACCGAAAGGATGGGAGGTGGTCATGGGAATTAGCATTGGATTGGTTGGGTTGGGCGATTTCGGCCGCGCTTTTGCGCCCTTGTTCAAAAGTCACCCGCTGGTAAGCCGGATCGCCTTGTGCGACCGCGAACCGGAACGGATCAAAAGGTTTGCTGATGATCCGTTTTTCAAGGACAAGTTCAATCCGCGGGACACATTCGACTCGCTGGACGCCATCTGCCGGAGCGACCTGGACGCCCTGGTGATCATTACCCAGCCCTGGCTGCATGCCCCGCAGTGCGTGCAAGCCATGGAAGCCGGCAAGCATGTTTACAGCGCTGTGCCGATCATCAGCATCCCGGATGATGCCGAGACGCTCGACTGGTGCGACAAGCTGGTCCAGACCGTGAAGCGCACCGGCAAGCACTACATGCTGGGCGAAACCACGTACTACCGTCCGCAAGCTATGTTCTGCCGCCGTAAGGCGCTTGGTGGCGCATTCGGCGATTTTGTATACGCGGAAGGCGAATACTTCCATGACGTGGATAGTTCGTGCAACCTGCGAAAGGTCAGCGCCTCCCGCCTGGCCAGCAAGCCCGGACAGGAGTGGAAGCTCCTTTCGAAGGAGCGTTACGGCGGGCGCGGTCTAAAGAGCGGTCCCATGCATTACCCGACCCACTCGTGCAGTGGTCCGGTTTGCGTCATGGGCGCGCACGCCGTCCGGGTGACCGGCTACGGGTATGACAACCGAGAGGGCGACCCCTTCGGCGCCGGGGGCTTCAGCAACGAGGTCGCCCTTTTCAAGATGAGCAACGGCGCCACCGTCCGTATCTGCGAAATGCGCGAGACCCCCGGCTGTCCCGGCATGGACGGCGAGACATTCCGCATCTTCGGCACGCACGGCAGCTTTTCCGAGAACAACTGGTATGGAATCACACGGCCGGACTTCGCGCACCTGGATCTCGCCAAGTTGCCCAAACCGGTCCAACAGAAACTTTCGGCCAAGGAAATGTTCGATTCGCTTCCTGCGGATGTTGAACTGGCCTTCAAGCGCACCATGCATCGCGACAAGAGCGAGGCCGAACTGCTGAGCGTCGACTTCCAGCCGGGCGGTCACGGCGGCTCGCATCCTTACCTGGTTCACGAATTCGTCGACGCGATTGCGCACAATCGTCAGCCGGCAATCAATATATGGGAAGCCGCGCGTTACATGGTCATGGGCGTCATGGCGCACAAGTCCGCCTTGCAGGACGGCAAAACTCTCGATGTACCCGATTGGGGCGATGCGCCGAAATTAAATTAAAGGATGAATGCTTAAGGAAATATTACGCATGACAACATCGAAAATTGGTCTGTTGCCGTTATATATCGAGCTTTATGACCTGGTCGCATCTGACTCCCGCGCGGGCATACAGGCTTTTTATGACACGGTTGCGGATGGCTTGCGCCGGCAGGGGCTGGAAGTGATCGCTGCGCCGGTCTGCCGCCTGTCCCCGGAATTCAGAGCGGCGATTGCGGCGTTTGAAAAAGCCGGCGTGGATGCCTTAGTTACGCTGCACCTGGCTTATTCACCATCGCTCGAGTCCAGCGCTGCGCTGGCGGCCACCCGCCTGCCGTTGATTGTGCTGGATACTACCCCGGATTATGAGTTCGGACCCCGGCAGGCGCCGGGGCGCATCATGTTTAACCATGGCATCCACGGGGTGCAGGATATGTGCAATCTGCTCCTGCGCAACGGCAAACATTTTATCATTGAAGCGGGACACTGGCACAAATCCGATGTGCTCAAACGCGTGGCGCGGCGTGTTGTCAGCGCCCGTGCGGCCTCAGCCATGGGATGCGCTCGGGTCGGGCGCATTGGCGAACCGTTCCAGGGCATGGGTGATTTCGCCGTGCCCGCCGCTGTGCTCAAAAAAACGTTGGGCGTGACAACCATTGCCGAAAGCGGCGGTACCATTAAACAATTAATGGCGGGCATCCGTCCGGCCGCAATCCAGGCCGAAATGAAAGCCGACCGTAAACGTTTTGCCGCAGCTAAGCTCAATACGGAAGCGCACCGGCGTTCCGTGCACATAGGACTGGCCGTGCGGCGCTGGATGGCGATTGAACGGCTTACGGCCTTTACGGTAAACTTCCTGGCGGTCAACCGCAAGGCGGGTATTCCGATTGTCCCGTTCCTGGAGGCCGCTAAGGCCATGGCACGCGGCTCCGGCTACGCCGGCGAGGGCGATGTGCTGACGGCAGCCCTGACCGGCGCCTTGATGGCTGCTTATCCGGAAACGACCTTTACCGAAATGTTTTGCCCGGACTGGAAAGGCAACACGGTCTTTCTAAGCCACATGGGCGAAGTCAATGTCAACCTTCTGGCTGGCCGGGCGCGACTTGAAGAAATGGATTATAAGTTTTCGGACGCCGGTAACCCCGTCAGGGCCGTAGGTTGTCTGCGCGACGGGGGAGCGGTTTTCGTGAACCTGGCGCCGTTGGCGGAAAGCCGGTTCCGGTTGATCATCGCGCCCGTCACAATGCAAACTGCGCGCGGCCGGGACCGTATGAAGGATACGATTCACGGCTGGTTCCGTCCGTCAATGCCGGTAGCCGATTTCCTCGCCGATTACAGCAGGGCAGGGGGCACTCACCATGCCGCCCTGGTTTATGGTCATGTGGCGCCGGAGATCGCCGGGCTGGGAGCTTTTATGGGCTGGGAGACAGTGGTGATGGCGTAAGGCAACATAAATGACATGCATAATCTTAAAATCCTTTGAAGGAGGTCACTAAAATGATGTTGACTCGATTACTGCCAAGAATACGCGCGGGATTCGTGGGATTCGGCGAAGTCAATACGCCGAGGGAAATTATAGAACGCAAGTGCCGGGAAGCGCGCAAACAGCTTGTTAATGAGGGCATGGAATTGATCTGGACCGATCCGGTCAGCGACGATTCCGAAGGCCTGGATGTCGCGCGCGCCCGGAAGGAATTGGCCAAGGCCGATTTTGATCTGCTGGTTGTTTGCCTGGCCGGCTGGATCCCGTCGCATGCGGTCATGGGCGTGATTGACCATTTCAAGCACAAACCCATGGTGTTGTGGGGGTTGACCGGGTGGAAGGAAGGAGGGCGGTTTGTTACCACCGCCGACCAGGCCGGCACCACGGCCCTGCGTAAAACCATGCAGGACATGGGCTTCCGGTTCAAATACGTCGTCAATTATCTCGGTACGCCTCCGGATATGCATCCGATCGTCAGCTTCGCCCGGGCCGCACAAGCGGCTTCGCGATTGCGGGATGCCCGAATCGGCATGATGGGGTACCGGGACATGAATCTGTATGCGACGCTCCATGATGGCGTGTCGCTGCGGTCGAAAATCGGGCCGGAAGTGGAAATATTTGAGATGTTGGAGATGACCCAGTTAATGAAAAAACTGGCGCCGAAGCGTGTTGATGATCTGGTAAAATGTGTAAAAAAACGCTGGACCTTCAAGAAACCGGCCGGCGAAGAGACCCTGCGGAAGGCGGCGGCGCTGTATCTGGCGGTCAGCGCAAAAGTCAAAGAACGCCGCTACGATGCCGTTTCCCTGAGCGACGTCGATGGGGTAAAGAAGCTGCTGCAATTCCCGCCGGCGCCCGTATTCATGCTGCTGGGCGAGGAGGACGGCTTGTGCACGATTCCCGAAAACGACACGATGGGCGCCGTAACGCAGGTGATGACGCGCTATGTCACCGGCCAGATTGCCGCCTACCTGGAGTTCTATGAATTCATGCCGAACGGCATGCTCATGGGGGTTCCGGATTATGTGCCCTCGGAAATCGCGGACGGACCGGTGACCGTTCTGCCGACGGCTTTCGGGAAGTTGAACGAAGGGCTGTTGAATATATCCAGGATTAAAACCGGCAAAGTCACGCTTGGCCGGCTGGCCTACGCCGGCGGGGATTACAGCCTGCATCTGGTTACAGGCACGGCGCGCAAACCGCGGCGATGGGAGGAAGCCGGCTGGACGCCGCCCGCCCCGCAACTGCCGAGTTTGGAGATTGTGCTGGATGGGCCGGTGGATACGTTTATCCAGCAGGTGGCCGGGCAGCATTACATTCTTTCCTATGGAGACAACACGGAGGTATTGCAAGACCTTTGCCGGCTATTGGGGGTCGCGGTAATATAGTACGATGCCGAGCTAACTGATGCATCCAAATCGTAAATATTCATATGACGCCGCAGTGACCGGCTATATCGGCGTGGACCTGACGCCGGGATTCCCGACTGCGCATGGCAATGTCGCGCTCAAGGACATCTTCAGACCCGGCAAGCTTATTGAGGTTGAAGGATTAAACCTCGCGCTGGGCGGAGTCGTCGCCAATACCGGATTGGCCATGCGAAAATTCGGGCGGCGCGTTGCGCTCATGGGGCTGGTAGGCAACGATATGCTCGGTGACTTTGTCGCCGGCCAATTAAAGGCGCAGGGAATGGCATCCGGCATCCGGCGAACCAATAAGGCCGGAACGGCTTATGGCATCGTTATGGCCCCGCCCGGCACTGACCGGATATTCCTGGAAGATCCGGGATGCAATCGTATTTTCACCGCGGCGGACATCAATTATGCCACGGTCGGCAAGAGCCGTCTGTTCCATTTCGGCTATCCCACGCTGATGAAAAGTCTTTTTGTGAACGGCGGCGCCGAACTGCGCAGGCTTTTGTCAGGTGTCCGCAAACTGGGGGTGGCCACGTCTCTGGATATGACCTTACCGGATTCGGGCAGCCTGGCGGGGCATGCCGATTGGCAGACTATCCTGGCCAAGGTTTTACCGCTGGTTGATGTCTTTGTGCCGAGTATCGAGGAGCTTCTCTTTATGCTGGAGCCAAAGCACTACGCACGCATCCTCTCGGAGGCGGACGGAGGGGATATCATCGATGCGGTTGCGCCGGACATGGTGGCACGCATGGGGAACCGGATACTGGCCATGGGAGTGAAGGTCCTGATGATCAAGGCCGGGCATCGCGGCGCGTATCTGCGTACTGGAAATATCGGGAAACTGAATTCTGCAACGCCCCTCAATCTGCCTGCTGAAAACTGGACCGGACGTGACCTCTGGATTCCGGCTTTCCCGGCTGATCCGCGGCGGGTACGGAACGCCTGCGGTGCGGGTGACTGCGCCGTGGCCGGTTTTCTCACGGCCATGCTGGAAGGCGCGGACATCGCAAAAGCCGGACGGTATGCCATGTTGGCCGGTCGGGATAATCTTTACGGTGTTGACTCGCTTGGCGGGCTGTCAGACTGGAAGTGCATGACGAAAATTATCGAGATTCAACGAAAAAAACCTAAATATGCATAAAGAAAAGCAATACTAGCCATGAACGATAAGGAACGATTCCTGTCGATTGCGCATTTCGAAAAACCCGATTATGTGCCCATCTTCGGATTCGGGGGCGCTCCCGGCATGGCGCATGGCTGTCAGCAACAAACCTACGACCGGCTTATTGCCACCGGCATGCCGCGGCACGTTGTGTGCCACGATCAGGAGAGTTGGAACCGATACTGGGGAACGACAGGAGCAATCGGTCCCGGTTTTTCATTGGGTTCGGGCGCCCAGGGCTTTCACACCACCACCCGCCGGGAGGGTGAATTCGAAATCATCGAGTCGGAAAACGGCGCGATCACCCGGCAGGTGATAGATAATACCAACACTTACAGCATGCCCGAGTTCATCCGGTTCCCGGTGCGCGACCGCGCCTCGTGGGAGTTCTACAAGGAGCGCACGCAGCCCAAAGTGTGCATGACACGTGACGAAATGAACGAGCACGCAAAGAAAGTCGACCTCCGCACCAAGCCCCTTGGCGTCGAGGCCGGGAGCACTTACGGCACCTTGCGGGGATTGATGGGGCCGGAGGGCGCCAGCCTGGCTTTTTATGACGACCCCGAACTGGTCCGCGACATCGCCGACCACATTCTCCGGGGAATTCGGGAACGCGCGTTTCCACTCATTGAACGGCTCAAACCCGAGGTGGTCCTGATGGGCGAAGATCTTTGCTACAACCACGGCATGCTGGTTTCGCCGGCCCAGTTCGACGAGTTTTATGGCCGGCACTACCGCGAGGTGTGCGCTTGCGCGCGAGCGAACGGTGCAGCCCTGGTTGCCATCGACACGGACGGCAATGCCATGGAGTTTGTGCCCCTGGTGCGGCGGTATGGCGTAAATGCGATGTATCCTTTCGAGGTCAAGGCCGGCAACGACCTATTTGCCCTGCGCAAGGCTTATCCAGAGTTTATCCTTTTCGGGTGGCTGGAGAAGGAAGTGGTCAACGAAGGCAACGAGGACATGATCAAGAGCGAGATCATGTCGAAAGTGCCGCGGTTGCTCAAGCAAGGCGGTTATTTCCCGAATGGCGACCACGGCATCCAGCCGCTGGTTACATTTCCCAATCTTTGCAAGTTCATGACGCTTCTCCACGAGGTCTGCCATAACCCCGAAGGCGAATTCCCCCGATGCTGAAATCCCAATGACGCTTAAGTCAAATCTAACCATCATGTTTGTTAAATTATCAAAACACAAAAAAAGCCTTGATATGACAACGAACTCCATTTTTAATACCGAAAAAACAATAAAACTTGGCATCTGGGGACTCGGCCGCGGACAAAGTTTCATAAATTCAGCGAAAGCGCTGAACATTAATGTCGTCGCGGGCTGCGATCTCCATGAATCAATGCGCGCACGTTTCCTAAAGAACTGCCCCGACGCCTTCGTAACGCCAGATGAGGATGAATTCCTGGCGCGGGACTTTGACGCAGTGCTCATTGCCACCTATTGCACAGACCATGCGGCGCACGCTATCAAGGCGATGCAAGCGGGGAAGCATGTCCTGAGCGAAGTAACCGCGTTTTTCACTCCGGCGCAGGGCGTGGCGCTAGCCGAAGCTGTAGAAAAATACGGCAAAGTATATAACCTCGCGGAAAATTATCCGTTCTCCGTCGAAAACATGTATCTGGCCAAGCTTTGGCGTGAAGGTTTTTTCGGCGACCTCGCTTACGCCGAATATGAATATGTGCATGGCGTGGGGCGCGCTTACGCCAATCCGGACGGCACGCCGCTGGAGCCCGGCAACCGCGCTCACCACTGGAGAGGCTGGTTGAACTATCACTATTACTGTACTCATTCGCTCGGTCCCGTAATGGTCATCACCGGGTTGCGCCCCGAAAGAGTTGTCGCGTTCCCGTCAGACGTGCAGAACTACGGCGTCATCAAGGGCAAGGGACGCAAGATTGACGGCATACTGCCCTCCCTCGGCGCCTTCGCCCCGTCGCTTATCACGATGAGCAACGGCGGAATCGTGCGTAACCTTATGGGCGGAACCACCGCCGACAGCCATCACCAGCGCCTTTTTGGGACGAAAGCTTCCGCCGAAATGCATCCTCTGAAGATCAAAGTCGGCGCGACCGGCTCGTCGTTCAATATCGCGGTACAGCCCGCATGGAGCGAAATGGGCGACCTAGCTGAAAAAGCCGGACACGGCGGCGGCGATTTCTGGGAGCTTTACTACTTCGCGCGACAAATCCTTACCGGCGAAAAAGCGCCCTGGGACATCTATGCGTCTGCGGATGTCACCCTCGCCGGAATACAGGCGCTCCGCAGCGCCGAAGCGGATGGCATGCCTATGGAGATTCCCGATTTCCGCGACAAAACCGTCCGCGACAGGTGCCGCGACGACAATTGGCAGCAAAAACATATCGACCCGGACAGAATATTTCCGGATGAACAGCGCTTGGCGATTACCAATGATTTCAGTCCGGCAATGATCGCGCTCAACCGCGCCGCGACAAACGTGCGCAAAGCCCTTGATGCAATCAGGGTATTTCACGTCGCGCTTCCGGAGGACAAAAGCAAAATCATCGAACTTGTTAAAAGCGTCCGCGATTCCATCCCGGAATATGCCGTTACTTATGCAAGGGCGCGTCGGATTGCCGATGCCTACCCCGACTCGCAGGGCGGGCGCGCTATCCTGGAAATGCTTGTGGACGTCGGCGCGGAAGAGCGCGTGACGAACACGAACGCCCTCGTTGCCGAACTCAATGAGTTTCTTTTGAGGAAATGAATCCCTCGCAAGAATAATATAAACACTTCGATACTGAAATCCCAGTCGGCCTTGTTAATCACCTTCCCCATACGAGGGGTAATTTAAGGAAAGAGTAATAACGAAAAGCTATTTTCGTCCGTTAAGCGCAGTCAAGAACGGTCTCGCGAGAGCTCCATCCTTCGTCCGGCAACTGCCGAACTATGGCGAGCAGGGTGTCCCTCCATGGATGCCATTGTTTTCGCGATATTGGAGGGCGGAGTTCCGCGACGCCGCTGTTTTTGGTATGGATGACGCAGCCCTGAATGGCCGGATTTAATCCATTGAAGACTGATTGATCGGAATAAAACAATGGCAACATCAACAGCATATCTTGGCCTGGATATCGGCGGCACCGGCGTAAAAGCAGGCGTTTTTAGCCGGGACGGGAAAATGCTTGCTTCCAGCCGGCGCGCTTTTGAACCGACCATTTCCGCGGATGGGCATGTTGATATTTCCATTGATATTATTTATAAATCCGCCCAAGAAGCCGTTCATGAGGCCGCTAAAAAAAGCCGGACAAAAATCCTGGCAATGTCGATTTCCTCACAGGGCGAAACATTTGTAACCCTGGACAATAACGCTCGTCCCCTGCATGACGCCATTTTGTGGTACGACAGCCGCGCCGGGCGTCAGGCTGAAGAATTGCGCGAGGCTGTCCGGTCGGCTACCGGCCGCATTCCATCCATTGACGCAATTCTGTCGGTTTCCAAGATCAGGTGGCTGCAGGAAAATCACCCGGAAATTATGCGCAAAGCACGCCGGTTTTTTTTATTGCCCGATTATATTGCCTACCGCTTAACCGGTATTGCCGCATTTGATATAAACACGGCCGCTTCAACCGGCCTGTTAACATCGGCCGGAGATAAATATGATCCCGCTATTCTGAAGGCGGCCGGGATTGATTTTGCCCAGCTATCAAACATCCTTGTCCCCGGAACGCCAATTGGAAAAATATTAAAACCGATGGCGAAAGAGTGGGGGCTTACACCGGCAACAATCCTGGTGAGCGGCACTAATGATCAGTATGCCGGCGCCATCGGCGCCGGCAATTACCGTCCCGGGATTCTCACGGAAACCAGCGGCACCTGTCTGGCGCTGGTCACGCTGACAAAACGCCTGCCTAAACCCATGCCGCGAGGCCTGTTCGGGGGATGTTTTCCAATCAAGCCGTATTATTTTATGCTGGCCTATGTCAAAACGGCGGGCGTTGTACTGGACTGGTTCCGGAAAGAATGCGCAGGCGGCGCAAGCTTTGACGTCTTGAATGCGGAGGCGGCCGCCGTGCCGATAGGATGCCGGGGATTAACCATGCTGCCGCATTTCGACGGCATGGTCTCGCCGACGCCCAACGCGGCCATGCGCGGTCGCTTCTGTGGTCTGACGCTTAAGCACACGCGCGCCGACCTATACCGCTCCATCCTTGAGGCCCTGACGTTCAGCCTGAAAGAAAACATGGAATGGATGCGCCAACACGGGCTTGCCATAGAAACGGTCAGGGGCATTGGCGGCGGGGCCAAAAACGAATTCTGGCTGCAAATGAAGGCGGATGTTACCGGCCAACCCGTGGAGCAGCCCGCCGTCACAGAATCGGCCGTTCTGGGCGCCGCCATGCTGGCGGCGTGGGGCGCCGGCGCATTTTTTTCGCTGTCGGAAACGAGCGCCGCCTGGTATCATATTGGCCGTCTCTTCATTCCCAAACAGGTCAATCACGACCGGTATAAGGCGCCCTATCGCCGCTACCGGGAATTGACAAAGGGGTAACAATCAAATATGCCGGCGAAAAAGTCAAAGACCGACGTTTTCCGGGCAGGCGCGGCACGGGTGGATGTGACACCCGAGGCCGGGACCCATTTGGGCGGAACAGTAGGAACGCTTCGGCAGGCGGAGATCCTTTGCGATTCTCTCTATGCACGCGCCATTGTGATGGAATTGAACGGACGCAAGCTCTGTTATATCCAGGCCGATTTGGAGATTATTACGCGACGATGGGGCGATCACATTCGGCAGGAGGTGCACCAGCAATGCGGCATCCCGCCGTCGGATTGCATGGTGGCGCCGCCTCAAATCCATTCCGTCCCTCCGCTCGGCAATTTTATTCTTGGCGATGAGCTGCCCCATGTTCCTCCGGAATTGGAATATCTGCGCGGTTCGCAAACCCCATTTTGCGAGTTTGCCGCAAAAAAAATGATTGAGGCGGCAGTTTTGGCCCAGCAACGCCTTGAGCCCGTGACGGTCGGTTTCGGAAGGGCATTGCGGGACGACTTGGCCTTTAACCGGCGGGGGATTCGCCGGGATGGAACGGCATGCATGCCCTTTCTTTTTTCCTCGTTGCAAAAACCGCTCGGTCCCACCGAGATTCTCTGCATGGAAGGACCGATGGATCCGGAAGTGGGTGTGGTCTCCTTCAAAAACCAGGATGATCAAATCGTTGCCTGTCTTCTGCACTATACCTGCCATCCGGTCAATGTCTTTGCCCGGACGCGAAATGCGCTTTCCGCCGATTGGCCCGGGAGCTGGGCTGAAGGCGTGCGGCGGCTGGCCGGAAAGGATTGCGTCCCGCTGATCGTGAACGGCTGTTGCGGCAACATTAATTCCTGGCCCCCGTTTGTGCCCGATTTCATTCCTGATCATCGGCGCATGGGCCGGGAATTGACCCGCACCACCCGGGCCATTCTGAAAACGATGAAACATCGGAAGATCGAAGCATTGAATGGCATGAGCCGCTCGCTGGCATTACCTCTGAAAACGGCATCAGCGGAAGATCGCAAAGCTGCGGAAGCCTTATTGGTTAAACACCCGCAACCGCTCTGGCAGAAACAGAATCCTACCCAGGTAGACGGGGAGTGGATGGATGCCGCCATGCTGATCAGCGTGGAGATGGATCGGGAACGCTCACCTGATTTTTGCTATGAATTGCAGGCGTTCAGGATTGGCCCCGTAAGCTTGATCGGTCTTCCTGGCGAACCCTTTGCGGAGGGCCAATTGGCCATCAAGCAGGCATCTCCGTTTGCCTTGAACCTGGTGGCGCATTGTGCCAACTCATATGCCGGTTATATCGCCCCGCGCGATGCCTATGCGCGGGGCGGGCATGAAATTCGCCAGAAGCCCGCGCAGTGGGCCAAGCTGGCGCCGGGCGCTTTGGAGCGCATTGTCAATGAAACCGGAATTATGTTGAAGGAGTTGTATTCATGATCCGCGCCGGTTCTGCACAAGTCGCCATTACTCCGCCGCTTGGTACGCACATGGCTGGAGATGGAGCCGGAATTCGCCGTTCGGCTCAAAAGGTTTTAGACCCGCTTTACGCCAAGGCGCTGGTGGTCGAATGCGGTGCAAGGCGGTTGGCCCTGCTGGCGTTGGATGTCATTTGTATTACCGAGGAATACACCCGGCAGATTCGCGCCGCGGCCAGGGGTTTAGGGTTCGAGCCGGAGGCGGTGATGGTTCATGCCCTCCAAAATCATTCGGCGCCGAGCATCGGGTGTATGATGCTGGATCCTGATTTTCCATTATTGATAAGACCCGGTACCGAATATGTCACCGGCTCGGAACGGGCCTATTGCGATTTCGCCGTGCCGCGCGCGATCGAGGCCCTCAAAACGGCCGTTCAGAAACTGGCCCCGGTCGAAGCCGCCTATGGACGGGGAATGGCGCCCAACCTGGCATTCAATCGTCGAGGAATCGGGATAAACGGATCAAACTGCATGCCATGGTTTTATTCCGGGAAACAATATCCATTGGGCCCCCTGCATCTTTGTTCAATGGAGGGGCCGGACGATCCCGAAGTCGGCGTGATTGCGTTTCGGGCGCAGGATTTGCGCCTGCGGGCAACCCTGCTGAATTTTGCGTGTCATCCGGTGAATCTCTATGCCACGCATCGCGGGGTAATTTCCGCCGACTGGCCCGGAGCTTGGGCGACTGCGATGGGATCGTTTTTTGAGACGGACAATCCCTTCATGGTTTTAAACGGTTGCTGCGGTAATCTGAATCCCTGGCCGCCGATGACCCCCGACTTCAAGCCCGATCACCGGCGCATGGGGCTGGCCCTGGCCGAGATGGCGCGCAAGGTCATGGAAAGGATGCAGTTTGCGGAGGTTAAATGCGTGGAGTGGCGATTCCGCCGGATTCCGCTTCCCTATCGGGATATTCCCAAGGCGCGGTTGCAGGAGGTTGATCGCATTTTGAAACGCCATCCTCAGCCGGCATGGAACCGCAATAAATCCGCCGTTAATGAAGAATGGTTCCTGGCAGCCTCTACCCGCAGCATTGAATATTGCCGGCGGCGGATGCCGGAGTTTCTTTATGAGATCCAGGTCTTTCGTGTAGGTGACGCCTTCATTGTCGGCCTTTCGGGCGAACCGTTTATCGAAGGGCAACTGGCAATAAAAACCCTGGCACCGTTGCCCTTCATCCAGGTTGCCCACATGTGCTCGCATTATACGGGTTATTTGCCGACGGGCAAAGGCATCCGGCGGGGAGGGCATGAAGCGAACGCCTATTGCACTTACTGGGCCAAACTGGCGCCCGAGGCATTGGATATTGTGGTTAGGAACGTCAAAGAGATGATGAAGGAATTGACGGCCTGAAGAGGGCGTCACAACCTGCTCCTTACCCTCATCGCCGGATCATTTTGTTGTCGCAGAGATCATTTTGTTTGCCCCGCGAGCGGCCCGGGTCTAGGCTGACACCCATGAATTTTAATTTTGAATTTTGGGACTGGATGCTTCTCCTGTCCGTTGTGTTGCTATCATCAGCCATTGCCTACCTCTACCATCCCAAATGGAAAGCCCTGATAATCAGCCTGCCGGTGCCGTTTACGATGGCAACCCTTGCCGTCGGCCAGCCGATCAACGCCGTCAATGTCACCGGAGCGGCTCTACTGATCATGTTTTTTCACGGAGTCCGGATTCTGCACCAGAACCGGCACTGGCCGATTGTGCCTTCAATCGCAATCATGACCGCAGCCTACTGCGTGTTTGCCATGGCCCTGGTGCGGGTAATCCCGACATCCGAGGCTGTCTTCTGGATCAGCTTGTGTCTCCTCTTGCCGCTGGTATTCTGGATCCAAAGCCTTACGCCGCACCAGGACGAACCAGGCTATCGCACGCCCTTGCCGCTCTGGATCAAGCTCCCGATCATTACTGTCGTAATTCTGATTATCCTTATTTTAAAGAAACAACTGCAGGGCTTTATGACGGTCTTTCCCATGGTCAGTGTTATCGCGGTTTATGAGGCGCGGCACAGCCTGAGGACCATGTGCCGTCAGCTGCCTATTCTCATGATCAGCTGCACGACAATGTTCGTCATCATCCGGCTGGCCGAGCCCTTGATGGGATTACGCTGGGCAATGTTGCCCTGCTGGATAGCCTGCCTGCTGTTATTGACGCTCTTTACGCGCCGGCAGTGGGCCCGAGATTACGCGGATTAAGGCAGGAAGTCCCCTTTTTTCAGTTTGGCGGGCAGGTATTTTTCCAAAACGTAGTTCAACCCGTGCTTGGCAAAGGCCTGCTGTTCGATACGTACCCCCATGGTCAGCATCTGGTTGAGCGCCGCCTGCCATTCCTTGTAGTGCCTGATGAAGGGATCGTTTTTCAAGGCGTCCTTGGCGCGCTTGACGTCGTTTTCCTCCAGAGGGTGGGTGGCGTCTTCGAGGTCGTAGTCCAAAATATCCTGCGGCGTCACGCCCAGGTAATGGACGCGCGGCACACAGAAAAACTGATTTATGTGCGCCGCCTGGCCGGAGCCGACTTTAAGCGTCCGGTAGATGTTGCAGTAACCGTAGGGATCGCCGTCGGTAAAGGCGAATACCGGCAGATCCTTGTCATCCGACAGGCGCCGGATGAATCGCCGGCAGGCGCGGGTGGGCACGCCGCTCATCGAAACCAGGATGCAATTGGCGCTCTCGTAATACCGGTGGTGGACAAGCCGCTGAAAAAGCGAGGCCGTTTCAATGGCCAGGATGAATTTGGCCTTCGATTCGAAACGCAAATGCTCAACCTGCGAGGGGATGCTCCATGCACCCGTGCCCAGCTTCTCGCAGTTAATGCGGATATCGCCGCCGGTGCCGGGATCGCGGTCAATCACCGTGACCGGGCCGGTCACTTCGCCGCCGCGTTCTTCGGGAATATAGCCTAACTGTTCCCGGTTGATGGCCAGCATGGCTTCCATGTCGTCCAGCAGGGAATCGCTTTCGGGCTGTTCGTCAAACCGGCACTCGCCCCAGCTTTTGCTGTTGTAATAAATCTCGCGTTTGCCCGCGATGTCGTTCTTGTCCAGGAGATCCTTTTTGGTCGTGGCCATGAGCCGCATGGACTGGGCAAATGTTTTCACCGTGTTGTAGGAAAGCGTGCGCGTGACCACCTTCTTGAGAATCTCAAAATGCCCTTTCTTGGGATCGTATTTCACGTTGCTCAACGAGCGGATGGGAAATCGCATCGTGGGCCGCAGGGTCTTGCGAATGATGTCGGTGTAAACATCCTGGGCCACGGCAACGATTTTTCCGGAGGCACATTTCCGGGTCACCGCCGCCGGAGCGGCCGGCTTGGTCTTTTCCGGTTCTGATTTGGTTTTTGCCATGGGTTTTACCTTGTCGAAGTTGATGAAATCAGAATAACGAACAACGCCCTAACTGAGCGGCGGCTACACTGAATATTTTTCTAAAAATATAGCCGCGGTATTCTGCTGCCGCGCGCATTCCTTCACGTTTCCAGATGTGTGCGCTCCAGCATCTTGTGCAGCTTGGTGATGATCTGCTTTTCCTCTTTTTCGTTGAGCGCCAGGATTTCGCGCAGGCCCAACGCCAGGTGGGGCAGGTACATTTCGATGTAATTCTTTTTGCGCTCCAGCTCGGCCTGCCGCCGGCGCCGGCTCAGAAATACGGAGAGCCTCCGGCCGCACTCCTGGAGCGCAAAGGTCATTTCGCGGATGATCTCCGGGTAATGGGCGATGGCTTCCTTGCTTTCGCTGGTGAACGGCACCCACACGCTGGCAATATGGATCAGGATGACCACGGGACCCAGCGGCACGGCGTCGCGCGGTTGGGCCAGGCCGTAGCTCTTCCAGTTGACGCCGGTCACGGCCTTGATCATAGCACAGGCTCCGCCCATGTAGAGGAGCGGCACCTTGTTGGCAAACCGCAGGACCCGCGCGGGTTCTTCGGCGGAAACTTCCTTAGACGCGTCCGGCCTAGCATAGGCGATGCCGACTTCAACCTGGAACGGATTGCCGCGATAGACTTCCGGACTGCGCGTGGCTGCCGTATAAAAATCAGCAGCAATCTCCTTCTTGAGTCCGGCCAAAATCTGCTCCTCGCCGATGGGTGAAAGGCAATCTGTCGGCGGACGCATCAGCTTGGCCTCGCCGATGGCCTTGAAGAGGGCCTCGCTTTCGCGGTGCGCAATGTGGGTTGGTCGCGCCTTGGGATCCAAAGCGGCCCGTTGACAGATTTCCACCGCGGCACGGTCGCTGACGCGCGAAAAGTCATTTGAAAGCGCTGACTTGAGCGTCTTGGCCGTAGTATCCTTCAGCATCTGCATCAGCATACCCAGCTCAACGCCGTGGGGATGCGGCTTGATTTCCTGGGGCTGTTTCGGCAGATCGCGGGTACCGCGTTCAAAGGTGATCCAGGCGGCGTCCATCGGTTTTTTGTCGGCAGAGGGCGTTTGCGCCCCTTGACTCTTGTCGCTGCCATTCGCAGCACTATTCGCCTCGAGCAAAGCAATGCGGTAATGCATGCACAGGTGCGGATTCACAATCGCGCATTGTTTGATATATTCATCCGCCGAAAGTTTACCGCGGATATAGGCAGCCTCCATTTCGATGGAAACACAAGTGCCGTGCGCATATTCCTTGCTCAGTTGCGCCATGCCATCTTTGTCGGTCGTAAAAAACTGGGGGTGCCAGGACAGTTCCTCGTCCTTCAGGATCGTGGGCTTATTGGAGCGCGTATCGATCTGGACTTCGATATGATGGGCGACCTTACTGCTTTTGATCTTGGACTGAATAATCGTGGAAGTCCCCGTGGTCAACTGGCCATACATGCCGGCCGCGCTGATGCCGATTCCCTGCTGGCCGCGCGACATGCGCAGGCGATGGAACTTGGATCCGTAGAGCAGCTTGGCAAAAATCTTGGGGATCTGGGCGCGAACAATTCCCGGGCCGTTATCCAGGATCGTAACGCGGAAACGGCGCACGCCGGTTTGCGTTATTTCCACGCTGATTTCGGGCAAAATGCCGGCCTCGTCGCAGGCATCCAGCGAATTGTCCACCGCCTCCTTGACAGCCGTGAGCAAAGCTTTGCGCGGATTATCGAAACCGAGCAGATGGCGATTTTTCAGGAAAAACTCGGAGACGGAGATTTCCCTCTGGCTATGGGCCATGCTTTCGGCTGTGGCCAGGGACTGCTTTGAACGAGCCATAGAAGGAGTTCCTTAAAAAAATATGGGTGATTATGGCAACGCCGGTTATGAATGCAAGCCCGAATGTGAGTAATGTGTTCGGTGTTCAGGGCTGTGTCATCCATGCCAAAACCAACGGCGTCGCGGAGCTCCGCCCTCCAATATCGCAAAAACATTGGCATCCATGGAGGGACAGCCTGCCCGCCATAGTCCGGCAGTTGCCGGACGAAGGAGGGAGCTCCCGCGAGACCGTTCTTGACGCAGCCCTGGTTCGGTGTTCGGGAAATGCAGAACCGACAAACTTCAAGGTAACCGGCGATTATGGCCAACCGAACACCTGAACACCAAACACCCCCGCGTCATACCGAAAATAATACTTGTGTCAGCGTTTTATTTTGTTAGTGTAAACATCTATCGGTAAATGGATAGGCATAAAGGATGCTTTGTATATGGCAGAACTTTCCAGTCCAAAAGAAGACATCATCCGTGTCGACGGTGTCGTGACCAAGGTATTGCCTTCAACGATGTACCGCGTGAAGCTTCAAACCGGCACCGAAATTCTGGCGCATATTTCCGGCAAAATGCGCATTCATTTCATAAAAATTTCTCCCGGAGATAAAGTCACGATCGAAGTTTCCCCCTACGATCTCTCCAAAGGCCGGATCGTCTTCCGGCAGAAGTAAAGCAACTACTCACCACTGATTACACGGATGGTAGCCGCGCCCATGAGGACGTGGATTCTTCCGACAGCCACGGCGTCATCGCTGCTACATGAAAACGGTTGCCGAAGGCCTAATTGTCCGGTCAGGTCAGACCGAATTTCCGCAAACACGCCGCAAAATCTTCCGGGAGGGGCGCCCTGGCATGCACCGGCTCGCTGGTCACGGGATGACGAAAGGCCAGTTCATACGCATGGAGCATCTGGCGCCGGACAGCGCGCTCCTGGGAACTCACTTCCCGGCGGGTGGCATACTGCTGGTCGCCAAGGAGCGGATGGCCGATGGCCACGAGGTGCCGGCGGATCTGGTGCGTTCGCCCGGTTTCAAGCTCAATCCACAGATGGCTGGCCAACCTGTTGGCGTCCAAGGTCCTTACCAGGGTACGGGCACTACGATGATCAATAGGGTGGGTAATCTCCTGTTCCCGCTCGGAGACGTGCCCGCTGACGATGGCGTGGTACATTTTGCGGATTCTATGCTGAACAAATAATGGCTTGATGAGCGCCTCGGCTTCCGACTTTTGGGCAAACAGGAGACAGCCGGACGTGTCTCGATCCAGCCGATGGACGGCCGTCAACGCGGGATTGCCCAACAGGCGACGCAGGCCGGACTCCAGACTTTGAGGTCCATTGGCCAGCAGGCCGGGCGGTTTGTTGGCAATGAGATAATCACCTTTCGCATATAACACCACATCCCGTGACACCACCGGTCCGGCGACCCAGCCTTCCTGTATTTCCACATGGTCGCCCGGATCCAGACGATGCCGGGCCATCCAGACACGTTGCCCGTTAACAAAAACACGGCGCGCATCCAGAAGCGCCTTGGCTTTGTGATTGGACAACTGGAGATGGGCGGCCAGGAAAGCCATCAGGGTCGAGCCATGGTCGGATAGCCGGACTTTGAGTTGGGTTTGAGTCGTCATGTTATTCACCCTTGGGTTGGTGTTGGTAAATCGAGTTGATTTTTAAATTAATGCTTAGAAATTGTAAAATAATGCATATTCTGGATTCCCGTTTTCACGGGAATGACAGCACGGGCATGTGTATTGTCATTTCCGACTTGATCGGAAATCCAGTGTTATTTTATTGTCGCCTCTTGCGGCTAAATTTTTCCCGGATAGCCTGATAATGCCTCAGGGCCTCGTGGAGATTTGGGCAGGCGCCGGAGTGCGCAAGCGCCCGTTGCATCATCCGCAAACCAGGAGCAATATAGCTGCCAAACCAGGCGGTCTCCGGATTAGCGCTCAGACGCCCGAATGCGCCCAGCGCCTGGGCCAAGCGTTCAATGGCCGCCAGCCAGAATAGTTTTTCGGACACCCGGTTTCCCCGGCTGACCAGTTGGTTATATGTGTCCAACAGTGTGCCGATGGTTGTGAGCGGCAATTCCACATAGGGGTCGCACAACAGAGAGGCCAGGTCATAGGCTGCGGCGCCGAACCGCATGCCCTGAAAATCAATGAAAAACGGGCGGCGTCCAACCCTGAGAATATTGCTCGCCTGTAAATCGCGGTGAACCAATACGGTGGGCGTCTTCAGCAAATCGCCGGCCACCGTAGCCAATTCCTCCAATATCTTCCGTGTCGTCTTCGGCAATAAATTGAGATAGGGTTGTAGAAAGTGACGATTAAAAAACTCGCGTTCCCAGCGGTATAAATCATAGGAAAACGGCGCCACCATTACCAGGCGCCGGCGCCGGGCCGCCAATGCACCTTCCGTATGCCAGCGCGATACATGCGCCAGGATGTCGTGATAGAAATTCGTAAGCCGCGCCGGCGGCCAAATTTTGCTCAGGCTAAGCAAGGACTGGTCGCCCAAATCCTGCATGACAAAAAAATTCCTCCCTGGCATATCGAGGATAATTTCGGGCACCGGAAGCCCGATTGATTGCAGGAACCGGGCATGGCGCGTGTAGAGCGCATTTTCTTCGCGTTCCCGGCTGTAGCGCACCAGGATGACACGCCGGCCCTGGCTTTGAAGACGCGTGAAATGCCGCGCCGATCCACGCGGCTCGAAAGGAATGACCGTGGTTTCGCACGGCGGCCAGCGCAGGCTCTGCAGGGCCATGGCCAGAGGAATGTCGGTCTTGTTTCCGGATGTGGACAGCGAAAACACGGAACGCACCGCCACGCGCGGCACGCGGCCATGAACCTTGCAGCCCTTCCCGATAATGGCATGCTCCACAACCGCATCCGAAGCTACGCACGCATCATCCCATATGACGGCATTAGCAATCCGCGCGCCCTTGCCGATGGAAACATTGCACCCGGCGGACATAAATCCGTTAAATCGAATCCGGCGGCGCCAAGATTGCAGAGCGCGCAGACCATCCGGAGCCAACAGACTGGCGCCTGATTTTCCGGCGACGGACGCATCCAGAATATCGCGATGGGCCTGCAGATAACCGTCCGGTGTGCCGATGTCGGCCCAATACGACTTTGCCACGCAGACGCCCGCAATCTTCCAGGCATTCGCCCAGGCCAGCTGATACGCCTGCACAATGGTTGAAGAACCTTTTGACGGAATGAACCCGAGAATGCGCGGCGACAATACCTGCAGGCCGCAGAATGTATAGGTGCCTTCGGTTCCCGGCCGGCTGCTCGAAAAATTGGTGATCCGGCTGCCGGCCATTTCCACAGTGCGCGGGCCGTGTTCGGCGTTCAGCCAAAGCGCGGCCAGCACCCGGCTCCGGTGAAAGGCTGCTATCAACGGACGTGGATCCACATCCGCGGCAATATCGGCGTTGATCATCCAGAAGGGCTGCGTATCCAGGAACCAAGACGCCCGCTGCAAAACGCCGCCTGTGCCCAGGATGTCCGGTTCAAACGATAGGGCGACCCGGGGGCCGGGCGCCGGCCGCAAACGGACATAATCACAAATTGCGCCGGGCTGATGGTGCAGGTTGATCAACACGTCCGCGACACCCCAGCGTGCCAGCATGTCCAAAATATGCCCGAGTATTGGCTTGCCCCACAGCGGCATCATGGGCTTTGGGGTGTCTAAGCTCAAAGGGAGCATACGGGTACCAAACCCGGCCGCCAGGATGACGGCTTTCCGGGGGAATGATATCGGCGTGCGTGTAGTTTTCATGACACACCGAACATACAGGCTTGCCGAATGAATGAAAAGTATTTATCGTTTAAATCACTTGGAGAAGTCGTGTAAATTAATTCCGGCAATCGATCTGTAAAATATTTGCGCGCTTTATTCGCGCGGCGACTGCGGCCGCGCGATGCAACCGCGGGGCAGATTGGGCCGAACGAAGCTCTAAAACGGGAACGCGTTAGATTGGTCCAAGTACAAGGCGTTGCGGGCGAGGACTGTACTTGTGTACGGACCGCCCGCAACAACGAAGCAGATGGACCAATATCACGCATGATCCGTTTTGCCCAATCCGCAACGCTTTGATTTAGTTATGACATTAGCCGTATTATGCAAGACACACCATCATGTTGATTTTATCCATGGATCAATCCACCGCGACCGGCAGCGCCGCCATTCTGGATAACCAGCGGGTAATAGCCGCACGGCAGTGGACCGAGACCCGCTTCCACCGGCAACTGCTGTTTCCCAGTCTGAAATCCATGCTGAACGAAGCTCAACTCGAACTTGGCGCCATTCAACTCTATGCTGTCGGGGTAGGGCCGGGATCCTACAGCGGTCTGCGGGTGACCTTGGCAGCAGCAACGGCCATGGCCCTTCCGGGCAAGACACCCGTCTATGGGCTTAGCAGCGCGGAAGCATTGGCCTGGCAGGCGGCGAAAGCCGCGCATGTGACGCATGTGCGCATTGTAGGTGATGCCCGCCGCGACCAGTGGTGGACACGTTGTTTCCGACGTGCGGGCGCAATCATGACGCCGGATGCCGATTGGGAACTGGTGCATCCCCGCACGTTCCAGGTCGGCGCGGCCGAAGCGGTGGCCACGCCGGATTGGACGCGGATTGGCAAACTTGTGCAGGCTACCGTTCCGCCCGCCATAACGCTGATTGCGTGCGCGCTCCTTCCGTATGCCGAGACGCTTGGCCGCCTGGCGGCCGCGCGCATGGCGCAGGGCATCCCCTCGGAGCCGCTTGCGCCCATCTATTTGCATCCCGCCGTGCAACGTAAAACCGGGGATTGTCAGGCGGCCAGCCATACTATATAGTGTTTATTTCGTTGGTTATTATTCGCAGCAATTAATGGGAGTGATGCATGTATATTCCGGTTGTCAAAGAAGTATTGCCGTTTTTTATCGGTTCCCTGGCCGTGTTCGGGTGCCTTGGCTTGATCTTCAGACGATTTCATTGGAAACGGACGGCCTTGACCTGTTTTGTCCTTGGCGTGATTGCGGCATGCTATATGCTCTTCTTCTTCCGTGATCCCCAGCGGATATCACCCTCGGATCCATCCGTAATTGTGGCCGGCGCCGATGGAGTGGTGATGAGCATCAAGGAAATTCAGGAAACCGAGTATCTCAAGACGGATGCCATACGGATCAGCATTTTCCTGAGCTTATTTGACGTGCACGTCAACCGCGCCCCCATCGAAGGCAGGATTGCATTCCTCGGGTATTTTCCCGGCAAACGCTACTTTACGTTTCAGGAGAAGTCTTCCGAATTCAACCAGCATAATTCGATCCTGATCGAAGGTTTGCAGACCAGGTGCCTGGTCAACCAGATCGTCGGCCCGGTGGCCCGTCGCGTGGTTTACTGGCTGAAACTGGGCCAGATTGTTCAGAAAGGGGATCGTATCGGCATGATGAAGTTCGGGTCGCGCCTCGATATGGTCTTCCCAAAAGCCGATGTGGATGTGGTGGTTAAGCCGGGCGACCGGGTTCAGGCCGGGTTGACTGTGGTGGCCACCCGGAAACCAAAATAATAAATGAGGATTTATGCCCACTAACTGGCGACAAATTATTCCTACGCTGTTTACTTTAGCCGCCATGCTGTGCGGTTTTTTCAGCATTCTGCTTGCGCTGGAAGGGACGCCCTACTATCTGCTTTCAGCCCAGTTCATCATGCTGGCCATGATCCTGGACGGGATTGACGGCAAGGTAGCCCGCTTGCTCAAAGGCACAAGCGCCTTTGGCGCGGAGCTGGATACCTACGTGGACATGACGGCCTTCGGCCTGGCGCCGGCCATTCTTATCTACCAGGTGGCACTACAGCACCATAATGACTGGCGGATTGCCATGACCGCCGTAGTGGTGCTATCCGGAATGATCCGGTTGGCACGCTTCAAGGTTAAGGATCCGTTGCGCGGGCAAGGAGGCTATTGCGGACTGCCGATCACCGTGAGCGCCGGCTGGGTGGCAATTTTCGTTTTACTCAGTGAAACGCGCACTTTCGGCGATTATTTCAGCTTGGGACAGGGACCGGTAGGCGTGATTTTCTTGCTGGGAGTCCTGGTTATGATTGTCCTGCAAGTGTCCAACGTGCCGTATCCCAAACCGACCAAACTGACCATAGTGTTCATTCCCAGTATCGTCCTGGTGGTCTTGCTTTTTGTTCGCAACATGAATATCGCCCCCATGGCAGCGCTCATTATCATGGTGGCCGGAGTAATTTACCTCGTATTGGGACCGCTTTATATGCATATGATCAAGTCGCGCGCGGCAAAATCGTGTTCCACAGGGCAAGCCCCGCTTGATGCCGCCAACTGATTTTCTATACGATATTTCTCCGCCCCGGCGGATCCGCACAGGCGGAACCACGGATATCACGGATATGAAGAATGGTTGTCATTCCCGCGAAAGCGGGAATCCAGAATTAGGATAAATTAGTATCTGGATTCCATTTTCATGGGAATGACACACGGAAATGAACCCTGATTGCGGACTTGTCCACAGTATCCGTGTCATCCGTGTAATCAGTGGTAAGTGTTGTCTGATTTTTAAGCAAGGAACGATTATGGCGAGTGCGCCCATCACCCGGCCGGAAGCGAAGCGCCACCTGTCCAGTCTGGTTGACGATCTTGCCCGGCACGTTGATTATCTCCGCGAGGAAGGTGTTACCGAGGTTGATCGCTCGCCGGCCATTACGCCGGAAAGTTCGGCGGCACAGGCTGCTCCCCAAAAACCAAGTGCAGGCATGGGAATTTTAATCCCGCCGGGTCCGGGGACCCGGTCTACAAAAAACGGTGTAGGCCCGGTGCCCTCACCGGGCGGTGTAAATCTTGCCCCGCTTCGAGACCTAAATAAGCCCGCACCGTCCGTTTCCGATGCGGATATCAGCGCGGAGCTAAAGGCTATTGCCCAGATGGTGGGCGCCTGCAAAAAATGCGGGTTACATGCTAAGCGCCGCCAGGCGGTGCCAGGGCAGGGGAACATTCATCCTGATATTCTTTTCATCGGCGAGGGTCCCGGAGAGGATGAAGATAAGCAGGGCCTGGCCTTCATAGGCCGGGCAGGCCAGTTGTTGACGCGCCTGATCACTCGCATGGGATATACCCGCGACGAGGTGTTTATCGCCAATATCGTCAAATGCCGCCCGCCGAACAACCGGAAACCTTTGCCCGAAGAAATGAACATGTGCCGGCCTTATCTTGAACGGCAAATTGCCGTGTTGAAGCCGAAAACGATCGTTCTGCTGGGTGCCAGCGCATTTGAGGGACTCATTCCTCCCGACATGCCGGGCAAGACAATCTCAAAGGTGCGCGGCAAATGGCTTGAATATCAGGGCATTCCAACCATGCCCACGTTTCATCCTTCCTACCTGTTGCGCAACCAGTCGGCCATGTGGGATGTCTGGAACGACATGCAGTTGGTATTGACCCGCCTTGGCCGCACCCCGCCGCCGCCCGCAAAGGGCAAGTGATCGGTTAATTTCGATTCGACCTGAATTGCCTACGCTAAAGCGAACTGGTTGTTTTTGAAAACAACGGTGGGGGTATTGCAAGGCTGCCGACTCAGTCGGCGGCCCAGCAGGCGCAGGGGATTGTCATAACCAACTTTCCATAAATCGGCTTCCGACAACAGGTTCAGCGAAGCCAGATAGTTCATGCATTGCAGCATGGTGGCGGATGATCCGGCGAGGTACGGAGTACCCTTGAACCCGATGCGGCCGGAGGGTTCCAATATGACCGCGTGCCCCTGGAAACGATACTCGCCCGGTTTTAACCCGCCCAGCTCCGTTGCGTCGCTGACAACAATAAAACGTTTGACGGTCTTGGCCCGCAGGGCGACCTTGATAAAATCGGCGGGCAAGTGCTGGCCGTCGGTTACGAAGGTGCCCATAAGTTTATCGCAGGCCAATTGCCACCAGATCGGGTTCTGATGCCGGTTAATCAAGTTAGGCAGCCCATTCCCCAAATGCGTGCATAATCGCGCGCCGGCTTGAAGCCCCGATTCCATGACACGGTCTTCCGCCAGATGATGCCCGAATGCCACCACCGTGCCGTTTTCGGCCGCATAGCGAATAAGCGGCAGGGCCCCCTTGACTTCGGGCGCCACGGTCAAGATCACGATCTGGCCCTCGGCCCATTCCTGGAAACGCTTGAATGTATCCACGTCCGGCTTAATGATGTGTTGCGGCGGATGGGCGCCGCGTGCACCCTCAACCGGCGAAATAAACGGGCCTTCCATGTGAATGCCCAACAAATGGGGCTTCAGTTCCTTGTCGTGCATGGCGGCCGCCAGGATCGGGAGGTTGCGGCGAAACATCTCCATGGGGCCGGTGACCACTGTGGGACAATAGGCCGTTGTGCCGGACTTTGCCAGATAACGCGTGACCTTGCGTACCTTCTCCAGCGTCAGTTCCATGGACGAAAAATGAACGCCAATATACCCATTCTGCTGAATATCAACAAACCCGTGATGTTCCATACCATGCTCCTTTTTACCTGCTAATCCACGGCGGCGTCTCGGGCAATAAACGATCAAATTCCGCGATCAGCGCCTGCTCATATGCGCCGCCATATGTGCCGTCAATAAATTTATTAAAACCTTCCTTGGCAAACCGCTCCCACGAGGCTTCCTCATGTCCCGGATTGATCGGGAAAAAATGCCCTTTTACACCCCGGGCCGCGCTGAGGTCGCCCGGCGCATCGCCGATCATCAGGATGCGGTCGGCCGGGTATCGTCCCTGTGTCGCCAGATGCAGGTGTTCCTGCTTGGTGCCAAGCTCCTGTCCGGCGATGATTTTCACATAGCCCATCAGGTCGTGCTCCTGCCATTCGCGCACCAGGGCTTCCGTGGGCGTTTGCGACACGCAGATGGCGTCGGCCTGAGCGCGAACGAAATCCAGGCTTTCCCGCACCCATTTGAAAGGCGCCACGTTTTTTACCGTCCGGGCAATTTCAGAATTAACATCTTTGCTCCATTGTAAAATCGAAGCCAGTTCCTTGTCCCCCGTTTCCCGGACCCATTGCTCCAGCGCGGGGTTGCCCAATGGCAGGCCGGAATCAATGAACTTTTTCAACGACGTGAAGGCCGGCAGCTTGACCCCGGAGGCCAGCACCTCGGGTCGGTTGCGCAGCAGGTCAATGCTCAGCAGCAGACAGGGAAAGCGATTGCGACCCCGGTACTTGGAATACAGATTGGCAAACTCGGCCGCTTCGCGCGCGTAGCGTTCGATTTTTTCCAGGCGCCAGTGCGACACAATCAGCTTGTGGAAGCACTGCTTCTGCTTGATCTCCATGGTGGGGAAAACGCAGCCGTCGGAATCGATGCCAACAAACGCGTCGTGCTGCGGCTTAAAATTGATCAGATCTTCCGTGGTTTGTCCACGATGTTGGTTCATACGCACTTCCGGGCATCGAACAACCGCTCGGCGCCGACCGCCGCGGCGCCGAGCAGGCGAAAGGATTAGGCGGTATAGGTGGAGGCCGCCGTGGACCCGCCACGTCCGGTCCAGTTGGTATGAAAGACCTGGCCGCGCGGCTTATCGACGCGCTCATAAGTATGCGCACCGAAGTAATCGCGCTGCGCCTGCAGCAGGTTGGCAGGCAGACGCTCCGTCCGGTAACCGTCATAATAATTCAAGGCGCTGCTGAGCGTGGGCGTCGGGATGCCGAGCTTCACGGCCGTCTGGATGACGCGCCGCCAGGCGCCTTGCGCCTTTTTAACCGCGTCCGCGAAAAACGGATCGAGTAACAGGTTGACCAGGTTCGGATCCTTGACAAAGGCCGCCTTGATCATGCCCAGGAAGGCGGAACGAATGATGCAGCCGCCGCGCCACATGAGCGCGATGCCGCCGTAGTTCAGGTTCCAGCCGGATTCCTTGGCAACGGATCGCATCAGTTGGTACCCTTGCGCGTAGGACACGATCTTGGAGGCATAGAGCGCCTGCTGGAGGTCGTCAATAAATTTGGCTTTGTTGCCTGAAAACTTGGCGGCCTTGGGGCCGGGGAGCACTTTGGATGCGGCCACGCGTTCCTCCTTGAGGGCCGACAAGCAACGGGCGAACACGGCCTCGCCGATCAATGTCAGCGGCTGACCGGCGTCGAGCGCGGACATGACGGTCCATTTGCCGGTGCCTTTCTGGCCGGCGGTGTCCAGGATTTTATCCACCACCTGTTCGCCTTCTTCGTTCTTATAACCCAGGATATCGCGGGTGATTTCGATCAGGTACGAGTCCAGTTCGCCCTTGTTCCACGCGGAGAAAACCTTGTGCATCTGTTTATTGGTTAGCCTCAAGCCTTGCCGCATGAGCTGGTAGGTTTCGCAGATCATCTGCATGTCGCCGTATTCAATGCCGTTGTGGACCATTTTGACGAAATGGCCGGCGCCATTTTCACCGACCCATTCGCAGCATGGTTCGCCCTGTTCGGTTTTGGCCGAGATTTTCTGGAAAATCGGCTTGACGAACTCCCAGGCAGAGGGGGAACCGCCAGGCATGATCGAAGGCCCGCGCAGCGCGCCATCCTCGCCGCCCGAGACGCCGGTGCCGATATATCGCAGGCCTTTGCTTTCCATATATTGGGTGCGGCGGGTGGTGTCGGGAAAATGCGAATTGCCGCCGTCGATAATGATATCGCCTTTTTCAAGGAGCGGGATCAACAACTCGATAAAGTCATCCACGGCCTTGCCGGCCTTGACCATCAGCATGATCCGTCGCGGTTTTTGCAGGGCGTTGACCAGTTCCGGGAGCGAGTGGGCGCCGATGAGATTTTTGCCTTTTCCCCGCCCCTGGATGAAAGCATCCACTTTAGACACAGTGCGGTTGAACACTGCCACGGTAAACCCGTTGCGTTCCATGTTAAGTACCAGGTTCTCGCCCATGACCGCCAGCCCGATCAATCCGATGTCCGCTTGGTTCACAATTCGCCTCCTTGTTTAATTTTGTTACGCGGCAAATAGGCAGCTATTCTATTTGAATCCGGGTTTAGGTCAAGCGCAAATTGAGTTTCAGCGCAAATTGAGTTTCAACAGGCGGCCGAGCCAAAACCATTTGACCCTGCTCATGATTGCATATACACTCCATAAGTAGCCAAAACGGATTGGCTTGCAGGTCAATCACCGAAGGATTTTGTTCTGAATGTGCTGGGTTTACCCATGGATATCCCGAAAATTCCCGGATACGATATCCTGGTGTCTTTGCCGCAAGGCGGCATGAGCGCCGTATTCAAGGCACGCCAGATTTCACTGGACCGCGTGGTGGCCATCAAAATGTTGCCGCCCTCCATGGCGGCCGACGTGGTGGATATCGAGAAATTTCTGGCCGAAGCCAAAACCACGGCCCAGTTGAAGCACCCCAATATAGTCCAGGTCTATGACTTCGGCAAATCGCCGGACGGTGTTTATTACTTTGTCATGGAATTTGTTTCCGGCTACAGCGTGGCGGATTGGATCCGGCGGAAAACAAGGCTTACCCTGAAAGACACCCTTTTGTGCGCGCACTGCGTGGCTGAAGCATTGAACTACGCCTGGGAAAACTACGGCATTGTCCATTGCGACATTAAGCCCGATAATGTTATTATCGATGGCGACGGCACCGTAAAGGTCGCCGATCTCGGCCTGGCCCGGAGCGTGCGTTCGGTCATGGACAAGGCTAAATCCAGCACGGGCATTGTGGTTGGAACGCCTTATTATATTTCCCCCGAACAATCGCATGGCCGAATTGAATTGGATTGCCGCACCGATATCTATTCTCTTGGCGCCATGCTGTATCATTGCCTGACCGGAAAACTGCCCTTTGAGGGTTTGCCGCTTCTGGAAATCATGGATTGTCAGATCACCGATCAGATTCCGGACCTTATTGACCTCCAACCACAAGCCTCCATAACCGTGGCCTGCATGATTGAAAAAATGATGGCCAAGTCCGTTGACTATCGCCAGAAGAACTGGCCGGAAGTCATTCGCGACATGATCCGCGCACGCGCAGACCTGCTCCCGGAAGGGCCCATGCCGCCGGCCGGCGCCAGCACCATGAAGCGCTGTCCGGCGCGCGAGCAGTATTTGAAGAAACTGGGCGCATTGGCCCATCCCGTACCTGCGCCAAAGTCCTCAGAGTCGGCGCCCGCCGTAACGCTCCCGGCTACGCCGCAGCTTTTTACCCGGGGGAATCGCCGCGACGCGCCGCCAGCCCGTATTATCGCTCAACTCCGGCAGCAGATGAAATGGAAATTGCTGGCAGCCGCGATCATGATTCTGGCTATAGCTGTTTCCGGCCTGCTCGTGATGAATATGCTCTTCAAGCCCGGACACGTTGCCTCTCCGCAAAACAGGCAGCCTCTCCCATCCTCTCAGAGAGTCGGGATCGGAGGGCCGGGAGCAGCGGAAGGACAACCGGCGGAAGAGGTAGGACAACAGACGACAGCGGGCAAGGTAACCGCGCCGGAGTTCGAAGGCCTCGCCGAGGCGAGGCCTTCGAACTCCGGCGAGCTCAATCGAGCCGCGGAGACCGAGTTGGCCCAGCATCGTTTAGACGCAGCATTGCAGTGGTACCGGGAGAATCCCAATCAATATAATGAAGCTATCCGGCAGTTTGCAAAAATAGCCTTGGAATTGAAAGATACACCTAAGGCCCAGATAGCCCGCGACGAAATCGCGCGCATAAGGGAACAAAAGCGTATGGCCCTGGACGCGGATATGAAAGTTCTGCGCGACAAAGTTCGCCCTCTGCTGGCTCAGCAGAAATTCCGCGAGGCGTCCGCCTTGTATGAGCAGTATGATGGACCGTTCAAAACCGAGACTGCGGCGGAACGAAAGGTCAAAGTTAAGGAATGGCTCGATCAGGATAAGGCCCGACAGGCGGAGATGCTTCAGGCAGCCGATGCACAGGTACAGGAACAGCGCCAGAAATGGCGGGATGTCATTGGCGATATTACCGCGCGCCTGGTGGAAGGCAATCCTGCCGCTGCGCTGGCGGCGGTCCAACGGGCAACGAATAATCCCGCGCTGGCCGCAAACCGGTCCGACCTTCTGACATTGGCCAGCATGCTGGCCGAAGCCGGCCGCGCAGATCAGCGCATCCTGGATTCGTTCCGGTCGCAAACGAATCAGGAAGTTGTTGTTGCCCTGACCAGGGGACCGGAGCGCCTGGTGGTGCGTGATGTGCAGGGTGACAAGATCCTGGTGGAGAAAGTAATCGTCGTCGATGCCGGTCAACTTGTCCAGTCGAAAGCGATCCGGCTACAGGATTTATCCCTGGCGGAAAAGAAAGCCCGCCTCGGGACTAACGCAACGCCGGAAACAGCCCTGATGCGCGGGTTGGTGGCCCTCCGCGACGGAGATTGGATTGCCGCCAAAACTTCTTGGAGCCAAGCGGGTCCGCTCCTGTCGGCGCCACTTACAGCCAAACTGCAAGCGCGTCAAAGCCTGCAGCGTGAAGATCAAGCGCGGAGTGATTTTATCCTGCTGTTGAGCGCCGCCCAGATAGAGTCCTTCGATTTGTCTGCCGCGAAGGAAAAATCTTTGCCCGGCTGTGATGTGTGTGTTGCGGCCATCTATCGCAAACAATATTCGCTGCAAGCGGCCAAGGCTTTGGCCACGAGCGCGGCCGGTTACCAGGAGCAATACGGGCAGACAGAATTTGCACAGGCTTATGCGCCGGCCCTGGAAGCGTTAAAACAGGCGCCGGTGATCTCCTTGCATTCCAACAAAACCGCAAACGTTGAAACCGAGCCCGCCTCGTCCGAAACAGGTTCTCCGGATAAGGCAGCCGTGCGCAAGGAATTGTTTGCCTGCAATCCCGGTTTGATTGATCTGAATGTTTCACTCGTGACGGATGGCGCCGGCAAAATCGTGCGGGCCGAACTGATTTCCGTGGATTTGAAGGATATCAAACCGCTGGCCGGCCTGTTGGATTTGGGCGCGGTCGTGTGCGCCGCTATCGATCCGGACGAATGGCACGAATCGCCGGTTAAGGCCCCGTTGAGCGATCTGTCGCCGCTCAAGGGATTGCCTCTGAAGGAAGTGTGTGTCAGTGATACACGGGTTAAGGACATTTCACCGCTGGCCGGCATGCCGCTGACAAAACTCGACTTGAGCGGAACGCGCGTCACGGATTTATTGGTCCTGAAAGGCATGCCCTTACAGGAACTGACGCTTAGCCGCCTGTCCATCCGGGATCTGAAACTGCTGGTAGGCCTGCCGCTGGAATCCCTGAATATCAGCCACACAGATGTGTCAGATCTGACGCCGTTGACCGGCATGCATCTGAAGCGGTTGATCGCAAGCGCGACCCGCATCCGCGACCTCACGGTTCTGGCCGGCATGCCGCTCAAGGAGTTAAACATCAGCCGCACTGAAGTGACCGACATCAATCCGTTGATCGGTATTGAACTCAAGCACTTGAACCTGAGCCAGACGCGGGTGCGGAACCTGACCCCCCTGGCTTCACTGCCGTTGCGGTCGCTCGAGTTGAGTAAAACCGATATCCGGGATCTGTCGCCGGTGCGGGACCTTGTCCTGGAATCGCTGAACGTGCACGCTACACGGGTTAAAGATCTGGAGCCCCTGCGGAACATGCCGCTGAAGCTGCTGGATATCAGCAATACGGATGTGCGGGACATTTCGCCCCTGCGCGACCTTCCGTTGAAAAAACTGACCCTCTGGAAAACGGCCGTACGGGATTTGACACCGATTCAAAACTCGAATATTGAGGAAATCTGGCTGGACTACGATGCCGATCAGCAGTCCTATGTGGACACGTACCGGGCGTTCAGAGACGTTCTTATTCGCATGCCCCGGTTGCAGAATGTTAACGGGAATTCCATTTTCCGGGGAAGGCAATGACGCGGATGAATTATATAAGCACACGGGGCGGCGGGAAGGCGGTGGATTTCCAAACGGCCGTGCTTACGGGACTGGCGCGCGACGGCGGACTGTTCCTGCCTGTCTCCATTCCCGATGTCCGCGCCGAACTGCCCGCCTGGGCCGGCCTGGATTATGGCGCGCTGGCGCTGGAAGTTATGCGCCGCTTTGCCGATCTGCCGGCGGATGATCTGCGGGCAATTATCGGAAGCAGTTACGCGACCTTCCGGCATCCGGAGGTGACGCCGGTCGTGTCCGTCAACGGCGTACACATACTGGAACTGTTTCACGGGCCAACGCTGGCGTTCAAGGACGTAGCCCTGCAATTTCTCGGCCGCGTGTTCGAATATTATCTGGCACATTCGGTCCGGCGCCTGAACATACTGGCAGCCACGAGCGGCGATACCGGCAGCGCGGCCATTGCGGGGGTCCGGGGACGCTTTGGGCTCCGCATCTTTGTTCTTTATCCACTGGGACGGATCAGTCCTGCCCAGGAACGCCAGATGACCACTGTGCCGGACACCAATGTCTTCTGCCTGGCGGTGCAAGGCAGTTTCGATGACTGCCAAAGAATCGTGAAAGCGATATTCCAGGACCTGCCGTTCCGTGACCGCTATGAACTAGGCGCGGTAAATTCCATCAACTGGGCCCGCCTGCTGGCCCAGATCGTGTATTATTTTTACGGAGCTTTCCGCGTCATGGCGCGGACCGGCGCGCGCACGGTTCGGATCGCGGTGCCGACGGGTAATTTCGGCGACATTTTTGCGGGGTATCTGGCCGCGCGCATGGGGTTGCCGGTCAGCCGGCTGATTCTGGCCACGAACGAAAACGACATCTTGTCCCGGTTTTTTAATACCGGCGTTTACCGGAGCGGAAAAGTGCAGGCCACATTGAGCCCTTCCATGGACATTCAGGTTGCCAGCAATTTTGAACGGTATCTGTATTATCGGGTGGGTAACAATCCACGCGAAGTCTGCCGGTTGATGGAGACATTCGTGCAATCCGGCGAATTGCGCATGGAAGGAGTATCCGATGTCGGCGCGGATCAGTTTATCGCGGCCGGAACCTGTGCAACGGCTGACGCGCTTGCTACCATCCGTGAGTTTTACAAACAACACGAATACCTGCTGGACCCGCACAGTGCCGTGGGAGTAAACGTGGGCCGCCGGTTCCTGAGCCGGGATGAGCCCATGATTGCACTGGCTACCGCCCATCCGGCCAAATTTGCCGACGCCATCCGCCAGGCAACCGGCCGGGATATTGCTCGCCATCCCGCGCTCGATGCGCTCGCCAACCTGCCCCAGCGGCGCACGGTCTTGCCCGCCGAAACGGATGCGGTGCGCGACTTCATCCGTAAACACATTCCGTGAGACAGAAGTCGGGAATCAGTATCCGGCCTGTGATCTGTCGTTCGATATGCGCCTTATACCTTAAACGTTGAAAATCTCTATTAAAAACCAAGAAATTGTAAAACAAAAAAGGGGATTCACCACAGAGAACACAGGGGCTTGCATTGTTTGGATTACGGGCACAGCCCGCGCTAGCGCCGCAGGGCGTGGAGCAGGGAAAGTCCGCCGATGAACACAAATCCCAGCCAATAGAGCAATATAAACGGAATGGCCACATAGTTCAGGTTGCTGACCGCGTAGTAAAGCGCAAGCGAGATGTAAATGATCAGCAGGATTTCCACCAAGACGGTGATGTTGAACCGGCTGCGATAATGCCGTCCCTTCCACGAACTCGCCCGGAGGTCGGACAGATTAAATTTAGGCGTGCGATTAAAGGCGCTTTTTCGGCCCATAAGCCCGCTGAAAACCGCCTTGGTATTGATCACGGAAAGCCCCGTGGCGCCTATCATGAGGATCGGTAAAAAGAGCACGCGGCGCTTCCAGTCGGGGTATATTTCGCGCTGGGCATAGATGTAAAAAAGCGGATAACTGAAGGCGTTGACGGTGAAGATCGAGGCCACCCAAAAAAAAAGCTTCGACTGCGGGCACTGTACCTCGATTATCAGAATCGGATAGGAGAGCAGGGCGATTAACAGCAGGGTCGGGAACACCAGGTGATTGGTTAAGTGCACGGTGGCCTCGAATTTCAACAGCCACGGAATGGTTTTGTTCCGCCAGATAGTCGGCAGAAGTTTCTTGGCCGTCTGAATGGCACCCTTGGCCCAGCGATACTGCTGGTTCTTCAGGCCATAAACCTCGGCCGGGATTTCGGCCGGACAGACAACGTCGTTGACATACACGAATTTCCAGCCCGCCAACTGCGCCCGGTATGAAAGGTCCATGTCTTCGGTCAAGGTATCGTCCTGCCAATTGCCGGCATCGACAATAGCGGCCTTGCGCCAGATCCCGGCGGTGCCGTTGAAATTGATGAATATGCCGGAGGAATTGCGCGCGCCATGCTCCAGCACGAAATGTGCGTCCAGCCCAATGGCCTGGCCCCGGGTAAGCATGGAATAGCCGGCATTCAAGTGCCCCCAGCGGGCCTGCACCACCCCGATATTTTCGGAAGAAAAATAAGGCATCATATTGCGCAGGAAGTCGCGCGGCGGAATAAAATCGGCGTCGAAAATGGCCAGGAAATCACCCTGGGCCTCAACGAGACCGTTTTTCAGTGCGCCAGCCTTGAAACCCTGGCGATTGGTGCGATGCAGGTAATGAATGTTGATTCCCTGCGACTTGAATTTAGCGGCTAAATTTTCTGCATTTGCCCGGGTCTCGTCGCTGGAATCATCCAGAATCTGGATTTCAAGGCGATCACGGGGATAATCCAGCGCGCAGGCGGCTTCCAAGAGCCTGTTAACAACATATTGTTCGTTGTAAATCGGCAACTGCACCGTCACCCGGGGCCATTCCGTGTAAGCGCGAACTGGTTTGGTCCTACCGACGCGGTTCTTGCGATAGAGGTAAAGCATCAGATAAGCGTGGGCAGCGTAAATCGTGAGCACAAGCATGAGCGCTGTGTAAAGCGCCAGTAATAATATATCGGATAATGACATATGCCAAAACTTCAATGCCACAGGGCACTGCGGTTGTTCCATCTTGTGGTTAAATCGCCATAAGCTGCTACCGGAAACCATGGAAGTATTAACAGCCCTGCCCGGATTGTCAATCATGAATTCCTATGCTAGACGCATGCAGGCTGCGTCATCCACGCTGAAACCAGCGGCGTCGCAGCGCTTCGCCCTCCAATATCGCGAAAAATTGGCATCCATGGAGGGGCAGCCTGCCCGCCATAGTCCGGCAGCTGCCGGACAAAGGAGGGAGATCCTGCGAGACCGTTCTTGATGTAACCATGACCCCATGCGTCTTTTGAGCATCCGGGTTAATTAATTGACATCCACGAAAGCAACTTTAAACTTATTGGCAAGGGATGTGCTGATTTGTATTTCAAAATCGGAGGAAAATCGCATGAAAACGCTGCCTCGGTTAATCGCATGGGTTGTGTTCGTCTCAGCGTGGTGGGGATTACTGGCGGGCGCGGCGGAGCCGCTCAAGCCTGTGGCGCTGCCCGCGCCGCAAATGGACAAGGGCCGGCCGCTTATGCAAGTGCTCCATGATCGGCAATCGCGCCGCGACATCAGCCCGGACAAGAACCTTTCGCTTCAGGAACTATCCAACCTTCTGTGGGCCGCCTGCGGCATCAACCGGACGGATTCCGGGAAGCGCACGGCGCCTACGGCTTCCAACCGCCAGGAAATTGACGTCTACGTGGCCACTGCCGACGGAGTATTTCTGTATGATTTCAAGGGACATCGCCTGGAGAGCGTCATGCAGGAAGACGTCCGCAAAATGGCCGGGAAACAAGCCTTTATCCATACGGCGCCAGTGGTGCTTATCTTTGTTGCGGATGAGGAGCGTATGGGAGGACGATCTGGGATCGACAAGGCCTTTTATTCGGCGACGGACACCGGGTTTGTCAGCCAGAATGTTTACCTCTATTGCGCCTCAGAAGGCCTGGCTACAGTGGTAATCGGGATGGTGGACAAACCCGCGTTGGCCGCCAAAATTAAATTGCGGCCGGAACAGAAAGTCATCCTGACTCAGCCCGTGGGCTATTCCGCAAAATAAGGGCGTTTAATTTAGCCGCCAAAGGCAACAAATACACTGGATTCCCGACCCAGGCTCCGCCGGAGCGCTACGCCCAGGCGAGAAGCGGGAATCCACTCCAAACTTATAAATTCCTTTGCCGCAAGCTACTCCACGTTCAATTCGGCCAAAAACCTGGCAATTGCGGCGTTGCGGGACTGTTCGTCGGCACGCAGTTTCTCCAGGTCGACGTTCAACTGCTCAAGATCCTTCTCCTGCTGAACCAGTTTGCGTTCCCACATGGAATAGCTTTCCGAGTTCCGGGTCACGGTTTTCATGTTCTCACGGATGCGGTTTTGCTCTTGCGTGATGGCCTTGACCCGCTCTTCCTTCTGTTGGCGTTCACGGCGGACAACAGACAATGCCTCCTGCATGCCCACCAGCTCTTTCAGCGCTTGGCGCAGTTTGTCGGAAATATTCTTCTGGGTAATGAAAAAACGGACCTGGTCGCTCTGGATATTGGCCAACATCATTGTTTCCGGTTCCAAACGCTGTTCGCGGAAGAGGATGTCCCGGCTTTTGCCGCCACCGCGCTGGTTAGCGCCGTCGAGCACCAGGCGCAAGCGGTAGGCATCGCGGGTCTTTTCAATGTCCTTGGCCGGTTCCACCAGTTCCCAACCGCTTCGCAGGGGATGCTCAATCAAGTAGCGCCGTGCCTTATCGCGCTTGTTCTTGAGCGTGTAGACGGACGTATCCATGAACTTGCGCTGGAGCGTCAGCGTTCCGCGCGTGATTTTCATGGACACGATTTCCTCCGGCTCGCTTTTGCGGTCCAATTTGGCTTCCCCGGCCAGGTCGAGCGCATAGGAGAGCAGGCGTTTCTCGCCGCTCTGGGTGTCGGTCAACCGCGCATCGCCGGCATACATGCCGTCTTCGAAAACGGTGACCGGTCCCTGCATCAAAAAAAGGCCGGACGTATTTTCCAGTTCCACACCGTTCAGCGGATTCTTCGGATTGACCTGGGCGTTGAAAATGGAAAGCTTCTCGCCCTTGATCGTCTGGTTCACAATGGGAATCATGGCCGATTGCCGGCGGGGCAGGGTAATCGGCTCTTTGACCGCGTATTCGAATAATTCCCCCGCATCGCGCGCGGCGGCCATGGCTTCCACGCCGCCGCCACCCATGGCAGCCATGTTGATCTGAGGCCGGGGTGGGGCCATTGCCATGGCTGGCGCCGCCGCCACCATGCGCATGGCCATATTGCCTTCGTACGCCGATTCTTTTGTCTTCATTTTGGCGCCGCCAATCGCGTCTGCCGCGCTTTCACCGGCAATTGCACCTTCATATTTCGGCGGCGCCAGATTTTCATTCAGGTCCGGACGGACTACCGGACGGCGCAGATATATCGGGTCGTAGAGGTTCTGAATGAACGATAGCGGTCGCCCTGAAACGAGCGTCAAGGTAATGCCGTTCCAGTCGTCGTCGGTCATGTTCTCTACGTGCGCCCAGCCCTGGAGGAGCGGGGCGTCCTTGTCGTCGAGCACTAAGCGATAGCTGGTCTTCCAGACCGGAGCCTCCAGCATGTAGCCTGCGCGCACCTGCCGCCGTTTCTCGCCGCTAAATATCAGGCGCACAGTTTTCTTGCCCTGGTCATGGCTGACCGCCAGTACCTTGAGCGCGGCATCCAGATCGGCCTGGATCGCGGGATCGAGCACTTCGATTTCCTGGATCGCATCGAGGGAAAGCGCGCGGACGTTCTTATCGCTCATCAGGTTAAGAATATTTTCCTCGAAGATCTCCTTGTCAACATGCCGCTTGCGGGTTTCCACACCGATGATCGTGCCGGTCCAGTCGCGGGAAGTCGCCTTGACGCGCACGTTCACCCCGCGCAAGCGATTGAGCAGAACGCCCAGGTTGGGATTATCGGTCAGATCCACGCTGAACGACTTGAGTGTGCGGTCCACCGGGTCGCGCGATTCATACGTCACGGCCGCGATATGCCCGCCGCCTTCGTCAATCAGGACCAGGGACTTGATCAGGTCGTTGATCTGTTCGGTTTTGAACGACAATTCGGTTGCGGCCGTCCCGGATATTTCGGCCGCGCGCTCAAAATAGGCGACGCCGCTGGTGAACAGGACCACCTGTTTCAAGGGCAGGTCCGTTTTAGTCGCCCCCGGGATGGTCAACACCCCCGCGCCGGTTGGTGCCCCCGCGCCGGTTGGTGCCCCCGCGCCGGTCATTGCACTGGTGACGATCAGCATGGTACCGATTCCAAGCATAACCTGTTTCATAGAGCGCCTCCCGGTAAATGGACGGTGAAACCGATAATTTATACTTACCATGCTTATCTATTTGGTTTGCTCCGTCAATATGATTTTGATTTTTGCCAACGGGCCAAAATAAAAAAAAGGACGCAATCGGCAGGAAAAAGCGAGGGCACCTCACGCTCGCGGTTGCATATATTTACTGGAAGGGTGTGCTTTTGTATATCTGCTGCGAGGATTTAGCCAGATTGGGATGTTGAGCAGCAATTCTCAACTCCAAAAGATACAATACCGCCAAAAAATCCTTCACTTCTGATATCAGCCCCTTACGCCCGGTAAAAACTTCTATAAATTGCTTAAATGTATCCCTGACATATTCTGTCGCAGTTTCCGTGCAAACTTTTTTCTCCAAATAGCGGATAATTTTAGCAAACTCCCCCGGATCCAGCCAAATTCCCTGGCAACTGGCGCATTTATCGATAACGACTTTAGAATCCACATATTTCAACGACAGCATTTTCTTTGAACATCTAGGGCAGACTTTTCCTTCGGAAGCTACGCTTAATTGTTCTGTATCTTCGCCAAAAGGATCGAAGTCCAGCCACCTTAAATCGCCGTCTGCACTATCTTTTGCTCTACGCAATTCGTCGCGATCGAACCATTTGCCTTTGCATTTAACACATTCATTAATTTCAATGCCTTTGCTGTCAAATGGCTGTAATTCATTTTTACAATCCGGACATTTCATTATCTTTCTCCTTGCTGGCAATCAAAACTTAAACCTTAATGGCAATGTAGTATTGTTTATTAATAGATTAGCCCGAAGAATTGAATTGTCAAAGATTTTTCCAGTCAGCTATGTCAATATTATCATTTCCTTGACAGGCGAGCAAAATACCCGTGTAATAATCAAATTGGGCCCCGCAAAGCGGAGCGACTTTTATTCTGTTCGGATTGTCATCCTGAACGCAGTGAAGAGCCTGCCCTGAGCGAAGTCGAAGGGATCTCTCGCGGCGAGATTCCTCTTCTACGCTCGGAATGACAACAAAGACGGATTGTCCGCCATAGGCGGATCCGCCTCCGGCGGAAAATTCCTATGCACTGAATCAGGCTGTCGGCAACTTTGCATGAACATAGCCGGCGGCTTGGGATTAAAGCATTTTACGCGCGCGTATGAAGAATCACGTGATATTTATATTGGCTGGCATGGTATGTGCGAGTTCGGTTAATGCCGATGCCGCCGGTGTCGGAAGTCCGCAAACGCAAGGGCAGGGAAGGATCGCGGCAGCAGCGGAATGGTCTTATATCTTCAACAGGGACCTGGAATTTCAAAGCGCGACCCGTCCCCCCCATCATGAAAATGACAAACCTGAAAATTTCAGGATAGACGGCGGGAACAATATTTTGGGCAAGATTACGTACGGCCTTTTTGACTTCCTGGATATATATGTAAAATTGGGCGTGGCGAATTACATCATCAAGGGGGATGTTGTTGTGGGAGACATCAGGACCGCTACGGAAGATCTATCAACCAGAGCGGCTTTTCTTTATGGCGGAGGCATTAAATTCGCCTGTGAAATTAAGGACGGCTGGATTATCGGCCTTGACGCACAGTTTCTTGCGTCAGATCATAAGCTGGATTTCAGCGCCACCACCGCGTCCGGCGCGGTCATTAATTCAATATACGACACTTGCAGGATGCAGGAGTGGCACGCCGCCCCTTATGTCGCCAGAAAGATCGCGAACTTTACGCCGTATGCAGGCGGGAGATACTCAGATTTAAGGCTACACCAGGAAGGCCCCGATGATCCAAAACGGTGGGACAAATTACGCTTCAAGGCTGACTGCAATATTGGCGTATTTGCGGGAACAGACTGGAACCTTGGAGATCACTTCAAATTGAATGTCGAAGGCAACTTGATAGATGAAACGGCCATGAACGTTAGCGCGGCATATAGATTTTAAGCCAAATGTCGGATTTCTCTGAACGGTGGATTTTCCCTTCGCCGGCGGACCTTCAGGGTATCTCGAACGGCTTGTTTTTCTCGCCGATAACAGCGAAGCCTTCAAGTTTCCTTCTTTCGATTTCCCGGCTGAAATCAGCTGTGGTCATTGTCCAACTGCAATTAAGATGTATGGGGATAAGGCATCGGGGAACGAGCTTCCGCCTAACCTCTTCCAGTTGCGACACCTGTGACGCGTCCTTCGTGTTGAAAACGTGAAAAAGAACGTCTAAATTTTTCAGATCAGGATCGCCTTCATCGATCATTGAACTGTCCCCGGTATGGTAAAGCTTTGTTGTCCCCATCGTAATAAGATAACTTACATGAACAGGATGCCAGTCGCCATCGTGTTTTGTCTGATACACTTTGAGTTTTACTCCCCTGATCTCCCGAACAATCGGCTTTTTGAAGTGGTTGGGATAGATAATTGCCAACTGCCCGGGAGGCAACTTCTGTTTCGCCAAAATGGGATAGGCAATGCTGGGCGGCCCGACTACCGTGGCGCCCGTAGTTCTGGCGGCTTCGGCAACTTTCGCAGATGAAAAGTGATCGCCGTCATCATGAGTTATCAAAATGATATCTGCATTGGTCAGGCTAAAAGGCGATATTCCGTCGGCAAAAGCATCAATGAAAACAGTCTGTTGACCGTCGCATATTTTAACTGCTTCGACCCCGAGAAGGCTTATCCGAGCCTTGGCCGTCGCATCCTCGGCATATGCGCGATAGTGACAAACAATGCCTGCCGCCATTAAGATTACCACGAGGCCATTTCTTGCTTGCATTATCTTTAACCTGTGATCTTTTTCTTATTATAAGTTTATCGTGTTGCTCAGCCTAATAGATCCTTTGACCTGAACATTATCAAAGAAAGTCATGGCCGGTTGTTGACTGCATTATTACCAATCCTGTTTTCTCCGGCAAGTAGTTATCCATTGCCGCGGCTACGGGAGGGGGCCGCACTTGATTTTGAGTTTTTCGCTAGCCAATATTTCAAGATCACTTCACGATCACAATTATGAGCATCGGTGAGTAAACTTGAGCACAATTGAGCACTCATTCCCGACCTGGCAAAATCAAAAACGGCAAAAAACCGTCAAGGAAAAGCGGGAGGAATATGCCAATTCAATGCCTGTAAACATTGAAATTCATTAGTAAAACGAAACAATTTGACCGATGCCGAGAATAAATGTAGTATGCCTTTATTTCCGTTCGGGCGATTAGCTCAGTTGGCTAGAGCACTACCTTGACATGGTAGGGGTCGGAGGTTCGAGCCCTCTATCGCCCACCACGCTTATCGTGCTTTCTTTCTGCTATTTATGCAAGCAGCCGTTTCTGTGTTCTTCGGCGCAGTTTCGTCGGTGGCAGTTTTGGTGACGGTTTTTTCCTCATTTTTGACTTCCCCCGCGTCGTTTGTGATCTCGACGAGGTGGCCAAAACGTTCGCTTAATCGCTCTATGGCAGTCTGCTGATACTCGGAATTATTGGCGATATATCTCTGTGTCGTACGCAAGGTCGTATGTCCCATCAGCTGCCCGATAATCGTCATGTTCGTCCCATCGCCAGCCAGCTTTGTCGCGAACGAATGCCTTAAAGCGTATGGCGGGAGCTGGGGAACCTTGGCTTTTGCGCACCACCGTTGAAGGCGGCGGCGAAAGGCGCCGGCGCTGTATGGCGTCCCGTCACCATCGCGGAAAACGACTCCGCCTGGCGGCATGTTCGGTTTCATCTGGCGGACAAGTATTTGAGCGGCGGGCACAGACAGGGGAACACTGCGCGGTATTGCCTCCCCGGTCGAACACGACGTTTTATGGACTGCAATGTTGATGCGGAATCGATCGCCGTCCAGAATAATATCAGCCTTGCGCAATGTGCGAAGCTCCTGGGGGGCAGGCCGGTCAGCAGGCCGAAGAGCAACATGTCGCGAAAAATCACCGGATGCATTACTTCGTAGCGCATGATTTGGACGTCGAAAACGAATGATCGCCGGACGGGGGTGCTGGGGTGCGATACACGGCGGGAGGGGCAACATCGGCAACTATTTTCGGCTTGGTTTGCCCTGCTGCGGGCAGCAACGCTTCATTTCCCACCGGCGGCATCAAACCGCAGCGCATACACGCACCCGTCATTGCCGCCGACAACACATTCCGCCACCCGCCTATTCCCGTCCAGCTCGACCACGCGCACGAACCGCATCCCGCCCCCGGTCGTGAACAGGGCCGTCTGACGCCCCGTATCGTCAAGAATGCGCATGCAATTATCAGCGCAGTCTACAAGCAGGTCCAGCCGGCCGTTGCCGTCAACATCGCCGAAGTCAATGTCACGAGGAATGGCGTCAACATTCCCGTGGAACAGCGTCCGGCCCCCGGCATCGAACGCATGCACCACGCCGCTGTCGGTCCCGACAAATATCTCCTTCTCCCCATCGCCCTCGAGATCGGCAAGCTTGACAAACGTGACCGTCGCGGCGAGTTCGCGGCTGATCCTGTCTTTGGTGTTCCAGGGAACGCAGAACACCAGATGCCCCATTCTGTCGCCGATGACAAAATCGCCTTTTCCGTCACCATCGATGTCACCCATGGCAACGGCTGAGGGCCCTGCGTGGCCCGTCATGCCGATCGACATGAGACGTCCGCCCGTCTTACCCCTGACAAGGTGCGCGGAGTAATAGTCGTTTCCGACGATCATTTCACCCGTGCCGTCGCCATCGATGTCAAAAGCGGCGCCGCATGTCGAATCATGCTTTTCCTGGTTCATGAACTTCCACAACGATTTCCCCTGGTGCGAGAAACCGTAGGCATACTCGAATGCCGCTATGCCTATCTGAAACTCGCCGACGGCGTCGGGGTCGGACGCGAAGAGAACTTGGGGAACAACCGGTAGGGGAACTTCCCATAGCCGTGCGCCGTCGGCATCGATACAGGACAGGAACCCAGCGCCATGGCCGCTCGCCACGATGATCCGCCTGTCGCCCGGGCCGCCGATCACGGCCCGCAAGGCGCTATCCATGCCGCGCAGGCCGGGGAGGCTGATGGTAGGCGTGGACCATAGCGGCTTTCCGGCGGGAGAGAGGGCCGTGATAAAACCGGAGGCCGTGGCCACCAGGATTTCGGATTTTCCGTCCCCGTCACGATCGGCCGTTTCTATCCAGCGTATTTCTGTTTTGCCTTCCTCTTCACTGCGTTCATCCCCGACACGCGCGAACCCATCCTCTTTGAGGTCGTTCAGATCGGCGAGTTTGTCCTTTTCGATGAGTTCCAGCAGGTCTTTCGTTTCCGGCTTGCCCTTCGGGAATCCGGCAGCCTGGAAGTCCCGCGATTCCCACAAAACGCTTATTCTTGACTTTAACTTCCTGGCTTCCGCCTGGCTCGCGGCTTGCGCCTGGGTTTCGTTGCGCTCTCGAGCAACGGCCGTTGCGGCAAACAGCCCGGCCAGGGTCGCCTTGCGCTCCTCGAGCTGTGTGCGGGGCGACGGCTCGAATTGGAACGCGGTTCGGCCCGGGCCGGCGCTCATCTTCATTTCTGCGCCGGTGGAAAGCACGACACGCACGGATTCAGCTGCCTCCACGATTCCCGTGCCCTTTTCCAGGTCAAGGAAGAAACTCACGGGCTTATCAGCCTGCAGGTTACAGTAGCCGGGCAGCGCCAGCCGCGTCGTCCCGCAGGTGTATACGACGCGTGGCCCAACGTGAAAGAGCGCGGCGTCGGTTTCCAGACCGGCAACCCCGCGGCACGGACCGATGCCCAGCAACGAATACTCTCCGGCCTGCTTCACCAGCACCGCGCCGGGCGCGACTCTCTCAGCACCGATGGATAGGGACTCCTTCGGCCCCTTCACGAAGAAGAGGTTGGCGATGACGGCTTTCTGGCCTTTCTTCATGCCCGCGTTCAAGGTCTGGACGAGCCTTTGGCAATACTTCAGATGTTCGAGCGTCTGCCGGGTCCCACCCAGGTTGATCAGGTGCAATGTCTGCTCTCTTTGTTTCGCCGTCATTTCCCGCCCGCTGAGGCCGACCGCACCCTGGGTGCGCCAGATGCAGTTAAGGCCAAACTGTCCGTCTTCTTCCGCTTCGATTTCTTCGACAAAAGCGAAATAGCGCTCTTTTTCCCAAATGATGTTGCGCGCCCAACTCACGCCGTTGTAGTTGGTAACCAACGTCTCCGTGAAGGCCACGTCGTTGAAATCCGCGAAATGGTCGAGCCGCGCGAGCCCCGGCAAGGACCCTCCCATGCCGTTTCGACGGATGATCAGGGTGTTGTGCTCAGTGATATCGGGCATCATGTAGCCGCTGTCGTCGAGGAAATCGCAGCCATTATCGCTGAATAATATGATGGCATTGCCGTCGGGATGACCATGATAGCCGCCGGAAAAACCCGAGAGCAGCAGGTATTGATTAGTCGGATCAAAGCCGGCGCGGAACGACATTTTGTCGAAGTACCGGCTCGCGTGTTCCGCCTCCGGCTTCGGCGCGCCGAGATAGCCGTAGAGCCAATGGTCCAGGGGAAAGGGTTTGACTCCGAGCCAGCGTACCGGCGGCGCCTCAGCGAGATTGTTTACGATATAGCGTCCTACGTCCGCTGTTCCGCCGTATCGTTTGGGCAGAATATCAGGTTTCCCGCCACAGTGCTTGAACCACCAGAGATAGCTTCCGTCGCGGTAGTACCACGCGGCCATGGGCAGCATCACGGGGTGGTAATTATTCTGCATTTTCGACCAACTCAGAGAGTCGCCGAAGCCCCCGCTTCTTCCGCAATTGCTGGTGATCACGATGTGGTAATCCGCCGCTTTGCGGACCATGCCGGACGAGAAATACGTCATGTCGGGACGCAGCAGCGAATATTGCAGATTGGCAAACCAGGTGTAGTCCCCATAGCCAAGAGCATTGTCGCTCACCCGCCAGTGTTTGATCGGCTGCTCGAAATAGCGGTTCATGCGTTCGACCAGCCGGCGGCCGATTTCGAGATCGGGATAATATCGGGCAAAGTACAGGCCGGCATGCAAGGCGCTGACGGCGTGATGGTTATTCCCACCCGGGCCCTGGTCGCCTGTATTCTGGCGCGCATACATCAGCATGTGCGCATAATCATACAGTACGTTCGATATGAAAGTCCGGTCGTTGCCTTCATGCTGTTTAGGCGCATCCAGCCCCCCGGCGTCGTCGCCGGGAAGCGCTTCGCCCATCAGGAAGGTGTCACCTGTGTCCCGCTCGTCGAACGCTTCGTCCTCCTCGATGATATCCCATAAGAGCGGTAGCATTGTGAAAGAGGGGTAGATTTCATCGAACTTCTCCCTGTTCCTGAATGCCAGAGCAATCCTTTCCACGGCGTGCCGGAACATTCTGGCGTAGCCGGGAGTGCGGTACTTGCGCAGGATGAAACCGCATTCCATGGCATGGTTACCGGCGTGTTCGGGGGCAACATACCCCTTGCGGTTGACGTCGGCGGCAGTGAGCGGCGCAGGACCTTGATCCCGGCTCTTGAGCCGGAAAAGGCGGCCGACCTTGAGGGATTTACCTTCGGGTTTAAGAAGCTCTATGAATGCCTGCACTGCGCTCTGCACACCCTTGAAATCGCTGCCGCCGAGCGAGATGAAATTGCGCCCGTCCCCCATGGGGTTGTGGACGGTCTGAACCAGGTATCCGTTTTTGCCGGGCCATCCGGCATCCACATCCAGCTGTTCCATACAGTAGAGGCGTTCACTGACCTTGCTGGTCATCAGGTTGCCCAGCACGATTATCGCTCGCTTTTGCCCGCCGGCGGCACGCAGTTCGGCATCGGCGGCAACATCGGGGAGGACGGGCAGTTCCGTGCCTGTGAGATTGCCGACCGCCTGGCAGAGTTCGCGCGCCAGGCAGGCATAGCCGGGATCATCGGGCGCTACAATCGCCGCCATGGCCGCGCCATTGGAGACGAGAACCGTGTCTAAGCAGAAGTTCTTCACCGCGGGCAGGCGCATTTCCTCCGCCGCGTGCGCGTTCATCGCTGCCGCCAGAACCAGGGAGAGAACAAATCCTAACGGCATCACGCGCTTTACCGTCAGCATGGGTCTACGGCTCCTCAATCGCGAGAACTTGCGGCGCAGTCACACCCGGCAGTGTCACTCGCTTTCCCGACACCGGGAACAAGACCTCCACGGTGTACCGGCCGCCGCGCGGCACGCCCACGTGCTGCTCCAGAATGGCACCCGAATACATCGCCCCGCCGCCGGAACGCACTTCGCGATAGCCGCGCAAGCGACGGGTTGTATTAGTTCCCGCTTCCTCATACACCCACACCTTGGCCCCTATGCCCGAAGTGTTCGTCTTGCGGCCCTTGACCCGGATCGTCAGGGCATTCCCGTCGTTCAGGTTGTTCCGCAACAAAGCGGACGGATACTTGGCCCACGCCGTGGCATAGAAATCCAGGTCGCCGTCACCGTCCAGGTCCCCGAAATTGAAGCCGTGCACCCCGAAGACATCCAGCCCGATGGCCCCCGTCCGGTCGGCAAACGTGCCGTCCCCGTTGTTCTGGAAGGCAAAGCTGTCGAACCCGCCGTTGGCCAGGAACAGGTCCAGCCATCCGTCGTTGTTCCAGTCCACGAAGGCCGTCCCGTAGGCGTGGTAGTTGCGCTTCATAGCGTCCAGTCCGGATCCCGGGGTCGCATCGGTGAACCGGAAATTCCCGTCGTTACGCAACAGCGCGTTGCGCCCGGCCACGTATATATCCAGATCGCCGTCATTGTCGTAATCGCCCAGCGCCAAGCCAAGCGAACCGCCGGAGATCCGATCTTGGCCCGCGCCCATGTAATCAGGGTGCTCGGCAAACGTTTTGCCGGCATCGTTGCTTAGCACGTGCAGGACGCTTCGGTTGTAGGCCACGAGGTCAACGTATCCATCCCCGTTCAAGTCCCCCATGGCGCAGGCCATGTTCCCGCCGTACCCTTTTTCCCCCTTGGACCCCAAGTCGGTCAGGCCCATCGCCGCCGTGGCATCCTCGAAGGTCCCGTCCCCGCGATTGCGATACATCCGGTTCTCCTGCGCGCAGCCCACGACATACAAATCAAGGTCTCCGTCGTTGTCGATGTCCGCCAGCATACAGATGGAAACCTTGCCGAGATTGCCCAGCCCGGCCGCCTGCGTCGCATTCCGGAACCCGCACTTGCCGTTCCCGAGGAACAGCGCGGAAACATCGTTCGTGCTTGCCATCTCCGGCATCCAGGACACGAACAGGTCCAGGTTCCCGTCGCCGTTCATGTCGCCGAACGCGCTCCCGATGCCGTATGGCAATGTCACGCCGGCCGGCCCGCCAATCTCGGTGAATTTCCAGTCACCGTCGTTCCGGTACAAGAGATTATAGTAGGGATCGGCTGTCAGAATCTTGCATTGGGTGGCGAAGATTTCCGGGCGCCCGTCGCCATTCACATCCGCAATCGCCACGTTCTTGGAATACCCGCCATACGTCATTCCGCACGCGTCGGTCACGTTTTCGAACAGCGTCTGCCCCGGTTTCTTTTCGCGCGCCCAGGATGACTTCTCCCAGGGATACCGCAGTTTTGTGTCTTGCGTAAGCCATTGCACTGCATTCGAAATAATCGCATATTCGCCGTCGCCCGGCGTGACCATCTTGGATTCGTTCCAGTTGGTGCCGCTCGACATGCCCGGGAACGTGCCGATTGCGACCGCCCTGCCATTGCCATGCCGGCCGACCACCACCACGTCGCAGCCCTGTGAGTCACGCACGAGAGCGGTCCCCTTCGACCCCGCCTTCAGCACGGCATATTCGCCATAAGTCGTCCTGATCGCATTGGTAATGCCACGGGTAATCGGATGCCGGGCGGGCGTCAAAGTCAAATTGCAGGTCTTCGCCATGCCCGTAAACTCCCATATATCCGGGAACACCGAACCGGGGCCGCGCCCGCAGGAATCGTATATAAACATCATGCCGCCGCCGTTGCTGACATATTCCGCCAGCACATCCATGTTCGGGATCGCGCGGGTGCCGCACATCACTGCGGCCCGACACAGGCCCAGTTCCCGCTCGTCCAGATAATTTAGTTGGATGACCCGCCAGCCGCTCCGCATCAAGGGTTTGGCAATGGCGCCCGTACGGCCCACATAACTCCGCGAGCGCCGGAACACGCCGATCGTGCGGTCACGAACCTCCTGCCGGAACCGCCGCACCTCCGCCAAGTCCGCCGCCGTCCCGAATTCCGCGTCGGGCTTGGCGCTGCCATACAGCTCGATTTCGGCAATCCACATGGCGTTTGTCCGGGGCGGAGAGCCGCCGCCCGCCGGTTGCCAGACCCTGAACCGCTTGGAGGTCACCTCGTCGAATGTGTGCACCGACCGGGCCGCCTGCGGATTGTCCCGGATATCCAGAATATTCGTGAAGGCCTTGTCCCGCCATGCCTCTATGGCATAATGCCGGGAGCTGGCCGGACGGCCCTCATCGACACCCCAGAAGATCGCCACCGTCCGCACCGGCACGTCGGAGGTGAACGCCACCTCAACCCATCGCGGAGCAGCCGACCACTCCGACGACAACCATGCTTCCTGCCAGCGGAGCGGTTCGCGCATGCCGTCACACAGCATTTTGTTCTCGTATTCGTAACCGCACGAGTCGGTCTTGACTTGGGCGGGGAGCAGAATTTGCGCCGGCCCGGCCGCGGCAACACCGGCTGCGCAGGCAAACGCCGCCAGCGCCGAGATCATAGAACGTACGTAGTGTTGCGATTTGCCGATTCTTCCGCCTTTTTTAGCGTGCATGTATCGTTCCTTTTAGTGCATTGTTTACGCGCCTACCAGTGTGTCCTGGCCGTATTTGCGCTGCTTCCATAAGAGCTTCACTGTGCTTGAGCTATCGAAAAGGAAAGGAACGCAAAAGAGCGAAATACTCGTGAAAGTGTATGCGTGCGTATCGGGCTGGGCAAGTTCAAATTACGGAAAAATGATCCCGGCTCATTAAGCTGCGGCATGATTTACAATTTGCAGTGGAATCAAAGAGATGATATACATGAACTTATCTGGATGCGAAGGACGCCAGATCCATTCCGTTACATATATTTACATCCACACATTATCAGGAGGCACATGAAATGGTTCCGGAAACTGTTGGGCTATGACGATAAATTTTTCGACCTGCTGGAAGCCAGCGCCGCGCAAGCCCAAAGTAGCGTGACCTTGCTGGTTGACCTGCTTGGCCGGCGAAACGAAGCGCCGCATCTCGATGCGTTCATCCAATCTCGCCGGGATGAAAAGCGCATTAACGAGGAGATTACGGAGCAGTTGTGCAAGACCTTTGTAACGCCCCTGGAGCGCGAAGATATCGAATCCTTGAGCACGGCTCTTTATCGCATCCCGAAAACCATCGAGAAATTCAGCCAAAAATACATTGTATGTCTCGATCAGGTGCGCGGCGTTGATTTTTCCGGCCAGGTCCAGCTGCTCGCACAGGCCGTGGCTACGGTGAAGGAAATGGTCAAAACGCTTCGCCGGCGCGCCGGCCTGGAAAAGGTCAAGGCTCAAAACAGACGGCTTCATCAACTGGAAGGCGAAGCCGACAAACTGATCCTGGAACTGTTCAAAAACTTGTATACCGGCCGGCATGATCACCTGCGGGTGATTGTCAGCACGGATCTTTATGAAACGCTGGAAGAGATCATTGATCGCTGCCGGGATGCGGGCAATGTGATTTTTCAGATTGTCCTGAAATATTCCTGACGCCGCGATTCTTTTCCTATGCTGTTTATTTTCTTAATCATTCTGCTGGCGCTGGCGTTCGAATTCGTCAACGGCTTCCACGACACGGCCAATGCAATAGCAACGTCTATTTCGACAAAAGTGCTGACGCCCCGCCAGGCCGTTGTGCTGGCGGCGGTGTTCAACCTGCTTGGCGCACTGGCCGGAGTTTCCGTGGCAACCACGATCGGCAAGGGACTGGTGGATACGCAGTTCGTTACGCTCCACACCATTTTGTTCGCCTTGTTGAGCGCGGTGTTGTGGAACCTGCTCACTTGGTGGCTGGGCTTGCCATCCAGCTCGAGCCATGCGCTGATCGGCGGATTGTGCGGGGCCACCCTGGCCTCGGCGCACGGCAACTGGGCGGTGATCCGCTGGTCAGTGGTAAATCCGGCCACCGGGGCCGTGGAAGGACTTTGGCACAAGGTCATCATTCCCATGTTCGCGTCACCCGTGCTGGGCTTGCTGGGCGGTTTTTTGCTGATGATTTTTCTGCTCATTTGCCTAAACCGGATAACTCCGCGCTGGATCAACCTGGTCTTCGGTAAACTGCAATTGCTCAGTGCGGCCAGCATCGGGTTCAGCCACGGCACTAACGACGCGCAGAAAACCATGGGCATCATTGCCCTGATTTTATTAACGGCAACCCAAGACGGGACCTTTGCGCACCTGCCTGCTTGGCTGCAATTTCTGGAAACGCCTAAATTTGAAGTAGCTTTCTGGATAAAGTTGGCATGCGCCCTGACCATGGCTGCCGGCACGGCGATGGGCGGATGGCGGATCATCAAGACCATTGGGCACAAGATGGTGCGGTTACAGCCTATTCACGGCTTCGCCGCCCAAACCACGGCTGCGGCCATTATCCAGGTGGCTACCCACTGGGGCATTCCGCTATCCACCACGCATGTAATTTCGTGCGCGGTCATGGGCGTGGGCGCCACCAAGCGGCTGAGCGCAGTTAAATGGGGGATCGTCGGGCAAATGGTTTGGGCCTGGATGCTGACCATGCCCGTCAGCGCCTTGCTGGCATACGCTTTCCAGCGCGCCGTCATGTTGACAGTAAAATCATGGTAACTCCTTGAACTTTCACAAACGCGCTTTGATCCGGCAAATTGCCGGTTGGACCTCGTTCGCCATCGGCGCGGCCGGGTTGATCCTGCCGGTGCTTCCGGGATGGTTTTTTTTAGGCATCGGGGCGCTCTTGCTCGCGCCACATGTCCGCATGTTTCGCCGTTTGGCGGCCTGTATCCATGTTCGTCTTCCCGCGTTGCGCGGGCGACTGCGTGCGTTCCGGAATTTCAAATCTCCGCCGCGCTGAGACGATGTAGTCCGTGTGGCCGAATTGGCTGAAAGCAGGTTTGGGAATTAACCGGGCTGTAATTCAATGCCTAAGAATTTTACGCCTCCGGTGGACAATCCGGGTAGCCGCGCCCGTGGGGGCGTGGATTCGTCCGGCGGCCACGGCGTCACTGCCGCGGCTACATGAAACAACTGCCGCCTTTGGCGACCTACTAATCTGGTTCTTCCGGAAATAGCGTGGGATTTTTCATTGACCAAAAACAGGAATAGATGCCATATTAACGCTTGATTATGACTCACTCTTCGTCCGTCATTCCGAGCGAAGTCGAGGGATCTCATGTCCCGCGAGGCATTTTGCGTTTACATGATGACCAACAAGGGACAGACGACGCTGCATATCGGAGTCACGAACAGCATGCTGCGTCGGGTCCATCAGCATCGATCAGGTGGCGTATCCGAGTTCACGGAACGATACGACCTGAATCGCCTTGTGGACTACGAGCAGTATAACGATCCGCGGGATGCGATTGCGCGAGAGAAGCAGTTAAAGCGTTGGCGCAGAGAGAAGAAGGAGGCCCTGATCGGAAAGATGAATCCGACGTGGGCGGATTTGGCCGCGAGTGTGCTCGGACTCGGGTCGGCACCCGCGCCGGGGGGGTGGAAGAGACGGAGATCCCTCGACAAGCTCGGGATGACGGATATGGGCGCTCGGGATGACGCAGGGGCGGAGCGGTAGGATATCGCCGAGGATAGCACTCAATGCGAAATCCCACGCTAAACCCGGAAGGACCACTAATCTTAGCTTCGTATGGAAAACCATAACCATGCCAATGAGCTCGTCCGCTCGAGTCAACCGTTGAGGATTATATCGGCCAGGATCTGCGCGCAGACCCCGGTCGTATTCATCCCCGGGCATAATCACCCGTTTTATCAGCTGGAAGCGATTACCGCCGGTCATACGCAGATGGAATACGACGGCCGCAGGAAAAATGTGGCGCGGGGCATGGCATCTTTTTTCGGCCCCTTTCAAAGGCATGGCGAAACGGGGCGCCATTCGTCCCGTTATGTCAGCAACTTGCATGTTAAATTTGAGGCGGATTTTGTCTGGACGCCGTTGCTGCGGTTGGCGCCGGTCCAGCGTTTTTATCATGGTCGTCGGCTCAGGACGGTGATCGAGACCTGGCGCCGGAATACGCCGATGGCTAAGCTCAAGGCGCAAGCCATGTTAAGCTTGCTGATTCTTGAGATCGCGAGCGACAAGCGCTATCGGCAAACAAACGCCGGTCCGGATATCGAATTCCAATGGCTTTCAACGGGCCTGCAATATATCCAGGACCATCTGGAATCTGGAGTGACCGTAGTGGCGGCGGCACGGCAGGTCAACATGAGCCCGGATCATTTCAGCCGAAGGTTTCACAAGAAAATGGGCGTGCCGCCGGTATTTTATATTCGCCAAGCCCGGATTGAGCGCGCCAGGAAGTTGCTCGGTGAAGGCGCCGCCTGCAAAGAAGTGGCATTTGCGCTGGCCTTCCCTTCCGTGGCTTATTTTAGCCGCGTGTTCAAGCAACTATGCGGGATTGCACCCTCCCGGTGGATGGAAACCATACTGAGTGCGCGCTAAGGAAAAACCGACCGTTTGATCTTTCCTCCTGACCCGTCAAAATCAGACAACAGCGCGCCGCCTTTCGACAAAGGTTTCGCGTTGATTTTGAGTCCGGCAACGGGCAGGGTAGGTGGCAAAGCAGCAACAATCTACAACCAGAAAGAGATCCACCCATGAACAAGCAAGCGCAATTGGCAAGCTTTGGCGCCGCCGCGTATGCCAATTTGAAAGGCAAACTGCCGAACGTCTATCCCCGCATTATGGGGCCGAATTGCACCAAATATCTGCAGGAGGTCGTGGACAGCGGGCTGACCAGCGACATGGTCACGCGATTTGAAGCGGCCTTTGCCCTGGCTCATGGTGTGAGGCATTGTATTGCCACGCCCGGTTGTACGCCGGCCCTGGCCGTGCTGGCGGCAGCTTTCGGATTTCAGCCCGGCGATGAAGTTATTGTCAGTTCCGTTACCGACTATGGCTCAATCATGGGCCTGTTGGTCGAAAATTACATTCCGGTGTTCGCCGATACCGCCCCCGGCACCGTCAATATCAGCGCCGAAACCATTGAGCGCTGCATCACGGAGCGCACGCGCGCGATTCTCGTGGTACATAAAACCGGCCTGATCTGCGACATGGATCCGATCCTGGCGCTGGCTGAAAAACATCGCCTGATCGTGTATGAGGATGCATGCCAGGCCGTGCTTGGTAAATACAAGGGGCGATTGGCCGGAACCTTGGGTTTGGCGGCGGGATATTCGTTCGACAGCGAAAAGACCATGGGATCGGACACGGGCGGCTGTATCATTACCAACGATGATGCCGTGGCGAGAAAGTGCCGGTTCATGGGGCATAGCCGCGGTGCCACCATGAAACCCGGTTTCGGACGGATGCACACTTCGCGCGGCTATGCCTATCGTATGCCGCAATGCACGGCGGCCGTGACCCTGGGTCAGTTCGAAATCGCCCCGGACGTTGTGGCGAAGCGCGATCGCATGGCACGTCTGCTTGCCACCCTCATTGGCAAGATTCCCGGAATTATCCCCCTGCCGATTCCGGACTATGTGACCGTATACTCCTCCTGGATGTTCGGGTTCAGCATCGATCCGAAAGCGTTTGGTTGCGATGCCAGGACGTTCGCCGCGCAGTTGGCGGAAGAGGGTATTCCGGCCGCCGGACTTGGCCAATATTACCTCATGCCCGAAGCCATGGTATGCCTTCAGGAAAAAGCGGCAAAGAGAATATATCCATATTCCAAGCCGCCCGCCTCGCGCGACTATCATTATGGCCCGGACACGTGCCCGACTGCGCACGCGTTCCTGGAACACTTCATTCGCTGGTGTACGTTCTGCGAAAAGTATGAGGAATCGCATTGCGAAATGGCGGCGGAAATGATTCGCCGCGTGGCGGAGAGGAATCGCAAATGAAACGCGTGGGCATTATCGGCGGCGAGACGCATCTCCATGAAATTACCCGTCTGCAGGGCTCGGCGCTTACGATCGTGGGCACGTGCATGCGGGCGGAACAAATAAAAACCGCCTTGCCGAACCTGACGGCGCCCAATTTCAATTCTCCGGAAGCCCTGTTTGCGGCGGTCAAACCGGATATCGCGGCTGTTTCCAACGAAAACGATCTCAAGGCTAGCGCCATTATGGCTGCGTTGCGCTCCGGTTGCGATATTATCGCCGACAAGCCCCTGTGTTTGACAATGGCTGAACAGCAGAATCTGGAGACCCGGATGGCTGATCTCCCGCGTCAGCGACTTCTGAATCTGCTGACCTTGCGCGGGGATCCCGGCTGGCAAGAACTGCATGATCGCATCCGGGACGGCCAGGTCGGTCAACCGGCTTTCGTTCATATTCGCATGGCGGTGAAGTTGAAGCGCGCCCGGCGCCCGCCCTGGTTTCTGGACTGGCGGCGCTCCGGCGGGCTTTTCCTGGATCTGCTGATTCATGGCCTGGATCAGGTGGAATGGCTCACGGGAACGTCCGTGGTGGCGATGACGGCCAACATGGGCAACCTGGGCGTTCCGGACGATCCGCAGTTGCGCGATCATGCCGCCGTGTATTGCGAACTGAGTAACGGCGGCAGCGCCGTGGTGGAAGGACAGCGCCTGTTGCCGGAAACCAAGGGCAGCGATTATCGCGCCATGGTAGCCGGCACCGGCGGCTATATCGACCTGGGTATGGCGGGCCCCGTGCTCCGCATCACGAATGCGACGGGCGCAGACCAGGTCGTGGCGACATTCCCGGATCCGGTTTCGGTGGTCAAGGATTGGTTGAACGGAGGAGACCGGGTGCCGCAAGCCGCTTCGTTGCGGGCCAACCGGCTGGCTGTGCTGGCCACGTTGTCCGCGGAACACCATCAGCGAACCATCGTATAACGGAAAATAACCCAACCATGCCGCTACCATCGGAACAAGGACCTCGATTCGCCATCTGGTCGATCGATTGGGAAGACAACCACGATTGCTTTTTCCCGGAAGGCCGTTTTGCGCAGGCGAGCCGCCGTCTTCACGACTGGCTGGCGGAAATCACCGGCGGACGCATGACCTGGTATGCCAAAATAGATTTTGTGAGCGACATCACTGATCATCACGGACTGGAATCTTTGGCCGCGGATATTATCCGCCAGGGCGGCGAGATCGGTGTTCATGCGCATCATTTTTCCTGGGAACCATATTGGCGGGAGCGTCTCCTTCGAAGGGCTCTCCGATCGCTTGCGGATCACTGGGGAGTCATGCCTGCATCGTATTCGTCCGGTATGGGCAATTATGTGTGCGCCGATACTCCCATGTTTATGCGCCTCGGGTTTAAAGATGGCCGCCTGGTCTATCCCGGGTATCGACATCCGCAAGAAGCTTTTTTTGAAAAACCGTATTACGGACTGGCCGGGATGAACCTGATAAAAAGCACCCAGGGCATTCGGGCCGGTTACCTCGATCCCCGCGACTTCGCCCGCTATGTGACCCGGCGCACGGTGCTTAATTTCCCGCAAGCCTGTCTGCCCAATCTCCGCCGTTCGTCGGGGGCTGAGGGCTCAATGCTTAAACTAGGATTGACCGAGATGGAAACCACCCGTAAGATTGTTGCGCATGTCAAAGCGCGCAGCCGGTTCATCCATGCCTATTGTCATCCTCACAATCTTCTGGATGCCCGCGCCCGCCTGGAAGGCGCCGCGATCCGGCGCGTCGCCGATCTGGCCGCATTGCTGAAATCGGAGGGATATCATTTTGTCACCTGCGCCCAAGCCCGTTCCCAGTTCGAAAAATATGGTGAAGTAGCTCAAGCCGGAAAGAAAACCTATGTCGAATAAAATATCACGTCATACTGGAAACACTCTGCCGAAGGGCATCCGGCCTTACGACTGGGCGCTCCGCCAGCTCCATGTTGAGCAGGCGCATGCCGTAACGCGCGGCAGTAAAAAAATCATTGTGGCCATCATTGACCTAGGCTATCGCCATCATCCCGATGTGGATGGCCACCTGTGGCGAAACCCGCATCCCTGTCGCGGCGATTTGCATGGATGGGATTTTGCCGATAACGACGCCTCGTTGGAGTACCGCGGAGCGAATGCCGAAACGAGCGATTATTTTCGCGGCCATCATGTGTTCATTGCCGGCGAAGTGGCCGCGGTGGCGCCGAAATGTCCAATCATGATCCTGCGGGTGGGTTACGCCAGGGGCCAGGCCAGAAGCTGGGTGCAAGCCGTGCGGTATGCCGTGGATCATGGCGCCCGCGTCATCGTGGAACCGCATGGTTATATCCAGGGCCAGGCGGTATTTGGCGGGGAATTGTTCTCGCAGGGAACCGATCTCGGCTATCCGTTCGACAATACCGAGCTTTTGGAGGCCGATGATTACGCTTATCGGCATGGTGTGCCGATTGTCAAGGGCGTTTGCGATAATCGCGGCCGCCGGGTGGCGGCTGCAAAATGCGCCCGCCCGCCGGTCTTTGCCGTGGGAACGAGCAACCGCAAGGAATTGCCGGCCAATATCTGCGCGAATGCCGATTATGTGGCGGTCGGGGCGCCGGGCGGCGAACGCGGCACCCATGATCCGCATGACCGGATCTGGGGATGCGGCGGCGACCGGAACTATATTCCTTTTGAAGGCGGGTGCATGGCCGGCGGGTTCGCCGGCGGCGTGGCCGCCCTGGCCCTGTCCCGTTTTCCTCATTTAACGGTCGATGAACTGCGGCAGGTCCTTTGCAATACGGCCCGGGGACAGGGATGGAATTCATGGCTGGGCCATGGTATTTTGGATGCTGCACGGGCCGTCAGCCTGCAACGGGACGAGCTAGATGCCCGGCTGGTGGTGCAACGCACCGCGCACATCCAGACGGCCGACGGCAAGACGTTCGTGCGCGTGACGGTAGCCAATCGGGGCGCCTTGGATCTGGGCCGGGTGCTGGTAACGCTTTATACCGGCCATCCCAGACAACGGCCCAAGCGGTCGGCCCGGCGCGATAATCCCTGGAAAATGGGGACGCTTCAAATCGGGCATGCTGTCGTTGAACGGATTTGCGGATTCGAGGCAGCTACCGTACCCGTTGAAATTATCAATTACAACCGGACGTCACCCCGCGAGGTCTGGGCGGAAGCTTGCGCGCTGGAAGTTGGCCGGAGTCATCAGGCCGAGTGTTGTCAACTCCGTCCGGCTTGTGGGAGCTGGGCAATGTTGCCGAAAGGGGCCGTGCCGGGAGTCTGATTGTATGCGGTTCCAATGTTTAGGAATTTCGGTTTGGACTGGATTCCCGCTTTCGCGGGAATGACCCCGCTCTGTTCGGAGGCTGTGCGGGGCAAGCAGAATAGGCAAGCGTTATTTGTCATTCCCGATCCAATCGGGAATCCAGGATTTTAGTTGCGGCGCAACCTAATTCAAGGGAGGAAAACCATGTTGTCCGTCTGCCGATTTCTTAATAATGCGCCCTGTGCCTATTCGATGACCTATGACGAAGGCTTTGTGGATATCCTGGCCAACGCCTTGCCGATTCACAAAAAGTACGGCATTCCCGGACATGCGGATGTGGTGGTCGGTCAATTGGGCCAGCGGCGCAACTGTTATCGCAGTTCGATGAACGGGCTGTTTCATATGGGGGCGGAACATTTGCGTTATCTGATTACGGAAGGCTGGAGCGTAGGCAACCATTCGTGGTCGCATTTTGTGTATCCGACTCAGCCGGGCCTGGATCTATACCGGGAGGTGGTTTATTCCCGGTACTATCTGGAGGATAGGATCGGAGTTCCCGTAACGTTCTTTGCCATTCCCAACAACCAGTGCAACTACGAACCGGCCTTGCCCTTTATCCGGCAGGCCGGCTATTTGGGGTGCCAGCAGGTTTACGGTGGTGTGAATCGCGACGACGTGGATTTGCTGAAAATCCTCAACTTTATGGTGGCCGAGGGCCCCATTAAGGCCAAGGCCTATCGTTGGCCGCTCTCCCTGACCACGGAAAATCTCAAATTTGAGGAGCTTGATGGCGGATGGCTCTGCGAAACCACGCACCTTGTCATGCCCAACGTCATCCAGCCGCACAAGAACATTACGCCCGAGGGCCTGGAGCGGCGATTTGTGAAGCTGCTAGAGATTACGGATAGACGCCTGTGGGCGGCGACGCCTGAAGATGTGATCGATTATATTCTGTTGCGCCGCCGGACCGCGATTAAGCCCGCGGGCGCCAACGAATATGACGTGACCGTGGATTTCCCCGTCGGCATCCAAAAGCGGCAAATGAGCTTTGCGCTGGACGACCCGAAGCAAGCCGTCAAACAGATTATGGCGGGGGATAAATCCGCGGATTTCCGGCGTGAAGACGGGAAAGTCGTCTTTACCGTTGCCGACCTCGCGGCCGGATTCGTAAAGCAATCGACCTTGCGTATTAAGATCATATAGCCTGACAACCGCGCGGGGCGCCCTGCCCAGCGCTGAAATCTGCGGCGACCACGATGAATACGACAGCCAAGCCCAAATCACGCCTGACGCCGCGCGAGCGCGTTCTGGCCGCCCTCCGGCGCACGGTCCCCGACCGGGTCCCCTGGATGGAAGGTATCGTGGGCAACGGCATTGCTTCCGTCGTGTGCGGGGAGCCCATCCGGGTAGACTGGTCGGTGGCGCCGGACGGCTTCCCGCGCCAGCGCGGCGCCGAACTGGCCGAGGAGCAGAAGAAAGTCAATCGGGTTTTTGGCAAGGACAACATCAATTTTTCCGCATTCGCTCCGGTGTTTGCCTCTAAAATGGAAAAGGCCTCCGATGGCTCTCCCGTGATGGTCGGCGACGGGCTCATTCGCAGCCGTGACGACTTCGAATGCCTTTTCAAACTGCCGCCGCCGGATGATGCCGGGTTTATCGCCAATGCACGCGAGTTCGTGGCGCATAAGGAAGATTATTGTGCCGTCGCCTGCGTGCGTCTGGGCATTGGCGCCACCTTGCTCAGCATGGGCATCGAAGCGTTCGCCTATGGAATGAGCGACGATCCGCAATTAATCGGCTGCATTCATGACGCGTATGCCGATTGGACGGCGCGCGTCGTCCCGATCATGGAAGACATCGGCTTCGATGTGATCTGGGGGTTCGATGACGTGGCCTTTAACAATGGACCCATATTTGCGCCGGAGTTCTACCGGAAACATATTCTGCCGAAAGAGCGGCACGTGGTGCGCTCCTTTACCCGTCCATTCATTTCGCACAGCGATGGAAACATGGGCCCCCTGCTGGATGCCTGGCTGGAATTGGGGCAGGCCGCTATTCATCCGATCCAGCCGGACGTCATGGATATCGGGCAGATCAAGCGGCTCTATGGTGGCCGCGTATGCCTGGTAGGCAATATTTTCATGACGGATCTGGTGTCCGGCTCGCCGGATGACATTGACCGGCAGGTGCGCGAACGCATCGAAGCTGTCGGCAAGGGTGGGGGCTATATCCTCTCATCCAGCAACAGCCTGACCGATGACATGCATCCGGCCAATATCCGCTCCATGATCCATGCCCTTGACCGCTATGGCTGGTATGCCTGACCGTCGTTTTGCCCTTCTTGGCCATGGACACGCCTGCGTCATCCATGCTGACAACCAGCGGCGTCGCAGGCGCTCCGCCCTCCAATATCAAAAAAAATTGACATCCATGGAGAAGCGAGCTCCCACGAGACCGTTCTTGACGCGCCCCTGAAACCATAGTGCCAGCGCCATTTTGGAGATTGTGCATTCGCTCCTGTTTTCTATAATGGCGGCGTTTTATTCGTTCACCTGTTTAACGAAAGAATGCCTTCCATGTCCAAGAACGCGATCGTGGCACAGTCCGGCGGACCGTCGCCGGTCATTAACAATTCTTTGCGCGGGGTCATAAACGCCTGCATGGAACGACCCGCGCAGTTCGGCAAAGTTTATGGCCCCTGGCACGGGATTGAAGGCGTGCTGAAGGAGGAACTGCTCGATCTATCCGCCCAGGATACCAAGGAAATTGCCCTGCTGGCCACCACGCCCGCCGCCGGCGCCATCGGGACCTGCCGCTATAAGCTAAAAGACACGCAAGCGCGCGACTTCGATCGGGTCATTGAAGTCATGAAGGCCCACAACGTCGGCTATTTCTTCTATATCGGCGGCAACGATTCCATGGATACCGCGCACAAGATCAGCCGGATGGCCCGCGCCAAGGGCCTCGACCTGATCGCCATCGGCGTGCCCAAGACCATAGACAACGACGTCGGCGATTCCGAATTCAAGCTCATCGACCACACGCCCGGCTACGGGTCGGTGGCGCGTTACTGGGCCTGCCTGATCCAGAACGCCAACGAGGAAAACGCGGGAGCGTGCACTTCCGACCCCGTGCTGGTGATCCAGATGATGGGGCGTAAAATCGGGTTCATTCCGGCGGCGGCGCGCCTGGCCGATCCTCATCGCCAACTGCCCCTGCAGATTTACATGCCTGAGTCCGGGCTGACGCTCGGACAGCTGGCGGACAACGTCAACGACGAACTGAAGCGCAGCGGCCGCTGCATCGTGGCGCTCAGCGAAGGATTCGATGTCGGCGATATCGGCGCGGCGAAAGACGCCTTCGGGCACGTCGAGTTCGGCGCCAGCGACATGACCGCCCAGCAGGTGGTTGTTTCCTATCTGAATGACAAGGGATTAGCCACCCGCGGATTTGCCCGCGGGCAGGTCTCCGGCACCGATCAGCGCTCCACTTCGGCATTCGCCTCCACCGTTGACCTGGATGAGGCTTACCAGGTGGGACAACATGCAGTGGAGATCGCCTGCAAGGATGGCAACGGCTGGATGTCCACCATCCTGCGCACACCCGGCCGGAAATATTCCGTGCGCTTTGACAAAGCGCCTCTGGAACAGGTGGCCAACAGCGAACGGGCGTTCCCGAAGCAATGGCTGAGTCCCAACAAGATCGATGTTACGGACGACTTTTTACGGTATGCCCAGCCGCTTATCGGCACGAAGTGGGTCAAGATCCCGCTGGAGAAAGGCATTCAGCGTTTTGCCCGGTTCCAGCCGATCTTCGCGCAGAAAAAATGCCCGGCCTATAAACCGGAAGCATATGCATACAACCGCTTAACTGCTTAACAGTCAGAAGTCAGCAACCAGAATCCAGAATAAAGGCCCATGCCCAAAAACACCATGAATCCCAAAAGTAAAAACGCAAAATCCGGCGCCGTCGTTTATTTCGGTTCCGCGCATGTCGAGCGTGCGGACGCGGAAGCCAGTCTGCCGGCCAAATTGGAGCGCATCCTGAGCAAGGTGGATTTGAAGCGCCTGTGCCAGGGCGCCTGGGTGCCCATCAAGATGCACCTGGGCGGCGGGCTCGGCTTCACCATGATCCACCCGGTTTTTGTCAATATCGTGGTCAAGGCCGTAAAGGCGGCGGGGGGCAAGCCCTTCGTCGTCGACGGCATGTTCGGCACAATCGCCACGGCAGCCGAACGCGGCTATACGACGGAAACGCTGGGCTGCCCGATCGTCTCCGCCGGAGGGCCTTACGACGCGTATGCCGTCAAGCGCAAAGTGGCTTTCCCCGGTCTGGATGAAATCGGCGTGTTTGGCGCGATCTGGGATGCGCCCTGCCTGATCAATTTGTCGCATATCAAGGGACACGGCAATTGCGGCTATGCCGGGGCCTGCAAGAATATCGCCATGGGATGCGTGGATGGAGTCACGCGCCGGCGTCTGCATGCCTTAAGCGGCGGCATCGACTGGCTCAGGGACCGCTGCCGCCTGTGCGGCCGGTGCGTCAAGGCTTGTGACACCGGAGCAATCAGCCTGGATAAAAAAAAGAAAACCGTCTCGTTCTTCTGGCATGATTGCCGGTTCTGCGCCCATTGCGTGACGGCCTGCCCGCACGGCGCGCTGGCGATCCGGGCGCGGGGCGGTTACCGCCATTTCCAGGAAGGCATGGCCGTGACGACCAAGACTATCCTGGATTCCTTCGATCGGGCGCGCATTCTGCACATCAACCTGCTGACCAACATTTCCATGCTGTGCGACTGCTGGGGCCTGAGCTCGCCAAGCATCGTCCCGGATATCGGGGTTATGGTCTCCGGGGACATGGTGGCCGTCGAAACTGCGACGCTCAAAGCGATCAAAGCGCAGCATTTTATTCCCGGGAGCCTGATCGGCAGCCGCCGGCTGACGAAGGGCCGTCACTTGCTCGAACAAATTCACGGCAAGGACCCGTTCCTGCAAATTCGGGCGCTCGAGCGGCATGGGGTAGGGCGCTCCCGCTACCGGCTGATTGACGTGGCTTAAACGAAACAGCTCCACGCAATTTTGCCGTTACCCAGAAAATGATTACATGGGGATATTACCGATGAAAAATGCGTCTTTACTGAAGCATGCCGATTGGATATGGCCGAGCGGGATATATGCGGATTGCCGGAATGCATACGCCGATTTCCGTTACGATTTCCAGGTCAAACGCAACAGGAAGCCGGCGCGACTGGCCATCACGGCGGATCAGAGCTACCTGCTTTATTTCAACGGGAAATATGTCGGCCGCGGCCCGGCGCGGGGCTACCAATGGAGTTGGCCGTATGACGAATATGATCTGGGTAAATACGCGCGGCCCGGACATAACTGGATCAGTGTGCGGGCCTATAATCCCGGATGCAGTACGTTTCAATATCTTCATCAGGCGGCCTGCGGGATGATCTGCGCCGGTGAAATCTGCGGGAAACAAATTCTGAGCGGGGAAGGCTGGGTTGGACGAATATCAACGGGGAATCGACGGGATACGGCCAAATTGAGCATACAATTAAATTACCAGGAATGGATGGATGTGCGGGTTGACGGCCAGGAATGGATCAGATCAGGACGTCGCCCTTGCAGCTGGAAAACGCCTTTATCCAGGCGCCCATACGGACATATGCCGTGGCATTCGCTGGAGCCGCGCGGCATTCCCAATTTAAGCAATAACGTGTTGGCGTATCGGCGGGTTGTGGCACAAGGCGCCGGGAGATGTGATGCGCAGTATAAAACGGACCCGAACCTGACGTTGCCCTGGTTCCGGGAACGTAAAAGTTTGAAGTGGGAACGGGTTGACGAATCCGACGGCGGGGCGGCAGGATTGAAAATTCCGGCTACGGGGAACGGAAATTTAAAAGCTATTGTCTTCGACCTGGGACGTCCGACCATAGGGACACTGATTGCGTATGTAAACGGCGCAGGCGGCGGCGAGATTCTGGACTTTTTCTTTTTTGAAGTTTTTGCCGCGAATGGGTTCCCGGCGTTGGAAGACCCGCGGGATGGATGCGCCATGGCAATGTCAGCCCGGCTGATTCTGCGCAAGGGCAAAACACGGCATGAATTTTTTCAGATGATTGGTCACCGCTATTTGGCCATGATTGTGCGAGATACACAGCGCCGCCTGCAATTTCAGTTGCATCTGCGTGAAACTGTCTATCCCATGCAGATCAAAGGCGCATTCAAATCCGGGGACAGGGCGGCAAACGATATTTACAAGATATGTATGCAGACCCAGCGGGTTTGTTCGCTGGATAGCTACGTTGACACACCTTGGCGCGAGCAGGCGCAATGGTGGGGCGATGCCCGCGTGCAGGCGCAGAGCACATTTCATTTGAGCGCCGACTTTCGTCTGCTTGCGCGGGGCATCCGGTCAATCGCCCGTCAGGAAGTTCCCAACGGCCTGACTTATGGCCATGCGCCGACGGTTGCGCACACCTGCATTTTGCCGGATTTTGCGCTTACCTGGATTCTGACGATCTGGGATTATTATTATCAGACCGGGGAAATCGGCTTATTCAAGGAGCAGTTCGGGAGGATTGCAAGGGTGTTGCATTATTTTCGGACTGAGGGACAATCCCAAAATGGGCTGTTGCGCTTTGACCGGCGATATTGGCTGTTTTTGGACTGGAGCGATTTGTATCGGGAAGGCAATCCGGCCCTGTTGAATTTATGGTATGTGCTCGCGCTTGAAAAGCTGGCTGAACTGGCGCGCCTTGCCGGAATGCGGCGGCAACAGGCCGAGTTGGCGAAAGAGTATCGCGCGCATTGCCGGAAAGTGATCGCGGCATTCTGGGATGAAAAGGAAAAGATGTTTTGCGATGGTTTGGCGGAAAACGGCAAAAGAGTGGGACGTTATTCAATTCATACCCAGACTTTGGCGATATTGTGCGGTTTGCATGCTTCCCGGCAGAATGCAATTATTGAACAATGTCTTTTGCCATACGTGCACGGAAATGAAATTCCCGGCACGAAGCCATCCAGTTACTGGGTAACCTATGTATACGAAGTGTTAAAACGTTCTGGTTATGGGATGGATGTGGTTCGGCATATCCGGGAGAAATGGATGCCGATGATACCGTATGGCGGCACGTGGGAAACATTTGACATGCAATTCGGCGCGCATTCGGTGACGCATGCCTGGTCGGCGCATCCATTGTATCATTTGGCAGGAACATTGGGCGGTATTTTGCAGAACGAGGTTGGATGGAAAAACATTCTTTACCAGCCGGTGATTATGCCGGAATACAGATTTGCCGAGGTTGTTGTGCCGACACCGCAAGGAACGATTCGGGCTGGTTGGAAGGTTAAGGGTGAAAAGGTTGAGGTGAAACTTGCATTACCGGCAGGGGTTCAGGCCGCCGTGCGCCTGCCAGGCGTGCGCGATCAAATAACCGGCCAAATAAAATGGTCGCTAGGATTGCCGGCAAGAACCGCGCTTGGCAGGACGGCATCATGACGGACGAAACCTGGATGGAAACAGAATTGGCCCAGCTCCGCGCGCAGGGGCTGGAACGCCAACTGCGGGTCATGCCGGACTCCGGCGGCGCATTCATGCTGGATGGCCAACGCGTTCTTAATTTTTCCAGCAACGATTATTTGGGCCTGGCCCGCAACCCGGCCGTCATAGAAGCGGCCGTGGCCGCCTTGCGGCGCTGGGGCGCCGGCGCAACGGCCTCGCGGCTGGTGGTCGGCACGCTCGAGTGTCACGCGGAGTTGGAAGCCCGGCTGGCGCAGTTCAAGAGATATGCGGCGGCTCTGGTATTTGGGAGCGGCTACTTGGCCAACGTCGGCACGGTGGCCGCGCTGGCCGGACGGCATGACCGGGTCCTGGCCGACAAGCTGGCGCATGCCAGCCTGCTTGATGGCGCAACGCTCAGCCGCGCCGAGATCCATCGGTTTCAACACAATGACGTGGATCACCTGGTGTGCCTGTTACGCCAAAAGCCGCCCTCCGCTCGCGATCTCATCATAACCGAATCCGTGTTCAGCATGGATGGCGACCTGGCGCCCCTGCGCGACATGGCCCGCGTGGCGCAAGAGCATGGCGCCATGCTTCTGGTGGATGAAGCACATGCCACCGGGGTATGGGGCCCCGGAGGAACGGGCCTTATTGGAGAATGGGGACTCCAGCAGGCCGTATCGGTGGCCATGGGCACGCTCAGCAAAACGCTGGGCGCCTATGGCGGATTCATCGCCGGATCGGAGACGCTGAAACGTTGGCTGGTAAATAAGGCGCGCTCGTTCATTTTCAGCACGGGTTTGCCCCCGCCGGCCGCCGGCGCTGTCCTGGGCGCGCTGGATGTCCTGAAGAAGAACCCCGGAATGGGCGCAGATCTGCTCCGCCGCGCCGAAACGTTTCGCACGCGCCTACAAGCGGATGGATTTGACACGGGAAATTCCGTCAGCCAGATTGTGCCGGTAATCATCGGGGATAATCAAAAGACGCTGGCGCTCGCGCGCCGGCTGCGGGAGCATGGAATCCTGGCTGCGGCCATCCGTCCGCCCACCATTCCGGCGGGTACGGCGCGCTTGCGGCTTTCCGTAACGCTCTTGCACACACCGAAAGATCTGGACCGGGCAGCGGATATTCTGACAGTTGCCGCGCGGGAAGAAGGGCTGTTGTGACGGCTCTGCCGCTCATTTTAATTGCCGGCTGGGCCCATACGGGCAAAGCGATGCGCCCCCTGAAAGAGGCCTTGGAAGGCCATCTTGTTCAAGTCACCTCGACGCTCGAATTGTGGAAAACACAGGCCAACGCCATGTTGCCGCACTTGCCCGATCTTTCACGATATGCAATGGGACTGCATAATCTGCTGGCGCCATTTGACGGACACATCGGCGTAATCGGCTGGTCCATGGGAGGCATGGTTGCCCTGGAAACGGCGCGAAAATATCCGGAACTATTCCAGCGCCTGGCGATTATCAGCGGCACGGCGCGGTTCTGTAAGGGAAACGACGAACTGCCTGGCGTAAGCGTCTCGGTTCTGCGCGCCATGTCTCTGGGGCTCCGGCAAACGCCGGATAACGTGCTTACCGCCTATTATAACCAGGTGCATGCGCCCCAAGGTGTGCCCGCAGCCGGGATTAACACGCGGGCGCAGGATATCGCCATGCTGGACCGCGATGAATTGCGGCAGGGATTAGATTATCTTCAGCGCACTGATGTGCGCAAAGGCCTGAATCAACTCGCTGTACCGACCCTGGTGGTGCATGGCCGGGAAGACCGGATTGTGCCCTGGCAGGCCGGCGAATGGCTGAGCCGCTCCCTGGCCATCAGTCAATGGCGGTGTTATGCTGGTCTTGGCCATGCCTTGCCAGTCCATGCGGCGGCGCTCCTGGCGGCGGATATTCGCGCTTTCCTGGCGTGAAAAACGGCGAAGCAGAATAAACCGCATAGAACGCAAAGATCGTAGAAAAAACGGATTGAAGATATGCGTGAATATATCATATCGTTTTTTGTGTTCTCTGCGTTTTTTGTGGTTTAATTTTATGATCGGATGGAACAAGGAGTTTTCCGGTGAAGCCAGATAACGCAAGCCATGCTATTGCCGCACGGTTTTCGGCCGCGGCCGCGACCTATCACGCCTCCGCGACAATCCAGCGCGCTGTGGCTGAACGCCTGAGCGCGATGCTGGATGGGGACAAGATCGCAAATCATATTCTGGAAATTGGATGCGGCACAGGCTTGTTGACGGCGCATCTGTGTCGCCTGTTTCCGCACGCCCGGATTGACGCCCTTGACATGGCCGGCGGCATGGTAACGCAATGCCGTGCGCGGTTGGCAGGCGTTTCCGGACTGCATTGCCATGTGGCCGATCTGAACAAGTTCCACGCCGAGTCGCCGTACGATCTCATTGCGAGCAGTTCATCCTTGCATTGGATGCATCCCATGTCCGGCGTCATGGAGAACCTGATGGGCATGCTGGCCGGCCAAGGCCGGTTGGTGTTTGCCCTCATGGTGCGCGGCACGCTGGCCGAGCTTCACTCCGCGCGCCGCCGCGCGGCGCCGCACAAACCGCCCGCTCATCGACTGCCGACGACTCAAACCGTGCGTGCCGCGCTGGCACACGCCGGACTGCACATAGAAGAAGAACGCGAGGAAAGCCGGCGCCAGGTATATCCTTCGGCATGGGATCTGTTACGTCAACTCCACGATCAGGGCCTGACCGGTGGACCGTTCTCCCGGTCCGGCCATTTGCTGAACCGCACGGACCTGCGGCGCCTGGCATCGGATTATGATGAGCGCTATCGTGCGCGGAACGGGGTGTATGCCAATTACCAGGTGGCCTATTTCCGGACACGTAAAATGCAGGACGCCAATTTGCCGTAATCAGGAAGGACTTCGATAATGCCAGAATTGTCGGCGTGGAGTCCGGGGAAATATAGAGCGATACCGGCGCCTTAAAGCGGATTAAGGCCAACTTATCGCACGAATTTTATTTCAGCCCTTGCGCCTGGCGCTGGGCGGAAGCGGCGGCCGATCTCGCCCGGTCTCTTCAATGGCAACATAACGGCCGCCCCCGGCAATGGAACGGGCCGCCATGTCGGCGATAGCCACCGCGTTGCGGGCCTGTTCCGGCGTGGCGCGCTGAATGGGGTCCACGCCCTCGATCGGCACGCCCAGCACGCTGGCAATCAGCTTCACATCGGCGCCGCCATGCCCGTATCCCTTGTGGAGTCGCTTGACATTGATGAACTCGACTTTCCCGTCTTTGTGCAGCAACCGGATTTGCGGCTTGCCCTCGTTGGCAAAAAAGCCCGTCTCGGCGCCGCTGCGATTATCATCTAATTTCTCGTTTGGCTCAAAAACGACGCTGTATTCCAGACGGCCCTCGGTGCCGGTGAAATAAAAATAATTGTATTCGCGCGGCGCAAAAGTCATAAGGCTGAACGATCCCAGCACACCCCCCGCGTAGCGTATATTCAGCACTTCATGGTCGTTGATCGTATTGCGATCGCTGAAAACGCAAGCGTCGCGGATAAAGCCGTCCACGTGCTCAACGTCCACATACATCCGGCGCAGGCGCTTTTCATCTTCCGGCCGGCCGCCCGGATAAGACACGTCAATATTGCAGTAATGAGGGCATTGTTTGGCAATCGCGCATTGGCTGCAGCGCGGGCCGGCTTTCAAATCCGGACGCGGCACAAAATAAGTCCGGTCGCCCATGGCTGAGACTCCAACCGGACGATCGTCGATCACCCAGTTAATGATGTCCAGCTGATGACAACACTTATGGTTCAGCAAACCGGAGGACTTGCTGAATTCCGAATGCCAGCGGTGAAAATATGAACCGCCGTGAGTCAGGTCGAGGACCTCGCCGGACTCGACTTGCTGGACCTTGCCGATCGCCCCCGACCTGACCATGCGCGCCATTTGAAACATGTGTTCGTTGTAGCGCATGTTGTGTCCGACCACCACCTGCCGGCCCGCCTCGCGGCTGGCCGCAACGATCCGCTCGCATTCCCACACGCTAGTGGCCAGAGGCTTGTCCACGATTACGCTCATTCCGCGCCGCAGGGCTTCCACGCAGATATCGGCATGGGTATTGTCGTTCGTGGTGATAATCGCCCAATCCGCGGGATGTTTGGACGCAGCTTCCGCCAACCCGGCAAACACGGGGATGCGGGTGCCCAGGACCTCGTTGGCAACCCGCGCACGTTCCGGATTGATATCCACGAAAGCGACGATTTCGGCCTTTTGCTTGAACTCCGGCAGACCGCGGTCGGGGAAAGACAGCAGTGCGCGGGCGAAAGAATCACGGCCCCGGTTGCCAAGTCCTGCAATGATGAACCGCTGCTTGCCTGATGTGCTCATTAATCCACTCCTTATATTATGATTTACGAATCAAGTTGAACAAACAATACGGGTATCTATTTAGCGTCCGGGCTGTTCCGGCCACCTGCTATAATCCGACATCCATGCGCACTTTCGGGAACTTGGTGAACCAGAACTGGACCCAGAATGTATAGTCATCCTGTTGACCGGTGCCCGAATTATCCTGGAATTCACAGCCGACTTTATAAGCAATGCATTCCATGGTCCGCTGGATGGTCAGGCCCCAGGCCTGCATGTTGGAGTCGTCGAATTCGTAGCGGGCATAGATGCTGTATTCCCAGTTGATAAAAGGCTCCAGCGTGAACTCGTTGTTGAGCAAACTGCTGCTGCCGTTTTCAAAGCGATGTTCGACGACATATTTCCACAGGGTCCCGTCATTCACCGCCAGGCGCGTATTGAAGGTCTGCACCTCCCTGAAGTATGGGTCGTAGGCCCCGTCAATTTTCAATTCCATCCAGTCAAAGGGAGTTGAGCGCACATCCCAACAAATGTTGCTGAACACATTTTCGTATGGCTCGGGATCCAGGCGATAGACCACCCATATGTCGGCGTTGATCAGGTCGTATACCCCGCGGCTTTTCATTTGCTGCCTGTTGTAGCGCTGGGTCTGGATTTTATTGCGCATGCCGAACTGGATTTGATTGGCCTTGCCGAGCGCATCGATATCGTCGAACTGGTAGAGTTCGTCGGGGGTCACGTTAGGTTCGGGTACCAACGTATAATTGGCATACGGCTCCGCAATGTGCCGCACGTTGTTGATGATATCGCCGGGATACGTTTCCCAGACCTTAAAGGCCTTGAAGGACGTTTCCAGTCCCAGTTGCGGCAATGAACGGAACTTGGCTCCTGTCTCGCGGGACAGTATGTTGGTCGTTGAAGTCACCACCGGCACATTGTTTGTGTCGAGCATCGTGACGGTGGTCACGTTAGTGTAGTCTTCCTTGGTCTTGGAATACCATGTGCCTTGCCATCCGACGCGCGGGATGACGTTCAGGAAACCCGCCAGCTTGACCGGGTAGTAGATCATGTGCGCCGTGTTAAAGCGTCCGGCCGCGTAATCTTCCACATTGGTAAGAATGGATTCCCAGTTCTTCTGGAGATAGGATGCTTCCGTATCGCCCTGGTAATAGAGCGGCGTTTCCCACAATTTCTGGCGCGAAAAATCCAGTTTCAATTCAGGGAGGCGGTCGACGGTGGTATAAAAGTCATTCAGTCGTTTTTCGACCATCAGGCTGGCGGTATAATGCTCGGCGCGGTGCCCCAGCACGATGTAGTTGTCCGGCTCCGGGCTGACTTTATATTCCTCCCGGAAGAACTGTTCAATGATTTTAGGGTCGCTCAGGTAATTGATCTGAGCCATTAAATAGTTCTGGTCGTCGAACGACTGGTTGTGGTAAAGCCGCAGGCGGTAGCGTTCGCTGTCAATTTCGTAAGGCTGGGTATCGTCGCCTTCGTCGGGCCAGGCATCGTGGATGTAATACGAGGTGAAGTCGCCGGCCCAGGTGTCCTCATCGGTCTGCTCCTGGCGAGGCCCGCTCATGGGCAGCTGACTGCCTATATACCAGAAGTCATCGTCCGGCTGGGTGGAATTGCGCTCCGTGGAAAGCCCCTTGGCGTTGCCGCTGGACGACCACATAAAATCCTGGCCCAGCCCGACGCCGCGCCGCAGGCGGAGATCCACGTGCGATGCCGCCTCTACCTTGCGGCTAATCCGGTAATTGAACGCAGTCAACAGGAACACGTACATCCGGCTGCTGTATCCCGGCACGATGCTCATGAAATTCTTGTCGCCGATGTTCTGGTTCCAGTATGGGCTGTACATGACAGGTATGCCCTTGACATAGAGCACGATGTGCTGGGCGCGGACATGATGGCCGGGCGTGATCCATACTTTTTTGGCCCTGAAATAGGCGTCCGGGTGGTCGCCCTCGCAGGTGCTCAGAATGGCATTTTCGAGCAGATATTCATCGGCGCCGATCCGGTGCGATGACTCGGCCTTGGCATAAAAGGGTTCCAGGTAGGCGTTGAAACCGCCGAAATCGCCCTTTTGGCTTTTAAAATTGTAGCGCAGTTTATTGCCGACCCAGATGTCACTGCCGCGCTCGAAGGTCACGTTGCCTTCCGCCAGCACATCGTAACTCTGCATGTTGACGACAGCATGGTCGCCCCGCAGGAATTCGTTGTTCTGGCGCACGACCACATGCCCGGACCCAATCATCAGGCTCTTTTCGTGCTCATACTCCAGGCTGTCGGCCTGCACTTCGATCGGCGAGAGGATGTGCCGCCGAATGGCGTCGGGATAGGCGTCTTCCAGAAGGAGCCGGTTCAGCACGGCCCGGTCAGCCCCCTCGGAATGCTGATCGATCAGCAGCTTGGTTTGCTTGCTCAGCTTTACTTCGGCAAACCGGCCCTGGTCATATAAAGCCTTGTTGAGGATTACCTGATTCAATGCCGTAATCAGAGCGTTGAGAAGCACGGGCGGGGGCTGCGCGGCGCCTGTATAGTCCATCAGCTGTCGGCGGGTTGCCGGATTCAAACAGTCGTGCAGGTACCGCGCCACCGGATCATTGGCGGCGCGCAGATTGATCGCAAGCGCGCGGGGTTCCAGTATGTCTTTGCTCTGTAAAAAACAGGGCAAAGCCAATCCGGGTTCGATTTCATTGGAATAGGCGTCTTCCAGCAGACGCCGGTTAAGCTGGGCCAGGCCCACCGCCCCGGGCCCTCTATCCAGCAGTTCCCGGGTCCGCGGCGATAACACAACATCGTCGAAAAGCTTGCCGTCGAACAGGAGATCTTCGGATATTAAATGATCGAAATCGCCGACAACGGCCTGGATCAGTTCAGGCGAAGGCGTGGTGTTCGCCTGGTAACCGGCCAGCAGGCGGCGCGTGGCAGGTGAGCAGGCGCTTAAAAAGTATTCGGAAACGGGGTCTTCGGCATTGCGGAGCTTGGCCATCAAACCCGGCGCGTCCGTAATCTGGTCAGCCTTCAACAACCAGGGCGACACGTCCACCGCATTCGGCTCTGCGGCCAGGGCGCCCCCTGCCAAGGCCAATGCACAGAGCCAGATTCCCCAGCAAACTTTTGATCTGCATCCCATGATTCGATTTTCTGATAGCCACAGTCGTTAGCAACTTGTAATATTTATCATCATTCCGGCCGACAAACCAAGCACAAATCAGGTTGTCTTCTCATGGGCCGCATTCGCATACAGTTCCTCGTTGGTCACGGCGTTTACGATTGAGATTTCCTCCATATGACAGACGGGGTCCGCCCGGAAGTTCAGGCGCCCGTTAAACTTCTGCTGCATATCCATCAGCAGGGCCTCGTCCTCCTCGCGTAAGCGCTTGAGAATGGTCGGATTAACCGTGATACGCAGTTCCGGCACCTCCTTTTCCTCGATCTGATGCTTGCGCAGGATGGCCAAAATCCGGCGCTGGATTTCCACGCTCATATTGAGCGGCGACTTGACGCTCCCGCGTCCGTGGCAATAGGGACAGTCCACATACATGGTGGATTCGATGCTTTCCTCCACCCGCTGCCGCGTCATTTCCAGGAGGCCCATTGACGAAATCGGCAATACGTTCGTGCGCGCCTTGTCCCGTTGGAGCGCCTCTTTGAGCGCGTAATAGACCTGGTTGCGATGCTTTTTGTGGCGCATGTCAATCAGGTCAAGCACGATCAGTCCCCCGATATTCCTGAGACGCAGGTGACGGGCAATTTCCTGCACCGCTTCCAGGTTGACTTGCAGAATCGTGTCGTCCTGGTTGGCTCCCCCCTTGTGTTGTCCCGTGTTGACGTCAATGGCGATCAGGGCTTCGGTTTCGTCGAAAATGATGCACCCGCCGGATTTCAGCGTGACCTTCCGGCGGAAGGCATCCGCGATCTGGCGCGCAACGTCGAAATTCTCGAAGATCGGGCGGGCGCCTTCGTATAACTTGACGCGGCCGCGCACGTGCCGCGAAATGTGGGCCAGGATAGCCTTGATGCGGTCGTATTCCGCCTTGGAATCAATGACGATGCTGTCAAGATCCTCGGTGACGGAATCGCGTACGATCCGCTCCACGAGATCGGGTTCCTGGTACAGACAGCAGGGGGCGTGTTTTTCGCGGGATGCCGTCTGAATATCCTGCCAGGTGGCGAGCAACGAGCGCATGTCGCGCACAAAGCTCGTGCTGGCGGCGCCGGCTCCGGCCGTGCGAATGATGAGTCCGCACCCCTCGGGCACCGGCAGGCGGCTAAGCACTTTTTTAAGGCGTTTGCGCTCCTTGTCATCCTCGATTTTGCGCGAAATACCGCGCAGTTTACTGCCCGGCATTAGCACGAAGTAGCGGCTGGGAATGCTCAGGCTGGCCGTCACGCGCGGCCCCTTGGTGCCGATGGGACCCTTGGAAACCTGGACGCAAATTTCCGAACCCACCGGGAAATGTTTGGAAATATCCTCACGGGTAAACTGGCGGCGCCGGGGCATGGACCGGGCGGACACCCCCTCCATGGCTTCCAGGCGCGAGACGTCCTCGGGGAACATATCCCAGTAATGGATAAAGGCATTTTTGCGCAGGCCGATATCCACGAACGCCGCCTGTAGTCCGTCCTCCAGGTTCTGCACAAGCCCCTTGAACACACTGCCGACAATCCGTTCCTCAGAGGGATGCTCAATCTTGAAATCCTCCAGCTTACCCCCTTCAAGCACGGCCACGCGCGTTTGCAGGGTCTCCGCGCTGATTATGATTTGTTTCCGGTTAATGTTTTTTTTCTGACGGAATGGGAACATAAAATTAAATCCTTTCATAGTCTTGACATTATCTCCATTCTCCCCGGATATATACGCTTTGCACAATTCCCAGGGCTGACATTGTGCTGATCATAAATGTTCCGCCATAACTGATCAACGGGAGGGGAATTCCCGTCACCGGCAGGAGGCCGATGGTCATCGCAATATTGATGAAGATATGGCAGAACAACATTGTCGCAACCCCCACACATAACAGGCGGCCCATTTTGTCGATCGCGGATTCCGCCGCCCGCAAAAGCGCTGCCAAAAGGAAACCGAACAGCGCCAGCGTTACGGCACAGCCCACAAACCCTTTTTCCTCGGCAATCACCGAAAAAATAAAGTCGTTGGGCGCCACAGTCCGCGGCAGGAACCCCAGAAGATTTTGCGTCCCCTGAAGATATCCTTTACCCATAAGCCGGCCCGATCCCACCGCGATCTGGGACTGGGCCTTGTTCCATCCGGCGCCTAACGGATCCCGGTCACGATCCAGGAAAACCGTAATCCGGTCACGCTGGTAAGGCGAGATGCCGATCTTGTGCATAAGCTGCTCGTGCCGGTGCTCATCCATGCCCAGCTTGGGCGGGATGATGATGAACGCCAGCGCGCCGCAGGCCAGCACAAGCCCCAGCGCCGCCCACGCGGCCAGCCTCCGGCCGGGCACGCCGGCTGCCCACATAACTCCGGCCAGGACGGGCAGAAAAACAAGCGCCGTGCCCATATCCGGCTGTTTGATGATCAGGGCCATGGGCGCCAGCACCAGTGCCAGGCCAAAAACAACTAAGCGCCCGCGGCGGATATTTCTTCCCGGCCAACCGAACAAGCGGGCCAGCAGGATGACCATCGCCAGCTTCATAAGTTCCGCCGGTTGAAGTATACGGACCCCGGCCAGCTGAAGCCAACGCTGTGCTCCATACATTTTGTACCCGATGTGCGGCACAAATACCAACACCAGCAGGATCAGGCCGATGGCATACAGCCACCAGGCCAGGCGTGTCCAGCGGTGATAGTCAATGATCGCAAACCACAGGAAAAACATTATGCCCAAAACGGACCAATAAATCTGTTTGTGAAACAACGACTGGTACAAGGGATCCGGGTTGCCGTAGCCCGCGCTGAAAATGAAGGCCGTCCCGATGCCAAGGAGCGCCAGAATAACGGCCACCAGGATCCAATCCAGCCGGCGCAAAGGACGCAAATGGGAAAAAAAGTTCATAAAAAAACATCCAACATCGAATATCGAATCAGTGATGTCCAAAACAACATTCCCTCTCCCTTGGGAGAGGGTTAGGGTGAGGGGAATGCCGGCAAATGCGCCCCCTCACCACAGTCCTCTCCCAAGGGAGAGGATTAGGTCTCATCAATCGACAACGTCAAGATATTGCTGTGTTATCAACGATTTCACGCATTCTGATATTATTATTTTGGACAAGAGTGATATCGAATATAAAATGAAAGTTCGGACACTTCGGAGTTGGGTGTTCGATGTTCGATGTTCGATGTTTTCTTCTTCCGTCATGGTTCAGCCGTTTCCTTCCCCGTCAAAAATTTCTTTCATTAGCTGGCGCATGCGCGGGCCAATCGAAATCCCGCCCGTAATGGCGTCATCCATCACAATGGCCACGGCGTAGCGCGGATGCTCGAACGGCGCAAACAGAATCATCCACCCGTGCTTCTGGCTTGCGCCTTTGCGGCCATATTCGGCCGTGCCGGTCTTGCCGGCCATGGCGACGCCTTCCAGCCTGGCCAGGCGGCCGGTGCCTTCCGCATCCTGCACGACGTCGCGCATGCCGTTTTTAACCAAAGCCAGATGGTCGGCCGACCAGTGCATGCGCCGGACAACAGTCGGTGGGACATCCTTGAATTCCTGTTCATTCGGTTCGCGCGCGGCCAGGACCAGACGCGGCTGATAGAGATATCCGCCGTTGGCGATAGTCGCCGTCAGCATGGCCATTTGCAGGGGCGTTACCTGGAGCGCGCCCTGGCCGACCGCGATATTGCAGGTGTCGCCATCGCGCCATGCCTCGCCGAAGGTCTGGCGCTTCCATGCCTTGCCCGGCAGAAGTCCGGCACTTTCGCCGTTCAGGCTAATTCCGGTTTTATTGCCAATACCGGCTGCCAACGCCATGTAATAGATGCCGTCAAACCCGCATTTCACTCCCGCCTGATAAAAAAACACGTTGCAGGAAACCCGTATGGCCCGGCGGAAATCGACGCGGCCATGCGCCTCGCCCATGTAGCAGGCAAACCGCTGATCACCTAATTCGAAATAGCCGGGGCACTCCAGCGATATATTGGGATCCACGCCCCGCTCAAGGGCGGCGAGAGCCACCAGCGGTTTAAATATACTGCCCGGCGCATAGAGCCCGTTCAGGGCGCGGTTAAAGAGCGGCTTGCGGGAATCGTTCAATAAAAGATCCCAATTGCCCTGTGTAATTTTCGGACAGAACAGATTCGGGTCGAAGTCCGGGGCGCTGGCCATGGCCAGCACGTCGCCATTGCGCGGGTCCACGACTACCACGGCGCCAACCGTGTCGCCCATGACCTGTTCCGCCGAGCGCTGAATGCGCAGGTCTATGGCCAGTTTCAAATCGCCGCCGGGAATCGGCTCGCGTAAGGCCGCTTCGTCGTGCTTAAAGCCGGTGACGTCAACCTGGACCAACCGGCCACCCGGCCTGCCGGTCAACAACTCGTCAAATCTTTTTTCCAGGCCGATTTTACCGGTCAAGTCCGGCAGATAATAATGGTAGAGCTCATCCTCTTCGCTTTGAACATCCGCCGGGCCCACGTACCCCAGCAAGTGGGTAAGAGTATGTCCCTGGGGATAAACACGGTCAGCATCCACCACGATATCAACGCCCGGCAGGCGCGCTCCGGCTTCCGCCAGTCGGGCCAGGGCCTGTCCATCCACACGGCGCCAGGCCACCAGCGGCAAGGCTTTGCGGCTGTAGAGGTGATCGGCAATCTGGGCCTGATCAATCTGCGGCGGGCATCCGATGATGGCGGCGATTTGGTGAATTGCTTTCCAAATGTCCACGGCCGTGTTCCGCCGCTTGCCCGCCGGCCGGAGTTCTTCCAGGTAGAGGGCAATTCCGTAGTTGGGCGCATTGTCGGCCAGGCATACGCCCTGGCGGTCATATATTTTTCCGCGAACACCCGGGATGCGTATGCGACGCACGGACTGTTGCTCCAAGTTATTCGTATAATGCTCGCCATGCCCTACCTGCATGTTCCAGAGCGCGATCCCCAGAACGCCCAGCGCCAGCAGGATGATGATTTTCAGCCAGTGCAGGCGCGCCAGTTCGTGTGTTGTCAGATGCAAGCTCATGAAGAAGGTTCCATAACAATATTACCCGTCAACCGGTCAAGCCGTTCAAGAACGGTAAATATGATCGGCGCCAGGATCATGCCCAGCAGGGCGGTGCCGATGGCCTTGAACGCAATCCAGCTCCAGGCTGCCTCCCGCAGGCTCTCCCCGCCGATCAGCAGAAGGCCGTATAGGCCGATCGTAAGTCCCACGCCGGCCAGGAGGCCGAACACCATGTGCGTGACGCCCCGGGCGCTAAAAACCACGTCGCGATAAAACCAGGCAACGATCCCCAGCACACTGAAGACGGCGGCGGAATAACCCATGGGCAGGGCTTCAAGACTATCGCACAGCACTCCGCCGGCAATGGCCGCCAACACCATCAGCGCGAGTGAGCGGTGGAACGCATAATAGAGCACGACACAAAGCACAATCGGCGCCTTGGCCTGACCCAACAGAGTCAGTCCCGGCAACGCCTGTTGCACAACGGCACCGACCAGCAGGGCCACGACCATTATGACAAGATTCATCATTTTAATTCAATGCTAAGGAATTTTCCGCCAGAGGCGGATCCGCCTCCAGTGGACAAAGTTTGGACTGGATTTCCGCTTTCGCGGGAATGACAGAACGGGCAGACGTTGCTTGTCATTCCCGACCTGACTCGCCTCGGCGGAGCCTGGGTCGGTAATCCAGGATTTTTGTCGCCGCCTTTGGCCCGACTCATTCATTCAGCCTCCGCCTTCGCATCTTGCGGGCCTTCATCGCGGCTTACCACAAACATCAAGTCCAGTGACCGGAAATTGGATGTCGGCACGATATCGGCCGACTGGTACAATCCCGAATGATCCAGACGCACATTTTCAACGTGCCCGATCACCAGTCCGGGCGGATACATGCCGCCAAGTCCGGATGTGATCACTTCATCGCCCGGCATGATTTGCACTGCTTTGCTGATGAAGTCCATCCGGCAGGAAGCCTGGCCGCGCCAAGACATCCCCTGGCCACGAACAATGCCGCATGCATCCAAACGGGTGAGCCGGGCCGATATCCTGCAGGCCGGGTCCACCAGGAACAGAACGTCGCTAGTGTTTCTGGAAATCCGGATGATGCGTCCTGCCAGGCCTTCCGGCGTAATGACCGCCATGTCCAGGGCGATGCCGTCAGCCAGTCCCTTGTTCAAGCGGGCCGTCTGCCACCAGGCGTTCACGTCCCGGACTATGATTTCGGCGGCAATCAGGCGACGGTCGATGTGCGCTGAAAGCCCCAGCATCTGGCGCAAGGCGCGGTTTTCCTGCTCCAATGCCTGCGCTTGCCGCAGTTCCAGGCGCAATTGGGCGATTTCGGACAGAAGTTGGACGTTGTTTGCAGTCTGCGATTCATCTAGAAACAAGCCCTGGCCCAGCGTCAGAACGTGTGCCATGGGACGGGCCAGGGGAAGCATTGCATCCCGCAGAAAGGTGCTCACGCGGGCGGTAGTGGAGCCGGGCAAATTGATTATAACGACAATCAAAATGCCTGCCAATATTAGAATATAAAAACTTCGCCTCACGCCAAAACTCCAAGCGGTTTCGGCGACGAAAATAAACGAGCCGCCTTGAAGGCGTATTGCGATGAAAGGCTATTACGAGAAGCGACCGCCACGCCGTTGTGTTTGCCGCGCGTTTGCGCGAGGCTTAGAATGGCGTACTGGCCACCTTACGCAGGAACTTCAGCTCATGCAGGACCATGCCTGTGCCTTCCGCGACCGCGCTCAGGGGATCGTCGGCCACGTGCACGGGCAAACCGGTCTGCTCGGCAATGAGCTTGTCAATGCCACGCAAGAGAGCGCCACCGCCCGCCAGGACCAAGCCGCGATCCACAAGATCGGCCGATAATTCCGGCGGAGAGCGCTCAAGCGTAAAACGGACGGCTTCCACAATCGTGGAAATGGGCTCATGCAAGGCTTCGCGCACCTCTTCCGTGGTCAACGTCAGCGTTTTGGGCAGTCCGGCCACAAGATCGCGGCCTTTGACTTCCATGCTGGTTTCCTCCGGCAGGGGGTAGGCGGACCCGATGCTGATTTTAATTTGTTCCGCGGTTCGTTCGCCAATCATCAAATTATACACTCGCTTCATGTACTGGATGATCGCCTCATCCATTTCGTCGCCACCCACGCGAACACTGCGGCTGAACACGATCCCGGCCAGCGAGATCAGCGCCACTTCCGTAGTGCCTCCGCCGATATCCACGATCATGTTGCCGGCCGGCTCCTGCACCGGGAGACCGACCCCGATTGCGGCCGCCATGGGCTCTTCGATCAAATATACTTCGCGGGCGCCCGCATGGGTCGCCGAATCCTTGACCGCCCGCTTTTCCACCTCTGTAATGCCGCTGGGCACTGAAATAATTATCCGGGGCCGGACCATGATCCGATTGCTTTGCACCTTGCGGATAAAATATCGCAACATGGCCTCCGTGATCTCGAAATCCGCGATCACCCCGTCCTTCATGGGGCGGATGGCTGTAATGTTGCCCGGCGTTCGGCCCAGCATGCGCTTGGCTTCATTGCCGACGGCGAGTACCCGGTTGGTGCCGGTCTGGATGGCCACAACCGAGGGCTCCCGCAACACAATCCCGCGGTCCTTGACATAGACCAGGCTGTTGGCTGTCCCCAAGTCAATGCCGATGTCGTTCGAAAAAAAATCAAAAAAACGGCTGAACATAAAAAAAACCTTCTTTGGAATTGCTCGCGGTAATAGTGCTAAAGATTGTAGCGCCTGTCAACCAGTAAATTATTTATTTTCGTCTTGCCGCTCAACGCTCAACGCTTTACGCTTTACCAACAAGGGAGGCTTGGGAAGATGTCAAAGAAATTGCCGGATCCTGTATGCACGCTGATAGCGCACGGCGTCAAGATGCCCCAGCCGGAAACGGTGTTTATCGGCGGGGATGTCGTTCCCGATCGGATTGCCCCGGGCATTACGATCCATCCGGGGTGCCGCCTCATGGGTAAAGAAACATCCGTGGGGCCGGGATGTGAACTGGGCGCGGAAGCTCCGGTCACGCTTGCCGATTGCCAGCTGGGTGAACGCGTCAGGCTTCATGGCGGCGCCTTTCGCGAGGCCACTTTTTTGAATGGCGCCGCCATGGCCAACGGCGCTTACGTCCGCCCCGGCACGCTGGTGGAGGAGGAGGCCGGAGGCGCCCATACGGTGGGCCTCAAGCAGACCATTTTGTTTCCTTATGTGGTGTTGGGCAGTTTGATCAATTTCTGCGATTGCCTGATGGCCGGCGGCACGAGCCGGAGCAATCACAGCGAAGTGGGCTCTTCATACATCCATTTCAACTACACGCCGCACCAGGACAAGGCCACGGCTTCGCTCATCGGCGACGTGCCCCGGGGCGTTATGCTGGATCAGCCGCCGATTTTTCTGGGCGGACAGGGAGGATTGGTGGGGCCGACGCGCTTGGCGTTCGGCACGGTTGTTGCGGCCGGCACAATTCTCCGCAAGGATGTCCTGCAGCCCGGGCTGTGCCTCTCCCGGACCGCACCGACGGCAACGGCTGCGTCAACGACCAAACCGGCTGTTGCAATGGTGATTGCGCCATATCGCCAGGGCGCTTACCGGGCAATTCAGCGGATCGTGGTTAACAACTTGATATATATGGGCAATATCAATGCCCTGCGCATCTGGTACCGTGACGTCCGCGCAACTTTTATGCGAGCCGATCCGTTTCAGGATGCTTGTCTGGCCGGCGCTTATGCGCGGCTGGCGGCCGTTTGGCAGGAGCGCGTCAAGCGCCTTGAAGAGTTGGCCGGGAAAATGCCGATTTCACTGGAACTGGCCAAAGCCGATGGCCATGATCTTGCAGCGGCGCCTTACAGGCAACAGCGCTCCTTGATTGAGCGCTGGCCGATGATGCGCGCAACGTTGGCCGGATTGGATGGCGTGAAAGGATCGGTCCGGGATCGCGATATACTGTTAAAGTCGTTGGGGCGTTCGCCCCCCGGTACGAGCTACCTGGACGCGGTGCGGGCATTGAGTCCCCAGGCACGCGCCGCCGGCACGGCCTGGCTGCAGTCGCTGGTGGATGTTATCGCGGCGCTTTGGCCTGCTGACGACAATTTCACAAGGAAATCAACCCCGTGATTAAGCTTGCCATGTTTCAAACCGATGCCACCCCGCCCTTGAAGGCGCCGCTGTGCATCGGATTGGTCAAGCCGGCAAAAAAAATTGCCGCGCCGCTGACCGTCAGGGGAATTCTAATCACCGGCGCGGAAGACCCGATTGTAATCTGTACCGTTGACTGGGTTGAAATTGGAAACGGCGGCCATGATTTCTGGCGAAAAATTCTGGCCGAAGCGGCCGGTACAACCACAGAGCGGGTTGCTGTTCACACGCACCATCCGCACGATGCCCCCAGTTATTGCTTTTCCCGGAACGAACTTGCTGACCTGCAATCCGTTGCCGGAATAATGGAAGACACGTCTTTTGCGGAGAACACCGCGCGGGCTGCCGCCGCTGCGCTGCGCGCTGCATTGGCAGCGGCAAAACCAGTCACCCATTACGGCTATGGCAAAGCAATCGTATTCCGGGTAGCATCGAACCGCCGCATTCTGGGCAGTGATGGACGCGTTGCCCAGGTGCGCTGGAGTGCATGCGAGGATAAGGCCCTGCGGGCATTGCCGGAAGGGCTTATTGATCCCTGGCTTCAGAATCTGAGCTTTTGGAACGGAGACGAGCCCCTTGCTTCGCTCACTTATTACGCCACGCATCCACAGAGCTTTTACGGCGACGGCGCAGTAAATCCCGATTTTGTCGGCATTGCGCGTTCAATCCGGGAATCAACCCTGCCGGATGTTGCGCATTTGCATTTTAACGGATGCGGCGGAAATATCGCGGCCGGGAAATATAACGACCGCTCGCCGAGAAACCGCCTGATTCTTGCGCAACGTTTGCTCAAAGGCATGGAAGCGGCCTGGGCAAAGACCAGAAAATATCCTCTCAAAGACAATGACTTGCGCTGGCGGGTTAAACCCGTGGCCCTGCCGGTAAGCGCGTCAATCCTCAGTGAGACGGATGATGATCTGTTGAAAACAATCGACAACGCCGATGAAAATCGTCAAAACAGGATTAAAGCGGCCCTTGATCTGGTTTGGAAACGCCGCCGGCAATCCGGTTGTCTGATTGACATAACCTGCCTGCGTATTGGAAACACAAGTGTTTTGCATCTGCCCGGGGAAATGTTGATTGAATACCAGCTTGCCGCCCGGCAAATTTACCCGTCGGCCAATGTGCTCGTGACCGCTTATGGTGATTGCGGTCCCGGCTACGTTGGAATAAAGGAATCTTATCCTGAAGGCGGATATGAAACATCGCGCGCTTCCCGCGTTGCACCTGAAGTCGAAGAGGTTATTATGAAAGCGATGCGGGAATTACTGGCGGATTGATCGGCCATTCCGTTTTTTTGCGCGCCCACGCAAAAAGTTTTGAAAAAGCGCGCCGCCCTGTCCCGGTGCGTTACGCGATCGGGATGCGTTCGAATTATGCCGTGCAGACATGCAATATTGCGGGCACAGCCCGCGTTAGAAAGGAATATATCCATGGGACGATTGTTTGGAACCGACGGCGTGCGCGGGGTGGCCAATATGGAACCCATGACCGCGGAAACGGCTCTGCTCATCGGGCGCGCCACGGCGCATATCTGCAAGCGGCACAATAACCGCCACCGCATCGTCATCGGCAAGGACACGCGCATCAGCGGCTATATGATCGAGAACGCCCTGACGGCCGGCATCTGCTCGATGGGCGTGGACGTGCTCCTGGTGGGTCCTATGCCGACCCCCGGCATCGCTTTTATCACGCACAGCATGCGCGCCGACGCCGGCGTGGTCATATCGGCCTCCCATAATCCCTACCAGGATAACGGCATAAAAATATTTTCGCGCGATGGGTTCAAGGTGCCCGACACGGTCGAGGATGAGATCGAACGCCTGGTTAGCACCGAGCGCATCAAGGATATACGCCCTACTGCCAGCGAAATCGGCAAGGCCCACCGCATTGATGACGCCATCGGGCGCTATATCGTGTTCTGCAAAAACACGTTTCCGGACAACCTGAGCCTGGGCGGAATGAAGCTCGTGCTCGATTGCGCCAACGGCGCCACGTATAAAGTGGCCCCTGTTATTTTCAGCGAGCTGGGCGCGGAGGTGATCACGATTAACGATCACCCCAACGGCATGAACATCAACGACCATTGCGGAGCCATGTATCCCGAAGCGCTCATGGCGGAAGTTGTGAAGACCGGCGCCCAGGCGGGATTGGCCTTTGACGGCGACGGCGACCGGCTGATCGCCGTTGACGAAAAGGGGGGCGCGCTGACCGGCGACCACCTCATGACTATCTGCGCCAATTCCATGAAGGCAAGCGGACTCCTGCGCAACAACCTTGTCGTCAGCACGCCCATGAGCAACTTCGGGTTTTGCGAGGCCATGCGCCGCCTGGATATCCAGACGGCCGCGGCCGATGTCGGCGACCGATATGTGCTTAAAATGATGCTGGAGCGCGGCGCTATCTTGGGAGGCGAGCAGTCCGGGCACATCATTTTCCTCAATCATCACACCACGGGGGACGGCATCATTTCGGCGCTTCAGCTCCTGGCAATTTTACAGGATTCCGGCAAACCGCTGTCCGCATTGGCGGCGATTATGCAGCTCGCGCCCCAGCACCTGATCAATGTAAATGTATCACGTAAGCCGCCGCTCGATTCCATTCCGTCCCTGCAGGCGGCCATCCGCAAGGCCGAGGTGGAATTGGGCAATTCCGGGCGCGTGCTGGTGCGCTACTCGGGCACGCAGGCCATTTGCCGTGTTATGGTGGAAAGTATGGATCCGGACCTGACCAGGCGCCTGGCCGGATCCCTGGCCGAACTCGTGAAACGGGAGATCGGGTAGGACATCCCTTTCAAATTAGGCCCCGCAAGGCGGGGCGACTTTTATTCTGTTCGGATTGTCATCCTGAACGCAGTGAAGAGCCTGCCCTGAGCAAAGTCGAAGGGATCTCTCGCGGCGAGATTCCTCTTCTACGCCCGGAATGAAAACAAAGACGGATTGTCCGCCATGGAAGACGGATCCGCCAATGGCGGGAAATTCCTTGGCACTGAATCAGGATAATGTCTTCCTATATGTTTTTACTGAAAAAACCCGGATATTCGACACCCCGACACTCCTTGCGGTCGGGATGGGTTAAGGCCGATGCTTTCTATAGCAGTGCGCCCATACTTCCGTCCGCGTGCCGTCAATGCTCCGCGAAGCGTTGCGGAACGGAAGCCGGTCAGGTGTTACAGTGGACTCCCATGGCATGGGCATTTGCTCTTTTGTTATGCGTATCTATGTTGACCGGTGGATGCGCCACCTCCAGTTTGCCGCGCCCCATTGCGGATACCAGGTGGATGCAGAATGCGTTTTCCAAGACGCACGACGATTTGACCGTATGGATCGCCTTGCCCGGCGATGCGCAGACGAAGGAACACTGGGGGCTTCCCCTCCAAAACGCTAACATTCAGCCCGTGTGGATCCGTGTGGCGAACCGCTCGACGCGACCCTACTGGCTATTGCCCGCTTTCATTGACCCGGATTATTATTCTTCCGCCGAAGTCGCCCGCCGCTTTCGCCATATGTTTATTTCGGCGAACGAGCGCAGCCGGCGGGAAATTCGCGTTGAAGAGGTCGCGTTCGATCACTACATACCGCCTTTAACCGATCAAAGCGGTTTTATTTATACGGTACTCAGCGAAGGCAGCCGTGTTTTTTCCGTAGCGTTACTTAGCACCGGGTCGTTGCAACGCTTTGATTTCATGATCCCGACCGAACGCTTGCGCACCGATCACCGCCGTTTTGACAATTCTCTGCAGGGCGTTCCCGAATCCCTGGCGGCCACGAACCACAACTCCCTGCTGGATATCGCCGGCTTGCGAAGCACCTTGGCGGCCTGGCCTTCAAATACGACTGCCGCCGGATCGGCGCGCCCCGGAGATCCCATCAATTTTTTCATCGTCGGTTCCTGGAACGTGCTTTTCCCGGCGCTGATCACCGCCGGATGGGACGAAACGGAAACGCTCGACGCCTCCACCGCGCTCCACACCACCTCGGCCTTTGTCTTCGGGACAACCTACCGCTATTCACCCGTCAGCCCTTTATTCCTCTTGAACCGTCCCCAGGATGCCGCATTTCAGAAGGTCCGTGAAACCATCCGCGCCCGTAACCATTTGCGCCTTTGGCTCACGCCGCTGTCGTTCGACGGGCAGCAAATCTGGGCCGGCCAAATCAGCCGGGATATCGGCGTTCATCTCACCACGCGTACCGCATGGCTGACCACTCATGAAATCGATCCCGACGTGGATGGCGCCCGCTGGAGCCTGGTGCAGGACCTGATCGTTGCGCAATGCGTGGCGCGAATCGGTTTTATCAAAGGCGGAACCATTGCGACTCCGCTGGCGCCCCGGCGCAATCTTACGGGCGATCCATATTTTACCGACGGATTGCGGGTCGTGCTCTTTCTTTCTTCCTCGCCCATTGGCGCCGACGAAATTCAAATATTGCCGTGGTCTTCCCCGCCTCGCGGCGGTCTGAGCCAGCCCGGCGATTATCTCAAAAGCGGGGATACGGATTAGTTTTTTACATTTAATCATTGGTGATATATAATGCCGCCGCTATTCGATGCCCATTGCCACTTGCAGGATGAGCGCCTGGCCGGCCGCTTGGCTGAGGTGCTGAACCGGGCGAAACACGCGGGTGTCCGGCGCATGCTGTGCTGCGGGTGCCATGAACGCAACTGGGGCGCCGTCCTTACCCTGGCACAGGCGCATCCGGAAATATTGCCTTCCTTTGGCATCCATCCCTGGTATATGGAAGGACGGCAAGAGGACTGGCTGGAGACATTAGAGCGATTTTTATCTGAGCAACCGTCGGGCGTCGGCGAAATCGGCCTTGATCATGCCGTAACCCCTCGCGCCGACGAGGAGCAGGAAGCCGTGTTTATCGCCCAGTTGCGCCTGGCCCGCAGGCTGAAACGGCCGGTCAGCCTGCATTGCCTAAAAGCCTGGGAACGGTTGCGGGCGATTTTAAGCCGGGAAGGCGGGGTCTGGTGGGGCGGACTGATCCATTCCTATTCGGGTTCCGCGGAAATGGTGAAGCCTCTGGAAGAAATGGGCTTGTATATTTCATTCAGCGGCGCCGTCACGCATCCTGGAAACAAGCGTGGCCACCGGGCTTTGGCGGCGGTGTCGCCCGATCACTTATTGATCGAAACCGACAGCCCTGACCTGCCGCCGGCCGGCGCGGCTGACGCGGTAAATGAACCGGCGAATTTAAAATTGGTGGCCTCGGGCGTGGCTGACATCCTGGGGCGGACGCCCGACTGGGTGGCTGAGCAGACGTTTGCCAATGCCGGCCGGCTGTTGGACGGGATTATTTCGACCAATAGCCAGAATTCGTTGTTTACAGGCCAACTTGTCTGAATCGGATTGATATTCAGGGCTGTGTCAAGAACGGTCTCGCGGGAGTTCCCTCCGTCGTCCGGCAACTGCCGGACTATGGCGGGCAGGCTGCCCCTCCAGGAATGCCATTGTTTTTGCGATCTTGGAGGGCGGAGCTCTGCGCCGCCGCTGGTTTCAGAATGAATGACGCGGCCGTGATTGATTTTTGAGCCGGTATAGAATAGGCTTGAATTCTGAGCGGGCGAGCACTATTCTAGCGGCATCATAAATCAAGACGTTCATCGATTATGTGATGGCGCGCAACGGTCCACAGATGGTGATTATTACTCAATGGTCGGTATCAAGCAATGGAACAGGAGGGCATCACTATGAAAAGATTGTTGAAAGCGGTAATCGGCGTGGTGGTCATACTGGTCGTGCTGCTGGTGGCGTTGTCCATATTTGCGGGGCATATTATCAAGGGCGCCGTCAACGCCGCCGGGCCAAAGGCGCTGGGCGTGCCCATATCGCTCAAGAACGTTGAAGTAAATATGCTGAGCGGCCACTTCGGATTGGATGAACTGGTTATCGGCAATCCGGAAGGATTCAATACGCCTGAGGCAATCCGTGTGAACCACGTGGCGGTAGACGTAAAAATGTCTTCGCTCTTCTCCCGTGTGCTGGTTATTGACCGCATTTACGTGCGCAGGCCGGAAATTACCTACGAAGTCGGGCTGAAAGGCAGCAACATCGGGACAATCCAGAACAAGGCGGCGCCATCCACTCCAGCCGCGGAACAACCTGAACAGGCCGAAAAGCCGGCCAAGGAAGCCAAGGCGGGCAAGAAAGTCCAAATCAACGATTTTCTGATCGAGAGCGGCAACATTAACGTGAGCACCATAGGCATGGCCGGACATAGCGCGCCTATTCCTCTGCCCACAATCCATCTTACGGATATCGGCAAGGAATCAGATGGCGCCACACCGCAAGAAGTCATCGTCCAGATATTCAGCGCGATTGGCGGAACGGTCAGCAGCACTGCAACGGGAATCGGCAAAGGCATTATGCCCCTCGGAAAGGGCGCCGTTGATACCGGGAAAGCCGCTGCCGAAAGCGCGGTGGATGTCGGCAAAGCCGCCGGGGAAGGCGCCGTGGATGCGGGCAAAGCCGTTGGCGAAGGCGCTGTGGGAGCCGGCAAGGCTGTCGGCGAAGGCGCAAGCAAGGCACTGGAAAGTGTTGGCGGGCTGTTAAAATAAGTTGTTCTTGCTCAATGGGCTCGCGCTGAAGGATGGCCGAAAAAATCCGAACGCGCAGTTTCCAGGAAAGCTGTGCGTTCGGATTTTTCCATCCGTGACACGTTGGAAACGTGAGGAACAGAATACAAATTGAAATTTTTTCGTGTGGGCTAAGCCGTATCTGGAAGGAACAACGCCATGTCAATTGCCGCCATGTTTGAACGAGTCATGAACCGTGCGCTACTTGGTTTGGGTTTGCTCTGGGCATCCGCGGCCTGCGCCACAAACGTGTTTGTCGTGCCGGAAGGCACGCACGCAGTGCAACCCGAATGGGTATATACCAACTGGGCCACGGCCGCCACCAACATCCAGGAGGCGCATGACGCCATCGACATCAACGACGGCAATATCATATTCATCACCAACGGACTATACCGTCTGACCAACCAGCTGATGATTACCAAGGGGGTTGTTTTGCGCAGCTGGAAGGATGGCGCCACCGCGCCCGCGGAGACCATCCTGGACGGCAACAACGACGGCAAGGCCTTGAGCAACCGCGTGATGGTCGTCAGCAACGCGGCCGCCGTCCTGGACGGCCTGACCATTCAGAACGGCGCCGGGGCTGACTTCGGCGCCGGCATCACTATTTACAAGTGCCTCCTGGTTACAAACTGCATCATTCAAAACAACATTTCGATGGGGATAGGCTACGGCGGCGGCGGCATCCAGGTATGGACCCCGTGGCTGGGCAAGATCACGCACTGCCTGGTCAGCTCCAACTCTGCCGGCCGCGGCGGCGGGCTGCTTGTTTATAACGGATCGACCGGGATCATCGAGCATTGCACGATAATTTCAAATTATGCGTCACATCCTAATAATCCCAACGGGGGTGGAGGGTTAAACATGTATGGCAGTGGTACTGCCCCCTTTCCGACAACTACCGTGACGGCGCGCTGGTGCACGATTGCCTACAACACGGCCAAGGCCTGCGGCGGTGGTGTGGACATGTATTTCAACGGCGGTGTCGTTGAAAACTGCATGATCGTGTCCAATTATCAAACGACATCAGGCATCCGGCGGGGCAGCGGAGTTTATTTTTATTTCGGCACCGGACAAGGCATCGTCCGGAACTGCCTGATCGCGGGGAATTCAAATGCAGGTAATTGTGACGCCGTCCATATGTGGGCGGGGGGCCGGATGGAGAACTGCACGGTCGTCAATAATCGCAATGGCGGGATCGGCGGTTTACCTGTGCCAACCTACTCCGCTGCGGGGACGGGCGTTGTCGTTAATACGATCATTTATTCCAACGCGGTCTACAATCTCATCTACACTAATCAAGTCGAGTTCACCAACTGCTGCGCGCCCGACGAGTTGCTGGGCGCCGACAACATCACCGGCTACCCGGCCTTCGCGGATCCGGCGGGGGATTTCCGCCTGACCTCGGATTCGCCCTGCATCAATAAGGGGCTGAACCTGGAAGGGATGGACGGCGCCCGGGACCTTCCGGGCAACCGGCGAATTCTCGAGCGCGTCGTGGATATCGGCGCCTATGAATTCCTGCGCCGCGGCATGGTTGTTATCGGCCGATGACCGGATGAAAGGGCGGGGCCGGCGTGCGGCATATAATGTATGGTTGCGGAATCCCCGCGGGCGCGATCCGGAATTGATGCGCAGCGCAATCCGGATGGGCAATGGCAGAGTGTGCCTATCGCGATGAAGTTGCCGCCTTTGGAGAAAAAACATGACTGACTGTATTCTCGGAACCCGCACGCTGCCCATGGATGACGCTTGGGATGTAATTGTAGCCGGCGGCGGACCGTCCGGATGCGCCGCCGCCACAGCCGCGGCGCGCGAAGGCGCGCGCACGCTTTTGATCGAAGCAACCGGCGCCTTGGGCGGCATGGGCACCATGGGGCTGGTGCCGTGGTTCTGCGGTTACAGCGATCGCAAGCAGATCATCGCGCGCGGACTGGCGGAACGGATTTATGATGCCTGCCGCGAGGGCACGCCGCATGCCAAAAAGCAGTTGGCCGCCAACCCGCTGGCGTCACTGGCGATTGATCCGGAATTGTTAAAGAGGGTTTATGACAAAATGGTGTTGTCCGCCGGGGTCAAGGTGCTGTTCCAGACGCAAGTTTGCGCCGTCGAAAAAGACACGGAAAATACCGTGGGGGCGTTGATTGTCGCCAACAAACGCGGCCTCAGCGCTTATCGCGCCGGCATGTATGTGGATTGCACCGGCGACGGCGACCTGGCGGCATGGGCCGGCGCATCAGTGGAAAAAGGGGATGCCGCCGGTAAGATGCAGCCGGCCACGCATTGTTTCATGATCACAAATGTGGATGATTATGGATTATCTAATGGCCCGCGCATTCATTACTATGATCCCGCCAGCCCCATGCACAAGGCATTGCAGGACGATGCCTTCCCGCTGATCGTGGAGTTGCATTCGTGTTCCATGCAGGTGGGTCCGGGCGCATACGGATTCAACACCGGCCATGTCTTTGACGTGGACAACACCGATCCGGAAAGCGTGTCGGCTGCCCTGATGCAGGGCCGCCAGATGGCGGCCCAGTATCGGGACGCTTTCGCCAAGTACCACCCGGCTTTCGCTAACGCGTTCCTGGCGGCGACGGGAGGGCTGCTGGGGGCGCGGGAAACCCGGCGCATCATGGGTGATTACCGGCTGGTGGTGGAAGATTATCTCGCAGCGCGGAGTTTTCCGGACGAAATTTGCCGGAATTCCTACGGCATAGATATTCACTGGTCGAAGGAGCAGACGCTGGCGTTTACCAGAAAAAGCATCGAGGAGTTGAAGCAAATCAACACCCAACTGGCGCGTCCATTGAAACCCGGCGAAAGTGTAGGCGTGCCCTATCGTTGTTTGACCCCGCACGGACTGCACAACGTGTTAGTGGCCGGCCGCTGCATTTCCACTGATCGCCAGACCAACGGCAGCATCCGGATTATGGCTTGTTGTCTCACCACGGGCGAAGCAGCCGGCCTGGCCGCCGCCATGGCGGCGGCGGGCGGGCGCAATACGCACAAAGTCGATACTGAACGGCTGCGGCAGAAACTCAAGGCATACGGCGCGTTCCTGCCGGATGCGCCGGCATCCGGCAAGGCTTAAAAGTTCGACGGATTCCCACAGTGCGCTTTAGTTTTTGCGGTATTGCTTTTCAGGTAGGAGGCGTTTTGATATCGTTTTTTTGTCGACAGTGGCCTCGCTTCCGGGCGGGCGATGTTTTTTGTTTTTGATCTATTGTCCATTCGTGACACGTTGGAAACGCGCGGAACAGAATACAAATTGAAATTTTTTCGTGTGGGCTAAGCCGTATCTGGGAGGAACAACGCCATGTCAATTGCCGCCATGTTTGAACGAGTCATGAACCGTGCGCTACTTGGTTTGGGTTTGCTCTGGGCATCCGCGGCCTGCGCCACAAACGTGTTTGTCGTGCCGGAAGGCACGCACGCAGTGCAACCCGAATGGGTATAT